>CAIJYD010000111.1 GCA_903824785.1 uncultured Bacteroidota bacterium
CCCCGCACCAGCGGGGTTGTTTATTTTAATGAATTTCCGAAGAAAGTTTGCTTTCTGAAGGAAATGAGTGAAAATAAACATAACCCGACAGGGTTTGTTCTGTCAATGCAAGGCTCCCCCCCGGGGATCACCGCAGGTAATCCCTCTTTCTCCGCAGAGACAGAACAACCCCGCACCAGCGGGGTTGTTTATTTTAATGAATTTCCGAAGAAAGTTTGCTTTCTGAAGGAAATGAGTGAAAATAAACATAACCCGACAGGGTTTGTTCTGTCAATGCAAGGCTCCCCCCCGGGGATCACCGCAAGTAATCCCGCAAATTCACAAAGATTTAATGATCCGCACCAGCGGGGTTGTTTATTTTTAGAACGAAATAATAATCAGCTTCAGGCCTTTTCAAAAACCAGCACTCCGTTTTGTCCGCCAAAACCGAATGAGTTTGAAATAGCAGCTTCTATCTTAACCGTCCGGGCAAAATTGGGGATTACATCCAGATCACATTCCGGGTCTTTGGTCTCATAGTTTATGGTTGGAGGTAGTATTCCGTAATGAACTGACAGTACTGTGGCTGCTGCTTCAATTGCTCCTGCTGCTCCAAGAGCATGCCCGATCATCGATTTGTTTGAACTTACAGCTATATTCCTGTTACCGAAAGCCTTTCGGATAGCAATTGTTTCTGTTTTATCATTCACCTTTGTGGATGTTCCGTGCATATTGATATATCCAATATCGTCGGGATTAAGCCCTGCATCTTTTACTGCAATCTGCATGGCTGCTGCAGCCCATATGCCATTTGGCTCCGGCGCCGCAATAGCATATGCATCGGTGGTCATCCCGAAGCCGGTTAAGAGTGCCAGTGTCTTTGCTCCTCTTTTTTCTGCATGCTCAACTGTTTCAAGAACCATAACACAGGCTCCTTCTCCAATAACAAAACCATTTCTATTGAGGTCGAATGGGCGGCTGGCCCTTTCAGGTTCTTCATTGAAGGTAGAAAGAACTCCCATACTTGCATAACCATCAAGAACGTATGGCGTCATTGTTGACTCTGCCCCGCCGGCAAGAATCACATCTGCCATTCCTAAGCGAAGCAATCCAAGAGCTACTCCAATTGAATGCGTTCCTGTAGTACAAGCCGCTGATATTCCAAGTGTTGGCCCGTGAAGTCCAAGAAACATGGCTGCATTGCATACTGGCATATTCGAGATAACCCGCGGCACTGTTAACGGATTAACAGAACCCGGTCCCATCTTCAAAAACCTTATCAGCTGATCTTCCATATTTATAGGGTCTCCTGCTGCCGAGCCAATAACAGATCCTATCCTGGTCCTGTCTTCATTATTAAGATCAAGACCGGCATCCTTAACAGCTTCAATTGCTGCACTGGTAGCCAGCTGTGATACTCTGGCCATTTTACGCGACTCTTTCCGGTCAAAATAGTTCTCCGGCTTATATTCCAATACCTCCGATCCTATCTGACTCTTGTGTCCTGCCGGATCGAAAGACTGAATCTTTTTTATTCCCGACTTGCCTGTAATAAGCGAATTCCAAAAATCAGCACGGTTACATCCGATAGAGGTAAATACTCCAATGCCAGTTACTACAACTGCCCTGTTTCTATCCATAAGTGAAATATAATCTAATTAAAATAAACTGTCTTTCCGAGCTAAAGATACGAAAGCAAAACAAATTGACCAATCATATCCCTGACGACATATTGAAAGAATTGCAGAGGATGGAATATATTCATTAACTTACTTATTTTCATTCAATTACCTTCCGGTACTCTGCATTATTGTCGTCATCCTCCTGTCGAGAAGTTTCCCGCGATAGGGCTCATAAACACAATCGGAACGCTCACTGTTTATGTTACCCATTGTCCCGATCATGTTCCACATTGCATATCCAACTTTGTTTTTATTGAAAACAGAAACTACATCGGTTAAATAAGCTATTGTTACTTCGTGCGGGGTCTTGTTGTACACTCCGAACTCCTGAACCATTACAGGAATATTCTCATCTCCGGCAAGCTTAAGGTTCTTTGCCAGGGTCCCTAATGCTACAACCGGATTTCCGCTTACATCCGTTATCTTCCCTTCTGAAGTAATCTTATAGGTCCCCTGCTTTGAACCCCAGGTTGTGTTGGCCGGAATGATTACAAGTTCACCGGCTGCACTCCGGATGGTTATTTTATTATATGTCATCCAGTCGCCTTCCGTATTGGTAATAGTCAAACGTGTTCCCGAGGCAGGGAGAACAACCGAATAATCTTTTTTTGATATATTCTGATACCCCCACTGGGTCAGTACAATCTGACTCCAGTCTTCTCCCGCGGATGGGCCGCAGATAAAGGCTTTTTTAAATATTTCTGTACCATCAAGTTTAATCTGCAGTGTTGACTGAATGGAGACCTGCTGAACATTTATTTTTATCTCAGAGTCCTTTAAGAAAGTTCCTTCAAGAACCAAAGAAGAGTAGAACTCACTTTTACCTGGTCCGAACAGAAACTGTGAAATATCTGTCATGGGCCAGACAGGAAGCGGCCATGTGCCGGAACCGGTAACCCAGCTTGCCTGATAATGGGTAAGGGTTGTGGGATCATAAACATGAATAGCCTGTATAATATTCTTTTCGCTCTTAAGCGAGAGTACAATATCACGTCCGTAGTTAAGGCCATCCACAAATATAACCCTATCAGGATTAATGCTTTGAATCTTATCGATGGCTTTCTTCATTACTTTCACATAGGTACCTTCATCCATATCACCCGGTTCATTAACCAGGTTAAAACTTAATTCAGAATAAGGCACATCTTTATAACGTGTGGCAAAGAAAGCCCAGTGATTAACAAATGCCTCCTGCGCTTTTGCGTTTGTCCAGAGGTCAAGATTCTGATTGGCAGCCACAGCTGCGGGATTAACACAATAACCTGGAGCTCTGTGAAGAGAGATGCAAACATGCACTCCGTATCTCTTACCCCACTCAACAGCATCATCAATTTCAGCTACTTCATCTTCTGAGAAAAGATCCCAGTTGCCTGCAGAAGTATAGGTTCGATAATCGAGAGGGAGCCTGACAAAATTAAAACCCAGATCTTTCACGATAATAAATTCCTCTACGGTAAAGCCCGGATCGGACCAGCCAATATCATATTTCCCCAGAAGGTTAAACCCCTTCATATTCTGGCTGAACAGGCTCAGATCAATAGGGGTAAAAATCAATGTCTGAGTTTCATCCTTTTTACACCCGAAGAAACTGACTGCGACAAGAAATAATATTAGTAATACCCTTTTTACCATCATCCAGAGCCTCATTTTAACTTTAAAAATCTCATACAACTAACCTTTCAACTTTTATGCAATTTATTATAAACTTATGGCACATCGCACTATTATCTGAATATTTAACCTGAATGGAATAAAAATTTACAGTTTTAAATAGCAGATTGATCATTTTGACATTTTCATTTTCGTTCGGATAAACGCTCTTCATAAAAAAATATGTAATATTGAAATTCAAAGAAATCATTATGACAGAACAGATAAAACAGATTGCTGAAAGAATAAAAGAGATACGCGAGATCTCAGGTATTTCAGCTGAAACGCTGGCAGGCAGACTGGGTCTGACGACAGATCTATATTTAAAATACGAAACAGGAGATACGGATATCCCTGTCGGGATTATTTTCAAGATCTCCGAATTGTTCAACATAGAACTTTCGGTAATGATGGGAGGAGACAACCCAAAACTTCGTATTTACGGGGTTGTGAGAAATGGAAAAGGGCTAAGACTTGAGCGCAGAAAGCAGTACAGGTACGAAAGTCTGGCTCATAGTTTTATTCATAAAAAAGCTGAGCCGTTTATGGTTACTATCGATCCTCATAATGAAGATGTGATGCCTGAATTCAATTCTCACCCCGGACAGGAATTTAACTATGTGATTAAAGGTACAATGCTGACTATTATCGACGGACATGAAATAATCCTGAATGAAGGCGATTCAATCTATTTTGATTCCGGCTATAAACATGCCATGAAAGCCCTTAACAACGAACAGGTAAAGTTTCTGGCAATAGTTTTATAAACAATTACTGAAAAGCAAACAATGATACTTGAAAAATATCTTAACCGGATTGAGTTTAACTCCTACGCCGACTTTAAAGAGAACTTTGAAATAAAGGTTCCTGAAAACTTCAATTTCGCCTTTGATGTGGTTGATGAGATAGCTGTTGAGACTCCTGAAAAAACAGCTATGGTCTGGTGCGATGATAAGGGGAACGAGGCTGTCTTTACTTTCGGACAAATGAAATATTACAGCGATAAGGCTGCCAATTTCTTCAGAAATGAAGGAATACGCAAAGGCGATCCTGTGATGCTTATCCTGAAAAGACATTATGAATTCTGGTTCTGTACATTAGCTTTAAATAAACTCGGAGCAATAACTATACCTGCCACACACCTGCTTACCACAAAAGATATTATTTACAGAAATAATGCAGCCGACATTAAAATGATAGTTTGCATTTCTGATTCTACTGTAATTGAGAATATTGAGGAGTCGGAAATCAAATCGCCAACCCTGAAAACCAAAGTATTGATCGGTGAGGATCGTGAAGGCTGGCTCAACTTTACCACAGGCATGGAGAAGAGCTCAGCGGATTTTAATAGACCCGGCTTAAATGAAGCTACAGTGAACAGCGACATCATGCTGCTCTATTTTACTTCAGGGACTACAGGAATGCCTAAAATGGTGAACCACGATTTCATTTACCCCCTCGGACATATTCTTACTGCAAAATACTGGCAGAATGTACAGGATGACGGACTTCATTTTACCGTAGCTGATACAGGATGGGCAAAATCGGCCTGGGGAAAGATATATGGTCAGTGGTTGGCCGGCAGTGCGGTAATGACATATAATTACGATAAGTTTGTTCCACATAACCTGATGGAAGTAATTGAAAAATACAAAGTTGTAACGTTTTGTGCTCCCCCTACCATTTACAGGTTCCTGATAAAAGAAGATCTTACAAAATATGATTTAAGCCACCTTAAGTATTGTGTTGTTGCCGGTGAACCTTTAAACCCTGAAGTATTTAAACAATTTTACGATCAGACAGGGATCAGCCTGATGGAAGGGTACGGGCAGACAGAATGTACGGTTGCTGTTGCCACATATCCCTGGATGAAGCCAAAGCCCGGTTCAATGGGAAAACCTACACCCGGCTATAATATTGAGATTGTTGATGAGAACGGAATAAAATGTGAAGCAGGAAATGAGGGAGAAATAGTCATAAGAACCGCTGAGAGCAAACCAGTGGGAATGTTTAACGGCTATTACCGCGATGATAAACTTACTGAAAGTGTCTGGTCTGATGGAGTTTACAGAACAGGCGACATGGCCTGGTCCGACGAAGACGGCTATTTCTGGTTTGTAGGAAGGTCTGATGATGTTATAAAAAGCTCCGGCTACCGCATCGGTCCTTTTGAAGTAGAGAGTGCATTAATGGAACATCCAGCTGTACTTGAATGTGCTATCACAGCAGTTCCCGATCCTGACCGTGGACAGATTGTCAAGGCAACCATTGTTGTATCAAAGAATTATCAACCCTCGGAAGAGCTCGCAAAAGAACTTCAGGAGCATGTTAAAAAAGTTACTGCTCCCTACAAATATCCGCGCATTGTTGAATTTGTGACCGAACTGCCAAAAACAATCAGCGGAAAGATCCGACGGGTTCAGATACGTGAAGAGAGCAAAGAAGAATAAGACTTTATTATTTCTTCAGGATCTTAATGGCATTATCTCTGTATAGTTTCTTTAAAACTTTATCATCGAGAGCAAGACCGTACAAAGGCCAGTGATAACCAAAAAGATTTGTCTCATAGAAATGTTCATCTGCTGTTTCCAGTATCCTGAACGTAACTCTGTAGATTTTTTCGCTGAATGACATATCGGTCCCATAAACGATCCTGTCCTGATATTTCCCAATGAATTCCCTCACGAACTTTGGAATAGGAGCAATTTCCCCATAACGGGCTGAAATATCTGCATAAAGATTTGGATATTTATCAAAGAAATTGCCCAGAACAGTAAGATCGGCACAACAGTTTGCCAGATGTGCAGCCACAAAGGTTGTTTTCGGATGTCTTTTCAAGGTGTTTTCCAAAGCATTTATCATCTCCTCATGGCTTTTACTGCCGTCATCGTTTCTGATCTGCCAGGTAGCTGCATTCATAAGACCATCATTTGTTGAATCGATCTTTTCATACATCCACTTATCTTCTGAGATATGAATGTTAACGGGGATCTTCAGTTCGGCACATTTTTCAAAAAGAATATCTACACGAGGATCATCGGGAAGCCTCATTGTTCTTCCTGTGACAGAGACAGGGATTCCTTTCCCTTTGAACATAATTTCGCCAACTCCCTTTGCGCCTTTTTTAACGCATCTCTCCAATTCCTTTGCAGCTGCCGGACCATAACCCGGTTTGTCATATCCTGAGTAATCAAATCCGCACCATATTTCAAACCTGTTCCCGTACCTGGAGTACATATTCAGAATTGAGTCAAATCTGGCGCCGGTTGCTCCGGTAAAGACAATTGATTTTTCTATTCCGCAGGCATCCATAGCTTTAATCCATTTTTCAATAGCCTTCTCATCAGAGGCATAAACATGTGTATGCATATCGAAAGCAGGATATTTGGCCCTTACCACATTTGTAACCGGAATTTTATATATGGAAACAGGCCGGTAATCTTTCAGTTTCAGATCGTTAATACCCTGCCCATAAGAAACTTCCGAAGCAAGAAGGTATAAAATTACTGCTAATAAAGTGCAGAGGTTCATTCTGTTTATTCCGGGTTCACTTCTCATTTTTTTCATCTTTTAAGGTTATTCAGGTAGATAATTTTAGGCTCTGATCAGATAAATTATTTTGTTTTTTACTTTTCCTGAAATCTGAAATATTTTGAAATAAGGTTTAGGGATAGCAGGTAAATGGCTCATCCTGAACCTCAAGATAAGGCATGTATTCGAAGTTGATAATGCCATTTACGGTAAAATGCAAAGGTTTACCGGGAACAGGTGAAAGCTTTTTTATCAGCTTTTCGGAAGCTATGGAAAGTTTCAGATTATCTGTCTCTCCCTTCATGTTCACATAAGCCATCAATATCGGGCCATACTCCAGAGCATACCTTTCATGTACGGGATCACGCTCCTCGCCGGTATATTTCGTAAGTCTGAAATCCATTGGAAGGGTAAATGATATTACATCACCATTATTCCATTGCCGTTTTAATGTAACATAAGTTCCTTGTTTACCGGTAACGCTCTTTTTCCCATTCACCAGAACAGCCATTTCATGTGCAGCCCATGAAGGAATTCGGATCCTGACAGAAGTTTCTGAAGGTTTATCACTATTGACTGTTATCCGGACATCCTTCTCATAAGGAAACTTTGTTTCTGTTTTTAATGAAAATGAACCGCTCTTTGTCTCAAATTTAATAGTTGAAGGAGCAAACAGATCAACGTATATCCCATCGCCGGCAACAGAGTATATAAATTCAGGAATGGCCCCTATCATCCTGGTACCCTGACCTTCACAGCAGGTGCTCATACTGAATGGCTGGCGGTTGTTCAAATCTTTATGATCGGCAAGAACAGCATGATAACGGATTCCTGTTGCACCCACCTGATTGGCTATTAACACGTTATAAATTGATTTTTCAATCTCTGTCACATACTTTTCATCCTCAGGATTAATGAGGTGAAAACGCTGGTTCAGAAAAGCCCAGAAAACGCTTCCGCATAATTCGCCTGTTGACCTGTGCAGATAATAGGATTTAGGAGGATAGAGGTCCGTACCCTCGCATATTGCGATTGAACCTCCTACATGTTCCCAGCTGTTATGGTATAAATCCCACCCTCCTGATGCTGCATCGAGGTATTTCTTCGCTCCTGTTGCACGGTAAAGGTCGAGATATGGTTCAATGGCTGTAATAAGATAATTATGAGGACGATCGTAAGGATATAACCAGATAGCCTTTTCATCTCTTTCAGCCAGCTGCTTCATCCAGTAGTTCTCCTGGAAATATTGTTGCACAACCTGAATATCTTCCGGCTTGCCAACAGGTGTGAAATACATGCGGGTACTTGGAATTATTCCCTGTGAGCCTTGTCCTGCACGTCGGAGTAATTCAGGCAGATAACATGATTTGTTGAACCAGTCGTAAAAGCCACGCAGCATTGGGAAAGCTTTTTTATTACCCGCATACCCCGCTTCTATGAGTCCGTGAGTAACCCACGATCTGGTATATGCTCCATATTCACCTGCAAAAATCATGTTTTTCGGATAGCCCATTATATAGCCGTCAGGTTCTTTGCATTCGTCAATTATATCTACGATCTGGTCCATCCTTGTTCTTAGAGAGGGGTTTTCCATCCAGCGAAGAGTGTTACCTGCCCCCATAAGAAAACGGCCTGCTTCCTGTCCTGGTAAATCGACAAACCAGAAATTATTCAATCTTTCTTCCAATGGTTCCACCGGTTTTCCTGCCTTCAGATAAAAGTTCCGGGTCAGTTCAGAAAGGGTAAATGAAGAGAGGAGATAACTGATATTGTTTTCCATTGTTTTCCTGAAAAGACCGTCGCCCAGCTGCACCCCATCAACGGGAGTTTTTGCTTTATAAACAACCGGAGTCCATGCTCCGGAAGGAATTACGTTTTCAGGATTATCGGTAACGACACCCTCTCCCTGCGGACGCGGAGGGCGGGTCAGAAAATCTATACCCAGACCACCTGATTGAGAATCAGAGGCTTTGCACCCTTCAGCAACATCCCTGCCATCTGATATTACCATAAGCTTAGTCAGTGCCAGCCGTTTCTGCCTCAGCTGAATTGCAGTAAGACGAACGTACCTGCCCCTGACTTCCCTCCCTGAAAAGGTACATACCATATCATAAGGATCTTTATAAATCTGCCTGAGATGGTTTTCATACATTATGGAAACCTTAAACTCCGGATCGTCCGACACTTCAATTTTAAAACGCGACGGAAAGCCAATCGATTGCACATATCCCCAGGGGGTAACCCTTGGCAGTAGTTTTATACTTTCAATCTTTTTTCCGGCTCCCAGATCGACCTGAACCCAACGGATCTCATCATCTGTTTTTGCCGGAGCTGACTCATAAGCCGCAGTAAAAAACCTCGCAACACGCTCCACTCCCATACCTGCATCAGCTCGCTCGTCCGATGTATTATATTTTATCTGGCCATTTACCGGAAGTAAAAACATTAAGATCCCGGAAAGTATTGCAAAAAAATGTTTTTTTGAAACAATCTGAAGAGGAAACAATCTGTATATCATAGCATTATTGTTTTGATTATCCTTAATATCTGGTCACAGAAACTGACAGGTAGAAACAAGATATTGAAAATGTTTATCAATACCTTATTTCCCAATGCAAAGTACAAACAATTGCCGGATAATTAATTGAAAAAATAATAATATGACTATCGGAAATGATTAATAACAGGCTGATAATTCTTCCACCAGCTTCATCTGCTCATCGTCTGACGTTCCGTCTGTCGGGAAGCAGAGTCCTTGGATTATGTGATCTCGGGGTGCTTTGGCCTCCTCTCTGGAGTTTGGGAGCTTTTATCGGATCGTGATCTATTAACGGGAAAGGATGATCGTCAACAACCTGTATTTTTTTTGTAATCAGTCTTTCTATATCCCACAGGAATGCTTTTTCATCTGCATCACAGAAGGATATTGCAGTACCGTTTGCCCCTGCCCTGCCTGTTCTTCCTATACGATGAACGTAGGTTTCTGAGATATTTGGAATTTCATAATTAATAACATACTCAAGATCGTCAACATCAATTCCGCGGGCTGCAATATCTGTCGCAACCAGAACACGAGTTGTCTGAGCCTTGAAACTTGAAAGTGCACGCTGCCTGGCGTTCTGCGCTTTGTTGCCATGAATTGCTTCAGCACTGATATTTTTTCTCTGCAGAACTTTTACAACTTTATCAGCACCAAATTTAGTACGGGTAAAAACAAGCGCTGTTTTAATTTTTTCATTCTTCAATAATTCTATCAACAGGGCATTTTTGTTGCCTTTATCGACGAAATATATCAATTGGTTAACAATGTCAACTGTTGAAGCTGAAGGTGTAACTTCCACTTTTACAGGTTTAAAAACAATCGATCCGGCCAGCTTTACGATCTCCGGAGGCATGGTAGCCGAGAAAAAAAGTGATTGTCTTTTCTGAGGAAGAGCCGCAATCAGCCTCCTTACATCGTGTATAAAACCCATATCGAGCATCCTGTCTGCCTCATCGAGAACAAAGATCTCAACATCTTTCAATGAGATAAACCCCTGATTCATAAGGTCAAGCAGTCTGCCGGGTGTGGCAACAAGTATATCAACGCCATTACGCAGGGCATTTGTCTGCGAATTCTGGTTAACCCCACCGAAAACCACAGTACAGGTCAATCCTGTATAGCGACCATATGTTTTAAAGCTTTCTTCAATCTGTATTGCAAGTTCGCGTGTAGGAGTGACAATAAGACTTCTGATCTTTTTCTTTCTCTCAAACGATTTGTTTTCACTTAAAAGCTGAAGAATAGGAACCGCAAAAGCTGCTGTTTTTCCTGTTCCTGTTTGTGCACAGCCAATCAGATCTGTTCCCTTAAGAACAATCGGAATAGCCTGCACCTGGATTGGTGTTGGAAGTGTGTAACCCTCTTCTTTCAATGATCTGAGGATAGGTTCAATAATGTTTAAAGATTCAAAATGCATGTATAAATAATTAAGTAAAAAAGTCCGGTTGTTTTATTTTTATTCCGGATTGAATGGCGTCAAAGGTAATATTAATTACCGGTCTTTTGACCTTTTAGTATAGTGCTGATATTCAGTATTATAGACAAATATTTATGGTTTAAATGGTTCACATGAGCTGGAAAAGGCTAAGAAGCGCGACAATTAAACTTACTGCAATGGTCAGATATGCAACACCTTTCAATCCGTTTTTTAATTTATTTAAGCTTAAGGCACTCAGAATAAATGCTCCGCTGCTGACCAGAAAGGCAATAAAGACAAGTGTTATGGAATTCTGAAGAAATGATGGAAAATGGCTCATATAATAAGCAGTTTTATCAGCTGGTGTTACCAGTTTTTCCATATTGAATACTACTATCCATGATACCTGAATATAAAGCGCTATGGCTAACAGAATAAAAGCCATTATGAGTAAAACCGGTTTGGCTGAATGAGATTTGTTTTCCATTTGCCTGTTATTTTGATAATTGACTAAATCTGTTTTTAAAGTCCACGCTAATTAAAACTTGCCCTGTTGGATCTTTCTTACCGCGCCCACAATGAGCGATCTTGGAAACAGCCGTACAGAAAATGCCATTAAAGAATTTTTAAGTCCCGGAATAACAACAGCTTTCCCCTTCATCATAGATTTATATCCGAATTCTGCAACCTGTCGGGAAGAGGGCAGATCCCGTTCTTTTATCAGTTTCCCTGAACCGGCAGCAATAGCATGAAAATCGCTTTCTGTGGAACCCGGGCAGAGGGCAGTAACTGTAATACCCTTGTCTCTCACTTCGTTATTTATTGCTTCGGAAAAGCTAAGGACAAACGCTTTGGAAGCAAAGTAAACAGACATAGTGGGACCGGGTTGAAAAGAGGCAGTTGACGCCACATTCATTATCTTACCTGCTCCCCTTCTTATCATTTCAGGTAAAAAAAGCCATGTAAGATGAATGAGGGCAGTAACATTCAGATTTATCATATTCTCCTGCTTTTCCCATTCACTATCAGCAAAAAATCCAATATCGCCGCACCCTGCATTATTTATCAGATAGTCGACCGGAATCTGCTGCTGTTTTATTTCTTCATATAGTTCAACAGCTGCTCCGGGTAGAGAAAGGTCCTTTTCAATAACATATACCTTTACTTTATGCAATGTTTCAAGCTCTCTTTTCAATTCATCAAGCTTTATTTTACGACGGGCTACAAGGATAAGATCATCACCTTTTTCTGCATGAACCCTGGCAAGTTCCATACCTATTCCGTTTGATGATCCTGTTATTAATGCTGTTTTATTCATTCTTCGATTCTCTTTTTCAATATTTCAATATTAATTCGATAAGACCTCTGCTTTAAACTATTTCACATTCCATTTTACAGCTACTAATACTTCATTTCTTCTTCCAAAGATCTTTACAGGAGGATCGTAACCCTGAAACCGGAAATTCCCATAGAACAGAATCTTTCTTAATATCAGAAGCTTCTTTAGTTTTTCTGAATATAACTTTATATCACCATCTGATGCAAATCCGCTGAATTTGACCACGGCAACATATTCGTCAATGGTTTTATGAAGAATTACTTTTGGATCTTTAGGCTTTGGAAGTTTGTCAGGATCAGACCCTTCGGGCATTAAAAAGCTCATAGATGAAGCCGTATTGTTTATTTCCATCTGAACAGGCGAGGTCATTGAAATTCTGGCATCAGTTTCATTCTTTCCAAAAATATATCCCGCAAGCGTTTTAAAGGCCGGCAAAGCCACGTCCCAGTAAGAAACGGCATCTGAATAATATGTTGCAAGAGTTGCAGCCTGATAAAACCTTATCTCAAGCTCATTATCGGTATAAACAACCTTGTATTTCCGCTCATCGGTCTTTTCTGCTGGCATAACCATAAAGGACTGCAGTAAAAGGAACAAAAAAATAATTGGTACGCCTGCCTTTAATAGAAATTTCATAAATTTTGAATATTATTTCTGATAAAGATAACGAATAGCTCTTCCTATTGTTCACAATCAGGCTGATAAAGTGCTTCAGGTGATATAAATCATCTCCCCTTTCTCCCCTGCCATCGCTTTCCTTCAGCCATCTCACTCTTCTGATAAAAGTGTTTTAGAGAAGGAAAACAGATGAATATTTTTAACTTTACCTGAAAACTATCAGTTCCGGAAACACTTTTATTTAAATGTCTATGAAGAGAATTATCTTAATCTTAGTCTTGATTTGGTCGGTCACTCTGTTAAGGATTGATGCACAGGTAAAAGAGATAAAAGCTGATCAATCTTCCTCAGAAAAAGGAGTTACTGATATTATTGTGGTTTTTAAAATGCATTTCGATATCGGGTACACTCAATGGGCTGAAGGAGTTTTACAACAATATAGCGGTCCGATGCTTGCCCGGACACTTCAGTCGATCGACGAAACATCAGCTTTGCCCGAAGCAGAGCAGTTTGTATGGACAGTACCTGCCTGGCCATTGAAATATATGGTTGAGAACTGCGCTCCTGATTTAAAAGTCCGGCTTGAAAAAGCGATAAAAGACGAGAGAATAATCCCCCATGCACTTCCCATAACTTTTGAAACAGAGGCCAGCGATCTGGAAAATCTTGTCAGGGGATTATCCTACGCTTCAGAAATAAACCGCCGGTATGGGTTACCGCTTCCGCGGGAAGCCAAACTTACTGATGTGCCGAGCCATTCGCATATCATACCAACCCTGCTAAGGAATGCAGGGGTGGATATTCTCCATATCGGATGCAACCCCGGTTCCGCATCTCCTGATGTTCCAACCCTATTCTGGTGGGAAGGGCCGGACGGCTCGCGCCTGCTCACATTTAACTGGGCCGAATACTATGGCTCAGGTATTTTACCCCCGAAAAACTGGAAGCACAAAACCTGGCTTGCCATGATTCACACTCATGAAAATACAGGAGCTCCCTCTCCGGAAGAGGTGGCAGAACTCCTCGCATCGGCAAAGAAAATTATGCCGGATGCCCGTATCAGAATTGGACGCCTCTCAGATTTCTACGATCTGCTCATGAAGGAAAAGCCCGATCTGCCTGTCATCAGAGGTGATATGCCTGATACATGGATCCACGGTTATATGTCATCGCCACGGGAAACAAAGATGAGCAAAAAGATGCAGCGCGAAACATTTAATACTGAAACTCTTAACACTCAGATAAGTAACTGGACAGGAATAAAAGAGCCTGTTGAAAGCTTCATTGATAAAGCAGTTGAAAATATGATTCTCTATGATGAACATACCTTCGGAATTGCAATGACACACGGCGATCAGCAGAACTGGAGCTATGGCGACGACTTCAGGGTAAATAAATCGCTCGATAACTACGCCTATGCAGAGGCATCGTGGCAGGAAAAGGCAAACCGCATCCAGACAGCAGAAAGAGTTATTTCGCCGGTATTGCATCATGAGCTAAAACTTCTGGCATCGTCGGTATCAGCAGGGGGAAAAAGAATTGTAGTCTATAATTCATTGCCATGGACAAGAGACGGCAGGGTTAAGTTTTTTACAGGAGTATATCAGAAGAATTTTCAGATTTCCGCCGTGAAAGATTCTGAAACAGGTGAAATAATCAGAGTTTACAACGATGATAATCTTGTTTCATTCGATGTGAAGAATATCCCTTCAATGGGCTATAAAACCTTTATCCCTCTGCTTGAACCGGTTACAGCAGACAAAACTGCTTCACTGTTTATTGATGAAAAAAATAATAAGATTGAAAACTCATATTTCAGTCTTGCCATCAATTCTGTCACAGGTGCCCTTTCATCGGTATATGACAAAAAGAACAGAAAAGAGATGGTCGATCCAACAGGTGATGAAGGATTCGGACAATATATCTATGAACAGTTCGGTCAGGAGAGGCTTGATGCCTATAACAAGGCTTACGTAAAGCCGGGCTCAGAGAGCTGGGCAAATCAGGAGATGGGTCGTCCTTCCGTTCCCGATAAAGAGACAGTGGTATTTAAGGGTAAATGTGAAAAGATAACATTTCTTAATATGGGAAATGGTGTCAGGGCAACTGTGTTTGGAAAAACGGATGACCCCGGAGCTCAAAGATATATTGTGTCGTACACGTTATATACCGGCCAGCCCTATATTGAAATCGACTGGGGTATCGATGGAAAGAGGCCGAACGCTAAACCTGAAGCCGGATGGCTCGCATTTCCGTTTAATCTGAATAAACCTGAATACAGGCTTTACCGAACAGGTGGCATCACGGACCCTCAGAAAGATTTTATACGAAGGTCAAACCAGGATTTCTATTTTCTCAACACCTCGATGACCATGTTTGACAATACTGGTTATGGAGCAGCTATTAATTGTCCCTCCTCGCCCGGTATCAGTATCGACAGCCGTGGTCTGTACACCTTCTCCGGGAAGAAGGTACTTACAGGTTCAAAAGTTTATGTCAATCTTTACAATAATCAATGGGGAACAAATTTTACAGAATGGATTGAGGGCTCTTTTTCATCAAGATTCTATGTCTGGAGTTACAATGGATACAATGCTGAAAAGAGTTTTATTACACCATCGGAAGAGACGCGTTCTCCTCTTTACGGGATCTTTTTTGACGGAACAGAGGGGAAAATTCCGCTATCCGGAGCAGGAGTAACTCTGAATCGTAAAGGCATTCTTCTTACAGCTTTTGGTAAAAACAGGGATGGAGAAGGAACAATAATAAGATTGTGGGAACAATCGGGTAATGAAGGATTGTGCAAAATATCGCTGCCGGTAAATAATTTCTTCAATAAAGCTTTTCCTTGCAACCTTCGTGGTGAATTAACTGACAGTAAATATATTACAATTATCAACAATCAGTTTGAAGTAAATATAAAAGCTAATCAGCCGGCAACATTTATCCTGAAATAATCAACTCTTTTTTCGGGGAAACAGATCAGTAATCAAAGTGAGATGGAGTAATACCTTACGCCCTTCCCTCTGCAGGTTAGTGGGATTATAATCCCGAAAATGTTATATCAATAACCATTATTTCGGATTTCCCCGTTGTGCGAACAGGAGGTCCCCATAAACGGATTCCGCTGGTGACGAAAAAACTGGTATTACCTTCTTTCATCAGGCCCCAGCTTAACTTATAAACTTTTCCCGTTATAAAATTTATCGGAAAAAGCTGACCATTATGTGTATGCCCTGACAACTGAACATCCACGGCTGTGAGGCTTACCTCATCGACTTCGGTTGGACGGTGATCGACAAGAATAAGAGGCAGTAAAGATGAAGCCGGTTTAAGAAGCTCACCGATGGGTTTTCTTATTTTGAAATGGCTGTCATATCTTCCTGCAAGACTAAATGAACTGTCTATGACAACAATTGTATCGCATAATACTTTCATTCCGGCCTTGTCAAAAAAGCTTTTTTTGTCCTGCCCTGCATAAAATTCATGGTTCCCGAGAACAGCATATACCCCATATTTTGTTTTAATCTCACTAATAAGTTTCTCAAACTGCACCATATTTTCATCTTCCCTGTCGCCTTCAACGATATCACCTCCAAAAATCATAATATCAGGATTGATGGCTGCAATTTTTTCTGCAAACCTTTCGACAAAACTGACATTTACACTCTCCTGAAGATGAAAATCTGCCACGAATGCTATTTTCAAATGGCTTATATGAGAGGATTTTCCGGGAACTGTTATCCGGTATTCTGAGGTTCTGATGGTATTGAAATTTATAACCCCCGCAATAACCACCACTGCAGAAAGAGCCAGAATTACGGTAAGAACTTTTGATTTAAACAGCGAGGTGTTTAATGTTTCCTTCGAAATGAATTTAAAAATTTTGTTTATCAGGAGGATAATGTCAAAAGCAAGTACAAACAGAAAAAGATAGAGGTAAAACGGAAGTAAATAGTCGGCAATACCGGTAATTACTGAGGCCGGGAAGCCTGCATTTCCCTCTGATATTAGGTTACTTATAGGATAAATTAATGCCGATACCAGGTAAATGAGAGTGAAATAAAGCTTGCTCCCTTTGATAATAAAAAGCTGCCAGATCCGAACGAAAACATAAATATTTGGTATTAAATATACCAAAGTTAACATCGTATGAAAAGAGAGGTGAAGATTCATATCCGCATTTCAGATTAACTTCAAATGTACAAAACAACCGGAATTTTACTTCATAAGTAAGCTAACGATCTTTGTTTTTAGTTTTGAATATGGCGGATAACGCAGAAATATATCCAGAAGATTAGATTTTACAAGTACTGATCTCAGATTCGAAAATGTATCAAATGACCGTTTTCCGTGATATCTGCCAAAGCCGCTTGGGCCTATCCCGCCAAAAGGAAGAAATGGGGAAGCAATCTGCATAACAGTCTCGTTTACACCTGCACTGCCTGACTGGGTCTTCATAATAAACTCACGGACAAGTTTTTTGTTCCGCGAAAAGATATATGCCGCAAGCGGTTTTGGATGCTGCTCTATAATTCCATAAACCTCATTGAATTCCTCAAAGTCTATTACAGGAAGTACAGGTCCAAAAATCTCCTCCTGCATTATCGGGTCGCCGGGTTTAATATCCTTTATTACTGTCGGTGCAACATATCTCGCAGCAGGGTCGGTTGTGCCACCTGTTACTATCTTTCCGTTCTGCATTAGTGCTGATAATCTGTTCACACTTTCGGAGCTGATGACTCTTGCAAAATCATTGCTTTTCTCAGGATTCTCTCCATAGAATAGCCTGATCTCATCAGATATAAGTTCAAGAAAACGATCCTTCACCTTTCTGTCTATCAACACATAATCGGGACTGACGCAAGTTTGTCCGCAGTTAATAAGTTTTCCCCAGGCTATCCTTTTTGCAGCATAATCAAGCCGGGCATCTGCAGCTATGACGCAGGGGTTTTTGCCTCCGAGTTCCAGAGAAAACGGGGTAAGATTAACAGAGGCCTTTTGCATCACAAGCTTTCCTACTCCGGGGCTTCCGGTGAAAAAGATATAGTCGAATTTCTGGTCAAGGAGGAAATCACTTACAGTATGATCACCATCGATCATTGCAACAAGCTCTTTCGGAAAATGGCTCAGAATCTTTTCCATTACGGCAGCAATAGCGGGGACCTGCCTCGAAACTTTAAGTATAACACAGTTGCCTGCAGCAAGAGCTCCTGCAACAGGTAATAAAGCCAGCTGGAATGGAAAGTTCCAGGGCGATAATACCAGTACTTGTCCGTATGGCTGAGGAACTACATAGCTGTGAGAGAGGAAATGCAAAATCGGGGTAGGGACTCTTTTCTGTCTCATCCAGCCTTTCAGATTGCTGATAGTATAGTTCAGCTCTTTCAGCACAAACCTAGACTCAGTGGCTATTACTTCAAATTCAGGCTTGTGAAAATCTTTCCACAGAGCTTCGGCAATCTCCTGCTCATGTTCAATAATCAGATTCCGCAGTTTCTTAAGAGTGTCAAGCCTGAATTTCGCATCAAAGGTTTTACCTGTGGCAAAAAACTTCCGCTGTGCGTCAATTATTTTACCTATCTCTTCTTTTTCCATTCCTCTTCGAGAAGTGTTAATTGTTTGGAAGTTTCTGTTGCTATAGATCCCACTTTTACAGGAATCAGGCTCATTGAATACTCAGCCATTGCAGTAATGGTAAGACTGGGATTCACACCTATGTTACCCTGAACAATGGAGCCATCGGTAACATAGAAATTTGGATAACCATAAACCTGAAGATTTTTATCAACCACTCCTTCCTCAATATTTTCTGACATAGGGCAACCACCAAGAATATGTGCAGTCGTAGGCCTGTCGAAAAACACTTCAAGTAATATATTCTGAGCCACACCTGTTATCTTCTTTGCATACCTATCCATAACTTCTTGTCCAATAGGTATATACGCAGGAACTCTTTTCTGTCCTTTGTTATCAATCTTCATTTTTCCTCCGAAAATATTTTTCTTCCAGACCATTTTCATGGAATTATCAGCCGATTGCATAATAAGGAATATTACCGTACCGGCCGACCAGTTGAGATTAAAGAATGTTTTAAGGAACATCCATGGATGTGTAATGGTTTTGATCAGAAGCATCCCGGTTCTTTTCAGGGATGAATCGTTAGCTCCGACAGAGAGACCAAAAAACCACTTCATGGCATTTGAATTATCGGGATATTTAACAACCTCAACATGAGTGAAGTTATCAGGACTGAAGACGGAAGTTATAGCCAGTCCGTTATTCATCTTTTCCTTAGCACCTGACGCGGCACAAAGGGTCTCGGCATTTGTCCTCAGCTCAAAGCCAAGCTTGTCGGACAATAGTGGAAGGGTACCATATTTATACTTCTGTTTAAGAAGCAGTTCTAGTGTACCCAGAGCACCTGCAGCCACAATAATGCCTTTTGCTTTGAATATTTTTCTTCTCTGCGGAAAAAACGAAGTCACACTACTTGTAACAACCTCATAGAGATTATCACTGAACGAAATTCTTTCTGCTTTAGTCTCAGGAAGGATCTCAACTCCAAGTTTTTCTGCAAACCATAAATAGTTTTTGTCGAGAGTATTTTTTGCATTTTCTCTGCACCCTACCATACATCCGGCACATTCAGTACAACCTTTCCGGAGGGGTCCCATTCCGTTAAAATAGGGATCATTCTCCTCCTTGCTCTTATCAAAATTTACAGCAACATGAACTGTTTCAAAAGTATCGGAGGCATTCATCTCTTCGGAGACCTCCCTAAGAAGTTGGTCTTCGATATTCAGCTTTGCATACTTTGTACGGCCAAGCATAAATGAAGCCTTATCAAAGAAAGGTTCAAGAATTTTTTTCCAGTCGCCGAAGCGATGCCACGAAAGATTGCTGAAGAATTCATCCGGCGGGATATATAATGTATTGGCATAAACAAGGCTTCCTCCACCGACACCGGTACCACTCAATATACTTGCAGTTGAATAAAAAGAGAGTTTCTGGAAACCAAAGAAGCGCAATACCGGAACCCAGAGATATTTTGGAAAATTCATGTTAGTCTTTGGGAAATCTTTTGGATCATACCGTTTCCCCTGTTCAAGAGTAAGAACAGTATAACCTTTTTCAGCAAGACGAAGGCTGGCAACACTGCCACCAAATCCCGAACCAATTACAATGTAGTCGTATATCATTGACAGTTTTTTACATTAATTAAACACTTCGTAAAACATTTTTTATATGCAGATATTCATTGAGTTGAAGATTAATATCTTATAAAACCTAACAAAATATTTTCCTGCTTCAAAGTATCTGAATTGTTTAAAAAATTGAACTGACTTTTGAATCAGGTAAGCTTGTAAATATATAAAGTCTGCGGAATAAACTTACTGAAAGTGACAAAGAATATGTTCAGCATAAGGTTTATGCCGGAGATTTCAGATAATGGGTACTTCAAGAATAATTATTCTGCAAAACAATCAAATAATAAAGTCGGAACTTTTCAATTTTTCTTTTAATTTTATAACAAATCGCAACATTAAAAAAAACATATATGAAAAAATTATCTGTGCTCTTCACATCATTGTGCCTCAGCACTTTATCCATTTCACTTATTGGTCAGTCTTCCCTGAATAAACCATCCTCATCAGCCTCTGCGGTAATCGCTTCAATTATTAAGAACACCGGAGCGGCAATAATTCCCAATACCATTGATGTAATTAAGGAGGGCGATCCTGAAACGCCGGTCACTGGAGTGGTAACCTCTATGTTTGCTACCATGGAGGTACTTAAAGAGGCCGTTAATAAGAAATGTAATCTGATTATTGTTCACGAGCCCCTTTATTATAATCATATGGATGAGACAAAGCAGTTTCAGAACGACCCTGTATTTCTTGAAAAACAGAAGTATATCAGGGATCACAAGCTTGTTATCTGGAGGTTTCACGACTATATTCACAGTATGAACCCCGATGGCATTGAATCGGGGATGATAGCAAAATTCGGATGGAAAGGGTATGTTGTCAACGGCAGTTCCAATAAGTTTGTTTTGCCCGAAACAACACTTCAAGAGTTGCTTAAATCACTTAAAAAAGTATTCCCGAAAAATGCATTTTATGTCATCGGCGATCCCTCTATGAAACTGACAAAAGTTGTACTTGCCGCAGGTGCTCCGGGCAGTATGTACCATATCAGGCTGCTTGAAGACAAAAATGTTGATGTAGTTCTTGCAGGGGAATCACCTCAGTGGGAAACATACGAATATATGAGGGACGCTGTTAATCAGGGAAAGAAGAAAGCTATAATTTTTCTAGGTCATATTGCTTCAGAGGAGGCTGGTATGGATTATTGTGCCGGCTGGCTGAAAAGTTTTATCAGCGATGTACCTGTCTATTACGTCGAGAGCGGACCGGCATACTGGTCATATTGATAATTCATATGGTCTCAAAATGATTATTTCCGTAACCAATACTTATTAAACCATGTTCAGAATTACCGCTTTCAGAAAGATACAAACAGTGATTTTATTTTTACCCTTTATAATATTTTGCCAGACCTTGTCAGCTACTGAGAAGAACAAATCTTCAAAATTCAATGCTGTGGCATTTTATACCGGAAAAAATGACAAGGCACATGTGAGTTTTGTCCATGAGGCAAACAGGTGGTTTTCCAGTATGGCTGACAAATATGATTTCACATATGATTCGACCAATAACTGGAATAATATGAATGATGAATTTCTTTCAAAATATCAGGTAGTTATTTTTTTAGACACCCGGCCCGATTCTTCCTTCCAGAGAGATGCCTTCAAGAAATACATGGAAAACGGTGGAGGCTGGATGGGATTTCATTTTTGTGCCTTTGCCCTTACTCCTTCAGCATACCCACAGAACTGGGAATGGTATCATAACCTGTTTCTGGGATCTGGTCAGTATGCGGGAAATACATGGGCGCCTACAGCAGCTGTTTTGCGTGTTGAAGAGAGGAAGCATCCCTCAACAAAAAACCTTCCTGAAACATTTACAGCATCACCCAATGAATGGTATAAATTGGAAAAAGACATTCGCAAAAACCCTGATATTAAAATACTTGTGTCGGTTGACTCAACAAGCTTTCCTCTGGGTACCGGACCTAAACTCCATGAGATCTGGCATAGCGGCTATTACCCTATGGTGTGGACAAATATTAATTACAAAATGCTGTATATCAATATGGGTCATAACATCATTGATTACGCTAACAAGACCAATAAAGAACTCTCCTTTACTTTCAATAATGAGATTCAGGACAAACTGGTTATCGATGGGTTGTTCTGGCTGGGAACCGGGAAAAAAAGCCGGAAGTAAACTATCCGGAGAGGGATCTGAACCAAACACCCGGAATAAACGTTAATAAGAGTTAACAGGTAATAACCGGTATTAATAAAATCCAAACTTTTTCGATATGATGAAATTCATAACCATTTTCCTTTTCGCCGGAATGATAGTAATGAACTATCTTGCCAATGCCCTTCCGCTGAATAATAAAACCACCGGAGAGTTATCCGACTCTTTTCCAAACCTTTTTGTTCCGGCTGGCATAACCTTCACAATATGGGGCGTTATTTATCTGCTTCTTATTATATTTTGTATAATACAGTTTACGACAACTGACCAGATAACAATCTCAAATATCGGCTGGCTGTTTGGTGCTTCATGTATCCTGAATGCATTATGGATTGTATTCTGGCATTACGGAAAACTTCCACTGACGCTGATTGTCATGCTTGGCTTGCTTGTCACACTTATTTATATCAACATCCTGATAAAGGATTTACCCTACGGCATCATTAAAGCCTCTTTCGGCATCTACCTTGGCTGGAGTTGTATCGCAACAATAGCCAATGTGACCGCATTGCTCGTAAACTATAAATGGAACGGCGCAGGTATTTCTCAGGAAACATGGACAATAATAATGATCTCTGTAGGTGCAATAATAGCATCCATAACACTTTACAGACTTGACAACCCCTTCATTGGCTTGTCTGTGATATGGGCATTTATCGGAATAATAATAAAACGTCAGTCCGATTACAGGTCGATTGTTATAACGGCTGTTATTGCTTTAACAATTGTTGCACTTGTAACAGCCAGAGGGTTCTTTCATAAGATCCCGGGTGCTGCCTGAACAGATGGATGATAAAGGAGTTGAAGGGGTTGAAGGGGTTGAAGGAGTTTAAGGGGTTGAAGGGGTTGAAGGGGTTGAAGGGGTTTTATTCATTGGAAATTCCGGGTTTTTCGTGGATAAAGAGCCCTTTTTCAACACAATTGAGCATGAAATGGGCAACTGCATTACGGCTTATTGAAGATGTAATTCTCCCGACACCTTTTAGATTATGAAGTATTGTGAGGTTTTGATTTTTATCTGTAAGTCCTACCGGCCTGACAATCGTCCAGTCGAGAGATGAACTCTCCAGAACTTTTTCCTGAACAGCGTGATCGGCATATGAATATTTAATATTTGTAATTCTTACGATAAATGAAAACAAGCCGGGAAGTTCGCTGGCTGAGTCTCCTACACCAAGAGCTGTCATTAACACAATTCTCTTAATGCCTGTTTCTTCCATTGCCTTTACACAGTTTTTAGTACTCACCGACATAATGTCAAGCGGCGATCTGATCTTTCTTAGCAGGCTTTGCGACTGAGGAAAAACATTAAGGGCACTTATCACTGCATCGCACCCGGTAATAGCTTTTCGCACAGTTTCAAAATCATAAGGCGTTCCTTTTATTATCTCTGCATCCTTAACAGTAACCGTTGCCGGATCCCGTACAATCCCAACAATGCTATGTCCTCTTTTTATTCCCTCTTCGGCAACCAGACGGCCGGTTCTTCCTGTGATTCCTAAAAGCAGTATTTTCATTTTTTGAATTATTTTTTGTAAGGTCCTGTTTAACCATTCAATTAAGTAAAAGTAATATGAATAAAACGATTAGACTTTCAATTTGTTCAGCAACGATTAAAAGTAAAAGTAAAAATTGAATATTAATGTGTCACTAATTCAATCTTTTTATACATTTATAAAAAAATATTAAGATGAATTCAAACCGTATAAAAATGACCGGCCTATTTCTGGCCTTGCTGCTTCTTTTATTGGCAAATATTGAAAGTTTAACTGCACAGGTTAAAGTTTCTGAGGAGGAATGGGTTATACCCACTTATAAAGTCAGCCCTCCTGATATGAATCCGATGTTTTTTAAAGGTGAGTCCTATCAGGGCGCATCAAAATATATTTATCCGTACAGACAGAATGATGTCATCGCCAATGTAAAAGAGGATCATGCATGGAAGGCGTTGATACTTGAAAATGAGTATATAAAGTTATGCGTGACCCCGGAGATTGGCGGAAAACTTTACTATGGCACCGACAAAACCAACGGGTATAATTTCCTGTATAAAAACAGCGTTGTAAAGCCAACAAATATAGGTATGCTGGGAGCCTGGGTTTCAGGAGGTATTGAATGGTGTGTCATTCATCACCACAGAGCATCGACATTTCTGCCAGTCGACTATAACCTAACCTCAAATGAAGACGGCAGCAAAACTATCTGGATCGGCGAAACAGAACCTCGTCACAGGATGAGATGGACAATAGGTATCACAGCATATCCCGGAAAATCATATTATTCGGCTGATGTAAAAATCCATAACCCCACTCCTTATACAAATACATTTTTGTACTGGGCAAATGTAGCTGCACATACCAATAAAAATTATCAGGCTATCTTTCCTCCGAGTGTTCAGTTTGCCACATTCCATGCAAAAAACAGCTTCACAAAATGGCCCTTTTCAACCGAGGTTTATAATGGAGAGGATTATACAAAAGGTGTTGATCTGAGCTGGTGGAAAAATTCTCCGAATGCAAGTTCATATTTTGCTTATGATCTGAAAGAAGATTTTATGGGCGGTTATGATCATGGTAAAGAGACAGGTACAGTTCATATCGGCGATCATAATATTATAAAAGGTACTAAACTTTGGGAATGGGGATCAGGCGAGCGGGGTCAGGCCACCGAAGCCGTATTAACTGATAATGACGGACCCTACGTTGAGATAATGGTAGGTGCATTTTCCGACAATCAGCCTGATTACACCTGGATAAAGCCCTACGAAGTAAAAACATTCAAACAATACTGGTATCCGGTAAAGGATATACAGGGTTTTAAATATGCCAACCTTAACGGTGCGGTAAACCTTGAAAAAAGAGAAGATAACAAAGTCTTCCTGGGATACTATTCAACACAGAAAGTCACCAAAGCAAAAATTACACTGAAAAGAAAAGGTGAAGTAGTGTATGAAAAAATTATGGAGATCTCACCTGCAACTGCCTTTACAGGATTGGTAAAAATTGAGGGAGAATACAAAATCACGGACCTTTATACTGAAATGGTAAATTCAGATAACAACGAAATACTGGTCTCTTACCAGCCTGTTGAAAAGAAAGAGGCAGGAAGCCTTCCTGAGACGGTTAAAAAACCTGATTTGCCAAAGGATATCAAGACCGTAGAAGAGCTCTTCCTGACCGGCAGCCGCATCCTGCAGTTCTATAATCCGACGCTTAATGCCATGGATTACTTTGACGAGGCCCTGAAACGCGATCCTGACGATATCAGAACCAATACTGCTATCGGAAATATTCATCTCCGCAACGGAGAATACAATATTGCAAGAAGCTACTTCGGTAAAGCAATTAAAAGACTCACAAAGGATTACACCAGACCATCAACCTGCGAACCACTCTATCTGCAGGGCTTAACTCTTAAAGCACTGGAACTGTATGATGAAGCTATTGACACCCTTTACCGCGCCACCTGGGATTATGCTTATCACTCTGCAGCATATATTGAACTCTCAAGAATTTCGTGCATAAAAGGCGATTTTAATAAAGCCCTCGGACAGGTAAACGAATCACTGTCAACCAACGACGGGAATAACAGTGCCATAAATCTGAAAGCATCTATTCAGCGAAAGCTCGGCGACTTTAAAGGTGCAACTAAAACCGTTGCTATTCTTCTGGAGAAGGATCCTCTCGACTTCAGGGCAGGTAACGAAAACTATCTGTTGGCGGTAAAAACCGGTAATACTTCCGGCAGTGAAAAGCTCCTTTCCGATCTCAACAAAAAAATGAGAGATTATGATGAAAACTACCTTGAACTTGCCATAGGTTATCTGAACGATGGATTTTTTGCTGAAGCAGAAGAGATCCTTCGCCGTTTCACCGGAAAAAATCAGATGGTCAGTTATTACCTTGGTTACATCGCGGATCATAAAGGAGACAAGCTCAATGCAGCAAAATCTTTCAGGGAAGCATCTTTTCAGCCTGTCGATTATGGGTTCCCGTTCAGACTCGAAGATGTAAAAGTTCTGACTCTTGCTTCTGTTTATAAACCTGATGATGCCAGACCTTATTATTATATGGGAAACTTACTTTTCGACAAGCAACCTCAGAAAGCAATTGAAAACTGGGAGAAAGCGGTAAAACTTGATCCCTCACTTGCTATCGGCTGGAGAAACCTGGGCTGGGGATATTATGAGTATTCCGCAGATCTGCCAAAAGCAATAAATGCGTATGAGAAAGCTTTTGCCGTTAAAACAGATGACCCGGTTTATTATTCAGAGCTTGATCCGCTTTATGAAATGAATAATACTCCGATCGAAAAGAGGTTAAAATTATTTGAAGGAAAGAATGCGATCGCCAGTCAGCGGGATGATTCATTTGTTCGTGAGATTATTGTGCTGAATCTTGCAGGAGAGTCTGAAAAGGCTGTAGAATATCTGAGCAAGACCGCATTCCATTTCCGCGAAGGAAGCTCAAGAGTGAGAGACATTACTGTTGACGCGCATCTGTTACTCGGCAAAAAATATCTTGCAGAGAAAAAATACAGTCAGGCTCTGGAGCAATTCCTGCTGACAACAGAAAATACCGGCAAGCCAGAAAGCAAAAGCAACCAGGGAGATATGAGAACACCTCAGATCAATTACTTTATCGGAATGGCTTATGAAGCTCTTGGCAATAAAGCCAAAGCAAAATCCTATTTTACTTTATCCGCAAATCAGCCAATACCAGCTTCAAATTATATAAGGTATTATCAGGGGTTGAGCTATCTCAAACTGGGGAATAAAGTAAAAGCCTCAGAGTATTTCAATTCACTTATTGAAGAGGGTAATAAGCTGATCAGCGCAGGTTCTGAAGTTGATTTCTTCGCAAAGTTCGGGCAGAGTGAAGCCGGAAATGTTAAGCAATCAAATTATTACCTTTTGAAAGGCCTTGGATATAAAGGAGTTGGAGACACTAAGTCTGCAACGGAGAACCTGAAGAAAGCCGTTGAGCTGTCAGCAAGTAATCTCTTTGCAAAGGTTGAGCTGGAATAACGAGCTTATTGTTTTACCGGTCTCACCTTTACTCTGAAATCGTACCTCTTCGGCATTACCTGATAAGCAGGTGATACCGAAGTTGCGGTACATCCTACCCCGCTTGTAGCATAATCAAAGTTGAAAGTTATCCCTTCAAACTGGTGAAGCTGGTAGGTATATAATGCACTGGTAAGGTTCTCTTCAGAATATGGATGGGCACTGAAATTAAATAACTCATCGCTGCTGAATTCAACTCCTTGTCCCTCTTTATCTGTCATCCTTACCCACCTGTTGTCACATCTCAAACCATAATCCTGAGGGATCAGGTAAGGCTCATACATTTCGCTTACCGTCGATTTATAAATACCTGTTTTGTAACCCGATTTCCTGTCGGGGTAATTCTCCTGTGGTCCTCGACCATACCAGTCAATATTGCTAAGACTCTTGTCAAAGATCCAGTCCACTCCCACTGCCGGCAGCCAGGAAGGCATATCTCCATCAGGGATTACAGTATGATCTATTGTTATTTCACCACTGCTGCTGATGTTATATGTGAAATGGTTCCTGAATGCCCCCCTTCCTGTTCCCAATAACATCATATTCTTCACTTCAACAGTAACATTATTATTATCAACCTCTTCTACGTTAAACAACTCATTGATTAATTGCAACTTATCAATGCCTGCTGAATACCATTCCGTTGCAGCCATCTGCCCGTAACCATCTGTTTTATGCTTCTTATTTGAGGAACCAAAGGCCCATTCATCTGTTTCATTGGCAAGCGGGGCTCGCCATACATTTAACTCCGGACCCTTTTTAATAAACTCTTTCCCGGAATATTGCACTGAGATAAGCATACCCGAACGGTTATCAAAAGTACAGGCAAACTCCTTTCCTGATATGATGACTTTTCCTGTTTCCTCTTTTACATTTAATGATGAGGTGGTTTTTTCCTCAATTACCTCAACCTGTTTAAACCATGGTAATTCCAGCTGATCCCAGGCTATCTCAAAGCCTGGTTCAGCCCATAGTGTTTTTTCCTTTTGGCAAAAACTAACCAGTAACCTGTATTTGACACCCTCCCTTAGTTCCGGCTTTTTCATAGGAAGAGTTACAATTGCCTTTTTCTGTGGTCCGATATTGAGATCCAGTTCACCCTTACCGACTATCTCCCCATCACCCTCAAGAAACCATTTGGCTGACAGCATATTAAGATTTGTGAAAAGATACCTGTTGTTTATCTCAATCTCTCCTTTATCGGCTGAGATCAGTTTTGCAGAGACAGGCTGTGCCGATTTCTTTATCTGCCACATTTCAGGTTGCGGACGGCGATCGGGCCAGACTGCGCCGTAAGTTCTCGCTCCGATACCATAACTATAAAACTCCCCTCCTACAGCCATATCTTCAAAATCGAGCCAAAGGGCAGCCCTCTTCTTCAAGTCACCAGAGGAATTTTCCAGCTGACCGGCTGAAATATCTTCCGGAAAAATTCTTACCTCATCAATAATTGCATCACAGATATATACAGATGTTTCCTGCCCATGGATCTCAGCATTCCTTCCGATATTCACAGGAAAAGGAGTATTCCGGATTTTTCCTGAAAGAGGAACAGATATGCTTTCTTTTCCGTCTATGGATAGTGAAATTGAAGTACCGTTATATTGGGCAAAAACATGATGCCAGTTGTATTCCCAATTATCAGGAAGTGCAATCTGAACCTTACGTTTGGTTGATGCAGTAACATAAAACTCAAGAGAATCTTTCCCAATCTGATGGAGGCCGAACTGCCAGTTTCCTTTTGTTATAAGTGTTCCGGCTGAACTGCTGAGTGAACGAGGATATACTTTTAGGGAGAGAGAAAGCTGATCTCCGCTTATCTCCAGAGCATTATCCCTGTAAACCTCCACCCACTGGTCATGACCATTCAGATCAATTCCTCTTCCTGATGCACCCGGGACAAGTTTTGCACGTCCCATAACATTTACCTGAACATTATTAACCGAACTATCCTTCAGCGATTTTATCTTTTCAGTTAACCCTGTGCTCATATAATCCCAGATTGCACCCCCCATACTTCGCGGATGAGAGTAAAAAGCCTCCCAGTAATCATCGAGACCACCGCCGCCATTACCTGTAACTGCAAGATATTCATCAAGAAATGAGGGACGAGGGTCGATACTGTCCGGAACCAGGAAAACATCCTTTATAAGGCTGAAGACCTGAGGATAACGTGGCCCGATTATATCTTCGCATTTGTGCGAAAAAGCATTGCCTCCATACATCCAGTAACGTGTTGCGTCATATTTCTTTCCTTCCTCAATAACTGCGCAGATGTTATCACCTTCACCACTCTCATTGCCTGCACTCCAGAAAAGTATTGAAGGAT
Organism: uncultured Bacteroidota bacterium; assembly: GCA_903824785.1. Classification (GTDB taxonomy): domain Bacteria; phylum Bacteroidota; class Bacteroidia; order Bacteroidales; family VadinHA17; genus LD21. The sequence continues at coordinate 29,545 of CAIJYD010000111.1, forward strand.
GATTCCTGTCGCGCAGAACCATCTTGCGCGATCTTTCACGATACATATTTTCCCACTCTTTTCTCTCTGAAACAAATTCTGTTGCATGCGACTCATCGCCTGTTTCATCAACAATATAAATGCCATACTCATCCGCCAGTTCAAGATACTTAATAACCGGTGGATAATGAGAAGTTCGTACACAGTTGATATTGAACTGTTTAAAAAGCGCCATATCCTTCCTTATTGTCGCTTCATCCATCGTATGCCCGAAAACAGGATGCTGCATGTGGCTGTTTATACCATTAAGTTTTACAGGCACACCATTAAGATAGAAGACCTGATTACGGATTTCAGTCTCTTTGAAACCGATCCTGCCGGAGATCACCTCTTCAGTTTTTCCGGAAGAATTGATCAGCTCAAAAGTCAGGCTATAGAGGTTTGGATACTCGGCAGACCATTTTGATGGATTAATAATCGTATCAGAAATTTTTACACTCTCTTTGTTCCCGGCAGGGAGAGAGAATTTTTCAGAAACCATGCTCTTTATAATATTTTTTCCGCTGTCAAAGAGAGTTGCCTTTAGTGTGAAATCATTCACAGAGATTAAGGAATAATTTTTTACAACCACTGACAGATCAAGAAGTGCATCGGTATAAGTCTCATCGAGATCTGTTTTTGCATACCAGTCAAAGATGTGTGTTGCCGGAGTTGCAAATAACCACACGTCATCAAATATCCCGGCCAGCCTCCAGTAATCCTGATCCTCAAGATAATAACCATCTGAGTATTTATAAACATTTACTGCAATTGTATTCTTTCCTGTCTTAAGATATTTCGTAATATTATATTCAGCAGGTTCCTGCGCACCTTCATTATACCCCACTTCTATACCGTTTATCCACAGGAAAGAGGCAGAAGCTGTTTTTTCCATTCTCAGGAAAACCTCTTTATCCCTCCACGAGGCAGGTATGCTGAAAGTTTTTCTGTACGATCCTGTAGGGTTATATTCTTTAGGGACAAAAGGCGGGTTTGGAGTAAATGGAGTTTTTACATTACGGAAAAGAGGGTCGCCAAACCCCTGCATCTCCCAGTTGGAAGGAACATGAATGGTATCCCATTTTTTATCGTTGTAATAATCTGCAAAAAAATTCATTGGAGTTCCATCAGGAGTATCTGAGAAGTGAAATTTCCAGGTACCGTTAAGTGAAAGAAAAGAGGTTGCCTCAGAACGGTTGTTCCTTAAAGCATCTTCAATGGAGTTAAACGGAACAATAGGAACATGCCCCTCTTCCTGGTTCAATTCGAATACTTCGGTATTCTCCAGATAATTATATATCTCAAACAGAAAAGGTTTGTTCTGTGCTGATGTTGCAACAGAAACTGCAGTGAAAATAAGAATAAAGAGGCTCTTTTTCATTTCTTTAAAATCATAAATACTCAGGAAATATAGTTAAAAATGTTTCATCAGAGTAAGATCAGGCTAAAAGAGATTTAAAAATTGATTAAATTTGAATAATAAATTATGACTATCGGGTATCAGGCATAAATTAAGTATTTTTTTTTGTTAACAAGATACAGTTGTTAATTACAGGAGATTACCTTCGGTGAGCTCGTCCCAAAAACAGAGACTCGGTTCCTCACTTCTCCGCTTTATGGCGGATTCGTTCGGAATGACAACATCAATGAGTGTCCTTTGAATGTTACCGAAGAATCGCATAATCAGTTGTTTCAATATTATTATTGATAGCAAATACTCATAATATAAAAATGTCGTTTAGTTAAGGAAAGAAATAGACACACGAATAAAAATAGCTAATAAACCTTATTATTACAGTGCCCTGCACCTTCGTTCACATTTATTACCGTCATTTCTACAAATATTTTGCAGCTCTGTTGCTTTGTGTAAGACTCAAAATGTGCAGTTCAACATTATATTTGCAGATAAATGTTTGCGATGGAAGTCAAAGGTACTTAGTCTCTTCAAGAGCAATGTAATTATCAATAAAAAAAATTAAAACTAAAGAAATGAACAAAATCCGCATCTATTCCGGTATTCTGGCTGTAACAGTTGTTATGCTGACAATTGCAGCCTGCAGTAAAGCTCCTGTAACGGACAAACTGAATTTAAGTTATGAGAAGTATGTAATGCCTAACGGACTTCAGGTCATACTTCATACCGATCATTCCGACCCAATGATCTCATATGCAATCATGTATCATGTCGGATCAAGCAGGGAGGTTCCCGGCAAAACCGGATTCGCACATCTGTTTGAACATCTTCTTTTCGGAGGTTCTGAAAATGTTCCGTCAGGGACATTCGATAAAATCATTGAAGGGGTCGGAGGTAATAATAACGGGTTTACTTCGCGCGACATAACCGCCTATTATGAGATGTTTCCAAAAAATGCCCTTGAGAAAGTGTTATGGCTAGAGTCTGATCGTATGGGATTCTTCATCAACTCGGTTACCAGCCGTTCGCTTGCCATTCAGCAGAATGTGGTTCAGAATGAGAAGCGGCAGGGAGAAGATAATTCACCTTATGGTTTTACCGATTATGTTATTGGTAAAAACCTCTACCCTGCAAGCCATCCCTACAACTGGGAAGTTATCGGCGAAATGGAAGACCTGAAAAACGCCTCTCTTAGTGATGTTAAAACTTATTATGAAAAGTTCTACGGACCAAATAATGCCACTCTTGTACTTGCCGGCGATTTTAGTCCTGATTCAGTGAAGCTTCTTATTAATAAATATTTCGGTGAGATAAAATCGCATGGAGAGGTTGCAGTACGCACAGCAATGGTTCCGGTTCTGGAAAAAACAGTAAAGCTGTATCATGAAGATAATTTTGCAAATGTACCAGAGATCAATATGGTATGGCCTGTTCCTCAGGCATATCAGAAAGATGCTTATGCACTTGATTTTCTTGCAAAAATACTGGGCGACGGAAAAAAAGCTCCACTGTATAAAGTACTTGTAAAAGAGAAAAAGCTGACCTCAAGGGCAACAGCCTTTAACAATTCGGAGGAGCTTACCGGAGAATTCACAATCAATGTAAGAGCAAATGAAGGTAAAACTCTCAAAGAGATAGAAGATGCTGTTTTTGAAGCCTTCGATCGTTTCGAAAAGGAAGGAATAACGGAGAAGGATATTGAAAGGGTAAAAGCCTCCAGCGAGAAAAATTTCTATGATGGGATAACCAGTGTTTTCAGTAAGTCGATCCAGCTTGCCTTCTACAACACCTATCTGAACGATCCGGGATATATTGAAAAGGATATTGAGAACATTAAGGCTGTTACACTTAATGATGTTAAAATGGTTTATGAGAAATACATTAAAGGCAAGCCACATGTTGTCACCAGCTTTGTACCAAAGGGAATGTTGGAAATGACAGCTGAGAATTCTGTTCCGGCCGGGGTTAAGGAAGAGAATATCAATGAAGCAAGTCAGGTTGAGATTTCTCAGACTGCCGATGACAAAATTCTTAAGACCGCTTCGGCAATCGACAGAACTGCTGAGCCTGCTGCAGGTAAAGAACCGGAAGTTAATCTTCCTGAAATTTGGAAAGCAAAATTGACAAATGGCATAGAGGTTTCCGGGATTGAGAATAAGGAATTACCACTTGTTGATATAACCATTGTAATTAATGGAGGTCTTTTACAGGATAAGATCACTCTTCCTGGTGTTGCCGCAATGGTTGCAGGAGTACTTCCTCAGGGAACAAAAACAAAAACCCCTGAAGAACTGGAAGAGCAGATACAGCTGCTTGGCTCGACAATACGGATGAATGCCGGCCGTGAGGAGTTATTCATAAGCGCAGCTACTCTTTCGAGGAATTTTGAAAAGACAATCGGGCTCATGAAAGAGATTCTGCTCCAGCCTCGGTGGGATTCTGCAGAATTTGTTATGGCACAGACCCGCACAAAAAACCGCATCATCCAGGCTGAAGCACAGCCCAGAAGTGTAGCCAGCCAGTTTTTTAATAAGCTCTTATATGGTACCGATCATATCTTCGGTTACAATTCAATGGGAACCAAAGAGTCGATTGATAAAATAACCCCTGATGACCTGAAGGCTTTTTATGAAAAGAACTTCTCACCATCGGTAACAAAGATACAGGTTGCAGGAAATGTATCGAAAGAGCAGGTACTGGCAGCGCTTAAGCCGCTTGAGACAGAATGGAAAGCCAAAGAGGTTGAGATGAACAGCTATGCAGTGCCTTCCGGTCCGGAAAAGTCAAAGATCTATTTTGTTGATATTCCGGGGTCGCGCCAGTCTGTTATCTATATTGGTTATCTGGCTCTTTCGAGAGACAATCCTGATTATGTAAAGGCAGATTTTATTAATTACAGGCTTGGAGGAGCTTTCACAAGCATCCTTAACCAGATTTTACGCGAAGAGAAAGGATTTACCTACGGGGCATCCAGTTATATAGCAGAACAGAAGATTATAGCTCCGTTCATGGCCGCCTCAAGTGTAAGGTCGGATGCAACTTTTGAATCGGTTAAAATCTTCAGGGATGAGATGGAAAAATACCGCAACGGCATCTCTGAAAATGACCTTCAGTTCATCAAAAACTGTATGATAAGATCGAATGCCCTTCGTTTCGAAACTAACGAAGCTTTGGCAGGTATGCTCGGCACAATTAGTAAATATGGTCTTACTGATGATTATATCAGAAAGGAAGAAGAGGTTATAAAGAATATGACGATTGAAGATCATAAAACCATAACTGACAAATACATTGTACCTGATAAAATGTTTTATGTGGTGGTTGGGGATGCAGCAACCCAGCTGAAACCTCTTGAAAAAATAGGATTCGGAGAACCGGTACTTGTAAAACAATAAACAGAGAGCATTTTATATTATAAAGTGCTGATAATTAGATATTAATGAACAATTATAAAGAACATCTGCATTTCACATGACAGATGTTCTTTTTTTTAAAAATATTTTTTTATAAATTTAGATGATAAACATTAACATAAACCACATGAATTTAAAACGACGGGAATTTATCCGACTGGGTGGTATTACAGTTGCAGGTTCTATAATCATTCCATCAGTGTTTCAGTCATGTAAAGGTGTTTCGGTGTCAGACAATGCCGGAAGCTACATGGATCATTTTGAAGTAACACCGGAACAGCTGCAAAAGGTAATTTCCACTGCCCTTGAAAAAGGGGCAGATTATGCCGATCTCTATTTTGAGCATACATTGAGCAATAACTGTACGCTTGAAGATGGCAAGGTAAACAGCGCCTATTCCAATATCAGGTTCGGCGTTGGTATCAGGGTGCTGAAAGGCGACCAGACAGGTTATGCATATTCCGAAGAGGTTACCCTAGAAGCTATGCTGAAGGCAGCCAGAACTGCTGCAAATATTGCCAACAGCTCCTCTTCAGCCGGTCCGCTCAATATCAATGAGTTCCAGCCACCGAACTTCTATCCGGTAATAAATTCCTGGGAAAACACATCTATCAAAGAAAAGATTCCGTTTCTGCAGAGGATGAATGAAAAGGTTTTTGCCGGAGACAAAAGAGTCACAAAGGTAAATGCATATCTCATTGATTCATCATCATACATAATGGTCTTCAATTCTGAAGGTAAACTGGCATGGGATTTTCGTCCTATGGCTGTAATGGTGGCAGTATGTATAATGGAAGACCAGGGAAAAACTGAGAACTTTTATGTAACACGTTCTTTCAGAACCGGGTCAGAGTTTCTTACAAATGACCTTGTCGATGAACTCTCAGGCGAAGTTGTTAAAAGAACTGCACTATTATTCGATGCAACCAAACCCAAAGCAGGTGAGATGGAGGTTGTAATGGGAGCCGGCGAGTCCGGAATATTACTCCATGAAGCGATGGGGCATGCATTCGAGGCCGACTTTAACCGGAAAAACACATCCATATTTTCCGACAAAATGGGTAAGAAAATCGCCGAGAACTTTGTAAATATTGCCGATGACGGCACAATTCCCGGCAACCGCGGGACACTAAATTTCGACGATGAAGGCAATGCAACTGAAAAGACGATTCTTGTAAAAGATGGAATTCTGAACAGCTATCTTCACGACAGGATAAGCGCCAGCCATTATAAGGTAAAACCAACGGGAAATGGTCGCAGACAGGATTTCAGGAATATCCCAATTCCAAGAATGAGATGCACTTACATGGAGAACGGACCTCACAAAAGAGAGGAGATAATTGCCAGTGTTAAGAATGGTATCTATGTTGATAATTTCAGTAATGGTCAGGTGAATATAGGTGCCGGCGATTTCACCTTCTTTGTAAAATTTGGCTATCTGATTGAAAACGGCAAATTAACCCGCCCGATAAAAGACATTAATATTATTGGAAACGGACCGCAGGCACTGGCCGATCTGGTAATGGTTGCTGATGACAAGCAGTTGTCGAATGCAGGAGCTACCTGCGGAAAAGAGGGACAAGGCGTTCCTGCCACTTTTGGGATGCCTACAATAAAAGTTAAAAAACTTACCGTTGGCGGAATAAATGGCTAAACTAATCTGAAAAAAAACTGTATGAATACAAGTGAAAAATATACCCTTGCCAACCTGGTAATGGACCATGCTCTGAAAAATGGGGCCGATCAGGTTTCGGTTGCAATTTTCGACAGCCGCAGAAGTAATATCGACCTCCGCGATCAGAAGATTGACAAGCTGACTGAATCAATAAGAAACAGTCTTTCTATTGAACTGTATGTCGATAAAAAATACTCTGTTCATAGCACAAGCCGTATGAAGAAGGATGAACTTTTCCGCTTTATTGAAGAGGCTATTGCTGCCACCCGTTTTCTTGCAGAAGATGAATTCCGGTCACTCCCCGATCCTGAACTTTATTATAAGGGAGGTTCTGACGATCTGAAAACATTCGACGGAAATCTGAACTCAATTGATGCAAAAGCCAAGATCGACCTTGCTACCATGGTCATGAATGAGGCTTTCGGTAAAGATGAGAGGATAATATCCGTAACTGCCAGTTATTCTGATGGCATCAGCAATACTGTTATGGTTACCAGCAATGGATTTAAAGGTGACTCCAGCAACAGCAATGCAGCACTTTCTGCAGAGGTTTCGGTTAATGGCGGTACCGGAAGGCCATCGGATTACTGGTATGAAAATGCAATCTTTTATGATAAACTTATCAATACTGATATTGGGAAAAAAGCTCTGGAGAGAGCTCTTAACAAGATAGGACCAAAAAAGATAGCTTCGGGAAAATATCAGGTTCTGATCGAGAACCGTACCGCTTCATCAGTTCTCAGTCCCCTCTTCTCGGCACTGTCGGGCTCAAGCATCTATCAGAAGCAGTCTTTTCTCATAGGAAAGGAGAACAAACCAATTGCTTCTACTGAACTGACAATTTACGATGATCCGTTTATCCCATCAGGATTCGGGTCTCAGCTTTTTGACAATGAAGGGCTTAAATCAGTAAAAAGACCCATTATCGAGGCAGGAGTACTTCGCAATTTTTATATTGATACCTATTATGGCAAAAAACTAAAAATGAAACCCACCTCCGGGAGTTCATCAAATGTTGTTTTTGCTTCAGGCAAAAGAGACCTGAAAGGGATGATGGAAACTATAAAAAAGGGGATCTTCATTACCGGCTTTAACGGAGGTAACTGTAATGGATCTACTGGCGATTTCTCATATGGCATTGAAGGATTCTTTATTGAAAACGGTAAAATTGTTCACCCCGTAAACGAGATGAATATATCAGGCAACATGAATCAGTTCTGGTTCAATCTCATCGAAACAGGAAGCGATGTTCTGGAGAATGACTCATTCAGAACTCCGTCATTGATGTTTAAGGATATTGATTTCAGCGGGATATAACCAGGGAAGCCTGCAACAGGAAGAATACGATTTATTTTTTGCAATTGCGTCAAAGTGGCGTTAACCCTTCATGCCGTAATTATTCTGATAAATTGGCTGCTTCAACATAATAGTTCTTATCTATTGCTATTTCATGAGTGGCAGAACTTAGTGTAACAGTTGCATAAGTGACAGTCGGGAAGATATTCATTGCCTTTCCTTCTACATATATTTTTAATGGCATACGAAAATCAGGGACACAGTTATTCCACCTGAAAGTAAGATTATTTCCCGTTATGTAATATTCAAACTTTGGGATTCTTACGTCGCGCAGATACTGATCAAAAAAGGAGTTCAGATCAATACCTGTTTTTTCGCTCAGGTAGTTCTCAATCTGTGAGCCTTTAACAACCTGATGATAAAAATCCTTATTCATACCCCTGAGAACAGCTCTCCATTTTTCATCATCGCCAAGAATCTGACGAAGGGTATGAAGCATATTTCCGCCTTTATAGTACATGTCGCCGGATCCTTCATTGTTGACATTATAAATCCCGGTTATTGGTCTGTCATTTTTAATTTTGGCACGGGTACCTATAAGATATTCGCTTCCGGCCGCTTTGCCATAATAATACTCAACATAAAGGTTCTCTGAATAATTGGTAAAACTCTCATGCACCCACATATCGGCAATATCCTCGTATGTAATGCTGTTGGCAAACCACTCATGCCCCGATTCGTGAATGATAATAAAATCGAATTTAAGTCCCCACCCTGTCCCGCTCAGGTCTGTTCCGCGGTAACCGTTTTTAAATCCATTGCCGTAAGTAACGGAGCTCTGATGTTCCATGCCAAGATAAGGTGCTTCAACAAGCTTATAACCATCCTCATAGAAAGGATAAGGGCCAAACCAGTGCTCGAATGCAGCAAGCATCTTCGGAACCTGTGTGAATTGTCTCTTTGCCTTCTCAAGATTCTCCTTCAGCACATAATAATCACAATCCAGCGCCCCTTTTTCACCCTGAAATATTTCTGAAAAATGTGCATAGTCACCGATGTTGATATTAACACTGTAATTGCTGATAGAGTTAGCAACAAACCAGTTGTATGTTGTTGTGTTGTTTTTCGTTTTTACAACGCTTCTAAGTCTCCCGTTCGAAACATCCATCAGATTTTCAGGAACATTCACACTTATAAGCATACTATCGGGTTCATCGTACATGTGATCCTTGCAGGGCCACCAGAGGCTTGCCCCATCGCCCTGACATGAAGTTGCAACAAATGGCTGCTTTTTTTTATCTTTTGACCAGGTGAGCCCTCCAACCCATGGAGGCCTGGTTGAAACTCTGGGTTTTCCTGCAAAAGTCAGAATAACAGAATATATTTTCCCTTGCTCCTGCTTCTCCTTAAGATCAATCCAATAAACATTACCATCCCTGATAAATTTAAGGGAGGCTCCATTCTGAACAGCATCAATGAGTTGCATAGGCTCCTGAAGATCTATCTGCATTCTGGCATCCGGTGTGACAACCCTGTATGTAACTGTGTTGGTTCCCTCAATTGTTCTTCCGGAAGGATTAACTGAGATGTCGAGATGGTAATAGGTAAGATCCCACCAGGCTCTCTCAGCAGTTATTGAACCCCGAAGAGTATCCTGACGGGTAAATATAACATTCTGAGATGAAAGATTAAGCGGCATTATTAAATTAATGCAGAAAAGAAAAGTGAAGAAAAAGCGTGTTGAAGTATTCATTAAGTCAGTTTTAGGAACAGAAAACAATGAACCGGGATTTAAAACAAAAATAAAAATAAATTTCAGATAGTCTCTATTACTGCTCTTTCCTGCTTCCAATATAAGATTTCTCTGTTTTGTCCACGCGCTTCAGTATATTTGTACTTCGTAATTTCAGAACAAATGGAAAACAGAAAAAGATTGATCATAGCCGGTGGTGGATTCGGGGGTCTGCAACTGGCAAGGAAACTTCACAATTCCGATTTTGATATTTTGCTTATTGACAAGCAAAACCACCATCAGTTTCAGCCGCTTTTCTATCAGGTCGCTAGTTCCAGGCTCGAACCATCAACTATTTCATTTCCATTCAGAAAAATATTCCAGAATTCGCCCAACCTTAGTTTTCATCTTGCCGAAATAACTGAGATAAGGGCCGACGAAAATGCCATAAACACAACAAAAGGGACATTTTTTTATGATTATCTGGTACTGGCGACAGGTTGTTATACAAATTTCTTCGGTAACAAAGAGATCATGAAAAAATGCCTCTCGATGAAGACCACAGGAGAGGCACTTGAGATCCGCAACCGTATACTTCTGGGATTTGAAAATATTTTTCCCGCAAGTGACAGGGAGAACGATCCGCTCCTGAATATTGTTATCGTTGGTGCCGGGCCAACAGGTGTTGAGCTGGCCGGTGCTTTTGCAGAGATGAAAAAAAATATTCTTCCTAAAGATTATCCGGGTGCTGACTTTACTGACCTCAGAATAATTCTGCTTGAGGGGAGTGCTTATACTCTGAATAATATGTCGGAGCAGTCCAAAAAAACTTCGATGAAGTATCTTCTGGAACTTGGAGTAACTGTAATGACCGAAGTTTTTGTAACCGGATATGATGGCTCCACGATTACCCTTAACAACAATGAAAAAATTCCCAGTAAAAATGTGATATGGGCTGCCGGAGTTACAGGTAACCTGGTTGATGGGATTGCTAAAACATCTATTACCAGATCGAACAGGTATATTGTTGACAGATATAACAGACTTCCGGAATATAAAAACATATTTGCCATTGGCGACATAGCCAGTATGAAAACACCGCTTTACCCTAACGGCCATCCCCAGGTTGCTAATGTGGCTATTAATCAGGGGAAAAATTTAGCCAGCAATCTGAAAGCCCTTTTAAACGGGAAACCTTTGAAAGAGTATGAATACAAGGATCTGGGATCAATGGCTACCATTGGAAAGCACAGGGCGGTGGTTGATCTTCCTTTTATGAGGTTCAAAGGTTATTTTGCCTGGTTCATCTGGATGTTCCTGCACCTTATGCTTATTCTTAGCGTAAAAAACAAGCTGATGATCTTCATCAACTGGGCATGGTACTATTTAACAAGAGACTCTTCACTAAGGCTTATCATCGATCCGGGCAGAAAGAATGATGCGGAAAACCTATAAGGTCTGATCAATTCTTTTGGTATAAAACAGTTTATCGTCTCCTTCATTGTAAAAATTCTTAAGCCTTGCCTCCGGTTCAAACTTATTGCTCAGGTAAAATGCCCTTGTTGGCGAATAGTGTTCAAGACCTGAAGTTTCGGCAATAATTATTTTACAACCCAGATTTCTGGCGTGTTTGTAAGTCTCCTCAAGCAGCTTCCTGCCGATACCTTTTCCCCTGAAATCGTTGTGGGTAACGATCCAGTAAAGGTCAAAACTTGTTTTCGACATTGTAATAGGGCCATAGCAGGAATAAGCAAGTGTTACACCATCAACTTCTGCAAAAACGAAATAATAACCTGAAGCTTCACCCTGAATTAATCTTTCGGACACCAGTTCAACGGCAATCTCTACTTCATGGTCATAGAAAAAATGCGTTGAATCAACAATCTCCTTAACTCTGTTTATGTCGCGTTCTTCCGGTGTTGTTCTGAATGTCAGGTTCATTATAATATTTATTTTAAGGTTGAATAGCAGATAATATTTCGCCAAATATAGTTAAAGGGATCTGGCTTAAGCGACTATAAGGTAAAAGAAATAAGAATGAAACCGGGGATTATTCCTTCTGGACAATGATATCCAGTTTGTATTCATTCTGTGGAATTAATTCTCCTCTTTGACTTTGAGGGTCTACAGTAAGCAGTTTAAAGCTGTAACCGCCCATTCTGATCATATTTCCAGAGCTAACCAGGTAAATAGCGGTGTCAGTATCGTGATGTGGTTCATAAAATGTACAAAACATTTTTACGTCACCACCCCAGATGCATTCAAAAAGCAATGGACATCGATAGTCGTTAACACTATCAACAGAAAAAGATAAATTGGAATCCACTCTGAACCGGTCCCCGACCTTTGCAGAAAATGGTTCGTTAAGTGCAATACGTTCACATCCTGCCAGAAACAGGGATAATATCAGTATAGGTAACGATATTTTTTGGTCCATAACGGATAGTTTAACAGAATGGTTACAAAAATCATTCCGAATTGCCGAAATGAGGCTCTCAAATTTGGATCTAAAAGGTGAATAATAAAAACTATATTGTCTTAAAAGTACAAAAATAGTTCTTGCTCAAAGTTGTTGGCGGTTGACTATATTATTTTAATACATTTGTTACATAAATCTTAAGAATTCAAGTCATGAAAAAGGCATTCTTTTTACTTATCCTCGTTTATGCAGGATTGGCACTTTCGGTCATTTCGTGTAAGTCAGACAACAGTGCTTTTATTATCGGGCTCAATCAGAATATTCATCATGATGATTTTGAATATTCCGTGACAGCTTTTTCAAAAACTCCTGAAATAATAGGTGAAAGAGATACGATTTATGCGATGGGGATTTATTACATCGTCCATTTTAAAACAGAGAACAAAGCATTGCGGGTCGATCATAACTGGAGTAACTCTATTGCATACATTATTGATGAAAAGGGAAATATTTTTGATAACATTGAAGAAAATCAGTATGTTATCAACAAATCGAAACCTTTTGGTTTAAAAGAAAGCTATATTACCCGTCATGGGGAATCTGATACAACATTACTTGTTTTTGATATTCCTGCAGATGTCAGGGAACCTTATCTGATGATACGTGGAGGAACACTTATGGGAGACATTTTTGATTCGGGGAGATTCAGAAAGATGAAAATAAAACTGTTTTGATCTTATTGCAATATGTTAAAGAAAATTCCACACACCTACGTAATTGTTTTTGGGATAATAATTATATCTGCAATCCTGACATGGATAGTTCCGGGCGGAGTATTTGAAAGACACATTGTTACAGTAAACGGTATTGACCGTAATGTTGTCATCCCTGGGTCATTTCATTATACCGGGAACAATCCGCAGACATGGCAGATCTTTTCAGCTCTGTTTGACGGGTTTGTTGATAAAGCTGGTATTATCATCTTCATTCTGATAATTGGAGGTGCCTTCTGGATCATGAACGAAAGCAAGTCGATAGATGTCGCCATTCAGTCGTTTCTGAGGTTCAGCAAAAGAATTGAGAACAACAGGGTCATTTCAAAAATTGGTGCTGACAATCTGATTTTTATTCTCATCATGACGATGTTCAGTATTTTCGGTGCGGTATTCGGGATGAGTGAGGAGACAATAGCTTTTATCATCATTTTCGTACCTCTCTCAATATCTATGGGTTACGATTCAGTAACGGGTGTTTCTCTATGTTTTATTGCCGCAGGACTGGGTTTTGCAGGTGCCATATTAAATCCGTTTACAATAGGTATAGCACAAGGTTTATCAAACCTTCCCCTTTTTTCCGGAATCGGATACCGTATGTTCTGCTGGCTGATAATCAACCTGGCCGGATTTATTTTTGTCCTGAGATATGCAAAAAAAATTAAGAAAAATCCGTTGCTCTCTGTTGTCTTTGAGGATGACAAATTCTGGCGAGACCGGCGGGAGAATAATTCAGAAGAAATTGATTATTCCACCCCACTTTCTGCCTGGATAATTTATTTAGTTATTTTTCTGGTTATGGGGCTCTTTTCATGGTATTATCCTCTTACCTCACTTTCAATAGGTGAAAACAGTGTTTCAATACCTGCGCTTCCTCTGCTTACAGGACTCTTCGGATTAACCGGATGGATTGGCTTACGGAAATCAGTACATTTTTTCATTATTCAAATATTGCTTTTCACAATACTAATTCTCATTACCGGAGTAATGGGGTACGGCTGGTATATTATGGAGATAGCCACACTCTTTTTTGCCATGGGGCTGGCAACCGGCATTGCAATGAATTATTCTCCTAACAGAATAACAAAACTGTTTCTCGACGGGGTAAAGGACATACAGTCTGCAGCGCTTATTGTTGGGCTGGCAGGAGGAATAATCATCATACTTAATAATGGAAATATAATAGACACACTGCTTTACAAGTTATCCGGATCAATAAGCGGAATGGGCAAAATGGCATCAGTGAGCATGATGTATGCAGTTCAGAATCTCATTAACCTTGTTATGCCATCAGGTTCAGCAAAGGCAGCTCTCACTATGCCAATGATGTCGCAGTTCTCTGATCTGATCGGAGTATCTAGGCAGGCTACTGTAATGGCTTATCAGTTTGGCGACGGGTTTACGAATATGATTACCCCTGTGTCGGGGGTGCTATTGGGAGTTCTGAGTGTTGCACGGATTCCGTATGACAAATGGTTCAGATGGGTACTTCCGCTAATGATAATTCTTATTGTAATTGGGTTTCTCCTTCTCATACCAACGGTATATATGAAGCTGAAAGGTTTTTAAATTTTCCTGACCCGGATTATCTTCTCTATTCAATTCTACTCAACGCATATTTATCTGATTGTATGGTACCTATAAATGAAGAAAAGACATCCGCAGACGTCTTTTCTCAGTTAAATTAAAACCTGAAACCAGGGGGGTGACCGAACGGTCGGGTAGAGATCTTAAATATCTTTTATAAGCATTGGGAAGTATGCGGCAATTAGTCGTGTGTTGTCGAGTTCACATCCCTGACCTGATGTCAGAGCTTTCTGATGGAAATACTCATTACGGTTAAGAGAAGCATCAGCTGTAAAATAACCCTCCTTTTCAAACGACTTATCGAGTCTTTCTACTCCGAAATAATTGGCGTTGCATACATACTGGACAGAAAGCTTTTCGGATAGAACGATATATTTCTTTCCATTGGTGTCCTGAGTAACTGCAACCTTAATCTCCAGAGGTGAATTCTGATAGGTGATCACAAATGCCTTAAATTCGGTTCCGTTTATAGTTACCGGTGTATCGGTCATCTCAATTCTATAATCTCCTAAAGCTGAATTTGATTTTCCTTCAGCAATTAGTTCTCTTGAAAACGATGCATTACAAAAAGCTACTGTCAGTAATGCTGTAATAATTAGTTTTTTCATGGTTTTACGATTTAATTTTTATTAATAACATTTTAACTTATTGTCTCTTATTTTATCTTTTTGAAGAGTGATCACTATCAAACTTCATTACGAATGTAGGTGATTAAAAAACATTGAAAAGGATCACTTAACGGATGGCAGATCTGAACTGACAAATGGTAAGAAATGGGGTATTTTATCTATTTATGGTTTTCTTCAGGTTTAATAGAATGAAGGAGGTTGTCTCAAAAAAAACCGCCTCAATTATGTTTTGAGACGGCTTTTCTTTGTTAAATAAGAACCTTTACTACTTTTGGCCAGACGGTGACCAATGCTTATTTAAGTGTGGCTGTTACATCCATATCGTTCCGGAGAAGCATCGGAAAATAGGCAGCAATCAGCTGGGCATTCTCAACCTCACCCCTTTTTCCTGCAGCAAGCTTCTTCTGATGGAAGTATTCGCTTCTGTTAAGAGATTCGCCGGTAGTTGCAAAACCATTACCTGAAAGGGACTTATCAAGCATTTCTACCCCAAAATAGTTTTCATTACAGACGTACTGAACTGAAAGCTTATCGGAAAGAACCAGATAATTCTTGCACTTTTTTCCCTTAGTTATCACAACTTTAACCTCTATTGGGGAGTTCTCATAGCTGATTACAAAAGCTTTATAATCCTGACCGTTTAAGGTAACCGGATTATCGGCTATTTCAATCTTATAGTCTCCTAATGCAGAGTGGGTTTTCCCTCCTGCAACAAATTCCCGTGTAAACGATACATTACTAATGGCTGCCAGTAATAATGCTGCAATAAATAATCTTTTCATGGCTTTTTAATTTAATTGTTAATACTTTCAAAAAACTTTTTTATGGCTGTCGTTTCAATTTTTCTTCTTCTTCAAAACTCTTTGTATCTAATTACCCAACAAATTTATGCTATAGATAAACGCCGGAAAAGGGTAACTCTACAAATGGTATATCTGATTATACAAACTGCATAAAAAGGGCTAAATCCGGAAAAAGAGGTCCGGTATTTCAGGTTGAATTCAGTATGAAATTACCCGGCTATTTCATATATTAGCCTCATAAATCCTTCATAATATGACAAAAAGAGTTAAAAGAATCCTGTGGGCAGTTGGGATAACAGTAGGCTTACTGACCATTGCCGCACTAATACTGTATATCAATTTCCGTCAGGCGATAAAATCAATGACCCCTGTAGAGACATTTGCTGTTAACGACTCTGTGTGGTGCCTGAAAGACAGGTTTGTTAATGCCTATATATTTAAAGGTGAGAAGAATTACCTCGCAGTGGATGCCGGAATTAGTAAGAGAATAATTAATGAGGAGATGACGAAACTGCATATAGATCCGAAAAAAGTTACCACCATTCTGCTTACTCACTCCGACGGAGACCACACCGGGGCAGCAGAATTGTTTAAAAACGCTGCCATATATATGCACCGCGATGAAGAACAGATGATTAACGGGACTACCGCCAGAAATAAATTCTCAAAAACAAAATGGAAATACGGCCCGTATAAACTGCTTGACAGCAACGATACACTGACTATTGACGGACTGAAAATAAAGATTTTACATACACCGGGACATACACCAGGATCATCGTGCTACATAATTGGCACTGACTATCTGGTTACAGGCGATAATCTTATTGTTGTGGATGGTAAGTATGACCATTTTACTGAAATGTTCAATATGGATACCAGGATGCAGACCGAATCAATTAAGTTGTTACCAGCGCCCGGTTCATTCAGATATATCCTTACGGCACATAACGGAGTTGCAGAGATAAGTCGCCTGGGGTCAGCCCTTAAATAGCTTTACCTTAAGAGCAGTAAGCCCTTTGGGACCTTTGCCAATCTCAAAAGTGACAATATTATTCTCTTTGATAATTTCTGACAGGTTATTGGCATGGACAAAAACACTCTGGTTATTTTCCATATCACGTATAAAACCGAATCCTTTTGAGCTGTTAAAAAATGTAACAACCCCTTTACGGATAAAATCTTCTTTCTGTGACGGTTCATTTTTGGTGGCACCCAGTTCAATGCCTGTTGAATCGACCTGAATTTTTCTGGCAGGATCGGGAGGAGTTGATGAGATCTTTCCGTATTCATCTACATACGCAATCATATCTTCAAAGCTGCTTTTTCCGGTCTCTTTACGTATCAGCTTCTTTTTTGCTTTATCTTTTCTCTTCTTGTCTTTTTTATTTTTTACTTCCTTTTTATTCGATGTCTCCTGCGATCTTCCCATAAATATGATTTGGTTTATTATTAATTAACTGGTTTAACGGACTCAAAGGTAAGATTTTATTTCGTGATTACTATAAAAATGATATTCAATGAAATATTCATATTACGCATTGAATATAACAATATGTGATCTCCAATTCAGAAATCGTTAAGTTAGTGTAACCGGCTTCCGTTCCTTTTTGTTTTTTCAGATGAAATTTGCTGCATCATATTTTTCTCTCTGATGCGGAGACCATTCACGGGAAGAAAGAAATTAACCTCAGATTTTATTTCTGAGCGAAAGTTTCCTGAGTGGTTTGTTTATCTTAATGGTTGTAAAAACTACTGCAAGAGTCATAAAACCTCCAAAAACAACTGACGGTACCAGACCCATCAGTTTAGCAGCAACCCCCGATTCAAAAGCGCCCAGCTCATTTGACGACCCGATAAAGATACTGTTCACAGATGCAACCCTTCCTCTCATATTGTCGGGCGTGTAGAGCTGAAGTATTGTTCCTCTTATCACAACACTTACATTATCAAAAGCCCCACTGAGAATTAATAAAATCCCTGAAAGTATAAAACTCGTTGACAGGGCAAAGCCAATCATACAAAGCCCGAAACCAATTACAGCTATGAAAAGAACCTTTCCGGTGTTGTTCACAGGTGGCCTGAACATCATAATGAAAGCCATAATTGTGGCTCCCATAGCTGGGCAGGCTCTTAGTAAACCAAGCCCCTGAGGCCCCACAAACAGAATATCGGATGCGAATACTGGTAGCATGGCAACTGCTCCTCCGAACAAAACGGCGAACATATCGAGTGTAAATGCTCCAAGCAATTCCGGTGTCCTGAAAACAAAGCTTATACCGCTTCGGATTCTCGTAAATACACCTTCGGCTGTCTCAATAACTACATGTCTGTCACATTTAATAAACATTATCATAAAGAAAGACAAAGTATATAAGCCAAGTACAAGTGAATAGGCGGGTACGATACCCCAAAACCCATAAATAAGCCCGCCTATAGCCGGCCCCATTACTGCAGCAACCTGCCAGTTGGCACTATTCCATGTAGCAGCATTGGCATATAAATTCCGGGGTATAAGTTGCCCCATCAATGCAACCTGCGCAGGATTAAGAATCCCGCGGGCCAGACCTGTCAGAAAGATAGTGATGAAAACAGGGAAGGCACCGAATCGTGCTGAAAAATATGCCACATTTGCACTATAAATCAAAAGTATTGCCGAACCCAGAATCAGTAACAAAGTTGTATAATTAACGATCTTGTGCCGGTTCCATAAATCAATATAATGGCCTGCAAAGAGAGAGATACTGACCTGCGGAATAACTTCAACAAGACCAATAAAACCAAGCCACAGAACATTATGAGTTAAATCGTAGATCTGCCATCCAACAATGACCGATTGCATAATTGTTGCCATCGTCATAAAATTGCGATACGACAGATATAATCGGAAGTTTTTAACGTGAATCACTGCAAATGCTTCACCGGAGAACCAGGATTTCATATTAATATATTTTCACGGGCAAAAATAGCTAAAGGAAGCAGAATTGAATTTTAAATCATCTCATTTTTTAAATATTTAGCTTCTTCCCTCAAAATAGTTCGTTCGCTGCATCATGTTCCGGTTTATCCGATTCTGACAGATGTCATAGTTAATGAGCCCATTATAGCTTTATCATTAAAAAAGGATACTGATTCATATTCTTCTTTCATAGCAAGGGTGTAGAGAAGAGGGAGGTAATGGTCAGGTGTTGGAACAGCCAGCTGAACTTCCCTGCCAAGTCCGGAATAGCCGATAAGTTCTTTATGATTTCCGGAAAGGATATGCCGCTTGAATATGTCATTGGCCTCAATTGTCCAGTCAAATCCATATTCCTGATCGCCGGCATGGTCCCATGCGATCATCCCCAGGTTATGAACCAGGTTACCGCTTCCGATTATCAGGACACCTCTCCTCCTTAGAAAGTTCAGCTCCCCGGAAAGATCGTAATGCTGCTGCGGAGATTTTTTATAATCGAGACTCAATTGAATAACAGGAATATCGGCTTCGGGGTAGATACATCTGATTACGCTCCAGGCACCATGATCCAATCCCCATTTTTCATCCAGACCCACCTCAGCGCCTTTAACCATCCTTTTCACCTCCTGAGCCAGTGCAGGGCTGCCCTGAGCCGGATACTGAACATCATAAAGTGCTTTTGGAAACCCTCCGAAGTCATGAATTGTTTTTGGCTTTTCCATAGCAGTTACAAAAGTTCCTCCTGTTTCCCAATGAGCTGAAATACATAAAACTGCCTTTGGAGCAGGAATTGTATTCGCGATATTTCGCCAGGATTCTGAAAATTCATTCCTTAAAATGGCATTCATCGGGCTTCCGTGTCCGATAAAGAACAGGGGCATTCTCTCTGTCGGTTCCCATGAGGAGAATAAATCTATCATGTTTATTTTACCTTTCTGCTTTAAAAAATATTGTTTCAAAAGTACGAAATTACTTCATCTTTTAGATCAGAGTTCTACCAATGAGAAACATGACTGAAACTTCAGAGTCATCCTACCTTTGTAAACTAATAATCTGTGATGAATTTGCAATGCCCCAATAATAATTTATGTAACAATATTTACCGGGCACCAACGTTTTGCTATTTTTACAATGCCAAAATTTATTGTGATGAAAAGACTCCTGCTCTACTCCCTGTTCGTTGTTTTATTTTCCGGTTCAACTCTTACAGCTCAGACACCGGGCATTGTGAGCTCATTAAGAGAACATGTCACCCTGCTTGCCTCTGATTCTCTGAGCGGCAGAGCATTCGGATTTCCTGAAAAAGCAATGGCTATTGAGTATATTACTGAACAATTCAAACTTGCAGGCATTGTCCCTTTCAATGAGAATTACATTAATGCCTTCCAGCAATTTGCCGGACTTTCGCTTATTGAAGGAAAGAACATCATTGGTATTATTGAAGGATCCGACCCTGTATTAAAAAATGAATTTATTGTTATCGGAGCTCACTACGACCATATGGGCTGGAAAAGGGAAGGCGGAAAGAAAATAGTTTTTAATGGGGCCGACGATAATGCATCGGGGGTTGCCTCAATCATAGAGACAGGAAGAATACTTGCTGCAAATAAAAAGGATCTTAAAAGAAGCATAATCATTGCAGCCTTCGACGGGGAAGAGGCCGGACTGGTCGGTTCTTCGATCTTCTTTTCTCATAAAGGGATAGACTCTTCAAAAATAAAATCAATGTTCAGTCTTGATATGGTTGGAATGTTCAGCAAAAATAAAGGAGTCGATCTTAATGGCTTTAATTCACTTAAAAACGGCGAGAAATTTGCGCTTGAAATTGCTGCCCGCGAAATGATACCAGTTGGGAAGAGCTCAAATTCCATCGAATCAAGAACCGATACCTGGTCTTTTGGAAAGAGAAATATACCTGCCTTCTATATTTCTACAGGCTTGATTTCTCCTTATCATAAACCAGAGGATGACAGCAATCTTCTTGATTATGAGGGAATGAGTAAGATCGTAAGCCTGATATCGTCTATTACATCTGAGCTTGCAAACATGGAGACAATTGAACCAAACAAAAGGTTTATTGCAAGATCAGTCAACCCGAAGTTTATGACAGGATTGACTTTTGAAGCAGGAAATAATACTCAATTCTACAAGAGTATGTTTTATGATGCCAAACCGGCCCTCTCGGTGGCAGCAGGCATTTCATCAAAATTGAAGATCTCCCGGATGTTGTCATTCCAACCCTCACTGGTCTATGAGATGACAGGAGGGAATACAGAAACAGGATACCTTCAGATGCACTCTGTGTCGCCGCAGGCTGACATACTCATAACAACACCTCAAAATGATTATTCAAGACCAATAGCATTCATCATTGCCGGCGGATATTACAGACACAATTTTAATGCAACAGGAAAAGGCTCACCGGCTGATTTCAGTTCAACCTATGTCACAAATGAAAAAGGGTTAAGAGTAGGGTTTGGATTTCAGTACCTGAAATTACAGATGGGCTATTTATATAAATTTGGCCTGGATAAAATAAACCGGGATGAAACAAATGGGAAGATCTATAACAGAGGAAGTTATGTTTCAATAACCAGATTCTTTTAGTTATCATTTATCAGATTCGGTCAGGGCATTTAATTCTGTCCTGTAATCATATTGCAGATCTTCATGAAGGGCCGAAACTTTCTCTGTGATTGAATCTGTTTGTCTGATGTAAAGATTGCGAAGGGCATTATTTTTCCTTATGGAGGGCCGGAAGTTTTTAAGTTTTAAACTGAAATATATCAGCAAGTCTATTTCAGTTTTTTTGTTTTGTGAATATCTGCAATACTTCCTGGTGTCGGATAAAATTTTGCGGATACTTTTTTTGATAAAATAGTAACTCTTCCTGTTAACCTCTTCAAACTGCTTGTCAATATGCATCTTAACACTTTCAACATATGTAGCTTCGTCTGATGATTCAAACAAAAGATACGTCAGTAACTCCTTATTCTCCTTCTTAAATTTAGACAAACGCAGACAAAGCTCACGTAATTCTTTAGGTGAACGATTATCTAATTCCAGTTTGAGTTCTTTAACTGAGACAGCTTTCATGGGAACAGCTTAAAAAAGTTATTTGCAGGAGGTTCTAATTATCCTGTGAACAAAGTTACTCTTTTCCATGAAAGCTGCCAACGGCAGAAATAGCAGATCCTGGTATTATTCCAGAATCAGATCAGCTTTGACATTAATCATGGCATCACTTTTCTTATCCTTAATGATCAACTCGCAATGAAGAGGATTTTTAAACTGCGAGGCAGGAATAATAAAATTTGATGTTACCCTCGAGTTGAAATCAGTTACAGCCAGTCCCTTGTCATCATAATCTGAGAAGAGATCAGGATAATCGAGAATCACATTTCCATCGTTATCAGTTGCTTTTAAACTGAGACCAGGAAAAACCATTCCGTTTATCTCTGTAAAACCGGAAAGCCCTTCAAAGATAAAATAGGTATTTTCGTTGAATCTGATCTTATTACCCGGAATAACTTTCGCTCTCTCTTCGGAATAGAGATAGATTTCATCGCACTTAACATTCAGTGAAGAAGTTACAATGTTTTCATTGGGTTCAACTTTAAAATCCAGTTTTGCAGTAAAGTGGCCATCACCCTTTTTATCCCAGATAAGTATGTTCAATGAATATTCACCTTTGGATTTCATGGGTGAGGCAACCGATAAAATTGAAGTAAGTAGCAATGGGGACAGCTTCATCCCGTTAGGGTATTCACTATAAAGATCTTTTGACTGTAAAACCGTATCGCCGGCTATACTGGTGACAACTAATTTCATTCCCGGAAAGAGATAATCATTTTCCTTTGTGAAACCTTCAATATCATTAAATTTAATAACAAATTCCTCCCCATAGATAAAAGTATTTCTATTTACTTTCTCATCATTTACGGCGATATATACATCGTCGCAGGAGAGACCATCACCGGTTGTAAGTAAGCCTGAGGCCAGGTCTTTTTTTACCGATTTACTGAACTGACAACTGTTTAAAGCTATCATGAGAAGAAGTGCTGTTGTTACAATTTTCATCTTTTCAGGTTTTAAATTAATAATATCAATTAGAAAGGTCATTTGCGTTTTCACCAGGGTGGCCGGTTAAGAGTTGTAATAAATCTTTTTCCGCCAACAACTATAGCAGCATCACCATTCTGCACATTTTCTTTTTTCAGGGAATACCGTGTTGTCTTTCCTGTTGTCTGGAAAACTGATATAAGTGTTAATCCGTCTGTCTTCCATAAACCGCGGTCAGAATCCTGGCCTGATGTGCCTCCATAACCAGCCTGATTAGCTGTATAAGCTGATCTGCTTGAAGAAAAGGAATAAATATAAGTACCATCCTGATTCAGAGTAATGCACTCCTGGCTTTCAGAACCGCCACCTGAATAGCTGTTGTAATTGCTCGACATAATACACCATTTCCCTGCCAGCTGGGGGTCTACACAGTCGGGGTTTAAAGGGGATGTTTTAGTATATATTGCCGAATTCGCATTTTGTGAAAGAGTTAACTGATTATTTGCCAATGTATAAGTAAAAATAGTTGAGCCATCAGTGCTTGATATTGTAATTGCATTTCCTGCAGCAGCTACCTCCCTCCCGCTTTATACAAGCTGGGTTCCTTCACATTCTGAATACCGCGTGAGGTTACCGCCGGATTTACATCAAGTTTTAAGAGATCCTTCATATTACCTATGTCAAAGGCAGTAAGGTAAACCAACCTGGTTACCTTAAAAAATTTATTATAATCAACCGATTCCAGCACATCTGCCGGGGTGTGATAATCCGGAGTGAAACCGCTAAAAAACCAGACTGAAGGGATCCCGAACCGGATAAAAGGATAATGGTCGCTTCTGAAATAAACACGCTGGGGATGAGTCAGATTTGAGTATCGGTAATCGAATCCGAAATTGATGCCTGACCGGGAATTTACCCTTTTTACAGAGGCATCAAGCTGAGAGCTTAGCAGATCGGTACCAATCAGAAAAAGGCTGTCCGGATTATTACGGCTAATCATATCCATATCGAGACAGGCACTTATTTTTTCAACAGGCACCGGGCAGTTATTAAGGAAATAGTGAGAGCCATTCATAATCTTTTCCTCACCGGTAAACCAGCAAAGGATTACAGATCTTTTGGGCCTTTCGGTCATCAAAGCCTGACCAATCTCAATCAATGCAACAGTTGCAGTACAGTTGTCATCAGCACCCGGCATTATTTCACCATCACTTATTCCAAGATGGTCGTCATGGCCACATATTACAATATATTCATTTTTCAGTAACGGATCGGAGCCTTCAACAGCTGCAATAACATTCCTGGAGGTAGAGGCATACTTTTCTATCTCCACATCGAGGCGGATATTTTTACCCGAAATATTTTTTGAAGGAACCTGATTTCCCAGTCTTATCGCCTTAAACATATCGCCAATTTCAGCTTTAGTTATACCAAGGATCAAGGCTGCCATTTCGTGACTTATTTCGGCCTGACCGAAAGGAAGAGATGGCCGGCTAACGACAGTTGGTGTTGCCGGTTCATTTCCCGAGGGGAAGCTTGTTCTCTGCGAATCATAAAGAACTCCCATTCTGCCGGAAGGAATATCGTCAAATATTCTTGAACCTGCGGCCAGTTTTTGCTCTCTTTCGGGACTAACAACTGAAAAAACGGCATTAGCGCCTCTTTCCCTGATGGTAGATACAATGGCATTAAGCCTGTTGGATACAGAGAAGCCCTGAGCATAATTATTACCCTTCCGGGGTTCATCAAGAATGATTACCACTTTCCCTGTCAGATCAAGACCCTTTAAATCATCCCATCCGTTTTCCGGGTCATTGATTCCGAGCCCTGCAAAAACAACACTCCCTTCATAAGAGCCGCTGTCAGTAAAATTTCCGCTGAAAGCTTTGCCATAATAATATATCTGCTCCCCGCTCCCATTTGAAATTCTGATTTTGGTATTAGGCTGAAAAACGGAAGTCACGGTAAATGGAATTGTCTGATAGAATGAACCATCTTTCATTATTGGTTTCAGTCCGGCATTTTTTGCCCAGTTACCAAGATATAATGTTGCAATCTCAAGCTCAGGGGAAGGTGTTTCCCTGCCTCTGAATTCCTTTGCTCCAAGAAAATTCATGTGGTATTTCAATTCATCTTCACTAATGGTCTTAAGACCCCGTGATTGTGAAAATGCCTCCGTGCACAGATGGCCCAGAATGAGTACAGAAAATAATCTAACAAAAACCCGGCTCATCTTCATAGCTATCCTGTATTTTAAGGAATATTCAGAAATCAATCAGCATCAACACCGAAATATAATGTGTTAAATCTGATAATAAAAGGATGTCTCTTAAAATATAATGAAAAGATGATATTAATGAGGTTCTGATTATTCTTTCTCTGTTCCGTACTTCAAAAGTGAATTATTAAGTTGAACGGGAATATGTTATTTTTTCTCTACCGGCAGATCAAAACGGCTGCCCCACTCCTCCATAGAACCGTCGAATATAACCGGTTTATAGCCGGCAATAACTGCTGCCACATAATCTACACTTGCAGAATTTCCTGTATTGCAATAAAGTACAAGTGCCGATCCGTCAGTAAGTTCAAGTGCTTTGAATATTGCCGACAGTTTTTCCTGAGATGCAAAGTGAAATGTTTTGCTATCGTAAAGATCTGTTGCAGGAAGGTTCTTTGCACCCGGAATATGTCCGGGTCTTGGAACACCTGTTGAGCCATCATAAGATGCCTTTGCACGGGCATCAATAAGGGAATATTCTTTATTTCCGAGAATCTTTTCTACGAAGCCACAAGTGACAAGATTTTCATAAACTGAAGTTTGAAACTTCCCTTTGGTTATTACGGGTTGGTCGACAGATATTTTTCTTCCTGAATCTTTCCACTCCTCAAACCCTCCCTCCAGGATTGATACCCTGCCTGCAAGCCCGATGTGCTCGAGTGTCACAAAAACGCGGCAAACCGGAATAATATTTCCATAGATCCCGCAGAGTACAATATGTGAATTGTCGGTAACTCCAAGATTTTCGAGTATTTTACGCATCTCTTTCATATCAGCCGGCACAGTGCTCTCATACCTGGTGGAAACAAGCAGAGAACCCGGCCAGAGAAAACGTGCTCCGGGAATATGTCCGTTATTATAATCACGTTCCACTGTTGATACGTGAAGA
The DNA here is from genome assembly GCA_903824785.1 of uncultured Bacteroidota bacterium. Classification (GTDB taxonomy): domain Bacteria; phylum Bacteroidota; class Bacteroidia; order Bacteroidales; family VadinHA17; genus LD21. Next base: position 55,489 of record CAIJYD010000111.1, read on the forward strand.
ATAACAAGATCCGGGGAGGAGAGGTTTTCACTCAGCCATTGTGAAGAAATAACAACCGGCACTTTTCCAGGCAGAGATGAAGCCGAAACAGCATCTGAAAAATTAATAAAGAGCAGCATCAGCAGAGATGTTGTAAGGAACTCTTTTATCCGGCTCAGTTCAGTAAAAGAAAAAAGTGCTTTCATCATGAGAATTTTATTAATATGGTAATTAGTTTTAATCAAAATATTCTCCGAATATAGTCTATTATCCATGGGAAATAAAATTAAAATTACTCTCCCCGCAGCCGATAAACTATTATCATAACAGTATGATTACCTGTATATTCAACCAAAGGTATAAGATCCTGCTACTGCCTCTTCAAACGTTCGCTCTTGACAATAAGGTCAAAAAGCCGTACCTTTGCACCCAGAAGTTCAAATAAATATTTTTCAGGTTTAAAGGTATATCTTCAATATTATGGGTAAAGAAAGTACAGTAAAAGAAGGCACCAGACCTGAATGGATTCAGATTATCTCTAGGTATAATAAGCCTGATCATTTGAAAAGCTGGTGGCAGGTAATAAATTCTGTTGGCCCTTATTTTATTCTTTGGTTTATTATGATAAAAACCATTGATATATCCTACTGGCTAACATTACTTTTATCTGTTTTTGCGGCCGGTTTCATGGTAAGGATCTTTATTATTTTTCATGACTGCGGGCATGGCTCTTTTTTCAGATCAAACCGTTTAAACAAGATTGTTGGCATTTTCACCGGTCTGATTGTATTTACTCCATATCATAAATGGCATCGCGACCACGATATACACCATCATACTGTTGGAAACCTCGATAAACGGGGAACGGGCGATGTTAAAACGCTGACAGTGGATGAATATTTAAAGTTATCAAAATGGCAGCGGTTTGGTTACCGCTTTTACCGCAATCCTCTTTTCCTGTTCGGAATAGCGCCAATGCTCCTGTTTACGATACAGCACAGGTTCACAAAAAAGAACATGTCGGTAAAAGAAAAAATATATGTCCATCTATCAAGCCTGGCGCTAATTGCAGCCATAATATTAATGATGATCGCAATAGGCTGGAAAACCTTCCTGCTCATACAGCTTCCGGTTCTCTACATTGCCACAGTTCATGGGGTTTGGCTCTTTTATGTTCAGCATCAGTATCGCCATGTATTATGGACCAACACAAAGAACTGGGACTATAAATCGACTGCATTAAAAGGAAGTTCCCTGTTTAAACTCCCGGGGCTTCTCAACTGGTTTACTGGAAATATCGGTTATCATCACATACATCATCTCAGTCCTCTTATCCCAAATTACAATCTGAAAAAATGTCATAATGAAAACCCTCTTTTTCAGGAGATCAAGCCAATTACATTTTTTACAGCATTTGAATCCCTTCTTCTGAGGCTTTGGGATGAAAAAAGAAATATGATGATCAGCTTCAATGAGATCTGAACCGCAAGGGTCTCATTTATTATTAACAATGCACTCTTCAATCTTTCCTACAGGGAGCCAGTCATCGGTACCGGTGAACCTTTTTTTGTCGATCTGAAACGGATCAATTACTTTAATCTTATCTAGTCCGATGAGAACCAGATATCGTTTTCCGGCAAATTTCTCAAACTGCTTATCAGGCAGCTGAAGCTTGTCCTGATTTCTGATAATAGTCTCATACGATTCTTCTATTGACAACCTGTCGGAGTTCAAAACAGACCTCACTATGCCCATGGCTTTAACTTCACCTTCACCATTATTATTTATGAAATAGAGAATATCACCTTCATTTACTCTGCCATGAGGTAGCTTCCTTCCGGATGCTCCTCGGATAATCATTGACTTATTACCCATAATAAGATTTTCGAGTTCCTTCGCCTTTGCGTCGAGATAGACAACATGATCCATGCCGGTTAAGCTTTAGATTAAATACAATACAAAGACGGCAGATAAAGACAAATGTTACAGAATACGATTAATATTTTTTAACATATCAGGCTAATACTCTGATAATATGATACTTTATTAAACAAAACCAATCGGTTTAAGGATTTAGAGAGAGAATAAATAAATTAATGGCATTGAAAACTAATATTACCATTTTTATATATATTGCATCACCATTATTCAGAATGTAATAATCGAAAACTTTATAATTTTTTTAATAAACTAATTCTTTCACTAATGAAAAAGATCTTATTCTCAATCTCAATCATTCTGATTTTAAGCAGTTTTGCTGCGCCTCAGAAAAAGCAATCACTTTTTAACGGAAAAGACCTGACAGGCTGGAAAATTTACGGTACTGAAAAGTGGTATGTTGAAGATGGACTTCTGGTTTGCGAAAGTGGTCCTGACAAGAAGTACGGATATCTGGCAACAGAAAAATTCTACAAAAACTTTGATCTCACAGTTGAGTTTCTCCAGGAGAGCAACGGCAACAGCGGTGTCTTTTTCCGTTCAACAATTGAGGGAACAAAAATAGCAGGATGGCAATGTGAAGTTGCACCACAGGGACACGATACCGGTGGAATATACGAATCATACGGCCGCGGATGGCTTAAACAGATAGAAGATGCAAAGGAGAATATCCTCAAACCCGGCAAATGGAATAAGATGCGCCTGCGTGTTGAAGGTGACAAAGTTCAGACCTGGCTCAATGGCCAGCCTATGGTAGATTTCACAGACGAAAAAATCGGTCAGGCCAATGGATCAATCGCACTTCAGATTCACGATGGCGGAGGTATTAAAGTAAGATGGCGCAAACTTATTATTACTGAACTCTAGTTTTCAGGTAAAGTATAGAAATTATAAGTTATTGTCCAACTGAATTCCTGTCCCGGATCAACCGTTATTTTAACGTATGGTTCGGGACATAATGTTGTTGTACAGCACCAGAATGCCAGTTTCATTAATGGTTTGTCGCAGGTAATCCTGACACCAGCCCCGGCATTACTGTTTTCAATTCTGATATCGTAATCCTCTTTTCCTGTACCAAATCCTCCGAGAGCTCCACAGTAAACCGTTTCGTTATTTACAAGATTTCTCAGATACCCTATTTCATTACCCTTCATTTCGGCAAGTACACCAAAGTCGGTACCTTCTCCATTTAGCTTGAACGGGAACTTAACGGTATATCCGGGGCCGATTGGCTGCTTGTCGAGCATAAAGAAATTATGATTATATCCGCTGGTTTCAATAGTCCTTTTGCCAGTGTTTTTCAGTGTGTGTATAATAACCATCTCAGGCTTGTCTTTTGTGAGCTTTACGGTCTTTTCGTACTGATATGAATAGGCAGGATCTTTCAGCTCATGAATAAATTTGATCTGGTCAGCTTGCTTTTTCACCTTCCATTTTCCGTAGTTTAATACAGGGTATGTTCTGCTGAACGTATAAGGCTTGTCATCAGGTTTGGAAAGAACGCCTACTCCTATCTTAACAAAGCTGCCTCCAGGATTGGTCTCATTATAGTCTAACGGAGCATACTCTTCAGAGGGCCCCATAACAGACTCATGAGATTTCGGGTCATAAACCTTGAACCATTTTCCGAAATAGTTATGACCCTTGTAAACCAGGCTCTCAATATTTCCTGAATAGTCAAATCGTGTTCCCTGCGAAAACCCGTTCAGGGAATCGGGAAGGTACATTCTGGCATTAATTAAGCCGTTGCTTATCTCTGCCTGTGGGTATTTAACAATTGTCATAGCCAATAAAGTTAAACCTGGTAATAAAAAAAATAATTTTTTCAATTTTTCTACGTTTTAAGTTACTGAATAAGTGCGATATACCCTTAGCCATTCTTATAAACTGCTTCAATTAGTCCTCGTATATATCCTGCTGCATACAGGCTTCCCAAAGCGCTGTAACCCGGACGTTCGTTACTGTCACCTGCCATTGTCGGAACATGATCGGGACGTAATGGCCCTTTGAAACCGATTTCAATATATGCCTTCATTGCGGCATACATATCAATCTGGCCTTCATCATGAAAAGTCTCCACAAAGTTCATTTTGCCACCTCTCACATTTCTGAAATGGACAAAATGGATAAGGTTCCTCTTCCCAAAATATTTAACCAGAGCGGGGATATCCTCGCCCATCAGAGAGAAGTTACCCTGGCACATTGTAAGTCCGTTATTCGGACTGGGGTAAATATCAGCCATACGCTTAAAAGCATCTGCTGTAGTCATGATCCGCGAAATGCCTCTTATACTGTCAACCTGAGGGTCATCGGGATGCATGGCAAGTTTTATTCCGCTTTTTTCTGCCTCCGGAACAACAGCTTTAAGAAAATATTCAAGATTTTTCCACAGGCTCTCTTTTGAAACTTCACCATACGGAGTTAATGACTGATCTTTGATATCTTCATTATCAAAAGCTGTCATTAAGGCGCCGCCGCGGCCGGGCCGGTCCATTGTAGTACGTGCCCAGCTTATTACAGGCATCCAGTTATAGCAGACAGTATCAATTCCAGCTTTTGAAAGGTTTTTCATGAAAGTGATGAAGTTAGAGATCTCTTCATCCCTCCCTTTCAGACCAAGTTTTGTTTTTTCAGAAAGTGCAGGCGGTCCTTCAATTACCTCCAGTTTCAATCCCGCTTTTTCCCAGGCGTTTTTTACTCCCAAAATGGCTTCATAATCCCAGGGATTTACATTTTGCAATCCGGCCTCACTCGGATTTATTCCACCTACGGCTCCAAGAACATTAAGCTGTTTTCCAAATTGAACTTTTCTTTTTTCAGCTTCAATGCCTCCGAAATATGCAAAGCACATTTTAATACCTGCATCCTGAACATATTTTTCCGGCTTCCCGCTGCCTGCCGGTGATGAATTCTTTTCATACGATGGTCCGGTAATTCCTGATGCAGCCTGATTTATTCCCACCACAGACAATGCAGCCAGTGCGGTGGTTTTTTTTATGAATTCTCTTCGATTATTTTTCATCTTTTACAGGTATAATAAACTAATTTAAATTTAAAAAATCACTCAAATTTATCGGACATAACTGTTCATCCTCAAATGGTTAACTGTTATTTCTTTTTCTTTCCTGAAACCATATTTTTCACGAGGGTATCCGGGATGGAAATAAGTTCTATGCCTGTTGAGGAACCAAGGTTGCGGGAATATTGTTTTTCTCCTGCATTATTCCAATGTTCATGCACACCCAGGCTGGATAATGGCTTCCCGCTCTTATCCGGATCGTACAAAATTCCATCGGGCCAGTTGGAGGATTCAGCTGCCTGATGAAGGTAGTCATCAACTCCGTTAATATTCGGGGCGGCCGATGGTTCACTATTCGATGCCGCATGCTTATTAATCCCATCCCATTCGGTTCGCAGGAAATCAAAACATACCGACTCCAGGGCTACCTGATCCTGGGAGACAAAAATGGAGCTGGACCAGTCATTGTAGAATGGAGCCATAAAGTATCTTACAGGACCTTTTGTTTCAACCGCTCCTCCACCAAACAAGCCATCGACCAGATAGAGCATTGTATTCTTTCCCAGATATTTACTGCCCATAAGATCAACAAGGACACGATACTTGTGATACCCTGAATTGGAACCAAGAGTGCCTCGTGGAGTAATAAGAGAATAGTGAAGATGACCTGCTGTAGGTCGTGCCTGCGAACCAAAATGATTCTTTGCAGTTAATGAAATACCTGCTGCATAATGAGGCTTCAGGTTTGCAACATTAATTAAATAACCGGCCTTTTCAACTATATCGTAAAGCTTATCACTCAGCTTCTTATCTGAGTAAAAAAGAAGGGTATCAGCTGAGGCGCTGATAAGGGTGCGTCCGTGCATAGAAGAGAATTTATCGATGTAAACAACACGCGGAAATTCTGCAAACCAGACTTCATAATTATGTCCGTAGATATCGGTCATGGGATCTCCGACTGCAATATCTGCCTGATCAACACCTGCTTCGTTTACAAGTTCCCTCAATAATTCCAGAACAACATAAGGGTTTGTTTCTGTTGTTCCGAAGCTGCTTGTTTTCCGCTCTCCTCCCGGTTTAAAAACCAAAGGATAGTTGTATCCGTTGTTTTTATCCTCCTGGCTTAATAACCAGCGGGAAGTTCCCTGGTTTATCTTGATAAGGATTTTTTCACCTTTTGCATATCCCCTCTTTTTCTGATACTTGTTTTGGTTATGATAACGGAAAAGAACATCCCATGCGTCTGCCACAGAATTTTTTCCCGTAAGCCGGGTAATAGAATTACGTATCATTCCCTGTACAACATCCTTGTTGGTATTTTCAGGTTTGAAATACCAGTCTTTTGATGAAAAATCGTTAATGCAATTTTCATTCGTAGCCTTCGGATCCCAGATCCATACTACCCGTCCGGGATTTACCCCCATAGGTTTACCAAAAGGCTGATTCGGACCATCATCGGGCCCGGTTGCAGCTAACCCTGCCGCAGCAGAGTTCTGAGTACCGTGGGTAAGTGAAAAAAACAGTCCTGCTATGGCAACTGTAAGGAACAAACCGGTAGCTAAATATCGGCCACGGAGAATATTTTGTTTTGCCTTCCTGAATGCCAGGGTAACCCCTCCAAGGGTAAGGAGATATACAACAAACCCGGACATAAAAGGAGCTGCTACCTGCATACAGGGATAGGAAGCCCGGGATGGTTTTGGTATAACCCGTATTAAAAACCAAATGGTTGAGGCTATCCCCATAAAGAATAATAACAAGCGCGGAGGAAAATTATGAACTTCCATCCAGTCTCTGATTTTATTGAATTTTGCTTTCACCTTCCGTGTGTTAAACCAGGATATTTTTTTCATAATTTATCGTATGATTTTTAACTGTTCAAATATAAAAAAGTCCGCCCGAATAATCAGGGACAAGCTAAAACAATTTTTACCCAATCGATTGTTTGAGATAATAATAAATGTTAAATTTGGTTTCATGTTCTGCAAGCTTCATCCGGGGCTGAAGGGATGCTCTTTTGTGAAAGAGTTTCATTTATTGGGGTATATTTCAGGTCTGTTGTCGTTCCGAGGGTGTTAATATAATAACAGACATCTTATGACAGGTTTAACTGAGTGTTTTTGTTAAGGTTTTATATTTAATTTCCGGGTCCTGCTATCATATTAAAAATTAATAATTTCCTGAAAATGTCAACATCAAAAAAATTTAACCGTCGTGAATTTCTGGGATCAGCTGCCGCTGCTTCCCTTGCCTTCACAGTTGTACCAAGACAAGTACTTGGAGGACCCGGCTACGTAGCCCCCAGCGATAAGCTCACACTGGGATATATCGGTTGCGGCACGCAGGGTTTAAGAGAAATGGCTGCTTTAATAACCAACCCTGCACTGCAGATTGTAGCTGTATGTGATCCGAATAAAACCAGTACGGATTATGTTGACTGGTCGGCTGACAGTGTTCGTAACAGCATCCGCACCGCCCTAGGTGACAACTCATGGGGAGAAGGAATTAAAGGAATTCCCGGTGGCAGGGACATTGGACAGGAATTCGTTCAGAAATACTATGGAAAATCAAAAGACTCAGGCTCTTACAAAGGTTGTACTTCCTATGAAGATTACCGTGAATTACTGGAAAAAGAGAGCGATCTGAATGCCATTAAGATAATGACACCCGATCATCTCCATGCATCAGTTGCCTTAGCCTCTATGAAAAAGGGAAAACATGTTGTTACTCACAAACCAATTGCCAACAGAATGTATGAGGCAAAGCTGACAATAGATACAGCCCGGAAAACAGGTATGAGCACACATCTTCTGGCATACAGCAAAAGACCCGGATATGATATTATTAAAAAGTGGATCGACGATGGAAATATTGGAGAGCTGAAAGAAATTCATAACTGGTCGAACAGGCCGATGTGGCCTCAGTGGCAGACCAATCCGACTGATCTGCCGCCTGTACCAAAGAACTTTAACTGGGATTTATGGCTGGGACCGGTTCCTGATCGTCCTTATCATCCGAACTACACACACGCTGTATTTCGTGGCTGGTACGATTTTGGTGCCGGAAGTATTGCAGACATGGGTCATTACAGCCTTTTTCCTCTATTCCTTACACTTGGAATAACTACACCGGCTGAAAGTGCCGAAGCATATGCCACTACCACCTGCACTTTGCAGAATAAGATCTCTACCGGCGTAAAAAATGACGTTGCATTTCCGTTATCGTGTATAATTCGTTTCAGGTTCAAGGCTCAGGCCGCTTTGAAACCATTTGATCTCTTCTGGTATGACGGGGGAATGAAACCTCAGACTCCTGATGAACTCTGGAAAGAAGGAAAGTCATTGTCACCCGAAGGAATGATGTTTATCGGCGACAAAGGAAAAATAGTTGCTGAGTTCAGAGGTGAAAATCCGGTACTCTTCTCCAAAGATAAAGTGGTTAAACCTGAGGAAACAGCTCAACCTGCTGCAAGGCAAAACAGTAACGATGTATGGATCAACTCGTTTAAAGATAAAACCCAGTCGCCCGGAAGCTTTATTTATGCAGGACCGGTAACTGAGACTATTCTGCTGGGAGGAGTTGCATTGCGTGCCGGAAAAATGGTAAAATATGATTCTTCCAATATGAAAATTACAAATATCCCTGAAGCAAATAAGTTTCTGGTAAGGGAATATCGCCCCGGATGGGAACTTTAGTTTCGTAAATATTTTAATTACCTGTTTTAGTCTGTACAAATAAATATAAAATCAAAAAGTATGAATAGTATTACAAGAAGAAATTTTCTTGAGAAATCAATGGTGATGGGTGCAGCAGGAATTGTAGCTCCTTCAGTAATTGGCTCTGCCTTTTCAGAGGCAACGCCGCGGCTGATAAAAGATGATATCTCACTCGCCCAGTGGGCCCTCGTTGATGAAGTAAAAGCCGGAAAGTGGAAAACTCTCGATTTTGCTAAAATTGCGAGAAATGATTTCGGACTTAATGGCATTGAATTCGTAAATACCTTGTTTGAAGTTGTTACGGAAAATTATCTGAAGCAGTTAAAGAAAAATGCAGCAGACAATGGAGTGACGATGGTTCTGATAATGGTGGATGATGAAGGTGACGGGTGTTCTGCCACCAAAGAAGAACGCCGCCAGTTTGAAATAAACCACCGCAAATGGATCGATGCTGCTAATTACCTTGGATGTAAAGCAATCCGTACAAATTGCCGCGGACCAGTAAATGTTACAAAGGAAGAGTCTCTTAAATGGGCAGCTGAAACATACCAGATGATGATGGAATATGCAGTACCGGCAAAAATAAGTGTCCTCATCGAAAATCACGGGGGTGTTTCCAATGACGCTGACTGGATGGTATCGCTTATGAAGGAGGTAAATAATCTATATTTCGGAACCTACCCTGACTGGCGCCAGCCTTCAGATAAATTTGATAATATAGATTATCTGACCAAAATGCTTCCATATGCCGGAGGGATGTCGTACCGTAACCAGCCAACTGAGGAGCAGACAGCCAAAATGATCAGGCTCGCAAAAGAGTCGGGTTACCGTGGATGGTATGGAATTGAATCAACCGGTCGTGAGGAGATTAAAAAAGGAACTGAATTACTTAAGAAATATCTGTTTAAAAGCTGATAGTTCAATCTGATATTATACCAAAAAAGGAAAGGTCCTTCAAGAACCTTTCCTTTTTCTATTCAGAATATTGTAATGCCTATTTTTTATCGTAAACTATTGTTGCTTTTCTCTCGCCATCCTGAATGGTAACTGTTGAACTAACTGAAAGAGTTTTAGGATCGGTGCATGCCCATACTTCTGAGGATTTCATTTCAATTGACTCTCCATCCCTGGTATAAGTCCTGGTAATCGCAAAACCAAGTGAATTGCCATCAGCTGACCAGGTTACAATTGCCTTGCTTGGTCCTCTGGCTGAAGTATTCAGACTCTCTTTTCCATCGAGAGTGTACTTTTCCGTTGTGGTGGTCACTTCTCCGTCCTGGTTTGTCCTTACACGGTCCACTGTAAGATTATTACCATCCTGCAGAACTGTCATCTGTGTTGCATTTCTGAAACCACGACCCTCTCCCAGATTGCTCTTTGTTTCATTGAAAGCCCATGTTCCTGAAAAATTTATTTTGCCGCTCTGCGCGTTAATTTTTACCGGAATAATAAATAATGATAATGTAACTGTCAACATTACCATCTTCATCAGAAAACTCCCGGTAACCTGAATTCTTCCTGCATCTTTTTTCATACTCGGTGAATTAAGTTTGGTTGGATTTTCTAAGTTTTACATTCAAAGGTAGATAATCCGCCTGATTTGAAATATTAATAATTGTTAATTAAATATCTGATTCAACACCTTCCTGCATCCGGTCAATCCTTTTCACGAAAAACAGGAATCAGGAAGGGCGTTGATCTCCATTAATAAATATTGCTTTACACCTTCTTAAGTGCTTCCAGTACTCTCGCCGGTGTTAATGGCATCCTGTAAATCCGGGCGCCGGTAGCATCAAAAATTGCATTGGCAACTACAGCTCCGACAGCTATAATAGCAGGTTCTCCACCACCCTGCGGAGGCTTATCCTGTCTGTCGAGTATTACTGTGTCAATCTTGGGAAGCCCTGAGAAACGTGGTATCTCATAGGTATCAAAACCACGGGTAAGGATGTCGCCTCCTTCAAAAAGAACCTCTTCAGAGAAAGTATATCCCAGCGCCATTGTTATGCAACCCTCCATCTGGATTGTTGAGCCCTGTGGATTAACGCACAAACCCATATCCTGAGCACATGCTATTCGCACAACCTGCACTTTTCCTGTTTTCTTGTCTACCTTCACTTCTGCCATATGAGCAACCCATGTCCCGGCATCGGTGCCAACAGCTATTCCTATTCCTCTTCCTCCAGGGGTTTTTCCGGGTACATAACCAAATTTTTCGGCCACAGCTTTCAGACAGGCAATCATCTTTTCATCCTTCAGATTTTTCAGACGGAATTCAAGGGGATCTATTCCTGCAGCGGATGCCATGATATCTATCTGCACCTCACGGGCGAAAGCATTTGTACTGTTATTGGGAGCGCGCCATGGTCCGGTATTGAAGGGATGAACCAAAGGTGAGTCTTTCTTTGGACTGTAAGATGTTACTCTGGCATTCGGGACATTGTAAATAATCTCAGCCCCACGTGTTCCGGCATGATATACATGATAATCCCACAATGTGATCATACCTGATTTATCAATACCTGATTTAACTTTGATCACACCGGCAGTATGCATATAGTCGTAAAAGAATTCTTCATCGCGGGTCCATGCCACCATAACAGGCTTACCTGTCAGCTTCGCAAGCCGGGCTGCTTCAATAGCCTGAAGGTTAACGCTTTTTCCACCAAATCCTCCTCCAACAAAGGGAACGATAACTCTCACTTTCTCAAGTGGGAAACCAAGAATCCTGGCTAAATCGCTCTGAAGAGGGTAAGGCGTCTGGCTCGATGCCCAAACTGTCATCTTACCGTCTGTAAGCTGTGCCAGGGCAGTATGAGGTTCCATTGGAACATGGGCCAGAAAGGGATCGTGATACTCCGATTCAAATACCTTGTCAGAAAGTTTTTGTCCCGTGTTAATATCTCCCCTTGATTCACCAACTCTCGATTCTGAATCACCTTTGAGGATCGCTTCGAATATTGTTTTGTCATTAACGGGAATTTCATTGAATGAATATTCTCCCTTAACTTTCAGAATTGCCTTATCAGCCAGAGCCTGATCTTCACTGATTACTGCCACTAGGTCGCCGTCGCGTACCACTTTTATTCCGGCAATTTTCTCTGCTTCAGACAGATCGACGGAGGTTAGTTTTGCACAGTGTGAAGGAGGTCTTAATATCCTTGCAAAAACCATCCCCGGCAATTTAAGGTCACCGGTATATTTAGCTTCACCAGTTACTTTTATAATTGCATCATGGTGAAAGAATGGTTTTCCTACATATGTGAAACTGGTATAATCTTCAACAGGAGGCTTCTTATCGAGGAATTTTTCAATTTTCTTACCCTTTGCCAGTTGAGCATAGGTAACACTGTTTTTCGGATTTTTTGTATCGGTAATAATACCATCCTTTACCTCGAGCTGTGAAACAGGAAGGGCCAGTTTTGCTGCGGCCAGTTCAAGTAATACACCGCGCGCCTCAGCAGCTGCAGCTCTCATGTTATGGCTGAAACTGCGGGTAGTAAGCGACCCCCAGGTACCTCCGTCGTAAGGACACAGATCAGTATCTCCCATTACCATTTTCACCTTTTCCATCGGAACATTAAGCTCATCGGCCATCATCTGTACCAGTGAAGTGATTATCCCCTGTCCCATTTCAATTTTCCCCGTAAAACAGCTAACCATACCATCTTCAGCAATGAGAAGAAAAGCATTATAGTCTTTAGGCAGTGATCTGGACTGTTCAGCCGGCAATGCCAGGAGATCCCATGGTCTGAAAAAGATTAATATACCGCCGCCCAGAAGTTTAAAAAAGTCTCTTCTCGGCATTCCATTTTGGTCAGTTGTCTGTGATGAATCCTGATTTCCGGTTAGTTCTTTTTTCATGATTACTTTCCTCCTTTCATTTCAAGTGAAGCAGTATGAACAGCCTCAATGATACGTACATGTGCTCCGCAACGGCAGAGATTATCTTCCATTCCATCCTTAATCTCCTGCGTTGAAGGAGAGGGATTCTTTAATAACAGACCGGTTGCATTCATTATCATTCCCGGAGTACAAAAGCCACACTGCAAAGCATCGTGCTGTACAAATGCTTTCTGAACAGGGTGAAGTTTGCCATTTACAGCAAGGCCTTCGATGGTAACAACACTCTTTCCTGCAGCCTCTCCTGCTGTCATTGAACATGACCTTACCGGCTCGTTGTCAATAAGGACAGTACATGCTCCGCAGAATCCAACTCCGCAGCCAAATTTGGTTCCTGTGAGACCAAAATGGTTTCGCAGTACCGATAAAAGAGTCTGGGTCGGATCAATCCGTACTTCCGTTTTTTTCCCGTTTAACTTAAAACTAAGTGTCTCTTGCATATCTACTTTTTTTGGTTTATTTCATTCAAATATTCTTCATAAGTATCGAAATCCTTCAGAATACCGGCATCGTCAGTTTCAACTTCCAGAACATCCCCGGAAAACCGGGATGAAAGAGAGCGTAAACTATCGCTGATATCAATATTTTCAACTTCAGTTCTGTACTTACTGTCAATTAACAGAGGATGGCCACGTTTATTATCATGAACGGGAATTATTATTCCCTTACCCGATAACCTGTAAGCAGCAATTACCTTATTTATAACACCCGGAGTAATTAATGGCTGGTCGCCGGGAAAAATCAGTACCGCTTCAAAATCTGAAGGCAGATTTCTGAATCCGCATTTTACTGACGACAACATTCCATCTTTGTATTTATCATTATAACAACACTTTACAGGTAATTCCTTAAGTAAATCGGTAATAATTTCACTATTGGCTCCTAAAACAACCAGAGTAAAATCTGTTTCCGACAAAGTTACGTTATTGATAACATTCTCAATCATTGTACTTCCGTTAAAAGGAAGGAGCATCTTTGGAAAGCCCATTCTTTTCGACTCACCGGCTGCCAGAATAATGTTCCATAATCCTCCCATAATCATCAGAATTACAATTCGCTTTCAGCTTTTTACCTTTGCCCTTTACGATTATCTCTCTTTTGTTTTTTTGCTGTTTCTGACAAGTATCAGCTGTGCGACAATGCTTACTGCAATTTCTTCGACCGTCTGCGATTTAATATCTATACCGACAGGAGCAAAAATCTCATCCCACTGTTTTGCAGTAGCCCAGCCATTTTCAATAGAACTATTACGCAAAACTGCGATCTTCTTTTTGCTTCCAATCATTCCTGTATAAGCAAGATCAGAACCGATACAAGGCTTAAGTGCTTCAGCATCATCCTTATGACCACGCGTGACTATTACAGCAAATGTCTCTTTTCCCTTCTTTAATTCACGCATTGCCTTACCAATATCCATTACTGTTATGTGGGTGGCATCGGGGATATTTTCAAAATTCGCATATTCAGGACGGTCGTCAATTACAGTTACTTCAAAGCCGACCATTTTGCCTAAATGTGCCAGTGCTCTTCCGATATGACCGGCTCCGGCAATAACAAGCTGAGGGGCAGGAAAAACAGGCTCAAGAAAAAAGGTTGAAGAGGGTTCCTCTTCCGGTATTGAAAGCTCCATTTCCCTGTAGTCTGACGGATCCGAAGCTGAGATCAAACTCAGAACTACCGGTTCAATTTTCTCATAAAAAGATACCGGTATTGAGGGTTTATCAGTTTCACTCATCCAGTAACGGTTAATCAGGACAGTCGTTTCCGTCGAACGTGTAACCATTGTAATAAGGACACCCGGAATATGGTCAATCATTGATTGTCTGATCTGCTCAAATAAAGCGATATTGTTTTGAATATTTGCGTCAACAAGAACAGATATTGTTCCTCCGCAGATAGCCTCTTCGGTCTTTGAGATGTCGTGGCCAAGGTTAAATTGAAAATGTCCGGATTGTTTTGACGAAAGAGCCTCACCAGCTAACTTAATAACCTGACCTTCAACTACTCCTCCGCCAACAGTACCGGCAATGAGGCCGTTCACACCAATTAATGCTGAACTGCCAGGTTTTTGGGGGGCCGACCCCTGTGTCCCGGTAACAGTTGCCAGAACCATGGAAGAATGGGATGAATGGTGATCAGCTATCTCGAGGTAAATGTTTTTCATATTCTCTGAAAACTTATTTATTGAAAAAAACAGATCTGCCGGAAATCTACAATTCCTGGCTCCGGGATTTCAAACAAATATATTCAAATTGATTTATTATTCATAATTTTATAATTTATCAGATGGTGAGTATATTTAATTTTATCTAACCTTATTATATATGAAAAAGAGTTTATCCGGATTAACACTTTTCCTGGTTTCGACAATACTATTTCTTATAAGCTGCAAATCAGATGTAAACAGCCGGGTCAAGGAACCTGCTGACAGCAAATGGATTGAAGAGCTGACCATTGTGCAGCTGCAGCAAGGTTACAAAGAAGGTAAATACAGTATTGCTGAGGTAGTTAAAACCTATATCGACCGGATAAACATGATTGATAAGAACGGGCCGGCTCTAAATTCAATAATTATTGTTAATCCCGATGCAATACAAATAGCGGAAGAACTCGACAGTGAGCTCAAAGCCGGAAAATCCAGAGGCCCGCTTCATGGTGTTCCTGTAATTCTTAAAGATAATATCGACACACACGACAGAATGCCTGCCACCGCCGGTGCTACAGCGTTAAGGAACTCATACCCTGAAGCTGATAGTTTTGTCGCGAAAAAACTACGCAAAGCCGGAGCAGTTATCATCGCCAAATCGAACCTTAGTGAATGGGCCAACTTTCGTGCAGAGATCTCATCGAGCGGATGGAGCGGCGTCGGAGGGCAAACGAAGAATCCATACGTTCTCGACAGAAACCCCTGCGGCTCAAGCTCAGGATCAGGAGTTGCAGTCTCTGCCAATCTGTGCATGACGGCTATCGGAACCGAGACAAACGGATCAATTGTATGCCCCTCAAATAATAATGGCATTGTTGGCCTTAAACCAACTGTGGGCCTGATAAGCCGTTCGGGGATAATCCCTATCTCATTTACTCAGGACACCCCCGGGCCGATGGGTCGATCGGTGGAAGATGTTGCCATTACCCTTGGAGCCTTAACAGGAGCAGACACATCAGATTCCAAAACGATAGCGTCGGATGGAAAATACCAGACTGATTACACAAAGTTCCTTAAAAAAGATGGCCTGAACGGAAAGCGTATAGGCCTCCTTAAAAAAGCCATGGGGTTTTCGGACAAGGTTGATACCCTGATGAATAAGGCCGTGGCGTTTCTTAAAGCAAATGGAGCAGAAGTAGTTGATATTGAGTTCCCTGAAGGTGAAAATTATGGAGAGGCTTCATTTGAAGTAATGCTTTATGAATTCAAAGAGGGTCTTAATAAATATTTAGCAGGTCTCGATAGCGGAACGAAAGTAAAAAGCCTGAAAGAGCTTATTGACTTTAATCTGTCTGATACAGTTGAGTTAAGGTATTTCGATCAGAAGCTCCTGAAGATGGCTGAGAAAAAAGGAGGACTTGACTCGCCTGAATACAAGAAGTCTCTTGCTCTGATGCTAAAGGCAACAAGGGAAGATGGTATTGATAAAGTAATGACTATCAACAAGCTTGATGCCATTATAGCACCTACAGGATCTCCTGCATGTAAAACCGATCTCCTTCTGGGTGACCATTTTACCGGAGGAAGCTCTTCCCTGGCAGCAGTAGCAGGATATCCTGCCATTACAGTTCCAATGGGCTTTATTGATAATTTACCGGTTGGTATTACCTTCTTCGGCAAAGCATGGAGCGAACCTCTGCTTATTGAAATAGCATACAGTTACGAACAGGTTACCAGACACAGAAAAGCACCAAAATATATTGTTTCAGACTGATGAACTAAAACATATGCAAAATAATTATCTTACTGTATCAGAGTAAGATAATTATTTAATTATTTTTTTACTTCCTCTTTTGATTCAGCAGCTGTCTTTTCCGCTTCCTCGTCAAAGCGCGAAGCTTTCTTAAATTCCTTCATACCCTGACCAATACCTTTCATAAGTTCAGGTATTTTCCTTCCGCCAAAAAGAAGAACAACAACAAGCAGGATCAGAATGATTTCTGTAGCACCAAAATTTCCCATTACTTTCAATTTTAATTAGTGCCCAAAGTTAATTATACTCTCAATCAATACCAAATGAAAAAGATGAATAACTACCAAAACAATGGAATGGATTAACAATCTTTAACTTCTGAATCTCCGTTGATTTTCTATCTTTAGGGCATTAAACAACACACTAACAAAACTATATCCATGAAAATCTACTCAATCCTTATTCTTGCATTATCATTGAATTCATTCAGTGAAAATGCTGCCGGTCAGAAACGGAGTCTGAATGATCGTAATGCAACAGCTGAAACACGTAACCTTTATCATAACCTCGGGGAACTGGCAAAAAAGCATACTCTCTTTGGGCATCAGCATTCTTCAGAGTATGGTCATGGATGGTCTGGTGATGCTGACAGATCTGACGTGAAGTCTGTTATCGGCTCCCATCCTGCCGTTACGGGCATTGATTTCAGTGGCTTTACCGGAGGCTCGCCGGAAAACTCTGCCAAGTATAAAGAGAAAGTACGGCAGAGTGTTGTTTCAACATATGACCGTGGTGGTGTAGTTACCGCCGCCTGGCATTTCCCTAATCCTGTTTCAGGAGGTGGTTTCAACTGGGTTGATTCCGTTTCCCTTCCTGCTGTAAGCTATATCATTCCGGGGGGAGCAGCTCATCAGAAATATAAAGAGATACTGAAAGGTATCGGAGATTGGGCACATAGTATTAAAGGATCTGACGGCAAGCTTATCCCAATTATTTTTCGCCCCTATCATGAGTTTGACGGAGGATGGTTCTGGTGGGGAAGTACACATTGCACAAAAGAAGAGTTCACCTCATTATGGCGTTTTACTGTATCGTACCTGAGAGACAGCCTCGCTGTTCATAATTTCATATACGCCTTTTCACCTGACAACAAGTTCAATACCGAAGAAGAATACCTTGCCCGTTACCCGGGTGACGAATGGGTTGATCTCCTTGGAATGGATAATTATGGTGATATGGGTCGCAACCAATATGATATTCCTTTAGCAGCCAAAAAGCTGAAAATAGTATCGGATTATGCTGTTAAAACAGGAAAACTGGCAGCATTCACTGAGACAGGCCTTGAGTCGATTCCAAATACAGAATGGTGGACCGGAACACTTCTGAAAACAATGAAAACCACCGACATGCAGCTTTGTTATGTATTGGTGTGGAGAAATGATATAAGGAGCCCCACTCACTTTTATGCTCCATTTCCCGGTCAGGTTAGTGTACCAGATTTTATGAAATTCTATGAAGATCCTTACACTTTATTTGAAAAGGATCTGAAAGGTATTTATAAAAAATAAAACAAAATGGCAGCAAGCGGGGGAATTGGCTGACCAGTCAGGAAAGCCAATCCTCCCCTGTTTTAGCTTCTATTCCTGATAGACCAGCGTTCCGTTCAGGTAAGTTTTTTTAACTTGTATCTGGGAACCGGCTCTTTCAAAAAGAATGATATCAGCTCTTTTTCCTTTAACCAGGCTTCCCCGCTCGTGCAGGTTAAGGATTCGTGCAACGTTGCCTGATGCCATATCTATTGCATTTTCCAGGGAACAGCCTATGAACTTAATAATATTTCCAACCCCGCTTTTCAGAGGGAAAGAGGCTCCGGCAAGGCAGTTCCTTTCTGAATTAAGCAGCATCCCTTCCTCTGTAAGATAAACTTCGCTCTCCAGGAAAGAATATTTTCCCGGAGCCATTCCTGCCAGGAAAATAACATCAGAAGTAAGAATTATATTATCAAATCCTTTGGCTTTAACAAATACTTTTATCTCCTCAGGAAGAAGATGGAGCCCATCACCAATAATTGAAGGAGTAAGCCTGTCATTGGCAAGTTGCTGCCATATCGGATTATTATGACGATGAATGAAGTTTGCACAGCCGTTGCCGAGGTGGGTGGACAACCTCACTCCTGCTTCAACAGCTTTTATTATCTGAGCTGAAGAGGCTCCGGTATGACCCATTGCGACAATAATACCATCATTATGACAGGATCTTATAAATTCCATCGCCCCGTCAAGTTCCGGAGCAATAGTTACCTCGACAATTCTTCCACCTGCAGCTTTCTGATATTCACCGAATTCTGCAATGGATGGTTTCCTGATATGCTGTACAGGATGGCATCCCCGGTAACCCTCTTCCGCAGAAATATAGGGACCTTCAAGATGAAATCCGGGAATCGATTCCTGCAGCAGTGAACTCTTACCAAGAGCATCATTCATAATGGTGAAATTCCGAAGCAGGTTTTCATGACTGTTTGTAACCAGTGTGGGAAGAAAAGTGGTTACTCCGTCTCTCCAGATTGCTTTTGCAGCATACAGAACATCTTCTGCTGTAAGGCTTTTACCTGAAAAATCAACATTGGCATAGCCATTTATCTGATTATCAATAAGCCCGGGAGCAATATAAAGGTTACTATTCTCCTTTTCAAGGTTGGCTGATTCTTCGATTCCTGCAATAATTCCATCAATAATTGTAATGCTGACAGGCCTGCCTGTTGCATAATGGATACCTTCCAGTATAGTTGGAACTGTCTTATCTTTTGTCATATATATTTTAGTTTATTTTCCTGATCAGATGCTGCAAGTAATTTAAGAACTATTTCGTTTAAATAAAAAAACACCAAATGCTTATGATAGTAATACGAAACCGTTAAAAGTATAATAATTAATCTTAAGTACTAAAAAATCGCGAATGATTTTTCTCCATTTTTATCATAATAAAATCCCTTGCACTTTAATAATTCTGCCGTTACAACTTAAACCTTTTTTATATCTTGCGAAAAATTAAAATCTTGTGATGTTCAGACCTTTAATCTTCCTCTTTACCGCAACACTCCTTTGTTTTAGCACTATACTTTTTGGTCAGTCAAAAGGAATAAACAGGGAAAAATACCGTATTAATATTTCAGAGACCAGCAGTGAAATAAATATTGACGGAATTCTCGATGAACCGGTCTGGCTGTCGGCTGAAAAAGCTGACCATTTTCAGAGGGTTTTACCAACAGATACGGGTTTTGCCATTGCCCAGACAGAAGTAAGAGTCACATATACTGAATCAACTTTATATATTGGTATCACCTGCTTTGATCCTACATCCGGAAAGAGACCGGTAGAGTCGTTACGGCGCGACTTCAATTTTGGGAAGAACGATAATTTTATTGTTTTCATCGATACCTATAATGATCAGACAAATGGTTTTGCATTCGGGATCTCTCCGGCAGGAGCCCAGTGGGACGGATTGCAGGCAAACGGCGGTAACGTGAATCTTGACTGGGATATAAAATGGAGATCGGAGGTTAAGAACTATGAAGACCGCTGGGTTGCAGAATTTGCCATACCATTCCGCAGTATGCGCTATAACGGAGGAGCTGCTGAATGGGGAATAAATTTCAGCCGGCAGGATCTGAAGACCAGTGAAAAATCGAGCTGGGCACCAATGCCAAGACAGTTTGCCACTGCAACTCTGGCATTCACCGGTTCCCTTGTCTGGGATAAGCCACTGCCATTATCAGGCCCCCGGTTTTCGCTTATTCCTTATGTATCTGCAAAAACAGTCCAGAATGCTGAAGCAGGTGAAGGGTTCAAACCCGATGCCAATGCAGGTATTGATGCCAAGGTTATTCTTTCCACATCAATGAACCTTGACCTGACAGTTAATCCTGACTATTCTCAGGTTGAAGTAGACAAACAAAGGACCAACCTTGACAGATTTGAACTCTTCTTTCCTGAAAAAAGACAGTTCTACCTTGAAAACAGCGATCTGTTTGCAAACCTTGGTACTGAAAATCTCAGACCTTTCTTCTCGCGCAGAATTGGACTAAACAGCCCCGTTCAGGCCGGTGCACGACTCAGTGGGAAAATCGGCAATAACTGGAGGATCGGGATAATGGATATCCAGACCGGACAAAAAGATGAAATACAGGCAGGTAACTTTACTGTGGCTGCCCTTCAGCGTAAAGTATTCAGCCGCTCAAACGTTTCCGCTTTCTTTGTCAATAAACAGCTGACTGACGTTCATAGCGACACCGCAGGTTACAGGTTTAACCGGGTTGCCGGAGTGGAATACAACCTGGCAAGTGCCAATAACAGGTGGACAGGAAAGACATTTTACCATCAGTCGTTTTACCCGGGGGCATCCGGCAATGCTGCTGCTGTTGCTGCCAATATCACCTTTGCCACCCAATATCTGATGGCAACGATGAACCAGTCGTGGGTTGGTGCTGATTATCTGGCCGAAGTCGGTTACATCCGGAGAAAAGGTTACTATGAGATTAATCCGATGGTGCAGTATAAGTTTTTTCCCTCTTCAAGCAAAATTGCCAACCATGGACCGATTGCCAAGCTGGATATGTTTTTTGATCCTGCTCTTTCACTGACTGACAGAGAAGCCGAAATCTCATACCAGGTTGAATGGATTAATAAAAGTATCGTCAAAGTAGATTTTGAAGATACCTATCTTTTACTCCTGAATCCATTCGATCCGACCAATACCGGCGGTGATTCTCTGGCTGCAAATACAGAATTTAAATGGAACGAGATAAGCGCATCCTACACATCAGATATCCGGAAACAGGTTAATTTCCTGGCAAGCACCGTTTATGGTGGATATTACGGAGGAAAACGACTTACCCTGAACGGAGAATTATACTATCGCATTCAGCCATACAGCAGTCTTGCCATTGTTACATCATATAACAAGATAGACATGCCTTCCCCATACAGCAGCGCAGCATTTGTCCTTATCGGACCCAGGCTCGATCTGACTTTTACCAACAAACTCTTCTTCACAAGCTTTGCTCAGTATAATAACCAGATAGACAATTTCAATCTGAATCTCCGTTTTCAGTGGCGCTTTGCACCTGTATCCGACCTGTTTATTGTTTATACAGAGAACTCTTTTCCGGGTGATTACAGGGTAAAAAACAGGGGATTAGTCTTCAAGTTATCATATTGGTTTAATTGATAAAAAGGAGGTTAATATGGATGAAAAAAGTTATCCCATAACAAGTATCAAACCGGAAAAATACAAGGTCTGGTTCTTTGCAGGAGGAGAAACACGCGATAACCGGTTTAATATTTTCACAGGAGCTTTCATAAGATTAATGAAGAAGATTATGGAAGATGATTTTGAATTTATCAAAGGAATTTATTATAAATCACCTATGATGAATGTTATTTGGGCACTAAATAATGCTCAGAAACCGATCAGCGATCCGGGAAACCACAGGATTACCACGGCAGCTTTCAGCCAGATTATTGCAGCCGGACTTTCACCCGATACACAACTCGTAATAACATCTTCCAGTTCAGGAAGTATTGTTGCTGCCCAGACTGCCTGTTATCTTGCAGAAAAAAACAGGAACAATGTCTATTTCAGCAAACCTTTTCACCTCGTTTTAGGCGCAAGCATGCTCTCCTCCCGTTCAGCTCTTTACAAAAAGCTTCTCCTTTATCAGAAAGAGGGAACTATCGGAACAATTCTTCACGATGAGGTTCAGGACAAAGGTGATAGTTCTGCGGGTGTTGGCGGGACATCAAGAACAGAAGCCTACACTAATGCTTTTGGCTTGATTCTTCCGTTCCTGTCAGGGAAGTTCAAAGGGCCATCATTCCTGAATACCCACCCTGAAAAAGGCCATATTCACAGGAAAAGATCCAAAACAGTTCAGAAAGCTCTCGACTATATCGATATAATACTGGTACAACATAAACTTGCCGGTAACAGGTATAAGGAAAAAGCTGTTGAGGTTGTTAATTCAGAACTGCAATCCGGTACTGAAACCAGATAACAAAACTACTATCGCTGAGATAATTAAGTTTTAACTGTTTGCTATTTTATCTGAAAATCCAGAAGAGGTTTATCGCCCAGATAAGCAACAAGATTATCATTTCTGTTCAGCCGGCCAACACCCTGAGGAGTGCCGGTAAATATCAGATCGCCTGTCTTAAGGGTAAAAAATGTTGAGACATATTCAATTATCTCATTGAAGCCGAATATCATATCGGAGGTATTGCTCTCCTGAACTACTTTATTATTGATCTCGAGCCTGAATCCAAGATCGCTCATATCGGCCACACTACTGACCGGAATAAAAGTTCCGAGGGGTGCCGAGCCATCAAAACATTTCGAAATCTCCCACGGCTTCCCGGCAGCTGCAAGTCTGCTTTGAATGTCGCGCGCAGTAATATCTATGCCTAAAGTTACTTCATCATAATAGCGTGAAGCAAACCTGGCGGAGATTCCCTTCCCCAGTTTGCTGATCTTTATAACGACCTCAACCTCATAGTGTATATTAGCCGAAAAATCAGGAAGGAAAAATGGTTTGTTGTTTTTAATAATTGATGAATCTGGTTTCATGAAGACCACAGGTTCTTCAGGAACCGGCCAGCCCATCTCCAAGGCATGTTTCCTGTAGTTGAGTCCGATACAGATGATCTTCATTCTGTTACTGATTTTTGCCGAACGATCTTAACTTAATTTCCGTAAGCACTTTTTTTGTATAGAGAGGAAATTCACCATTCATCATCCACGAATAATAGGCAGGCTCTTCAGTAAAGACAAGCTCAACCGATTTGCCTTTATGTTTACCAAAATTGAAGATCTCAATTCCGTTTTCATCAAGTATTATTCTTCCGGCAAAGTCAACAATAGTATTGAATGAACTGAAATCTGCCAGTTTCTCAACATCATTTTCAAGATCACTATATCTGTCGAGCTGCGATTTAAGAACTTCAAAAGTGGCTGCAGTATCGGCTTTGGAACTGTGAGCGTCGTGAAGATCTTTTTTGCAGTAAAACTGATAAGCCGCAGCCAGAGTACGCTGCTCCTTTTTATGGAATATTACCTGAACATCAACATACCTCCGTTTTTTGAAGTTGAAATCAATATTTACCCTGAGGAATTCTTCTGCAAGAACAGGGAGATCAAATTTAATCGCATTATATCCGGCAAGGTCGCATCCCTCCAGAAAAGCTGCAAGTTTTTTGGCAACTTCAACGAATTTAGGTGAATTTGCTACATCTTCATCTGTAATACCGTGAATGGCAGTGGTTTTAGGAGGAATGGCCATTTCGGGATTAACCCTGGTAGTCATCCACTCCTCTTTGCCATTGGGGCTGATCTTCAGAACTGAGAGCTCAACAATACGATCATTTGAAATATTTATCCCGGTTGTCTCAAGGTCGAGAAAAGCGAGAGGACGTTTAAGGTTCAGATTCAATGGTTACGAATTTATCATCATTGGCATGAGAAGCATCAGAAGATCTTCCGATTTATTATCGGTTGTTACCGGTAAAAATAATCCGGCTCTTGTCGGATCGGCAAGTTCAATCATAACATCCTGTGAAGTAATATTAGCCAGAATCTCAAGAAGGAATACCGATTTGAAACCGATCTCAATCTCTTCCCCTTCATAAAGACATTTGATCCTCTCATAAGCTGAAATAGAAAAATCAATATCCTGTGCCGAGACAATCACCTGATTACCTGTAAGCTGCAACTTAACAAGATTACTTGCCTGATTGGAGAAAACGGATACTCTCTTGAGGGTATTATAGAATTCAACCCTGTCGATAGTGATATTGCGGGGATTATTTTTTGGTATTACCGAGTTGTAATTAGGATAGTTTCCTTCAACCAGACGACATACAACTTTGTAATCGTTCAGGATAAAAAATGCATTTTTATCATCAAACTCAACAGTTACAGAGCCAACTTCCCTTGGCAGGATATTTTTAAGCAATGATGCCGGTTTTTTTGGAAGAATAAATGAAGCGTTGTCGTCAGCATAAGCGTCAGTTCGCTGGTATCTTACCAGTTTATGGGCATCAGAAGCAACAAACGTAATTTTGTCAGTTGAAGCCTCAACGAAAATTCCACCCATAACCGGACGAAGTTCATCATCGGCTGTGGCAAAGAGCGTTTTGGTGATACCGGAGAGTAATATATCGGCATTTATAACAAATACAAATTTCTTATCTTTCTTTATTGAAGGCAAGGCAGGAAAATCGATACCGTTCTGACCAACAACATTAAACTGCCCGTTTTCAGAGCTGATAACAACGGCCATTGTATCTTTATTGATATCGAATGTAAGAGGTTGTACGGAAAACTCTTTAAGTGAATCGAGTAATATTCTTGCCGGAAGAGCAATCGTACCATCTCCATCGGTATTCTCAAGTTTCATTCTTGTAATAAGCGTTGATTCAAGGTCGGAGGCCGTTATTTCAAGATCGTTTCCTGAAAGGTTAAAGAGAAAGTTATCAAGTATAGGAAGCGTGTTCTTAGAACTGATTACCCTGCTTATGGCCTGCAGATGGCCGAGAAGTTCCGAACTGGATACTACAAATTTCATACTTGTATAGTTTTAAATTGATTTATTGATTTCCAAATTTTGCTATTTCAGTCAAAATGAATGAGTTGAATTATATAATTTATTCAATTCCCAATTACCAATATTACAAAAAAAAACTATTACGTCAAACAAAAAATTATTTCGGAAAGAAATATGATCTCTTCTTCAGCAAAGGGTCTATATCAAAATACCTCATGACAAAAAGCTCATCCCTGTTTTGTGTTTTGCCCAGCAGTCTGTCTGTGTCTTTCGATCCGGTATTATTTTCGCTGTTCATCCTTTCCCATAATGTAAGTACCTCAGTAATACCATTTACTGTGGTTACAGTTATCCTGTAAAGGGGTTCCTGCCGTTCAACAATTTTCTTTTCCTTCTCCCCTGTTTCAAATACCCACGATTCAAAAGGGATCCAGGTGAAATATGAGAGATAACGGACCACCAGCGTTGAATCATATCCAGTAAGATTCCGCGTTCCATCAGATAAAACATAATGCCGGTTATTATTTACTATTGAAAAAGAGGAGGCAGTATCTGACAGGTTTTCAAAGACGACGGAGGCAATTTCTGAAGGGAGAAGATTAAAAACTGTGTAGGGCTGCCAGAATAGTTCATTCACGGTGAACACTGAACCGATATTTATCTCCGAGCCCGGCACCGAGACAATAAAAGGTTTTGAGCTTCCCCGGATCTTCATGAAATTTCCATATACATTCGAACCGGTTTTATATACCAGAAAACTCTTCAGCAGCTTTCTCTTTTCGAAAACTTTTACTCTTACCGGAACTATCTTTTTCTCTGTAATTTCTTTTTCAAATAACTCACCCGAAACAGGCGATTTTATCTTTATCTCCTGTAAAACTCTGCTAATATATAATATGCCGCTTTTTCTTGTTTCACCCTTACCGTTAATCAACCACTTTTCATCTTTTTTCTCCAGAGTTAATTGTTTGTCTCCCTCTGTAAACTCAATCCGGGTAATCCCTGACTGTGGTTCTGAAGCAAAAGAGCTGTTGTTTTTTCCGAACGGAGATCTGCTTTTGAACAGAATCAGGATAATAAGTGCTGATGCAAATGCCAGGATAACTAATCTGATAATTATCTTATTCATTATCAATAGTTTGTATATTTTTTCCTTCTTAGAAAATTATATAGTAATCCCAAAAGAATAACAATCAGTATTGGTCCGGCAATATTAATCAACTGCCATTTGAATTTTTCAGCTTTTACCTTTCCAGTATCAAGAAGCCGCAGTTTAAGTTCCCTCGATCGCAATTCCATTAAACCGTTATCATCCACAAGGTAGTTAAGGCAATTGATCAGAAAATCCCTGTTCCCATACATCTCGCCGGTATATTTATCAATTCCCAGAGGATAAGGTGCCTCCCTGTTTCCTTCCCGGCTTACTTCATTCCTGATAATATCACCATCTGCAACAACGATCATCTTTGTTTTCCTGCTTTCAGTTCTGATCTTCAGATTCTTATCATTGGTCAGATTACTTACCATTCTGTTTATGAATACTGAAGGAAAAGTACCTTCCAGCAAAACCGCCACAGGAAGCCCCGGTTTGTTGAATTTTTTTTCGTCCGGAGCTGACTCTGCCTCTTTCAGGCTTATCACTACAGGAGGAGAAAGAGTACGGCTGAAATATGAAGTGGAGAGAAGAACCGTTTTTCGTATTGCCCCATCGAGACCAACAGTATCGATATAGTTTGTGAATTCACCTTTTACCCTGTTAAGGTTTCTTGTTATAGGATGACCGGGTGCCGGAATAAGTAATGGATAATAGACCCATGGCGCAGGGATAATCTGCTGACGGGTTCCACCGCTCATAACTTTCAATCTGATGCGCATGCACTCAATATCCTGGACGATTTCCGGGTTCACTCTTGCGCCGTACCTGAACAGTTGATCCTCAATATTTAACGACCGGTATATTCCTACTGTTTCTCCGTTAACAAGACTATCTGAATTCACTTTTACCTCTTCAAATAACCACAAAACCTTGCCCCCATTCATAATATACTGATCAAGAACCAGTTTATCCGATTCACTGAATTCTTTTTCGGGACCGGCAATAATAACAGCTGCATATTTGTCAAGGATCCCGGTTTTACCCCCGATAATTCCTCTGTCGACAGTAAAAAATTTTGCGAGATTAATTGTTATATCTGCCGTTTCAATCTCCGGAATTTCTTCGTGCCCTTCAATGAAAGCAACCTTGTAAATCGTATCCGAAGATAGGGTGGCAATAGTCTGAATCATTTCATATTCAAGCCCTTCAACTGAATGAAGAATATTTTGCTCATAAGGAATTGACTGATTATTCGCCAGAAAGTTAAGAGGCACCTCTGTTCCGTTGTAGTTTACGATCATTCCCG
Source organism: uncultured Bacteroidota bacterium (assembly GCA_903824785.1). Classification (GTDB taxonomy): domain Bacteria; phylum Bacteroidota; class Bacteroidia; order Bacteroidales; family VadinHA17; genus LD21. The sequence continues at coordinate 82,941 of CAIJYD010000111.1, forward strand.
GAAAAATTCGCTTTACGGTAGAGCCTCCTTCGGCATCAGAGGCTCTGATATCAACCGGAACCAGCCCTTTCTTAACAAGAGCCTGAAATTGAGTTTCGCGCTGTCCGGCATCCTTACCTTCAGAAGGATTGATAAATTCATAATCAATTTTCCGCCCGGAGGCTATTCTGAATTCATCAAGCATATCTGTCACAGACCTTTTCAGCCTTTTAAGTGGAATGGGAATATCCCCGTCGAGATAAACCTGAATATAAATATCATTCTTAATGGCGGATAGGACTTTGCGTGTCGGGACTGAAAGAGTATATCTTTTATCTTCAGTAAGGTCGAGTCTGACCCTTAACAATGAGCTAACAGAAGCCAGAAGGATGATACCCGCAGCTACATAAATGAACTGAAGCCATCCCCGGAGTTTAAGTCTTTTATTTTCTTCTGAAACTGCCATCCCTTATTTTTTATTCTTCCACTTGCGCGATACCAGATGAAACCTTGTTACCTCATTCAGGAAAGCCACCACCCCTACAAAATAGACGACATCCCTGATATCAATAACCCCTCTGCTGATAGATTTATAATGTTCATTTATTCCCAGCCTGATAACAAATTCATCAAGGTTTTTCAATCCGGGCAGATATGCAAATGAATCGAATCCAATAAACAGAATAAGAGAGATAAAAACAGCAATTACAAATGCAATTACCTGATTATCTGTAAGAGACGATGCAAATATTCCTGCTGAAGCATAAACTGAAGCGAGGAAAAACAATCCAATAAAAGCACCCAGGGTACCGCCTTTATCAATATTCCCCGGCGATTCTCCGAGCAGGTAAACAGAAAAATAGTAGATAAGGCAGGGCAGCAGGGCAAGAAGAACAAGTGATACGGAAGCAAGAAATTTACCATAGATAATTTCTCTTTCGGTAATTGGTCTTGAATAGATGAGTTCTATGGTCCCCAGCCTTTTCTCTTCCGCAATCATCCTCATGGTAACGGCAGGCACCAGAAAGAGAAATACCCATGGAGAGAGGAAAAAGAGAGTATCAAGACCGGCATAACCGCTGTCAAAAACATTCCATTCACCTGGAAAAACCCACATAAACAGAGAGTTAACCATCAGGAAAACAATAATAACTATATAACCTGTAAGGCTGCTGAAAAATCCGCTTATCTCTTTCCTGAAAATTGCAAACATAAACCTTTTACGATCTGAAATATTTATCTCAACAATTGATCTCTTCTTACAACATTTTCTTCTTAAACTTTACTTTAACCAACCTCCCTGAAGTCCTTCTAATAATCTGCCACCTTAAGACCCGCAAGCGGAGGAATAAGCGGTAAAGTTCTGGTTAAAACAACAGCACTCTTAATATCTGAAATAATTACACCCGGATAATAAAAATCAATGATCTTCTGATAACTGAATCCCTTTGTTGCCATAATCATTGCACCCTCCTGGCATAATCCGACACCATGACCATACCCGCGTCCTTTGAGGATAATAGTATCTCCGGCCTGAACTACTGAAAAATAGGTTGACCGAAGGTTCATATCGGTTCTTATCGTTCTCAGCGGTACCGAAAAGGAGCCTACTCTGTAATCGGTAACACGCGAATCCTGAAAAACGCTGAAAGAGAGAGAATCGCTGCTTCCCTTGAATCCTGATTTCCGCAGATAACCAATCCACTCTTTCAGAGTTATTTTTTTCTCCCATCTGGAGCTGTGCGAAGAGAGGCAATAGGGATCAAACACATTTTTCAGATATTGCTGACTGGTCAGCCAGACATCTTCAGATGAGGCTGTTTCTCCGCCGCAATTAGAATGAAAAGCTGATATTATCAAAGTGCTATCCTTGTCAAGAATAACGAGCCCCTTTGTTTCCAATGCTGCCCTGTCAATGATTGTATCGGATGACAAGCCGTTAAAAGCCTGACAATGTGTATCATCGCATAAATTATATCGATCGCTGATATGTTTACGGAAATATTTGTACATGTAAGTTCTGGCTATAACAGCCTGAGTCTTAAAATATTCCTCATTTCTGCCGCTTCCGCCTTCAGCTCTTACAACGCCTGCAACATATTGTTCGACATCGCAGGTATTTATCATTACAATTGTTTCCAGATCGGGGAAACATTGAAAATCGCCGGAATAATATTTCCTGAGAGGAACTTTTCCATTAATCCTGAGTGAGAATGAATCATCCCCTGTTTTTCCGGTAAAAGTGACAGAATCACAGACGACTCCTTTAGAGTTTCTTGTTTTGAGGGCCAGTTTGCCTGAGTATCTGGTAATGAGCACAGGTTCACCTTTCAACACAATCAGAGGTTTACCCCCTCCGGTTTTTATTTCGTATTTTCCTGAAGAGACTGAAAACAGGGCTGACTCAGGAAGCCTGTCAGCGAAAATCCGCACTCTCACCTGCCCGTATCCGGAAGATGGAAAAAGAATTGTCAGGAAAAAAAGTAATATCAGGTTCCGAATCATATCAATATTTTAATTCTGCGTGGAGCCGTTATATCTGCCGGAAAATATTTTCAACAGGCAGTATCGGTTTACGTAGGTTTATTCAACTCTCTGAACATCTCATTTGCAATTCTGAACGAGGCTCCTGAAGGGCCAAGTATATCTTTCAGAATCTTATAATCAGACAATATCTTTTCACGTTTAACTCCCCCGGGAAGAATAGATTTCAGTTCAGCCAAAAGATCCTTTTTATTTAGATTATGCTGAATAAGTTCTCTGATAACCTCAGAAGACATTATCAGATTTACCAGCGAGATATATTTTACTTTAATTACTATCCGTGCTATGATTACTGACAAGAAATCGCCTTTGTAGCAGACAACCTGAGGAGTATCCATGAGGGCAGCCTCAAGAGTAGCCGTTCCTGAAGTGACGAGAGCTGCCTCAGCCGAAAAGAGTATTTCATAAGTCCGTTCCTTGATTAGTTTAACAGGTACGGTTCCAATAATCTGATTATAAATCTCGTCTGAAATATTTTTAACTCCGGCAAGAACAAACTGATAATCAGGAAAATGGCTGACCACTTTCAACATTTCAGGAAGGACGAGCTCAATTTCATGTCTGCGGCTTCCGGCAAGCAATGCAATTACCGGCTTTTCTTCAATACAGAGATATTTACAAATTTCACTTCTGGGCGGAAATGAGGAGATCCGAATTTCTGTCTCATCAACAAGCGGATTGCCATTATATTCAACAGTAATATTGTGTTTTTTATAGAACTCGACCTCAAAAGGGAAAATGATAAACATCCTGTCGATATATTTTCTGATCTTCTCCACCCTTCCTTCATTCCACGCCCACAGTTTCGGTGAGATATAATAGAAGGTTTTGTATCCTTGGCTTTTTGAGAAGCTGGCAATGCGCAGGTTAAAACCCGGGTAATCGATAAATATTACAACATCGGGCCTGTATTTAGTTATCTGTTGTTTGCAAAGATTAAGGTTTTTTGAGATAGCGCCCAGGTTTTTCAATACCGCCACGAATCCCATGAAAGCAAGTTTTCTGTAATGCACCAGTAGAGTTGCCCCTGCTGATTCCATTAAATCGCCGCCCCAGCAGAATATTTCTGCATTTTTGTCTGCTGAAATCAGGCCTCTCACCAGATTTGATCCATGAAGGTCGCCCGACTGTTCTCCTGCAATTATGAAATACCTCATCCCCAAAACTTTACTCCAAAAACAATTACCGCCCAGATGATTGTAACAGCCAGCACACCACGTGCAGCACGAAGCATATCGAGCCGGTTGAATATCAGAAAGATAATGATATTAGGGAACACGCACAGAGTGATTGAATGAGTAATGATACCCGACTCTGCAATTCTGATCAGATATGAATGAACTGAAGAATGGTCTGAGGTCGACAGGAATATAACCAATGCCACAATAAGTGGTAATACCACTCCCGAAATCAGTCCTGTTATGACTTTATCATATTTTTCAGGAAGCGTCATTTTTTGAAACTTTTTCTTAATTTGTCAATATATGAATGAGCGGTCATATCAACAGTAACGGGAACAACCGACACAAAATTGTTTGTCAGAGCCCATTCATCTGTATCAGTGGATTCCGGTTCATGATTAATAAAAACACCTGTAAGCCAGTAATATGTTTTGCCCATAGGGTCCTTTCTCTTTTCAAACTCTTCTTTCCAGTTTCCGCGGGCCTGCCGGCATATTTTTATCCCTTTTATCTCATCCTTACGGGCTGAAGGGATATTTACATTCAGGCAAATACCCGAAGGCAGTGGCTCTGAAGCAAGCTTCTTCATTACAATACGGATATATTTTTTACAGATTGAGAAATCGGCAGCAGGTGAAAAATTATTAAGAGAAAATCCTACAGAGTTAATTCCATAAAGACACCCCTCAATAGCCGCAGCCATTGTGCCGGAGTAGAGAACGCTGACGGAAGCATTGGCACCATGGTTTATTCCTGATGCGACCCAGTCAGGGGCCCTTTCTAGAAGCTGATTAATAGCCAGTTTTACGCTATCTGTAGGGGTTCCGCTGCAGGCGTAAATCCGGTGCCGGTCATTCTCTTCAAGGAGTTTAACACGAATGGGAGTTTTTACTGTCAGGGCTTGCGACATGCCCGACATACTTTCTACTGTCGATATAAGGACAACCTTTCCAAACTCTTCCATTACCTCAAGGAGAGTCTTTAATCCGGCAGCATATAAACCATCATCATTTGTTAAAAGAATCAGTTTGTCATCTTTTTCCAGAATCATATTTAGATATTTTGAATACAAATATAGGATATTTCGCGTAATAGCGATCAGGTTATTACCGTAAGAGACACCGGTTGAAAATCTTCAACCCGGCCTGTTTCTGCTATTTATATTATCTCAACTGTTACCCGGCAGCGGACGCACGGTAGTATTTCCTCCCTGTGACATCGAAATGTCAAGCGGACCATTTGTTTTGTAGGTTCCACAGGTAAAGTCAGGTATTCTGATGGAATTTGATCCGTTGGCAACCGACCATTCACTGCAAGGAATTATGGCACTCCAGGAAGCAGCATCATAGACATCCTGTTCAACGGGCAGGCCATTTCTCAAACAATCTATCAGGCGCCAGTTCATTAAAAAGTCCATTCCTCCGTGACCTCCCATCTCTTTGGCCAGCTCTCCCATTCGTTTTATAATTTCGGGATTGTATTTTTTTGTCAGTTCAGCCATCTCATCTTCACTAAACCAATCATCTTTGCCTTGCGAGATCCTGCCCGGTAGCGGATACTTCTGAAAAATCCCCTTTGTGCCGACAATGCTATGAATCCGTGAATAGACCCTCGGACTGGTAATATCGTATTGCAGCATAATTGTCTTACCATTCTGGGTTCTGATAAGTGAGGAATTCATGTTTCCCCGGTATGATTTTGTGTCGAATTCTTTGTAGAAAGGATCCTTTTTTGCCAGCTCGGACGCCATCTTTCCCATTGTAAAATCGTTTGATGCCATGGAAGTCAGAAGAAGAAGCCTGTCTCCTCTGTTTATATCCATAGCCTGACAAACCGGACCTAGGCCATGTGAAGGATAGAGGTTGGCATTGCGGTGCTGACTTTCTCTGATGCGCCACATGTCGCCACTTTCAGGAACCGGAAAATTGTTCTGATGGTGCAGATAACCTGCATCAGCATGAATCAGCTCACCAAAATAACCCTGTCTGACCATATTAAGTGTCAGTAATTCAAAAAAATCGTAACAGCAGTTTTCGAGCATCATGCAATGTTTTTTTGTTTTTTCCGATGTCTCGACTAATTTCCATGCCTCTTCAAGTGTAGATACTGCAGGAACTTCTACAGCTACGTGCTTTCCATTTTCCATGGCAAAAGTGGCCATTTGTGCATGGAGAGGCCCTCTGGGCACAGCAATATAGATCAGGTCGATATCGCTGTTTTTGCACAATTCCCTCCAGATTATTTCGCTGCCTCCATAAGCTTTGGCAGCAGGCAATCCATGTTTGGAAAGTATTTTTTGTGAGTTTTCAACTCTTACCATCCTTTTATCGCACAATGCTTTTATTTCAACACCGTTAATTGCTGCCAGTGCTTCAACATGGGTTGGGCCGCGATTACCAAGACCAATAAATCCAACACGGACTTTTTCGATCTTTGGAGCGGAATAACCGCACATATTAAAATGTTGCTGATGATCCTGCTCAGAAAGCTCCCTGATATGTGCGAAAGGATCTGATTTTTTATCCTGCTTTCCTGTATCCCCTTGTGATATTCCCGGAAGCATCATTCCTGTTCCTGTTACACCGGCTATTCTGATAAAATTCCTTCGGTCTGTTTTCATCCTGTAAGAAATTAAATTAATATTTTGATAAAATGTACTTTCTGAAATGAACGATGATAAATAGTTTCAATACGAATTAGCTTAATTAAAAACACTCTCTTTTAAGAATCCGGGGGTATATCCGTTATCAACAGCCCATTTTACAGATGCCATTACTTTCTCCCTGAAATCAGGCTGGTAATTTACATAATCCTTATAAAAATATTGTTCATGTATCATTAAATCGATGTAACGGGGATTATAGGTTTTTTTTACATTATCCAGATTTGGTAATATCTGATCAAGAGTTACAGTATTGATTACAATGGCAATCCGGGAAAAAATAATTCCCTCTTTATTGTCTTTCCAGATAAAGCGGCTCTTCAGGTGCCTTCTTTGTTCCTCAGTGAGGTAATATGAAACAGGAGACAGATTATCATCAACATTAAAATATCCGGCAAGTATTGTATAGCCCTGATCTTTTAAAGCTCTGCAACCTTCAGTGGTCCCTTCTCCAAAGTGAAGTGTAGTCTCGGGGCCAAGAACCTCCTCTCCTGCAAATCTCCTGATCTGTTCCATGACCAGATTGCAGTCTTTGTATACCTGATCGTAACCGGCGTTGATATAAGGTCTGCCGGGAAATTCTGCAAGAGAATGAAAACTGAGTGCAAGCCACTCTGAATTTGCTTTCCATTCCGGTTTGAACTTAGCAGTCATCTGAGAGAGGTTGAATCCCTCAGTCTCATAAAATAAGTTGAGATGAATTCTGGCACCATAGGTCTCATGTACCTTTTTCAGGAATCCCAGATATGGATTATCAAAAATAGATTTATACTTATCTGCATTCAGGTTAATATCTTTCAGGAACAGGATATTGTCGTCGATAGAGAGACGGAACTTATTGGCATAGTTTTTAAGCCAGAATACTTTAATGTTTTCTTCATACCCTTTTTCCCCCTCAATAAGTTTTATTGTATTCTCGTACTGTTTCAGGCTGATATCATCCTGAAAAACATTATCGATGAACTTTGCCTTTATTCCATTCACGTTGATTCTGCTTCCGGCAGGAGCTGAGATTTTTACTTTTATTATCAGGGTTTCGTTATTGACAGTTCCATCATATTCATTTAGCATATCGCCATCAACAGGAGTAATGAACTTTATCTCACTCTCACTGCTTTCCGGTGTTGTCTGTTTATTAAAAAGTGAAAATCCGGAAAGGCAAACAGCAACTCCGATTACTATTATCAGTATAAAAAAACTCCTTTTACTGCTATTCCTCATCATAAAACTTTTATTTAAATGAAATTATGGTAAGCTATGTGGGTTTGATACGGTTTTTACCTGGTTAATCCTGTAATCGACCAGTGTAACTATCACTGTAGATACAAGAACGAGGCTGCCACCTGCAATGGCTGAGCCCGTAACTCTTTCTCCGAGCCAGAGAGCTGCTATCATTAAACCAAAAAACGAAATAAGATAGTTTGATAATGCCACCTGCATTGCATCGAGTGCTTTTAAAGCTTTAAAGAACAAGATCATTGAGAGAAAATTGTGAAATACCGTCAATAATGACATTCCCATCCATGTCTGTTTTGTAAAAGATGGAATCCTGGCAAACACATCATGTTCATAATATATTACCAAAGGTGTAAGAAGGATAACCATAAAGATATAGATAAAGAACAGCATCTCCATGGGAGTATATCTCTCTGAGATTTTTTTACATCCTGTGTTGAAATATGCGTTTGCTGCAACAGAAAAAAAGATCAAAATATTTCCTAAACTATATTTTGATCCGAAATTAAGATTCTTAAAATCACTTGATGAGCAAAGGATTACACCCACGATGGCCAGTACAAAACTGATCCATCGTATCTTATTCATTGTTTCTTTTAAAAGAAGGAAAGCAAAAATCGCAGTAATTACCGGCAGGCAAAGTGAGATTATTGAAGCATTGCTTGCCAGCGAATACTGTGTGCCCCAGGTCATAAGTACCTGTGCAGGAAAAGCACCCAGGAAGGCGAGCTGAGCAAAAATTAAGATATCCTTCAGGGATTTACCGCTCTTTGAGAAATCCTTCAAGGCAAACGGAGTAAGGAATATCGTAGCCAAAAGCATCGGAGCCCAGACAGTAAAATATGGTCCTACCTGATCCTGTGTAAGTTTAATACAGGTAAACTGAAGCGACCACATAAGGTTACATGCAAACAATAAAGCCCACGAAATAATTGTTTTTCTCATACTCTTTTAGCCGGAACCATTATTTGTCAAATGCGCTTTGTTTTCCTTTTTCTGACATAGACACCCTCTGTTTCAGATGTTTATGCACAGATTACATTCCTTTTCGCATCTCATGAACGGCTTCGATAATATTATCTGCCATATATTCAAGTTGCTGTTCAGTTAAAGGATACAACGGAAAATGGGTAAACTTATGAAGAAATGCTTCTTCTGCATTTGGGCAGCTTTTTTGCATAGCAGCCGTGTCGTGACCCAGTTGTTTCAGGTATGAGAAGCGGTAAAGGGGAGCAAAATGAGGGATATTTATTATACCCCGGTCATTCATTTTAGTCTTGAAATCCTGGATATCACCATTGAGTCTTTTATGATCGAGTTGAAAAAGATATAAATGATAGGCGCTTTTAATATCTTTTGTGTCAAGCGGACATGGTAGAATCTCTTCTATACCGGCAAATCTGCTGTTCAGGTATTCAGCATTTAATTTCCTGGTCTTGATTATTTCCGGCAATCTCTTAAACTGGTTAAGGAGAACAACAGCCTGTATTTCGGTTGAAGAATGGTTTCCTGCCATTGAAAAATGGTCTCCCTTTCCTTTAAGAGCAACTACGTCATAGAGCCATTTGTCGATAGGATTGGCAATATCAAATCCTCCAAAACGGGCTTTAGGAAAATCATTCCCGTAATCTGAATTGGTAACTACAATTCCTCCTTCACCGCATGAGGTAATGTTCTTTACTTCGTGAAAACTGAAGGAACCGAAATCGCCAATTGTTCCTACTGCCTTCCCTTTGTAGAAGCTACCGAATGCATGAGCACCGTCCTCAATGACAGCAATATCATTCTCTTTTGCTATTTTCATTATAGCCTCCATGTCGCAAGGATATCCGCCGATATGAACCGGCATAATGGCTTTAGTCCGTTTTGTAATCTTTTTTGCAATATCTTCCGGACTGATATTCAGAGTTTTCGGATCAACATCTGCCAGAACAACTTTTGCTCCGATCTGCAAAGGATAAGTAATGGTTGAGAGGAAAGTAATTGCAGGGGCTATAACCTCATCTCCCGGCGTCAGGCCAGCAAACTTAAGTCCCATCTCAAATCCGGCAGTTGCATTGGTGACAAAACTGGCATGCTTTACATCGAGTAATTCCCTGGTGGCATCTTCCAGTTTTTTCACATTTGATCCTAACGACAGTTTTGTTGCGAAATGTCCTTTTTCAAGAAGTTTTTCAAGCTCCAGAGAAACCTGTGATAATTGCTTTTTGTAAGCGGCATCATCTTTCCCTTCAGGGATAAGTAATTCAATTATTGAAGTTATATCTTCAATATTCATGGTTTCGCCGACTGCAGCCCATGGCACTTTAGCTTCGCCTGTATCATAACGAAAATCTGATTTGGCTTTTTCTGGTTTCTTCATGGTTAAATCTATTTTAGAATATTAATACTAACTTACAGCATTATCCTTATTACCAATGCGTTACAACACATCAGAGGATCTCTTCCGTTATTTTGAATTTAAAAAGATATCTTCAAATTTTAAGGTGGAATTGTTAATATTATTAAGGTCGTTAAAATCAACGATTTTTGTATAAATATTTCTCCAGAGAAGGTACTCCGAATCAAATTTTCCGGTCATTGTTCCCAATCGGTATGGCCTGTTCTCCGAGAGCCAGGCCTTACTGTATTCACCCTTTATTTCAGTACACCAATCCATCATATCAACTGTAAGTCCGTGAGTTGTATAGTTAATATCATAAAACCGGTGGTTATCTTTTTTCCCATCTGCATTCAGGCTATAGATCCAGTTCCAGCGGTCGACTATGGTTTTTGCCCAGATAAACCTGGTTGCGGCATAATGTGACATCCGGCTATTGACGAGCATAGACTCAATAAATGCCGTATCTCTGGTCTGATGGCTGCGAGCTTCAATAAAATATTCAAGGGCAGCTTCAGCCGCTATCCGTGAACTTTTAAAGTCGGCAAAGTGGTCATTGGTAATTTTCAGGGCTTCCGGAGAAAAAGGATCTTTAAACATTTTATTCAGAGTATGTCTACCGAGGCATTTTGCAAGAAAAGATTCTGACTCCTCCAGTTTTTTAAAACCATTGGCCATCTGTCCGGAAATTTCCGGGTACATTATCTTACAGTAATTTCCGACAAAACTATTTCTGTCGAGAGGTTCCTTTTGCCAGGCGCCAACCGATCCGTAAGCCATAAACAACCATGTGTTTCTTAACAACGGCTGTACAGCATCGGTCCATACAGAGGTTATATACCCGATAGCCTTTTCGTTCTGACAGGTTTTCAGACAGATGTCAATGTTATCAAATGTATAATTGGCTGCAGTATAAACATTTCCCCAATTATCTACCGCCGATTGTACGAAAAATGGCAATTTCTCTTTTTTTATTGGTTTTAACCATCTGGTAATGGATGCGGGGTTATCTGAATAATCCCATATCACAGGGATCAGCTCCTTTGGAAACTCTGAAATAATATCGGGGTAGTTATTTGAAATATCAGTCCATACCATAACTGTTTTTCCATAACCCTGGAGTGCTTTTGTAACGAAGTTGAGTTGTTTCAGATAAAGTTCTTTTGGTTTAATTGAAGGGTCCTCTATTTTAACTCTTTCTGTCTCCCAGGTTTCATCGAAGCCAACATGGATAAAAGGGCTGGGGAATATTTCAACGTACTGTTTAATCCAGTCGTTAAGAAACATTTGTACCCCGGGGTTTGCAGGATTCAGATCATGGCCATATTTCCCGATACCCAGACCCGCGTATTTCTCCATCCTGATCATTTCATGAAGATGTCCATAAAAATTTACAAACGGAATAACGTCCATATGTCTTTCACGGCCATAGGCAACAATCCGTTTAATCTCTTCCTGCGAATAACAGGCATTATAGTTGATGAGCGAATATCCTTTCATTTCAATGCTCACTTCATTATAGAAATAGTATTGATTCATTTTCCATTGTGCCAGAAAATCAATCTGATTTTTTATCTCTTTTTCAGTAAGCAATCCTCCGTGAGAGAAGTCCATCATAACGCCACGGTAAGCGAGGGATGGAAAATCTTCTATATTAACCTGAGGAATATAACTGCCTGTGCCTTCCTTAACAATCAGCTGTTGTAATGTTTGCAGAGCGTAAAACAGAGCTGCGTCGGATTTTGCATTTACTATAACTTTGCCGGCAGTAACAGTAATACGGTAACTTTCGCGTGACAGATTGCCTGGTTTTTCATTTAAAACCGGCAGGGCCGGACCGGCCTGTTCAGAGTTCAGAACTATTACGCGGGAATCAGGAACGCCAGTACTAGTGGTCAGAAGAGACAATCCTGTACGTTGCTTCACAAAATCGATGAACTGAGCAATTGAGGTTTGTTCTCTTGATAATAATTCAGGAGAGACTACCACTTTAGCCCCTGAAATCTGGAATTTATCTTTGCCCCATTCTATGTTCTGAGGAACAGGCAACAGATTAACAACCTGTGCATTAAGGTTTTTCCCGATGAAGAGAATAACCAGAACGGATAAGATTATGATTTGTCTCTTCATTGATAAAATATTTTAAACCAGAATAAGGTTGGTAAATATTAATTTTTCTTAAATGTCCATCTTGTAACCCGATAACCATAATAAGCGTAATAGACCAGATAGAGGTAGCAAGGGAAGAGCACCATATAGGCAATACGCGGGTTATAATGATCAGCAAAATATCCGTAAAATATTGGAAGGATTGCGCTTCCGCAAAGCCCCATAATAAGTATCGATCCCCCCATTTTAGTAAAGCGGCCGAGTCCGTTCAGTGCCAGAGGCCATAAAGTTGACCACATCAAAGAATTGGAGAGCCCCAACAGGACAAGGAACCAGATTGAAAGGTCACCGGTAATACCAAGAAATGTTACCTTTCCGTGCACCAGGAAGAATAAGATTGTCGACACAATAGCCGAGGTGGTACAGATCCGCAACACATTAAGATGGTTTATGTATTTTGGAATAAGGACAATACCCATAAGAAAACCTGACATGGTTATCGCGAGAATATAAGATGGTAATACTTTTGCCTCAAGCAATGGCAGACCCAGCGACTGAGCATAACCAATAATGGTGTTAATTCCGATAACCTGAGAACCCACATGGAGGAAGATTGCCACAGCACCAAGAATCAGATATGGGAAATGAAGAATACTTGTTTTGCCTGAATTAATACTGGCCTCAGCAGAACTTTCATTGTCGGTATTAATTTCAGGCAGAACTGAATACCTGATCAATAATCCAAGTCCGAAAAGAACTACTGCCATACCTGCATAGGGGATGATTACTCTTCTGATCAACTCATCCAGCACAGCATTTCTTGTGGCGTCATCCATAAGCGGAATCTGCTTAAACAACTCCGTGTCGGATGGTCTGAGTATCGCTGCAGCCAATAATAACGGCGCAATTACCCCTGCTGTTTTATTGCAGACGCCCATAATACTCATTCTTTGAGCTGCTCTTGCCTTTGAACCAATCTTAGTAATATAGGTATTGCCGGCAGGTTGAAGTATAGCCAGTCCTGTACCGATAGAAAAAAGTCCCAGCAAGAATAATCCATAGGTTCTGGTTAAGGCTGCCGGAATAAATATCAGAGCACCAAGAGCCATAATCCAGAGACCTATCATTATTCCCTTTTTGAATCCGACCTTCCCGAGCAGGTGTGCTGCCGGTATGGCCATAACCAGATAAGCAATGTAAAAAGCAAAAGCCACCAGTAAAGACTGGATATTATTTAATTCGCATGCTATTTTAAAATAAGGTATTAAGATCGCATTTATCCACGTAGTAAAGCCAAAAATAAAGAACATCAATGCTACTATTATCATTGATTTCACAATGTTTCGCGTTGATAAAGAACTGACATCTACTATTTCGATTTCCTTTTGCATAATCTGGATTTACTATATTCGTATAAGAAGTATTATCTATATAATTATATTTTGGGTTCCCAGCCAGGCTGATATTCACGTCGCCATAGTTTCTCGGAAACAGGATCATTTTTAATATGGCCTGTTGAAGCATCCAGATTAAGAGTATTACCTGAACGAAGGGCAATATTTCCTAACTGAACGAGAAGTGTGCTTTTATGACCACTCAGAATATCTGCATTAAGTTTTGCACCATTACTTATCCCATCCAGGAAGTTACGGATATGAACACTATCGAGACCACCTGAAGGGTTGCTCAGATTACTGGCGTCTATTGACGTTTTACTGTTAACTTCCTTAATAAGTTTACCTTTCAGGTCAAAGACAGAATAGGAATCACCTCCATCCATTTTCATGGAACCTTCATCCCCGCTGAATATAACGCCGACGCCACTGCCTTCTATTGGCCTGCCATTACAACTGAGACCTTCCCATGTCATGCTGGTATTATTATTAAATTCCATTGTAATAACCTGTGTATCTGGTGTTTCCCAATCATCAGTATAACGATACCGACCACCTGAAGAACAGACACGTACAGGATAATCGACACCTAAGCCCCAACGAGCCAGGTCAACAAAGTGGGTACCGTTATTCAGGGATTCACCTGTTCCCCAATTCCAGAACCAGTGCCAGTTATAATGTATAAGATTGTCTTTAAACGGTTTACGCGGAGCCGGGCCCTGCCATAGGTCATAATTAAGCCATGAAGGCACAGCAACTTCCTTACCGCGTCCTATTGAGAGGCGGTTATTAGTGTACCATGTTTTCGCAAAATAGGGTCTGCCAATAATTCCGGCCTTTAGCTCGGTAATACCTGCAATAATATTAGGGAATGAGCGACGCTGATTTCCCATCTGAATAACATTCTTATATTTTGCAGCAGCAGCTACGAGCATCTCTCCTTCGTTTGGATTATGGCTGCAGGGTTTTTCGAGATAGACATGCTTTCCGGCGGCTGAAGCAAGAATTGCAGCCGGAGCATGCCAATGATCAGGAGCCGCAATTACTATGGCATCCAGGTCCTTTTTTTCAAGAGCTTTTCTGAAATCTGGTATTGCTACCGGCCGGCTGTTCTGCACTTTTTCGATACTGTCTGAACATGCGGCTTCAGCATTAGAGTCAACATCGCAGACATAAATTATTTTTGCTTTTTCTTGTTTTGCAAAAGTATTTGCCAAAGCTTTTCCACGTGAATTAACACCCATCATAGCAATATTAATCCTGTCATTAGCACCAAAAATGCCATTATAACTTTTTGCACTAAAACCAGGCAAAATGCCACCAAAGGAGACAGCTGCTGCTCCTGTCATGGCTTTTTTAATAAACGCCCTGCGATTATTTTCCATAGTAATTATCTATTAATTAATCAGATATCAATTATTTTTTGTCCTGAAAACTTTAAAAACTTATTTTTTTTGCAATCCGGGTAGCTTTTTCCACTACCTTTTCTATTTCTACCGGGGCACCACCAGCAAGCTTGCTATCATCTGCTGCCTGCATAAAGGCAAAAATATCCAGTGTCTCTTCCCTGCTTACAGGAACCACTCCAGTATTAAAGAACTCTAAAATTTTATTGAGCAGAGGTACATATCCGTTAAAAGCCCCAAGAGCGAGGATCCCTTTCTCTCCGAATACATTTCCGCCATAACCGCTTTTTCCTGCACGGATTCCGCGGTATGAGCCAATACGGTTATCCTGCCAGGTTCCAACAGCCAAATCTGTATCAGGTGTAGTTACCCTTGTAACGCTTTTACATCCGGTTCCCATGATAGTAAATAACATCTCGACGCCATGAATTCCGTACCAGAAAAAATCAGGGTGTGTTTTTTCGAGGCTGCATGGAGAAAAAGTATCAGCACCTAACACCTTACCTATCTGACCCTCAGAAATCTCTTTAGCTCCTGTAATATACCGAAGGGAAGAAGAGGAGAAGACAGGTACCTTGAAATGAGCTGAGGCATTGAATATTGCAATTGCATCGGATAATGAAGCAGCAACAGGTTTATCAATGAACATACGTTTGCCGGCTTTTAATACCGGAATGGCCTGCTCCAGATGAAGCCTTCCATCGTTGGTTTCCAATAAAACAAAATCAACTTTTGTAAGAAGTTCATCAATTGAATTGACAATCTCAACACCAAGTTTTTTAACATCCTCAATATAACCGGGGATCCTCTCAACACTTGATTTGATATCATTACTACCCTTTGGATAGGCTGCTACAACTTTAAATCCACCATAATCTGCACCAGGCTCAGGGGCATTAAGAGCTTTTGTAAAAGCTATGCTGTGTGATGTATCAAGTCCGATAATACCTATTTTCCCTCCACTCGCAAAGCTTCTGCCGTATAAGGAAGCTGCATTACCTGCCAGGCCAAGACCAATACCACCAATTGCAGCTGTTTTTACAAAATCACGGCGATTGAATTCTTTTTTCATTTTTTATATTTTAATTTTTCTGATTATTATTTCAAAAAATAATTAACACAATTTAGTTTTTCTTACTTATTTAATTTCTTAACCTGCACCGGAATACTGATAAGGTCGGTACGTGTTTTTCCATTTTCGGTTATTCTGGCAAGAGTATATACGGTGCCATCATCCCCTATTGCAATTGAGTTGACATAATAGGGACGCTGACCATCGGGATAATAAACAGCACCATGATCGAGATATTTTCCTGTTGGAATATCATAAGTTATCAAATGAAGATCTTCCATACCCTTTGCTTCGCCTTTTGCTGTTGAGGTGGCACCCATAACCCGTTTTCCGTCAACATATACGGGGCCTCCTGTGAGGTAATTGATTGTACGCCCGTCGGGGCCAAGTTTGAAACCGAGATACCCGTAGCTGAACTGGTCACCCATACCTGTAAGTTTTGATGGCACTGAAGTAAGCCTTTCAAGAACTTCAATCCGGGGTGCAACCGGATCGAACCGGAACAGATAGCCTGAGTTGCCATGAACACCATAGATCTTTTTCTCTGGTCCATACCAGAAAGCCTGACGCCAGTTATAAGCCATACTTCCTGATGTGAAAATATCATAAGTCCCAAAGTAGTCCTTCTTCATATCCTCACCTTCAATAGTCTCCACAACATCCGATCCAAGTTTCAGGCACTTGATCTGCCCCTCAGCATTGGTAAGATAAACGGAACCATCTTCAGAATTAATGGCAATAGAACGGCATACTACGCGAAAGTCTTTATCCCAGCCATCTTCACCTTTGCCGGTGAAGGGACCAAGATCTTTCATCTCCTTTGTTGCAATATCAAACCTGAAGAGTATACCTGTTGGCCATGAGAGCCCATAGATAAGACCCCGCTGAGTATCCATGTTCATTGTTATGATACCTTCCTTATTCGGACCGATTCCCAGATCTTCAAATTTCTTTGTTTTCATGTCGTAGGAAATCAAATGGCCGCCACGGTAAGCTTTGTAGTCACCGGTAGGAAGGCCTGTTTTTTCCATACCTTTAATGATGCTGTAGTAACCAAGGTGTGTAGCGAAATAGAGTTTGCCGTTTGATTCGACAAAGTTCACATGGCTTTTCCCCTGTGCAACCACTTTCATACCTTTCTCACCGCATATCTCGGAAAGATCAGCTAAAAATTCAGTTTTTTTGGTTGCCGGGTCGAAAACGAACATCTGACCGGCAACATCCATCAACTGAGAGCAGAGAACATAATAGATCTTACCATCGCTTGCAGAAGAAATGCCATTATAAGTGTCGTGGGCATGTTCAAAGCCTGAATTATATACCGTGGCAATTAAACTGTCTCCGGGAGTGGATTCCTCAGGAGCTTCAGCCACCGGTTGAGCCTGTTTGCAACCTGAAATAATCAGTATTGCAAACAGGAGTGTCAACAAAAGTCGGTTTATTCTCATTGATTAAATATTAAACAATTTTTCAGGGTTACATTAACTATTATATTGAATTCAGTTTATCTCTGTTTTCGTAAACTTTTAAAACAGCATTAATCACATCATCCATGTCAGCGAGTGTTCCGAGCAGAGGACCTGAAGCCCATAGCATTACCATATCCTGACAAACCTGGTCACATTTTGGAAGAAGCAGTTCATCCTGGAATTTTTTCAGCCTTGCAGCACCAAACATTGTTTTATACTCAGGTAAAGTCTGAATATGGCTGGTCCAAGGCTCTTTATGCAATCCGTTTGAAATATAACCGCTTAAGCTGATACCTTCAGCAGCAACTGCTTTCAGGAATTTATCACGTGGTGCATTATTGAAATGCTCTTTTTTATACGACCATGTATAGAGGTAGAACGATCCTGCAGTTGTTCCTTCGTACAATTTCTGTGGTACAAGGCCGGGACAGCCTTTAAGTTTCTCAGTCAGGTATTTTGCATTTCTGTTACGAGTATTATGACGCTCTCTTACTCCTGGCATTTGACCAAGAAGTACTGCACCTTCAAATTCATTCATCCTGTACTTTGAACCGATAGTTTCTGTTTTGCCTCTTTTTGAAGTGCCATGATTCTGAACAGTATAGCACTTATCCATTAACTCATCATTATTACTTATGAGTCCACCGCCCTCACCGCAGGAGAGAACTTTGCTTGTCTGGAAGCTAAAGCAGCCAACATCACCAATGGTTCCAATTGTTTTACCCTGATACTCAGCAAGAAATGCCTGGCAGGCATCTTCAATTACTTTCAGATTATTCTTCTTTGCAATTGCCATAATACGCTCCATATTACAAGGCTGACCCATAATATGAACAGGCATAATAGCTTTTGTTCTTTTTGTAATTTTCCGTTCCACATCGTCAGGATCGAGCTGGAATGAATCGGGATCAAGATCAGCCATTACAGGAAGTGCGCGGCTAACCAGAATTGCCTGTATTGTTCCTGGATCTGTATAGGGAGAAGTGATTATCTCGTCACCCGGGCCTATTCCAAGAGCTTCAACTGCAGTATTTAATGCCTGTGTGCCTGATCCAACGCATACACTCGACTTGGTTCCAAGTATTTTAGCAAATTCTTTCTCAAATGTTGATACGGTACCGGTTGCTGATTGAATCCTGCACCAGATACCACTTCTTGTTGTTTTAACAACTTCTTCAACTACTTTCTCATCAACATAAGGCCAATCAGGCCAGACTTTTGCAGGAGCAACAGGGGTTCCTCCCAGGATGGCAAGCTTTCCTGAATTATTGTTTATTGATGTAATATTCCCAAAAGCCGGAATAGAGCTTGATACAGCAACAGCAGCAGTACCTGCAGATACTGTGGAAATGAATTTCCGTCTGGTAAAATCGTTCTTTTTCATCATCATTAATTTTAATTTTAAATATTTAATACGGATAAAAATCAGTTAATGAACAAATGCGAAACATGATGGTATTCTCATTATAATTAATCTATTTTGTTTTATCTTCTATTCCTGACAGGAGGTTTATAAGTATTACACCATTGGCGCCTCTGATTCCATAAACAGAAGCAGCCGGTCCCTTAAGCACCTCAATGGATTTAACAATCTGAGGTGAAATATTATCAATACTGTTTACCATCACACCATCCACAACAAACAGTGGCTCTGTATTGGCATTCAGAGAAGACGAACCCATAACTTTTATACTTTTCCCGGATACACCAACCCCGGGAACAGCTCCACGAAGCATATCATAAATATCCTGATATCCGGCAAACCTCTGACTTTGCCCATCGATCTTGTTTACCCGGGTTGCTGAATCTTTTTTCTTCATGGTACCATATCCGGTACTAATAGTTTCATTATCACTATCGGTAACATTTTCTTCTGGTTTTCCGGATTCACCCGGAAGAATAAAATCAATGGTAGTCCTTCCTTCTATCGGTACTTTCACATATCCGGTATAAAAAGAAAAAACCATAATTTCACGGGCTTTCAGGCTGGCTTTAACTTTATAATACCCTTTTTTATCTGTTACTGAATTCGTCTTTACTTTGTCAATAAAAATAGCGGTATTCTCAACAGGCTTTTGTTTTGCATCTGTAACAAAACCTGTTATTATTATATTCTTCTTTACCTTTTGCCCCGATGAGATCTGGCAAACACAAATAAAAGAAAGCAATAAAAAGAAACCGGTGCTCTTCATGTTTTTATTTTTTGAATAATTTTCACAAACTGGCTTGAAATAAAAAACATTATAAACTTATTTTTCTGAACGTTTTTTAACATGAGGTTTATCTCCATATTCAATAATAACCGCATCGCCGTCATTTAATATTGAGATCCGTGCCGCTTCAACAACAAGTTCATTAATAAAGCTATTGGCAGGAGTGGCAATAATTCCTTTTTTGTCAACTTCCCTGATCATCTCCTGTCGCCTTTTCAAGGATTCTCCCGCTGTCATACCATCTACTTCATTTTCAATACCAATTGCCATGGTTATGCTTGCCGAAACGGAGTCTGGACCATAACCTACAGGCTTATAACCCTCCCCCTCCCACGGAACAATCCGGTAAAAATCAGGACTTACAAAATTGAATTGCGATCCGCCGCAGCCTATTCCTTCAAGGTACGAATGTTCCACACCACGGTTCTGATCATTATGTTTTATCATACCTGTCTTGCCATCTCCTTCAAAAAACATCTGCAGATTCTGTTCATTACTTCCTGCTGCTGCATCGGGATATCCCAAACCGTCAATTACTGAGAGGATTGCATTGTTTTCAAAACGGACTCTTCCGTTAGCCCACATATATCCTTCATTCCCGTTGGGAAATTTCCCTTTTATTCCTGTAACTGATACCTCCACCGGTCTTAATCCGGTTATAAAATACACAAGATCAACATAATGGCAACCTATATATACAAACGGATCTGTTTTATCGCAGGTGAACCAGTTCTGAAAGTTTGATGACCTGTAGTAATATGGTTCAATCAGTTTTGCTTCGCCCATTACAAACTCACCGAACTGTTTTAATTCATAGCCTCTTTTAGCCATCAATGACCTGCGGTCGAAACGTTTATGATATTCAACACCTACAAAAAGTCCTTTTTCGTATGCAATTTTTTCTATCTCAATAGCCTGCTCATATTTAAGTACCAGCGGTTTTACGCAGAGGATATGCTGATTATGTTTCAGAGCCTCCATAACCACAGGATAGTGAAGCTGATCGGGCATTGCAACAACGACAATCTGCCTTGGTTTCATCTTTGCGATGACTTCACGGTAGAGGTCAGGAAATTTATTCTCCTCCGGTTCACCAAAAGGGGGAAAAGGTTCAAAACTCTGCCCCGGGAAAGCCTCCCTGATCTCTTTGCTGTTTTTCAATGCATTGAGGGGAGGTGAATCGAGAGCACAGACTTTGATATCGTTAATATAACCTGTACGCTGGAGATGATAAGCAACAGGCAATAACAGATCGAAGGTGATCATTCCTCCGCCAATGATAACTACATCCAAAGAATTCATCTATTTACGCTTTTAAGTGATACTATTTTCCTAAAATTTCATCGCATGCTTCTTCGAACACCTTAATGCCTTCTCTTAATGCCTCTTCAGTAATCATTAAAGGAGGAGCAATTTTCAGACACTCACCTGCAATACCAACCGGAGCAAACATTAACAATCCCTTGTGGAAACATTTCTCATTAATTTTCAGAGCAGTATCTGAATCAGGGGTTTTGGTCCCTTTCTTTACAACCTGAATACCGGCTACAAGTCCAAGTCCATGCATGCATCCTAACACATCGGGGTATTTATTTCTGATCCTGTTTAATTCAGGAATAAGTATTTCGCCTGATATCCGGGCCTTTTCAACAAGATTTTCTTTCAAGATGATTTTCAGACTTTCAACAGCAGCAACAACAGGTAAAGGGCTTCCTGAATGTGTCGATGTCATTGACCCCGGACCATAAAGGCTCATTATATCTTTTCTGCCAATGACAGCGGAGACAGGCAATGATGAAGAGATCCCTTTTCCGCAGGCTATCAGGTCAGGTTTTATCCCATAATGCTCATATGTGAACATTTTTCCTGTTCGCCCAAACCCAGACTGTACTTCATCATAAATACTTACAATATCATATTCAAGACAAAAGGCTTCTAGTCTTTTTGCATATTCAACAGGTAAGAAATCCGGACCCACACCCTGGTATGATTCTGTCATTATGCCGGCAATCTCCCCGGGTTCAACGCCTTTTTCCTTCAGAGTTTCAAGAAAAAGATCGAAAGAGGTGTTTTCATTTTTATACCCGTCGGGAAAAGGAACCTGGATAAATGTCTTTCCTTCATCTACTATCCAGGTCTTTAATTTTGCCATTCCTCCTGCGAGCTGTGCGCCAAGGGTTCTTCCATGAAAGGCATTAATAAATGAAACAAAATATTTCTTCTGAGGTCCGTGTTTTTCAAAAGCGTATGTTCGGGCAAGCTTAATACAGTTTTCAGTTGCTTCGCTGCCGGTGCTAAGGAGAAAGGCAAGATAATTTGCAGGATCGGGTGATATGCTCTGAAGCATCCTGGTAAGCTCAGCACGTTTTTCATGAACAAAAACATAAGTAGCAAGGAGTTTACTGTCGAGCAGATTACGAAGAGCTTTGATTATCTCTTTGCGACCATGGCCGGCATTGGTTATTAAGACTCCCGATGACCAGTCGATCCACTTGTTTCCCCATTTGTCGTAAACCTGAAATCCCTCAGCCCTGTCCCATATAATAGGAGGCTGGCCCATCATTGAGACCGGTTCTGATTCAGACAGTGTTTGAAATATACTTAAGGATTCAGGGACTGGTAATTTTGTTTTGATCCTTCTATATTTGGTTTTTACTTTGGGGACATCAACTGGAGTAAGATCGTATTTTGCCATAAAACTAAAATTTTGAAAAAGTAATTTTAAAAAATAATCATAAAGAACTGAAATACAAAGTTACAGAAAAAAAATCCTCGCAACAGACAGAGGAAAGTGCCAGAAATTACTCCCAATGGTTACCGTAAGAAGATTTATTAAAATTAATATAAATAAGTTTACCATTGACAGGTTAATTCTTTTCATCATCAAACCAGTTTTCGTTTATTTCAAGAGACCAGACATCATTTACAAGAGGAGGATTCATCCCCCCGGCAATCCAGATTTTGTCCCGGAAAACAAAAGCTGAGAGTTCATGACGTTCTTTCCAGCAAACATCTGATTTTATTTGTTTCCATTCTTTGCCATCCTTTGTATACCAGACATCTGACCAGTTTTTATAAGGATTATTCGACCACCCTCCCATTATAAAGATTCTGTTTCGATAAACTACAGTTGAAAACCAGATCCGCTCATGCCATGGAGCAGCGCTTGTGACCTCAGTCCAGTGAATACCATCTTCAGAGCACCACACATCATTTTTAGCGTGATATTCAGGAACATAATTTCCACCACCGAAAACATATATTTTCCCATCCAGTACAGCTGCCTGATGATAAGCACGGGGTGACCAGCCGGCATCTGCTGTTGCCTGTTTCCAGTTTTTCCCATCGGAGGAATACCAGACATCATTTTTCAGACTATTGCTGTTGCCAAAGTAGTAATCTTCGATACCTCCAAGAATCCATATTTTATTCTTAAACTCAACAATCCCGGAAGCAATCCTTGGGCTCCAGGCTGCATTTCCTGTAACTTGTTTCCAGCTTACTCCATCGGATGATGACCAGACCTGGTTACTTGCTGAATGTCCGGCAAGTCTGCCATTGTACCAGCCACCCATTATCCACATTTTATTTTTAAAAACGATAGTCATTGACAGATCGCTGTGAATCCATGGAGCTGATTTATTTATGAGGTCCCATTTCTTTCCATCAGTTGAACTCCACACATCGCGTGGCGGAGCTTCTTTAGAGTTATACCACCCACCCAGAATCCATAGCTTATTTTTAAATACAATTTCCCCCTGTGAGTCACGCGAAATCCAATCAGCACTATCTGTTACCTGAACCCAGTTTAATTTTTTTTCCTGACCGGAAAGCGGAAGCACCAACATCAGGAAAATTATTGAGACCATCGTTTTTATCTTCATCAGGTTCCGGTATTTAAAGTTCTGATCATAAAGTTTAAGTTACTTTTTACTGTCCAGAAGTTTTCTCATTGAGCTCATAACAATGTCTTCAGCTTCTTCTGTAACGGCACTTGCAGGTCCCGCTTCATAGCCACCCTCTTTATATGCTTTTGCAGTGCAGATATAGCCGGTAGCATAATCCCCATAAGCTGCCATGGCAACAAACAAGTCGGGACGCATTTTCTTTGCAGCAAGCTGATATTCAACAAAAAGTTCGCCCGGCATAAAGAGTATACGGGCACGACCAATGGCAAGGCAGCCTATATTAATCTTCATCCCTGCCTGTGTGCGTTTGAGCCAGGCCAGTTTAAAAAGGTTATTTGTCAGATAAACAGGATCTTTGATTTTTATCTCTTCCTGAATATTTTGAATATACGATGCAGGAGTTAATGCTATTGGATCCGTTTTCCAGCTAACATCAGCGGAAGAAACAGGTTCTTTGGTGGTTGATTCCCAGGCTCTTTTCATTCCGTCGGCTAATCTTTCAGCAAGTACTCCTCTTCTTTCCTTTGATCCGTCATTGTATTTGCCGGCAGCCAGGTTGCCTCCTGCACCGCTAAAATGAACGTGTAATGCCTGAGGAACCGCAAGTTGCCTCATAAAACGTGCAACACCCGGAAAGTCAGGATTTGCTATCCCAAGCCGATAATAGCTTTGTGGATGGCAGGCGTAATAACTCAAAACAGCTACCGGCTGGTTGCCATTCCAGAAACTTACCAGAGCAACCATCGGATCTGTCAATCCTTCAGGCTCGGCCCTCAAAGCAGAATCCCTGCAAGATGAAGATCTGTTTCCTTTCACTAATCCATCGGGACCAAGAATACGCCGGTTTGAAGCTACCTCATAAACCACTGCCTGACCAACGCCAATATGTGTTACAGGCTGAGCCGATTCCAGAGAGTTCTTTACTGAAATACCCAGACGTTTTATAAGATCATATTGAAAAGAACTTTCATAACTAAGCGGACTGAGCCCTGCTTCCTTTAAAATTTTCTCAGCACCAAAGTCGCTTATAGGAGCGTCGTGCTGGTGAACGGTATGTACAGCAACCCTCTCAGGTATTGTTCCTGCTGCCTCAGCAAGGGTTTTTTTAAAAGCATCCTGGCTCTCGTTGGATATGCCAATCCAGTCAACAGAGCAAAGCACAACAGGCTGGCCGGCTCCGAGTAAAACAATCCCTTTGGCTCTTAGTCCAAGGTCCCACGAGTTTATCATTACATCGTACGCAAGACGACTACCGACCGGCGGTGTGGCATCAACATCGAAAGTGGAAATACGAAGAGCTGTATTCACTCCCGGCCCGGAGGAATTTCCATCTTCCTTAATAACTGCAAGTGCCGGCAGTGTTAATATTAACAGGTACAGGAGAAGTTTTATTTTTAGTTCAGGGAAGCATTTCATAAAAAGTTGAATTAAATAGTGTTAATAATATCAATTTCCAGACAATATACTATCAGTGTTTACCCTTCTGATTACTTTTCAGGAGTTTTGATATTGCTGCCATAATAATGCCTTCAGCTTCATTTGTTACATTAGATACCCCGATTTCGTAGCCACCCTGGTCATAAGATAACGCAGTTCCGATATAAGCAGGGTCAGAATCGCCATATGCTGCCATGGCCACAAACAGGTCGGGACGCATGGCTTTGGCTGCAAGCTGATACTCGACGAAAAGTTCCCCCGGCATATTTAAAATACGTGCCCTTCCAAGAGAAAGGCATGAAATATCGAGCTTCTCTCCTTTTTCAGAACGTTGCAGCCATGCAATCTTTTTCGCATTTGCACGAAGGAGTGTAGTATCTTTCAGATTTATCTCTGATTTTATTTTTTTTATTGATTCCGGTAAAGGAAGTAAAACGGGCACAACAGACCATTCTACCTGACTTGCAATTAATGGTTCAATTTTGGTTGATTCCCAGGCTCTCTTCATGCCATCGGCAAGTCGTTCAGCCAGTATCCCGCGGTTCTCATGAGAACCATCATTATATTTTCCTGCGCCAACGTTTCCTCCTGCACCTGTAAAATGTATATGAAGTGCATCAGGAACAGCGAGTTGTCGGTAAAAACGGGCAACTCCGGGATAATCAGGATTAGCTACCCCTAAACGGTAATAGCTTTGCGGATGTGTTGCATAATAGCTTAACACTGCAACCGGTTTTGAGTTATTCCAGAAGCTGATTACCGACACCATTGGATCGATAACACCTTCAGGTTCTGCGCGGATAAGTGAATCGCGGCAAGTGGTCATTCGACCTGCCCGTACCTTACCATTATCATCCAGTATCCGCCTGTTTGAAGCGACCTTGAAAACCTGGGCCTCTCCAAAACCAATATGTGTTACGGCCGAACCATTTTTCAGACAGTTTTTTACTGAAACTTCAAGCCGTTTAATCACTTCCCTCTGAAAAGTACCCTCGTAAGTCTCCGGTTTTAACCCGGCATTATTAAGGATCCGTTCAGCGGCAAAATTACTTCGAGGAGCATCGTGCTGGTGCAAAGTCTGAACGGCAACCCTTGAGGGAATTGTTCCGGCACCATTTGCTACCGCAGTACGGAAAGCATTATAACTCTCACCATCAATGCCTAGCCAGTCAATAGCCACCAGAACAACAGGTTGTCCTGCTCCTGACAATACAATGCCTTTTGCCCTTAAACCAAGATCCCACGAATTAACATTCGGATCGTATGATAAAAAACTTCCAACAGGAGGGGTAACATCAATATCAAATGTGGAAACTGTCAGCCCCGGTGTTTTTGGTTCCTGTTCAATCGCGCTCACATTTGCATATCCCTGAATAAACAACATAGATATCAGAATAATGCTGAGCAATGTTCTGAATAATTTTTTATCTGAGCACATTGAGGAAAATTTAAGAATTAAAATTGATCTTGCTTTTACAAATTCTGATTGAAATCCCGGAATATTCCTTATTAATACTAATTATCAGGAATAGTAATGCCGGGAAAAAATTAAATCTGCTACAGTATCAGGCAACCCGCCAAACAACTTATGATCCCCCGAATGAGGCAGGTGCATTTATCAATTGCATTATAAGAATAACCAGGAGTAACATTGAGTTAAGAAATGTCTCAATGTTACTACCCGGTGATTCTGAATACATCTTGTCAAAAAACTTTACTATTTTTCCTTCAAGATATTAGTCTTATTATCGTTCAAAGTTTAATAACCAGGATTTTGAGCGAATGGAGCACCTACATTTAAGTCAATCTGTGCCTGAGGAATTGGCCAACGGAAATTGAAGTCCTGAATATAAGCTCCAGGACAAGCCGGATTATCATTTAATCTTTTGACCCTTTCAATAAGTTTGCCTGTACGTCTCAGTGCGATAAGTCTCCATTCTTCACCATAAAGTTCTCTTGCTCTTTCGTCAAGAATATAATCGATGGTACAATTTGCAGCTGAAACAGGATTTGCACTGGATCTGCTTCTCACTACGTTAACATCTGCTGCTGCAAGATCCGGTCTGTTTATACCAAGATAAGCTTCGGCACGAAGGAGATATGTTTCAGCAAGACGTAATGCATACCAGTCTTTATGAGTAATCCCTGATCCGGCCCTGTTAGGCTGTAAGATATAATTCTGTGGATCGAAGAACTTAATAAAGGATGGGAAAATAATCTTGCATGTATCAACCATAAGGTTAGAACGTGCAGGACTGGTATAAAGACTGAAATCAATTTTTTTACCATTGTATGCAGACGCCGGATTATCATAATAATAAGTACGTTTAATATTATGTTTAGCATTACGGATGTCGTTGTTCCAATCGCTTCTCCACATATCATAGAAAACAAAGTTAGTTCCACGGGCATTTGCCGTAGGACGACTTAATGTATCATTGATACCGGTATATGCTCCAGCATAAATTGTTCCGCGTGTTGCTTTAAATCCGTCAGGGGTAAGAGCTAAGTCGAAATAACGTGGCCCGAAGATATAAGCAGTTGCCAGCTGGCCGCCACCTGTTATTATTTTCTCAACCTGAATAACCCACATAGCTTCAGTGTTTGCGGCAAGATTTTGATTTCCGGTATAAAAGAGATCACTGTAGACATCGCCTGATCCAAAAACATCATGTCTTGTACCAAAACGTGAAGTCATCATTTGGTAACGATATCCGGTAATTACACGGGTAGCAGCATCAACTGCCAACTGTGCTTTACCCTCTTCCAGGTAAGTTTCGGAAAGGTAATGCATTGCCACTCCCTGTGTTATTCTGCCGGGGGCAGCCTCTGCGCCGGGGACTGGTAAGTTTTCGGAAGCAAATTTAAAATCATCTTCCATCAGTTTCTGTACATCAGCAATAGGATTTCTGACAAAATCATCCTTTGCAGTTGAAACCGGTTCAGTGAGAAGAGGAATGTCGCCATAAGTTGAAACAAGGTTACGATAAGCCCATGCTCTGAAGAATCTTGCTTCTGCCAGATAGATATTTTTCCCGGCTTCGCCCGCACTAAAAATTGTTGGTTCTAACCCTTTTATTTTGGAGATAAGAACATTTGCTCTCTGAACAATTCTGTAACCTGTATTCCAATGAGCAGTATCAGCTTTGAAAGTAGGATTCAGATCAAGATAGGAGTTTAAATAACCGGAACCAGCCTGTGGAACCTCGCCATTATAACCTAAATCGGATCCATGGGTAGCCCAGTTCATAGTACCAAATTCATTAAAGGCATAGTAAGCACCTCTCACCCGTTCATGAAGTGCAGATACGCCCTGAAGTACACCTGCTTCAGATAAGTAAGCATTATCAGGTGACAAAAAGTCAAGAGGCACTTCATCGAGTATTTTATCATTACAGGAGGGAAGTATTAAGACCAGAAAACTGATTATCAATAAATACTTCTTACCCAACGTATATAAATATTTTTTCATTTTTAATTAATTTTTAGATTTGAAAATAAATAATCTATCAATTTCAATAAACAGAGCTAAAAACTAAGCCTTAAGCCTGTAATAATATTCCGCATGAGCGGAGTATCGCTGATCCCGATTTCAGGATCCCATCCTTGCCATTTGGTCCAGACGTATGGATTCTTACTTGAAACATAAATCTGACATGACTTCAGTTTTAATTTATCCAAAGCTCTCTGGCCCAGATTATAAGCAACCGAAACATCCTGTAATCTTACAAAACTTCTGCTTTGATAGATTCCGCTTTGTCTCAAAGGATTATTATAAATTGCTGTTGTGTTGGTTGTAGGCGCATCGGGTCTCCAGTAAGCATTAATTGCTGAGTTGTTCATTCTCTGTTGCATATAATAAAGTGGATTTATCATTGCAGCATTATCAGCTAAGTAATGATTATCACCTCCCTGTATTGAGTTAATAAAGAAAGAGAAGTTGAAATTTTTATAGGATAAAGTATTGTTAATACTGAATCTGTAACTTGGGGCACCGTATCCAATGATTTTTCTGTCTAAAGTAGGTTCAATCAGCAAGTCGCCATTCTGATCAACATATTTGAACTGACCGGGATACCAGCCTGCAAGAATAGTACGATTGAATAACTCTTCCTCGGACCAAACTCCTCCAGCCATTTCATAATCATATTTAGCAGATATTGGCTCACCAACAAACCATCCGTTACCGACATCTTTGTCGTTTTCACCACCATACAGTTTACTGATCTTATCTCTGTTCAAAGAGAAGACAAAACTGCTTTCCCATTTAAATACTCCATCAAAATTGATTGACTTTAGTTCAATCTCAACACCTTTATTATCAACTTCTCCCATATTTGCCCAGACACTTGCATATCCTGATGAAGGAGGAAGTTGTCTCTTAACCAAAACATCTGAGGTTTTAGCTGTGTAAACATCAATAGATCCTGTAATTCTGTTTTTCAGAATGCCAAAGTCAATTCCTGAATTGAATGATGCTGTTGTCTCCCATCCAAGATTTGCATTGGATAAAGAACTTGGATAAAGAGCGGTAGCTGTTGTTGAACCATATACATAATAAGTTGTTCCCATAGTTGATAAACTTGAGTAACGTCCGATTCCCTGGTTCCCGTTTTTACCATAAGATGTTCTTACTTTCAGATAAAATCCGAGATCTTTAAGAAATGGCTCATTGGAAGCAACCCATGCAAGAGAAGCAGAAGGGAATGTTGCCCATTTATTACCTGCTCCAAATCCTGAATAACCGTCTCTTCTTATAGTACCTGTAAACATATACCTTGACATAAAGGAATAGTTTATACGAGCCATATATGAAAGACTATTTTCTTCGTACCCTGATGATGCAACAGTTGCAATGGTACCAAGTCCCATATTATTATACCCAAGAGCTTCATTTTCAAATCCTTTTGCAGTTAGGGTTGAGGCACTTCCATTAAGGTTTTCCCGGCTGAAAAGCAGAGTTGAATTAACCTGATGATTTCCAAAAGTCCTGTTGTAAGAGACAATATTATTAACGATCCAGTTTCTTCTTTCTGAAGGATTTTTGATCGCATATCCTTTGTTTTCTACACCTGCAGGTGTTCTGCTGTTATGATATGAATTAACATTCGCATTGTTGTATGTCTGTGAATAATTAAGTTCATATTTTAACCCTTTCACCCATGGGACAGTTATTTTAGCACTTCCTACTGCATACAATTCGTTGTTTACATTCAAATTATCAACAAATAAATTAGCAAGAGGATATGGCTGGAATAATTCGCCACCCAGGTAGATATCATATTTTTCAGAACCAATGTTGTTATTTACCAATGGACTGGCAATTCTTGCACTGGAAAGACTTGCAGCAAGCCCTGAGTTGTCGCGGTATGAATATGATGTATTTAATCCAAGAGTAAGCCAGCTGTTAACTACGCTTTCCAGGTTACTACGAACAGTTGTTCTTTTAAATTCATCATTAAGCTGGATACCATTAACATCAGAATATGATGTTGAAAGGAAATAAGATAATTTTTCAGAACCACCCTGAAGACTAAGATTATAATTCTGAATAGGGGCTACACGAAGAACCTCTTTTACCCAGTCAATTTCATTTCCGGCAAGATAATTCTGCTGCTCTTCATAAGTTCTAAGATGTGAAGAAACAACATTCCTGTTGGTAACGTCTGGTCTTACAGGTTGTCCTGCAACGCTTGTTGGGTTTGTTTTATACCAGGTATATAAATTCTCCTGATAATCCCAGTCAGCTAGCCTTGTTGCGAATTCATCTGAATTCATTACTCTCATAGGATTATTGGTCATATCCTGAAAACCTTTGTACATATCAAAAGAGATAACAGGTTTTTGTGTTTTTCCTTTTTTGGTTGTTATAAGGAGGACCCCGTTTGAAGATCTTGATCCATAAACCGCTGCAGAACTAGCGTCTTTAAGTATATCTATTGTTTCTACGTCGCTGATGTTAATGTTTGAGATAGACCCGTTATAGATAACACCATCGAGAACAATTAATGGCTGATCTGATGCTGATAAAGAAGTCTGCCCCCTGATTGAAAGAGATGGTTCGCTGTATGCGCCGCCTCGTCCTTCAATATTAACACCTGCAGAAGCACCAGATAAGGCCTGAGAAAGGTTTACGTTTGCCTGAGAAACTTTATCAGCCATTGTTATTCTTGCTACAGAACCTGTTAAGTCACTTTTTTTCTGAGTACCATAACCAATAACGATAACTTCATCAAGCCCGATTGAGGACTCAACCATAGTTACGTTAATCTGGGTCAGTGCACCAATAGCGACCTCCTGAGGTTCCATTCCAATAAAAGTGAATGTAAGGCTCTTGGCTCCATCAGTAATATCGATAACATATTTACCGCTGATATCAGTAATGGTACCTTTGGTAGAACCTGTTATTACTACGTTTACACCTGGAATAGGGCCATTCTTGTCGGCAACAATACCAGATACCATTTTTTGCTGAGGAGCTTCCGGAATTACTCCAAATTGCTCATTTGAAGTAAGAATAACCTGCCGGTCATAGACAGCGTATTTTACTTTTTCTTTAAAGATATCATCTAAAATATCTTTAATAGTCTCATTTTCTGCATCAATAGTAACATTTCTATCAACGTCGATCAGCTTAGGACTATAAAGGAAAAAAAACTCGCTCTGATTTTCAATTGCTTTAAGGGCTTCTGAAATTTTAACATCGTCAAGTTTAAGATTTAGCTTAGTCAGCTGAGAATAGGACTCAGTTGCCCAGAGCTGAATAATTGTAAAAAACGATAAAAACAGGGTTAGCTTCATGACTTTGATTGTTTTTTTTGATAAGAATCCAAAAGAAATCCTATCATAATAATCTCGAAATTTTTTCATAGATTTGGATGGATTAAGTTTACTAAAGTTTTTAAGAGAAATCAGGTTCTTAGTCTGGCGGGATAGTGTGTCACCACTGTCCTGCTTTTTTTTTAACTAGTTGTTCTTCATAGGCATAAAAGATTAATTAGGCAAGGTATTATTCTATTTGTTTTTTTTCGTTAAGATGACCTTTCTTTTTGCAAAAGTTCCGTTTTCTGTCACTTCCCGGTTCGAAATTGTATAACTGACAGGTGTCATTAGTGTCATAAGTTCCATTACCTGAGGGAGTGTTTCATTTACAAATGTAGCAGTATAATTAAGCTCATTTAATTCAACATCTCTTATCTGTATGTCAACATTGAACCATCTGCTTAATTTCCTGATAACCTGATCCATTGGTTCCGCATTAAAGATAAGTTTACCAAATCTCCATGAATAATAGCGGTTATCATTAATAGACCTTGTGGAAACCTCTTCACTAATCTTCTGGTAAACAGAAATATCGGTTGGTTTCATTACACGCAATGAGGAAGCTATACCCTTGGCGGATGGTTTCTGCAGTTCAACCATCCCTTTAATCAGGGAGATCTCAATATTATCTTCCTCAGGATAGGCCATAATGTTAAAAACTGTACCACGGGCGACAACCTGTAACTTGCCGGCTGTTACAATAAAAGGAACTTTTGAATTTGGTATCACCTCAAAATATCCTTCACCGTTAAGTTCCACCTTACGACTATTCCCACTGAAAAATGCAGGATACTTCAATGAACTGTTATGATTAAGCCACACACCTGAACCATCGGGCAATGTAACTTTTGTAATGGCGTCAACTGAGGAAAAAACTTCATTATACACCTGATTTACAGCAATATAATCATACCTGGATGTCTCATACTTATAAGACATATAGAATCCGAAACCGAGAGCCGGCAGCAAGAGTACTGCTGCTGCCCTGAGAAGAATTTTCATAAAATACTCTCTTCTTCTGAAATTAACAATATTATGATTTGATTTCTTCAGGATTTTTTTCGATTCTGAAAGATTTATTTCATGATGTATCCTTCCAAGCAAATGGTCAAAATCAATCTGATTATTGCCCTCTTCCACCGCTAATTCATCCCATAGCTGCAATAAGACCGATTTGCCTTGTGGTGTTCTGGCTGATTCTACGAACCATTCCAGCACAGAATCCAATTCCTCTCCCGAACAACTATTATTGCAATACTTTGTTAACAGTTCCTTATTCATTATTTAATCGTATTATTTTGATTAACAAGCACCTTCGGCAAATGCCGGAAGTGCTCGATTACCATGTTAACCAATTTTACCAAACCTAATTCTAAATAGTTAGACGCAGGAGATTGTATTTACCACTACCTGCAAATGGATAAAAATGAATAATAATTAAAAGTATTTTTTAATGATATGGGGTTGAAGGGGTTGAAGGGGTTGAAAGGGTTGAAAGGGTTGAAAAATGGCTTGCGGTTTGCGGTGTGCGGCGAAGGTTAAAGGGGTTGAAGGGGTTGAAAGGGGGAGGATATGGTAATTTAAAGTATCGTAACCGGATCTGGAGATCCTTCGCTGGCGCTCAGGATGACAGGACTTTATGGGATCACATAGGGGGAAAGAAGTGGCGATTCGAAGAAAACTAGCGTTCAGGACAAATTGTTGGCGAATCGCCACTTCTTTCCCCCACCCCCCGTCCTATGATACGAATTGTCATCCCGAATTCCTTCGCCGTCCTCATTTTAAGTCAACCTCTATATCAATATGGGCGAATGAATGAGGGATCTCCCTCTCTTATGACGACATTGATTAAAAGCTCATAATGTGCAAGTTATAAGATGTTGTTATTAGTAGCACAGTGAGGGATTTCTGATTGGAAGAATGATAATTGTTTGCAGAATAAAGGCCATTCCAATGCGGCAGAGCACCGCAATATTAAATCCCAACCAATTATCAAGTGCAAATATAAATAATCCAAACCAATAAGACAGAAAGTCACCTTTTACCTTAGGTCGCTATTTCAATGAAGGGGTTGAAGGGGTTGAAGGGGTTGAAAATGGCTTGCGGTTTGCGGTGTGCGGCGAAGGTTAAAGGGGTTGAAGGGGTTGTTTATTAAGGTATGTACTAAACAAAAAGATAGCAGAATAGTAAGACTGTAAGGGAGTAGTTGCCTAGTTTTTCGCGGATCGTTTTAAGTGCGCGCGACATATGGTTTTCTATGGTGTTTTCAGAAATATTCAGGCGTTCTGAGATGTCGCTATATTTCAGACCTTCAACTCTGTGCAGAATATAAACCTCCTTCTGACGTTTGGGTAATGACTCAAGTATTTTATCAAGTTTATCAGAAAGTTCGTTATATTCAAGTTCCACATTTGCAGGTTCCTCGTTAATTTCCTGAAGAGACTTTAAATAATCAACAAATTCAGTATCCCTGACTTTCTTCCGCAGGTTGGATATAGCCAGATTGTAAGCTATGGTAAATACATAAGATTTAATTGAAGAGCCCTTGTTAACTCTTTTGCGACTTTGCCATAAATTAAGAAAAACATCCTGGATCAGATTTTCTGTCTCTTCCTGAGATTTAAGAAGTGAATAGCCGAATTTATATAATCTCGCTGAATACTTTTTATATAATAGATCAAAAGCAAACATATTGTCTGCCTTAATCTCCTGCATTAATTCTTCATCACTATATGAAATAAAATCTTTCATAGAACCTCCAGATTCCCCTCATATTATACAAGTAACAACCACTTAAATTTATATATTACAAACCTTCTAATCATCTAAAAGACAATATTATTCTACTCAGACATTAAAATTCTCTTTCGGGTTATTTCCCTCAAAAATAATTTATTACACTAAACTCTACGGTTTAGCAGTATTCAAAAGTAATAAAATTTGGCTGAATATTTCAAAACAGTTGGTTTAATTTAATCAAAACAGCTTGGTACAAGACAAAACCAACCCCTAGTTTTAACACGATAACCTTCAGACAAAGGGATTAGTTTAATCCAATACCCTACCCCTCCCAATGCTGATGCCAATGCGTGGAGTCGGGTATGTCATTCCTTCAAAAGAACTGTATGTCCCTCCGAATAATGGTAAGTCCATGTTATAATCCGCTACAGACTAATTGCTTCAAAAAACAGAGTAAATGTAGCAGTACCAACCAGTTTGAAATCAACTCCGGCAAGGAGAGAGGAACGCGGGGTCATTCCATTTGCCTTAGTTTCATCCCGGCTCTTTTTAAGCTGACCACTAATAATTGTTGCGGAATTTATAGCTAATGAGGTGGTGTTGATAACAACAGACCCAACAGATCCGGATAAACCGGACAAACTTCCCGGAGATATTCTACCTGTCAATTCGCCCTTCTGGGCATTAGTTTTAACCGGCAATAAAATCAATAAACAAACCAAACCCAACTGAATGACTTTATTTTTTTTCATTTTATTGATGTCAGTATTTATGGTGCTGACTCCGCCCTTTCGAATAGTATTTTTTTCGTTTTAGGTTTAGAAATGATATACCTTCAGCAAAATATAGACTAACGCCGGAATACCTGCTATCACAAACAAACCAAGCAGTGGCTGATCAGGGTTCTTCTTTTGAAGGTCAGATATCAGCTCTTCCCAATAATGCTTCCCTTCCTGTTCATATTTGTAAATATCAAAATTGAAGAGGATAAAATAGGTCCATATTGTTACCGATGCTATGGAGATAAGTAAACTGAACCCAAGTATCGCAAAGATAAGTCCGAGTATTCTCAGAATATGATCTTTAATACCAGCCTTCAGGTTGCTTTGCTGGGCAACAATATTACTCTTCTCTTTCTGATAACTGATTATCAATGCGTTTCTCTCATCCTTCAATGATGCCAACGTGCTTTTCAATTTTGCCATGTAAGTATTTGCAGCCTGTATAGTATAAAACAAGAATGGCCTCTGATAAGAAATTGATTCAGCTTTCTCATCTTCAATTTTAACTGCTGTAACCGGTTCACTTCCCACAGCTGACATTACCGAGACCAGAATTCCGGCCCAGTTGCTTGATTCCCCATTTTCCTTTGTCCCTTTTACTCTTACCGTTCCGGGTGTATTACCCCACTTAATATTGATATTATCGCCCTGGGCAGAGACTACTATTGCACCCTCAGGAATCTGCCATGAATAGGTTTCAAAACCTTTCTGTGCAATATATTTTTCAACATTACCTGTATATACACTTGTCTTGCCTGATGGAGCAGAAATACGCGGTTTCTGAGGAGGCTTATCATTTACCCTTACATTCAGACTGACTACAGAAGCATCGGTACAACTATTTGATGGAATGACAGATACTGTATAACTTCCGGTTCTTTCCCATCTGTTGCTTATTTCATTAAGCGAAGCAAATGTCCTTATTATTCTATTGGTAAAATTATCTTTAATCTCCCATTTGAAATTCGGGCAGCTTTTGTTTTCAGGAATAGTAAATATCTGAGATTCCCCGACAAATGCATCACCTTCGAAGGTAAATATCTCGTTTTCTTTTATGAGTTTCCGTAATGCTAT
This sequence comes from uncultured Bacteroidota bacterium, assembly GCA_903824785.1. Lineage (GTDB taxonomy): Bacteria > Bacteroidota > Bacteroidia > Bacteroidales > VadinHA17 > LD21. The sequence goes on from CAIJYD010000111.1 coordinate 119,348, forward strand.
AGCCTCATCCATCTTTGCATTAATTTTAAAGACATCATTCGCTAATTTAACTGTATCAGTCTGAAGCTTCTGTTCGAGCTTAATTAAACTTGTATCAAGTATTTTTATCTCTTTCCTTTTTTCAAATATTACAGGCACATGCACGGGCAATTTAACAATCTCACTCTGCCACTGCTGCGAACTTTTCTGGGTTGTAAGTTCAATTCCTGAAAGTAAAAAATAAGAAATTAAGAAAGGTATTAGAGCAGCAACCCCTAACCCTATTATCTGAAAAGGCTGCGAGAAAATCAATTTGGGAAGTCTGACAAATATCTCTTTAAGAAAATCCTGAACTTTGATTTCACCATTTTTGGAAGCAAGGTGCGGAGCCAGATAAAACACCGACAAAATAACCGCTGCCAGCAGTAAAACAGCAAGTGGCACAATAACCTGAGAAAGAGACACCCCTAATCCGCTAACCAGATGTTTTTCAGCATATTCCCTTAATAAAGCAATAATGCCGGCAGAGGAAGCCGAGATAGCCAGCCAGATAAGATTTACTTTCAGACTTGGCAAAACCCAGAATTCACTATAATTATCACTCCGGTAAAATACTACAGAGGAGTAAACAAGATACTGAAGGAGAAAGAACAATCCTGCAATTCCTGCATAAAGAATAATTCCGGAATTAAATAAAGAATATAAAATCCAGACCAAAGATAATGACCCTGACAGTATCAGAACACTCTTAAAAGCATGAATAAAATTGTTTATCGTAAACAAAGGCTTAATCAACCTTAGTGCAAATTGAAAAAACTTCCAGGAGAAAATAATAATGTAGTACCACAGAAGTTTTATTAAAGAGAAGAGTGTCGGATGCAAAACTTCCTTCCAGATCCAGCTTAATACCCACCAGAGCCTTGATATTAAAAAACCGATAAACTCAAATATTGAAGTGAATCCATATATACCCCATACGAAAAGATTGTAAATAAAAGCCAGAATACTGAATAGAGGGGTAAACCGGCTGATCCAGGTGTTAGGTTCAAGCCATTTACGGGTAATCTGATCTACTTCAAGCAGATTTTTAACAGGCTTTCCATCTATGGAAAAACGAATGAATCCTATTAATGGCAAAGCTGCAATTATTGCAGGATAGATTTGCGAAAATAAAAGTTTAATTAAACTCATAACAGTCAGTTATTAATTGATAATCAGCAGATTATAATATGTCCACAAAAAAATATTTTTTCCCACGAGAAATTTATAAACAAAAGAAATTAAATAAAAATACAAGCTTAATTATGAGGAGCATCTCACATCCTTAAACTTCCTTATCGGTCTGTAACAGGTATGTTTTTTTTAAAATTTAGTGCAGTTTTAATGTTCCCCTTTTCACAAATATAACTATTATGAATCAGAAAAACAATTAATTAACTTATCCATTTTCTTCAGTTACTCATATTATCAGGAAGAGAGAGAGTTTTCAGGAAAAGGAATGAATATTACAGATTAATCCATACCAGAATTTTTTGCTCCTGTTTTATCAGGCAGAGCCCTTTCTGATATTTTAAAAATCCTTACTTTTGCACTCTTACTGATAATATTTTAAGCTAAACCAAAAGATGAAGATTTCATATAACTGGATTAAGGACTATCTGAATATCGATATTGAACCCGCCAAAGTGGCCGAGATACTTACCGGTATCGGTCTCGAGGTTGAAGGGATGGATGAATGGGTTTCTGTAAAGGGTGGCCTTGAAGGTGTTGTTATCGGTGAAGTCCTCACATGTGTAAAACACCCCGACGCAGATAAACTCTCTGTAACCACTGTGGATGTAGGTGGCTCACAGCCTCTTCAGATTGTATGCGGAGCTCCGAATGTTGCTGCCGGTCAGAAAGTTCCTGTTGCAACCATCGGCACAATTGTCTTTAAAGGAGATGAGAGTTTTGAGATAAAAAAATCAAAGATAAGGGGTGAATTATCTGAAGGAATGATTTGTGCCGAGGATGAACTTGGACTTGGCAATTCTCATGACGGTATTATGGTTCTCGAAAAAGATTCAAAACCGGGAACAAAAGCCGGAGCCTATTTCAAAGTGGCAAAAGATTTCGTTTTTGAAATAGGCCTGACTCCCAACAGGATAGACAGCGGATCACATTTTGGTGTTGCAAGGGATCTTGCCGCATATCTGAATCTGAATGCCGGACTGAATCTGAGAGCAGTAAAACCTTCAGTGACAGACTTTAAACCCGATAATCACAATAACACTTGTGAGGTGATTATTGAAAACGCTGCTGATTGTCCTCGATATACCGGGATTACCATAAGCGGTGTTACCATAGGAGAATCGCCTCAGTGGCTTAAGAATAAACTCAGGGCAGTCGGCCTCAATCCGATTAATAATGCAGTTGATATTACCAATTTTGTTCAGCATGAGATTGGCCAGCCTTTGCATGCCTTTGATGCAGATAAAATTGATGGAAAGAAAGTTATTATCAGAAATCTTCCTGAAAAAAGCAGGTTTATCACCCTCGATGGAAATGAAAGAACCCTTTCGGCAAGAGACCTTATGATCTGCAATATGAATGAGGGTATGTGTATCGCAGGGGTATTTGGTGGAATAAAATCAGGAGTAACCGCCTCAACTAAAAACATCTTCCTTGAAAGCGCATATTTTAACCCGGTTGCGATCCGTAAAACTTCAAAAAGACACGGACTCAAAACCGATGCTTCATTCAGGTTTGAAAGAGGTGCTGATCCAAACATTACGACATGGGCGCTGAAAAGAGCCATCATGCTTATTAAAGAGGTAGCCGGGGGTGAGATCTCATCAGAGATTACCGATATCTATCCTGTCCCTCTGAATAATGTGCTCATAGAAGTTAACTTCAATAATATAAACAGGCTCATCGGAAAAAATATTGAGAGGGCTGCAGTAAAGAAGATACTCGACCTTCTCGATATTACAATTAAGGATGAAACTGGTGACAACCTGACCCTCGAGATACCTGCTTACCGCGTTGATGTCAAAAAAGAGGCAGATGTTATTGAAGAGATTCTCAGGATCTACGGTTATAATAATGTAGAGGTCAGCAACCATGTGAATTCAATACTCTCGTATCCTGAAAAACCTGACAAAGAGAAGATAGTCAATATAATATCCAACCTTCTTTCAGCAAACGGCTTCGCAGAGATCATGTGCAACTCCCTTAATCCTGCGGCATGGTATGAACAGAACAGCGATTTCGACAACGAACAGCTTGTGCGGCTTGCAAATCCCTTAAGTTCCGACCTGAACGCCATGAGGCAGTCGCTGCTATACGGTGGACTGAGCTCTGTCAGCTGGAATATAAACCGGCAAAATCCCGACCTTAAGCTTTACGAGTTCGGTCACTGCTACTTTTATCATAAGCAGGAGCAGCTGTACCCCAAAGCTCACAATTATATTGAAAAAGCATCGCTCGATATTTTTCTTTCAGGAAACAACGGAAAACAAAATTGGAACTCAAAAATCAATCCTACCGACTTCTTTAATATTAAATCCTCCATTGAAACAATCCTATCACGGTTGGGTGTTAAACCTGAAAGCCTTACTACCGGAGATAGCGATAAAAAATACTTTGCCGAGTCGCTCATCTATATGGTTAATAATAAAATAGTTGCAGAAGCCGGTCGTATTTCCAAAAAATATCTTCTGCAATTCGATATCAGCCAGGATGTTTACTATGGCCATATTGAATGGGATCAGGTTTTAAAACTGATAAAAAAACATTCCATATCATTCAGGGAACTGCCTAAATATCCTTCTGTGCGCCGAGATCTCTCCCTTCTTCTCGACAGGGGGATTAAATTCAGGCAGATCAGGGAATTGGCTTTAAAGACAGAAAAAAACATTCTTTACGACATCTCACTCTTCGATGTTTACGAGAATGACAGTCTGGGTATTAACAAGAAATCATATGCAGTAAGTTTTATCCTGCGCGACGATCTTAAAACCCTTACCGACAAGTATATCGACAAGGTTATGAGTAATCTGATAAATGCGTTTGAAAAGGAGTTTAATGCACAGATAAGATAATGAAGAGACAAAGGGTTGAGCTGATAAATGGTGATATTACCAGAATGGATGTAGAAGCCATAGTTAATGCCGCCAATAACTCACTTCTTGGAGGAGGTGGCGTTGACGGTGCAATCCATAATGCTGCCGGAGCTGATCTTCTTGCAGAATGCGAGAAGCTTAAAGGATGTGAAACAGGTCAGTCGAAAATTACCGGAGGGTACAGACTTAAAGCCAGGCATATAATACATACTGTCGGTCCGGTGTGGCATGGCGGCTGCCGCGATGAACATTCATTGCTCGCATCGTGCTACCAGACAAGCCTTGCACTTGCTAAGGAAAAGAGAATAAAAACACTTGCATTTCCCGGCATCTCAACAGGAGTCTATGGTTTTCCAAAAGACCTTGCTGCCCTGATTGCTGTTAATGAGACCAAAAGATTCCTCGATAAACACAGCTATCCTGAAAAGGTAATATTCGTTACATTCGGTGAAGATAATTATGAAATTTACAGGAAGCTTCTCGAACAATGATTAAACTTTTCAGATCGGTAACAAACTACTTCTCACTTGTAAAGTTTAGCCATACAGTCTTTGCTATGCCTTTTGCTCTCATAGGTTTTTCACTGGCGGTAACAAGTGAAAAATCTGAATTCAGTTTCAGGCTTCTGCTTCTTATTATTCTTTGCATGATCTTTGCCAGAAACGCTGCAATGGGATTTAACCGGGTTGCCGATAAAAAATTTGATTCGCTTAACCCAAGAACAAAAGACCGTGAGATTCCGGCAGGTCTTATCAAAACAGATGCAGCAACTGCCTTTGTCGTCCTTAACGCTATGCTGTTTATAGCAACAACAGCATTTATCAACCGGCTTACCCTTTGGCTCTCCCCTGTTGCCCTGCTGATTATACTTGGCTACAGCCTCACCAAAAGGTTTACTTCGTTGTGTCATTTCATTCTCGGTCTCGGCTTAAGCCTTGCTCCTATTGGCGCATACATCTCAGTAACAGGCTCTTTCAGTATTATCCCAATAATTTATTCAGTTATTGTACTCACCTGGGTAAGTGGATTTGATATTATTTATGCCCTGCAGGATGATGAGTTTGACAAATCGAACAACCTCTACTCATTGCCATCTGTTACAGGACGAAAAAATGCCATTCTCATCTCCATAATTGTTCATTTTATTACATTTATTATGGTTCTTGTAGCAGGTTTTGCGGGAAAAGGCGGATACCTTTACTGGACTGGCGCCTTGATTTTCACATCGCTGCTGATTTATCAGCACAGTATTGTAAAACACAATGATCTCAGCAGAGTGACACTTGCCTTTGGCACAACCAATGGAACAGGAAGTATTCTGTTTTCCATTTTTGTAATCCTTGATCTGTTTATCAGGTTCAGTTAAAGTTTATTATTATTACAATTAATTGTTCATCTGAATGTTTTTTTGTTTCTTGCCAATAATTAAAAAAGCGAACTATGGGGGAATTAGTTATTAAAGAGGTACTTACGAAAAAAGACCTTCGCCAATTTATCTATCTGCCAAAGGAAGTACATAAAGACGAACCCGATTGGCTTCCACCTATCTATATGGATGAATGGGAGTTGTATAATAAGAAAAAGAACAAATCTTATCAGTATGCTGATGCGATTCTGCTTATTGCCCACCGCGATAAAAAACCTGTAGGGAGAATCATGGGCATTATTAATAACCGATATAACACAATAAATAATGAGCAACATGGACGTTTCTGTTTCATGGAATGCTATAATGATAAAGAGGTCTTTCATGCTCTTCTTTCAAAGGTTGAAGAGTGGGTAAAACAAAATGGAATGACCAGGATTATCGGACCACTTGGCTTTTCCGATAAGGACCCTCAGGGATTTCAGATAGAAGGTTTTGAGTACGCTCAGTTCATGACAAGCCCTAACAATTCACCATATATGCCTGAACTCATTGCATTTGAAGGGTATGAGAAAAAGGTAGATCTGGTAAACTACCAGGGCAAACTTCCCGACAAATTTCCACTTATCTACGAAAAAGTCCTTACACGTGTAGACAATAACAAAGAGTATAAGATAATTGAGTTCAATTCAAAAAAAGAGCTTAAGCCTTACATCATTGGTGTACTCGAATTAATGAATGAAACATTCTCGGAAATTTATGGTTTTGTCCCCCTCAATGATAAAGAGAAAACCGATTTTGCTGCACGATATCTGCCAATCCTCGATCCTAAATTCATTAAAGTTATCGAAACAAATGGAAAACTGGTTGGTTTTGCAATAGGAATGCCGGATTTCAGCAGAGGAATAAGGGAAGCTAAAGGAAAACTTCTGCCTTTTGGAATTTTTAAAATACTGAAGGATTCCAAACGATCAAAAAAATTGCTGATGATGCTTGGCGGTGTTCAGAAAGCTTACAGGGGAAAAGGTCTCGATGTTCTTATGGGTGTTAAGATTCTCCAGTCGGGGATTAAGCATAAGATGGATACCGTCGACAGCCACCTTGTTCTTGAAACCAATACCAAGATGAGAAGCGAATACGAAAGAATCGGATGTCAGGTGGTTAAAAAATTCCGGATCTACCAGAAAGAGTTATAAAGAGTCTGAAAATCAGAATCTGAATACCACCGAGAATCCCAGCATCTCCTTAAACTGAATTCTGGCAGTTTTTTTCTGGGTACCATCTGGTCTCAAAACCGGTTTATTATTTTTATCAAGTTCCGGGGTTTTGGTATCATCATCAAAAATCAGGTGTGTGTTGAACCTTACATCGGTAAACCAGTTGATATTTGCCACTACGATCATCTCCCAGTCAACATCAATATTCAAAGGATTATCGATATAATTAGTAAAGAGTTGCAACCTGTTGGTTACGCCTACATTTTTAACAGGTCTGAATTCATTAGTAATCATAAAACTTGCTCCCGGCTCATTTTTCGACCTTTTATTAATCTGAATACCATATTTTGTCTGGTCAATCTTTGCAGTATCAAGTACAAATGTTCCCTTATATGAAAACGGAGAAAAGTTTAATGATGTGAACTTATTTGGCTTATAATCGAGTCCTAAACCTATGGTAATTATAGCCGGATTCATTAATTTCGAGACAGGAACAGAATCATTCGGATAATTATAACCCCGTACTAACTGGGTCTTGAACAACATGATGGCACTAAAGTCGAACTTACCGAATGCTTTATGGTTCAGCTTTGAGTTTGTCTCAATAAGGTCGAGGTTTTTCCTTATGGGATTATCGCCTGATGCAAGAAATCCAAGCTTAATTCTGGCAAAGTTGCTGGAAGAAAGTTTAAGTAACTTATTATTATAATCGGCATAGCCGGTTATGTCAAGGGCAGTTGAAATGCTGCTCTCCCCTCCTTTCACCCAGTTTGTCAGAGTTGCCTGGCTAAGAACAAATGAGGCTTCCGTCTTATATTTCCAGTATTGAGGCTTAACAATAATTTTTTGAATATTAAGAAGTTTGGAATTATCTATTGACTGAATATTAATCTTTGCATCGGAATAATTGCCCTGCTTTACCGGTCTTCTGAAGTTAATGCCCTGTTCAAGATAGAGTCCGATTGTATCCCTTGAAGTATTTCCAATCCACACGGTTACAGAATCGGAAAATTCATTCCTTAGCCAGAACCTTGCCATAGAATTCGACTTCGTGTTCAGCCACAGAGGGGTAACCATTTTCCCTACCCCGGTAAAATTGATGACTGAAGAATCGCGATCTTCGAGGTACTTTACCAAAGATCGGACAGCAACCTGTATTGAGTCGCCCTGATATGGAAAATTAAAATACCTGAAGGGAAAACCTGAGCCGGAGGATGTTACTTCAGCCAGTGTATCAATAACAACCATAATGGTAGTATCCTTCATCTCAGCAAGCTGGAGCTGTTCAGGAACCGGCAGAGCTGCTCTGTTGAGGGAATCAGTAACATTTGCAGCAACTGATGAATCAGAAACTGCTACAGTGTCAGCCTGCAGGGATACTACCAGAGACGGGATCTTTAGCTTCAGAGGCTCCCATATATAGAATTTATCCCAGGGAATACTCAGAGAATCATAGGGATAGTTCTGAAGAATATACTTCGATGAATCGTATGGCTGATGGGACGCTTCAAATATCAGTTGACCCAGAGCCTGCCTGAGCGGATCAAGCGGATTATTCCAGTACTGAGGCTTATAAATCTGCTGAAGAAATGTCACCGACTGCCCGGTTGAAAGTACAATTTCAGGCGGCTTCCTGTTCTCATTTAAGATAATTCCACTTGTTTTAAGTGAATCGATAATTGCAGTAACCGACCTGGCTCTTTCAGTATTATCCTGCGAAAAAGCTGATATATAAATATTTATACAAATAACTGAAAAAAACAATCGTAGAACTTTTACTCTCATGATGTCACATTTTAACAGATCCTATTTCACGGTTGAATATATCGCAAAATACAACTAATTTTGCACAAACAATTTTGAAAATTGATACACCCTTTCATCATAACGCAAAATACTCTTATTGATATATACAAAAATATCAAAAACAGAGATTTTTTTATCATGAACTGAAAAAAACAGGTAAAGCTTCAAATGTTTTTACCAAAAAACGGCTTTCCTGCTTTTCATAATGGAAGTCCCCGTAATATCGGCTTCATTCCTCCGCAGAATTAAACTTATTCATTATAGTAAAATATTGATATTCTATTCACTTAGCAAAACATATTATGAATTTACCATTCACAGAGCCATTTAAAATCAAAATGGTTGAAAATATATACAGAAGCACAAGGGAACAAAGGGAGACCTGGATAAAAGAGGCATCATTTAATCTTTTTAACCTGAGGTCAGAGCAGGTTTTCATCGATCTGCTTACCGATTCGGGCACAGGAGCCATGAGCGATAAACAGTGGTCCGAAATAATGGTTGGTGATGAGAGTTATGCTGGTGCCAGCTCATATTACAAACTTAAAGAGGCAATAAAAGAGATCACCGGCTTCAGTTATTTTCTTCCTACCCATCAGGGAAGAGCTGCAGAAAATGTTCTCTTTTCCGTTCTTGTTAAAGAGGGTGATGTCGTTCCGGGAAACTCACATTTTGATACCACCAAGGGACACATTGAATTCAGAAAAGCCAGAGCTGTCGATTGTACAGTTGACATTGCCGCAGATACTTCAACATTTCATCCATTTAAGGGAAATGTTGATATTGAGAAGCTGGAGAAGGTACTCATAAGTAATCCTGCTGATAAGATCTCATGCATTATAATCACCATTACCAACAATTCGGCAGGAGGTCAGCCAGTAAGCATGGAGAATATCAGAGAGGTGAGAAAACTGTCTCTTAAATATGGAGTGAAGCTGATAATTGATTCGGCACGATTCGCGGAAAATGCATATTTTATTAAGCTCCGGGAAGATGGCTATGCCGGAAAAGAGATAAGGGATATTGTTGCAGAGATGTTCTCATATGCCGACGGCATGACAATGAGCTCAAAGAAAGATGCCATAGTGAACATGGGTGGATTTATCGGTTTAAAGGATGAAGAGCTGTTTCGACAGGCTTCAACCTTTAATATTATATATGAAGGATTTATAACATACGGAGGTATGTCGGGCAGAGATATGAATGCTCTTGCACGTGGGCTTTATGAAGGGACTGAGTTTGAATATCTCGAATCGCGTATTAACCAGGTAGCATATCTTGGAACAAAAATGAAGGAGTATGGCATTCCTGTTCTGGAGCCTTTCGGAGGCCATGCAATTTTTATCGATGCAAAAAAATTCCTTCCGGATATTTCCAAAGAAGAGTTTCCTGCCCAGACCCTTGCCATTGAAATATATCTTGAGGGTGGAGTAAGAGCCGTTGAGATCGGAGCCCTGATGGCTGACAGGGATCCGGTGACCCGCGAAAACAGGTTTCCTGAACTTGAGATCGTGAGACTAGCTCTTCCCCGAAGGGTCTATACAAATAACCATATGGATTATGTTGCAGCTTCAGTAAAAAATGTTTTCGACAGAAGGGATAAAATAAAAAAGGGGGTTAAAATAACTGGTGAAGCTCCTATTATGCGCCATTTCACAGTTAAGCTTGAAAGGATCTGATCGAGCTTTGATAATAACCTTAAATTGATTTCCTTTGCAGCTCTGAAATTTAGCAATGCAGGATCTTACAACAGGAAAGGAAGGAAAACTTATTTTTCAATTTGCAGCACCAATGCTGCTGGGAAATGTATTCCAGCAACTCTTCAGTGTTGTTGACAGCATCGTAGTAGGTAAGTTTATAGGAAAAGAGGCTCTCGCAGCCGTAGGAGCATCGTTCCCTGTAATATTCATAATGGTCTCTATGATTATCGGGCTGGTCATGGGCACAACTGTTGTTATCTCGCAATACTTTGGAGCTAAAGATTTTGTAAGAGTAAAACGGGCAATCGATACCATGTATATCTACAGTGCCGTTGCCGGTGTTATTGCAACCATTATCGGATTAATAGTAAGCGAACCTCTGCTTCGTCTATTAGGCCTTCCCGAAGACATTATGCCACAAGCTGTTCAATACCTCAGGATTTACCTGTCGGGAATAATAATATTTTTCGGGTTTAATGGCACAAGTGCAGTTCTCAGGGGGCTGGGCGACTCAAAAACACCGTTATACTTTCTGATGATTGCCACCATTGCCAATATTATCCTTGTTCTTCTGTTCGTAGGAGTGTTTAAATGGGGAGTGGCCGGTGCTGCCTATGCAACCCTCATTGCAAATGGAATAGCTTTCGGTCTGGCAATTTACTGGCTGAACAAAACGCATAAGCTGATAAGGATAGCAATAAAAGGGCTCCACTTCGACAAAGAGATATTCAGGAAAAGTATAAATATCGGATTACCGACAGGTATACAGCAAACCCTTGTAGCAATGGGTGCACTGGCTTTAATGGGTATTGTTAATAAATTCGGTACCAATGTAATAGCCGGTTATTCAGTTGCAAGTCGCCTCGACTCCCTGGCTATGGTTCCTGCAATGTCTTTCTCTCAGGCACTCTCCACATTTGTGGGTCAGAACATAGGCGCCAATAAACCGGAAAGGATCCGGGCAGGGCTTATTTCAACAATAAAAATGTCAGGAATTGTAACAATTGTTACAACTCTATTTATCGTTCTAACAGCTCATATTATAATGAGCTTGTTTACAAACGACAAAGAGGTTATCCGGCTTGGCGATCAATATCTTACAATTGTCAGTTCATTCTATATCCTCTTCACCCTTATGTTTATTTACAACGGGGTTATGCGTGGCGCCGGTGATACTCTGGTACCGATGTTTGTTTCAATCCTCTCCCTATGGATAATAAGAATACCCATGGCATGGTTCTTATCCGGAAAAATTGGAGCCGCAGGAATATGGTGGTCAATCCCGGCAGGATGGGCAATAGGGCTCGCTCTCTCTTTCCTCTATTATAAATCAGGTCGCTGGAAGAAGAAGGCAGTTGTAAAATACGCCGGTAATTTGTAACTTTCAACCATATATTTCACTAATTACAACCAAAAACAAGGGAGATGATAAAATCCATGACGGGCTATGGAAAGGCCATTGCAGAAACACCACAGAAGAAAATAACCATCGAAATAAAATCTCTCAATTCGAAGCAGCTCGATCTGAATACCAAATTCCCATGGATCTATAAAGAAAAGGAACCTGAAATAAGAAACCTTATAAGCCAGAACCTCGACAGAGGGAAGATAGATTTTTCCATATACTGCGATATGCTTGATGATGAAGTTGTTACTATCATAAACAAGTCGGCTGTAAAAAATTACTATAACCAGTTTAAAGAGATTGCTGCAGAACTTACAATCAACCTTGATGATCAGATCTTTACCGCAATAATGAAACTTCCCGACACCCTCAAGACTGAAAAACGGGAGATCCCTGAAGGGGAATGGGAAGTAGTTAAAAATCAAATTATTGAATCAATCAAAATGCTTGATCTGTACAGGATTGAAGAGGGAAATTCAATAATGACGGATTTATCGAAATGTATTGGTAAGATTTTGTCATTCCTTGAAACGATCGGGACATTTGAGGCGGGAAGGATAACAAAAATAAGAGAAAAACTGATGTCACTTCTTGAAGATAACATTATAAAAGAGCATCTCGATAAGAACAGGTTTGAGCAGGAAATGATCTTCTATCTTGAGAAGTATGATATCAATGAAGAAAAAGTGAGATTAAAAACACATTGTGACTATTTTCTTGAGACAATGGGCACTCCTTCACCCAACGGAAAGGTATTAAACTTTATAGCACAGGAAATAGGAAGGGAAATAAATACGATAGGTTCAAAAGCCAATGATGCCTCAATTCAGAAACTGGTGGTTATGATGAAAGATGAACTTGAGAAGATTAAAGAACAGACGCTGAATATATTATAAATGACAGGTAAACTGGTTATTATATCCGCACCATCCGGAGCGGGCAAAACAACAATAGTTAAACATTTGCTTAACAGCGGATTAAACCTTGAGTTTTCAGTCTCTGCCACAACCCGGACTATAAGAGGAGAAGAAAAAAATGGTGTTGATTACTTTTTCCTTTCAGTTCCGGAATTTAAGAAAAGTGTTGAAAAGGATGAATTCGTTGAATGGGAAGAGGTTTATAAAGACCTTTTGTACGGGACCCTGAAAAGCGAGCTTGAGAAAATATGGGCCAATGGCAACTATGTTCTGTTCGATGTGGATGTAATGGGTGGAATAACCCTGAAAAAAATATTTGGTGATAGAGCTGTTTCAATATTCATCATGCCTCCGTCAGTTGAAGAACTCGAGAGCAGACTGGTAAAAAGGGGTACTGACTCAGCTGAAAAAATCAGGATGAGAGTTGAAAAGGCAAAGGAGGAGATTAAGCTTGCAAGCTCTTTCGATAGAATTATCGTCAACGATAAGCTTGACATAGCTAAGGAGGAGGCAAGAAAAATAGTTTCATCATTTCTTGAAAAATAAATCTGCGGATTAAGATGGCAAAAATTGGATTATATTTCGGATCATTCAACCCTGTTCACATAGGGCACATGGCTATTGCCGGATATATGACCGAGTTTGCCGGTATTGATCAGGTGTGGTTTGTGGTCAGTCCTCATAATCCGTTAAAGAAAAAAGAGACCCTTCTGGCTGACCATCACCGGCTCAGCATGGCAATGATTGCAATTGGAGATAATGACAGGCTGAAAGCTTCAGATATAGAATTCAGGCTGCCGGTTCCATCGTACACTATCGATACACTGACATATTTAAAGGAGAAATATCCGAAAAATGAATTCTGCCTGGTAATGGGTGAAGATAATTTATACACTCTTCATAAATGGAAAAATGCCGATGAGCTGGTAAAAAAATATGCGATATACGTTTATCCCAGGCCGGGTACTCTGAAACCATCCTCCCCCCTTCTGAGCCAGATCCTTTCTTCAACGGTAACCCACTATGTAAAAGCTCCGCTGATGGAGATCTCAGGAACTTTTATCAGGGACGGAATCCAAAAGGGAAAAGACATGTCATATTTTCTTCCTCCGGCAGTATGGAAATACATAAAAGAGATGCATTTCTACGAGAAGTAATAATGGATCCCCTCGTACATCAGAATGACATATTTAAAAATCAGGCTTTCTGAACCTCAGTTATTATCTCTTCACCCCTGATCAGCGCCTTCTCATTCATAGGTATCAGGTTATGATATCTTTCCGGCAGTGATTTTTTCAAACCTTTGATAATATTCTCAATCTTTATTACCGGTTTAACCTTAATAAATCCTCCGAGGACGATCATGTTGAAAGTTTTCGGGCTGTTCATTCTAGCAGCTTCTTCAGTTGCATCGACACGATAAATGGTAATATCTTTTCTTTCAGGATGCCTGGTAATACCATTACCGTCGTAGATAAGTACGCCTCCCGCTTTTACTGAACTCTCAAATTTATCGAGCGACTGCTGGTTAAGAATAATAGCAGTATCGAAATGCCTTATTATGGGAGAACTGATCCGCTCACTGCTAAGGATAACAATAACATTTGCAGTACCTCCACGCATTTCAGGACCATATGAAGGCATCCAGCTCACTTCCATATCCTGCATCACTCCGGAATAGGCCATTATCTTGCCCATCGACAGAACACCCTGTCCTCCGAAACCGGCTATAATTATTTCTTCAGTCATTTTTTTACGAGTTTCTTAATTAATATGCAGACTATTCTTCCGGAGTTTTCAGATCGCCGAGAGGGTAAAAGGGGAACATGGTCTCCTCCATCCATTTATTCGACTGAACCGGAGTCATCTTCCATCCCGAAGGGCAGTTTGCGACTATTTCAATAAAGCAGGTTCCCTTATCAAGTTTTTGATACTGAACAGCTTTCCTAATTGCCTTTTTTGTCTTTCTGACATTTGCAGGAGTATGAACGCTCTGTCGCGTAACGTAGTAAGTTCCGGGTAATGTTGCGACAATATCGGTCATTTTGAGTGGATTACCCATTGTTTTCACATCTCTGCCAAATGGTGACGTAGATGATTTCATACCCGGGAGTGTTGTTGGCGCCATCTGACCACCTGTCATTCCGTAAATCCCGTTATTAATAAAAATGATAAGGATATTTTCGCCTCTGTTACAGGCGTGTATTGTCTCAGCAGTACCAATAGCTGCAAGATCTCCATCGCCCTGGTAAGTAAAAACAAACTTCTCGGGCATCAGCCGTTTTATTGCTGTGGCAACTGCCGGAGCGCGACCATGTGCAGCCTGCTGAATATCAACATCGAGATAATTATACATCATCACAGAACATCCTACCGGAGAGACACCAATTGTCTGCGACTGAAGCTCCTCTTCATCAATTACTTCTGCCAGTATTCTGTGTGCAGTTCCGTGTCCGCAACCGGGGCAATATGAGAGGATATTATCCGTCATAATATCCGTTTTCCTGTAAGCCAGATTTTCCGGCTTGATTATTTCTTTAATTCCAGTAGCCTCAATCATATTTTAACCTCCGATAATTTTTGATTTAAGATTTTCCACCACCTCTTCAGGGGTGGTAACTATGCCTCCCAATCTGCCGAAATGTTTTACAGGGACTTTTCCATTAACTGCCAGAAGCACATCTTCAACCATCTGACCGGCACTCATCTCAACAGAAAGCATTCCTTTAACCTTCCCGGCCAGTTCATAAATACGCTTTGTCGGAAACGGGAATAGTGTAATTGGCCGTAACAGGCCAACTTTTATGCCTTCGCCTCTTAATATCTGCACAGCTTTCTGGGAAACCCGCGCACTTGTACCATATGCAACCAAAAGATATTCAGCATCTTCGCATAAAAACTCCTCGTAGCGCACCTCTTTTTCCCTTATCTCGGCATATTTTGCCTGAAGTTTATTGTTAAAAACCTCCTGACCATAAGGATCAAGATCGAGAGAAGTGATAAAGTTTCTGGGTCGTGATGCTGGCTTGCCGGTTGTGGCCCATAGTGGAGAATCTGAAGATCGCTCTTTTTGCGGACTCAGGTAAACTTTCTCCATCATCTGTCCAATGGCTCCATCGGAAAGCATCATAACAGGATTACGGTATTTAAAAGCCAGTTCAAAACCCAGCTCAACAAAGTCAGCCATCTCCTGAACTGAGGAAGGAGCCAGAACAATCAGATGGTAATCGCCATGTCCTCCTCCTTTAACCGATTGAAAGTAATCCGATTGTGCGGGCTGGATGGCACCAAGCCCCGGGCCGGCCCTGACTACATTAACAATAAGACAAGGAAGCTCTGCTCCTGCTATATAACTTATACCCTCCTGTTTAAGGCTTATTCCGGGTGATGAGGAAGATGTCATAACTTTTTTTCCGCAAGCTGCTCCACCATAAACCATGTTAATGGCAGCAATCTCGCTCTCGGCCTGAAGCACTACCATACCTGTTGTCTCACCGGGATTAGCTTCCATAAGGTACTCGAGTATTTCGCTCTGTGGTGTGATAGGATAGCCGAAATAGCCATCGGTTCCTGCCCGGATAGCTGCTTCTGCAACCGCTTCATTGCCCTTCATCAGTCTTAATTCCTTTTCCATTGGGATCCTATATTTTTGTTTTATAAACTGTTATAACACCATCGGGACAAACCATTGCACAACTTGCACAACCAATGCACAGATCCGGATTTGCAGGATAGGCATAATAATAGCCCTTCCCGTTAACCTCCTTTGCCATTGAAATGGTTCCTGTCGGACACGAAACCATACAAATTTCGCATCCTTTGCAATTTTCCATATTTACAACTATACTCCCTTTTATCTTTGCCATACATATAATATTAATTCAATTTAAAGGATGATCAATAGTAAACTGTTTCAAACGTAATTCCATGTCGCCGAACTGTTTCCTTGAAACAAGGGAAACACAGGCTCTCAACCCTTCAGGTCTGTTACTCCCTGTAGTATAGAGTGAAATGGCACTTATGCCATAACAAAGAAGTTCCTCAATAAGCATTTTCCCCGACATACCCGGATAGGAAATAGTAAAATAAAATCCATCAGCTATCGGTTCATCGAGATCCCGGTCATAAACGATCTGAAAATTATTGTCTATAAACATTTTTTTCATCTCCCTGGCTTTTTCACCATACTCCAGAAGATCATCCCTGTAAAGGTAGGTTCCATCATTAACTGCCTTAAATAGAGCAGCAAACCCATACTGAACAGAGTGAGTAACACCGGCCGAAAGGCCATATAATGCACCAAAAATAACCGAATGACCAAACTTATCAGATGAGAAATATCGCAAAAGATCAGGATACGACCTGTCAAACAGCTTGTCGGAAATTGCCATCATCCCTATTCTCTGACCTGCATAACTGAATATCTTGGAACTTGAAATAAGCATAATGTACTGATCGGTATAACGTGCAACAGTTGGCTGGAATGGTGGTTGTCCGGGCTTACAATAGTCCTTGCGGAAATCCATTCCGAAATAGGCCAGATCTTCGATAACAATAACATCATATTTGCGCGAAAGTTCACCTATTATTTTAAGTTCCTCTTCTGTAAGACAAATCCAAGTTGGATTATTGGGATTGGAAAAAACCAGTGAAGATATTTTTCCTGGTGCCAGATATGATTCAAGCTTATCCTTAAGTTTCTTTCCTCTGTGGTTATAAATATCAAAAGATTGATAATCATGGCCAAGCATCTTAACCTGCTGCTTCTGTATCGGGAAGCCCGGATCAAGAAAAAGTGACCCCTCTTTGGTTTTATCATTTCTGTTGGCAACAAGAAAACCAGCCATAGCACCCATCATAGAGCCCACTGTAGGGACGCATCCCTGAGGGTCTATATCGATATCAAGAAACAACTTAATAAATCTTGAAGTCTCCTCTTTGAGTATTCCGACACCGGTAATATTCGGATAAACTGAAGCAACACCATTTTTAAGGGCAGCAATTTCGGCATCAATGCCAATGGAAGGAGCCGGAAGGCCCGGAACACCCATCTCCATTCTGATATATTTAATACCGGTTTTCTCTTCTAACTTATTTACCAGCTGAACAATTTCGCGTATTGAAGATGATCCGGGAGAGGGAATTCCAATTGAATCAGCCAGCGATTTTATTATTTCAGGGGATATAGGAAGTTCAGTCATATTACCTGAGGTTAATATTTTCTTTTATCGATTACACGTTTTGATTTTCCTTCGCTTCTTTCAATAACTTTTGGTTCAACCAGAGTTACTTTAATACCAAGCCCGAGAGAATTCTCAAGATTGTTCTGAAGTTTTTGGCGGAGTTCTTCGAGCTGGCTTATCTTATCCTGAAAAAACGCCTCATCAACCTCCACTTTAAGTTCAAGTGTGTCGAGGTTATTTATTCTATCGACGATGAGAAGATAATGTGGTTTTATTTCGCTCATCTCAAGAAGGACGCTCTCCACCTGTGAAGGAAAGAGGTTTACTCCCCGGATTATAAGCATATCATCGCTTCGTCCAAGACATTTTTCCATCCGAACCAAAGTCCTTCCACACCTGCATTTATCGTAGGTGAGCCGGGTAAGATCGCGGGTCCGGTAGCGGATCAGAGGCAAACCCTCTTTGGTAATTGTAGTAAAAACCAGTTCCCCCCTGCTGCCCGAAGGCAAAACCTGAAGTGTTTCAGGATCGATTATTTCGGGATAAAAATGATCCTCGTTAATGTGCAGCCCTTCCTGAACCAGGCATTCGCTGGCAACACCGGGACCGATAACCTCACTAAGACCGTAAATATCAATAGCTTTTATCCGAAGTTTGTCTTCAATTTCGCGGCGCATGTTTTCGGTCCATGGCTCAGCTCCAAAGACCCCAACCCTTAATTTCAGGTCATCGCGCTTTATTCCACTCTCTGCGATAGCCTCAGCAAGATAGAGGGCATATGAAGGAGTGCAGGCGAGAACGGTGCTTCCGAAATCGTGCATCAGCTGGATCTGCCGTGACGTATTTCCGCCGGAGATAGGGATTACCGAAGCTCCGATTTTTTCTCCTCCGTAATGAAGGCCCAGACCTCCTGTAAAAAGCCCGTATCCGTAGGCTATCTGTATAAAATCGTTCCTGTTGGCTCCGGCACAGGTAAGTGTACGAGCCATCACTTCCGACCATGTTGCAATATCGCTCCGGGTATATCCTACGACAGTTGGCTTTCCAGTAGTGCCTGAGGAGGCATGGACCCTCACAATTTCGCTCATCGGGACAGCAAATAATCCAAAGGGATAATTATCTCTCAGATCCTGTTTTGTTGTAAATGGCAATTTGGAAAGATCGTCAATTGAATGAAAGCTCTCCGGCCCCAATCCTGCTTCCTGCATCCTGTTTCTGTAATACGGGACATTGAAATATACCCTCTCAACCGTTTCCCTGAGCCTCTCACTTTGAACATGTCTAATTCCATCCCGGTCCATGCACTCGAAATGGCGGTTCCAGATTTCCATATTTATCTTTTTAATCTCAAGGGTTAATTAATATTAATAGGTTTTGTAAGAGAAAAAATCATTAGATTTTATATAAGTCACTCGCTTTCAACAGCTCAATTTCATGATTTTTCAGCGCCTGTATTGCGTTTTCCGTATTGCTGCAGCGCAGAATAATAATTGATTTGGCTCCTTCTGAAAATGCATATGTATATTCCACGCTGATATCTAAATCAGATAAAATTCTCAGAACTTTAGCATAGTGTTTTGCCTCGCTGGGAGCCATTACAGAGATCACTTCGGTAAGGTTTACAGTGAAATTATTCCTCTTCAGGATCTCCCTCGCCTTTTCAGGATCAGAAACAATAAGTCGGAGAATGCCAAATTCTGTTGTATCGGCAACACTCAGGGCAGTTATCCTGATATTCTCCTCTCCAAGAACTTCGAGAACTTCTGTAAGGCGCCCTGATTTGTTTTCAAGAAAAACTGATAACTGATGGATAATCATTTCTTTAGTTTTTTTTAATATTAGTATCGACTTTCAAGGATGAATTATCTTAAGCGATTAATTATCAATTATATAATCACATGTACTCACCCCAACCCCTCTCTGCGTCGCAAAGAGGGGCAAGATGCTTACTCCCCCTTCTTTTGCCTGCAAGATAAGGATGCATAAAAGATGAATGCATGAAGAAGGCAGAAGTATTTTTAACCTATAATTATTATTCATTCCCGAAAGTTTTTTTTATAAAAATAAAGACCGAATATAAACATAAAATTTATCCGGACACAAAAAATCGGAGGAAGATCACTTTTCAATCCGTATTCTTGCATCTACCACTGTAATGTCTGCAACGCCTCCGATAAGAGGATTAAGATCCATCTCTTTTATTTCAGTAGCATAACGCAATAGGCTTGAGAGCCTGACAATTATCTCAGCATATTTTGACTCATTTATCCCTGGTTTCCCACGGGTTCCACGGATTATCCTATAGCTTTTAAGACTTCTGATCATTGATCTGGCTTCATCAAATGTCAATGGAGCAAGTCCGGATGATACATCGCCAAGAACCTCAACAAATATTCCGCCTAATCCGCAGAGAATAATATGACCAAAGCGCGGTTCATATTTTGCTCCGATAAATAGTTCCGTACCGGAAAGCATCTTCTGTACCAGCACCGCCCTGACATCATTTATCAGCATCATCCGACTGAACTCTGCTTCAAGATGTTTATCTGATTTAATGTTAAGAGTAACTCCGCCCACATCTGATTTATGGACCGGTCCGACAACCTTTAATGCCAGAGGGTAACCGGTTTTTTCAGCGACCAGCAGCAGTTCTTCCTTTGAGGAGACAACCATTTCCTGAACTACAGGAATGTTGGCTGCATTAAGGAGTTGTTGTATTATGGCCGGTTCAAGGTAACCATTCGGGGCATTATCTATTATCTCCCTGACCAGAGGAACATTTATATTTTCAAGAAAAATCTGCTCCCCTGCAGGTGAAGGAGTATTGGATATTTTTGTAAGTGCCCTGCCCAGTACCACCTCATCGGGAAAATTGATATGGCCTTTACCAAGAAAGTACTCCAGCTCCTTTGAAGAACTTGTGACGGAAGGTAAAATCGGGTAGAGCGGTTTGTTGCACTCTGATATTTTCCTGTGAAGCAGATCATATACATCAGTCATGTCATTGAGGCCGTTGCTGCCAAAAATAACTGTCATACCATCGATGAGAGGAATTTGTTTATCAACATATTCTATTACCGCGTCAAGCTGCTCACTGGTTGCGGTAGCTATCATGTCGATCGGATTGTCTGCCGAGGCTCCCTTGTTCATCATTTCAATCAACCTGTCGTGATGTTCACCGGTTATTTTTGGAATATTCATCCCCCCGGCTGAAAGAGCATCTGTAAGCATAACGGCTGGTCCGCCTGCATGGGTAATGATTGCTATATTTCTGCCTTTAAGATGTTTATGAAAAAAAACAGATGCCACTGTAGTAAGCTCCTCCCGGCCTGAACATCTTACTATTCCGGCTTTTCTGAATAATGCTTCCACAGCTGAGTCGGATGATGCCATTGCTCCTGTGTGTGATGACGCTGCCCTGCTGCCGGCTTCCGTAGTACCTGCTTTTATGGCTGCAATGCGGCACCCTTTGCGAATAAGTGATGAAGCGTGATGCAGCAGTTTATCGGGATTAAGAATGCTCTCGACGTATATCAGCTTTATCGGAGAGCTGATTGCGGCATCGTAAGTATTATCCCAGTATTCCAGAACCTCTTCCACTCCGGTCTGAGCGCTGTTGCCTACTGAAAAAACACTCGCAAAATTCAACCCTTTGGGCATGGCTGATTCAAAGATAAAGACTGCCGTAGCTCCGGAACCTGACACAAAATCGCATCCGCGACTACTTAACTTGGGAACAGGTGATGTAAAGACACCCTGATATGATTGAGTTACAACCCCTATGCAATTTGGCCCGATAAGACAGGCACCGGCCTTATCTGCAAGCTCCGCTATAGCCTTTTCAAGCTTACGGCCCTCTTCGCCTGCTTCACTGAAACCTGCTGAAATAATTATGAACGCTTTTGTATTCTTATCTCTTATCAGAACCTCTACTGCCGGCAGACAAGAAGCTGCCTGAATGGCCAGAATAGCAAGGTCTGCCTGCGGAATATCATTTACATCCCTGAATGATTTTATTCCCTGAACAATATCCTGCTTTGGGTTAACCACATAAAGATCGCCGGAATATTTTCCGTCGAGAATGTTCCTGAGAACTTTTCCCCCGGGCTTGAAGAGATCGTCAGATCCTCCGATGACAACAATACTGCGGGGGTTTATAAGCTTTTCATTTATCATAATGTATGCTGATGCTCAGGGAAGCTTTTATTATCAATCAAGCAGTTCAAACTATTATTCCGAAAACATTTTGAGTAAGCAGGCACTCAGAGAAGCATGATTGTTTAACTCTCTGATATACAACATTTTATAACCTTTGTACTATTTGTATTTCACGAAACAAAGATAATAATAATAAATATTACAAAAGCTAACAATTGTCATATCGCGCGATTCAGATGACAATACAAGTCAGCACTAAGGTAACCCTCTTTTGTTATCTTTGTGCACATTAAAAGTAATTTGAGTATCGATAATCAATAATAATCTCGAAACAACTGATTATGATATTCCTCGCTAACGCTCGGAATGACAGCATTTTATGCATGATTCCCTATAGACATAATAAGCAAAATGAAAAAGGCAATTAAGGATATTCTGGAACAAGATAATTTATCGCGAAACGAAATTATAGTTCTTCTTGAATCTGAGGGTGATGACCGCACTCTTCTGTTTAAAAAATCGGCAGAGGTAAAAGAGAGATATATTGGAAAAAAAGTATGGTTCAGAGGACTGATTGAGTTCTCAAACATTTGCGGAAAGGATTGTCTCTATTGTGGAATAAGAAAAGGGAATAAGAATCTGGAACGGTATAATTTAACTGACGATGAGATCCTGTCAGCTGCAAACTTTGCATATACAAACCGTTACGGTTCCATTGCCCTTCAGTCGGGAGAGGTTGAGAGTCGTTTTGTTACAGACAGGATTGAGAATCTTCTCCGCGGGATAAAAGAGTTATCGAACGGTGAGCTTGGAGTGACATTATCTGTCGGGGAACAGGAACCGGAAACATATAAAAAATGGTATGATGCAGGTGCGCACCGTTATCTGCTTCGAGTAGAATCGACCAACCCCGCCCTTTACAGCAAGATACACCCTGACGATTCGAAACACAGTTTCAAACGGAGGCTCGACTGTCTGAAGAGCTTGCAGGAAATTGGTTACCAGACAGGAACAGGTGTGATGATAGGCTTGCCATTTCAGACTATTGATGATCTTGCTGGTGATCTGCTTTTTATGAAAGAATTCAATATTGACATGTGCGGTATGGGGCCATATATTGAGCATGTCTCGACACCACTCATTGTACATTCTGAGAACCTACTTCCCCTGAAGGAGAGGTTTGATCTGACCCTCAAGATGATTGCAATCATCAGGATAATGATGAAAGACATTAATATTGTAGCTGCCACCGCTCTTCAGGCTATTGATCCAATGGGCAGGGAGAAAGCTGTTATGATAGGTGCAAATATCCTGATGCCTAATATTACCCCGGGAAAATACCGCGATAGTTATAAACTATATGATAATAAGCCTTGTGCAGATGATTCAGCAGAAGATTGCCAGAGCTGTCTTGAGGCCCGCGTAAGCCTTGCCGATGCCGAGGTTATTTATGGTGAATGGGGCGATTCAAAACATTATTCGTCCAGGCAGGAAAAAAGTTTGGAGTGAGCTAAAGTTAAAATGCAAAATGTTGAAAATCCTGACAATCTCAAAGGTTCGTCAGTGTCTGTAACAAATCATTTTCCCTTTAATCATTATGTGTAGCCTGAATATGTTCGTTCGTCCCTGTTTTCCGGTGGCCGGCCCTACTCTCCCTTTTACCCCTTCAACCCTTCCAGTCTGAGTAAATAAATTATTTATTTTTAACCTCAATCCCTTTGATTCTGTATAAAATTAAGGTAGGTTTGGAGTCAGATATTAAGTTTCAGGGGTTTTTATA
This sequence comes from uncultured Bacteroidota bacterium, assembly GCA_903824785.1. Taxonomy (GTDB): domain Bacteria; phylum Bacteroidota; class Bacteroidia; order Bacteroidales; family VadinHA17; genus LD21. The sequence goes on from CAIJYD010000111.1 coordinate 142,962, forward strand.
TTAAATATTTACATTTATTGGGGTTTTTCGTAATGACCGCAGAATACAGAAAGTTCAGTGATAAAGAAGAACATATTACACAATTATCAAAATAACAGGTTTACCTGATGAACAGGGAGCCATATTTATAACAATTTAAACCATAACAATAATCATGGAAAAAAATCAGAAAAAAGGTACTGTAAAATTCTTTAGTGGGAAACAGATTCCGCTTGAAATGCACAAGGTGCGCATTGTACAATCTCTGAAACTGGTACCGGTTGACCGCCGTCTGGAAGCTATTGACGAAGCAGGATACAACTCATTTCTTTTAGGGACCAAAGACATATTTCTCGATATGCTTACCGACTCCGGGACCAATGCGATGAGTGATGAACAGCTTTCAAAAATGTTTGTGGCTGACGATGCCTATGCCGGTTCACAAAGTTTTGTAAGGTTTCAGAAAGGGGTATCTGATGTTTTCGGAAAAAGCCTCATCTTACCTGTTCACCAGGGACGAGCAGCTGAAAATATTATTTCACAGACATTTGTGAAGAAAGGGTCTATTGTACCTATGAATTACCATTTTACAACCACCCTTGCTCACATCCAGATCAACGGAGGCCAGGTTGTAGAGCTCTTCACCCCTGAAGCAATGAAGATTAAAAGCGATCACCCGTTTAAAGGAAATATTGATGTGCAACGGCTCGAAGAATTAATCAAAAAGAACGGTCCGGAAAACATTCCATTTATCAGGATGGAGGCCTCCACTAACCTCATTGGCGGACAACCATTCTCCATGGAAAATTTTCAGGATGTCAGGAAAGTAGCCGATAAGTATAAAATAATGGTAGTTCTTGATGCCAGTCTAATAGGTGAAAATGCATATTTTATCTATAAACGGGAAAAGGAATATATGGATAAATCAATTGGTTATATCCTGAAGAAGATGTGTGATCTTTCTGATCTGGTATATTTTTCAGGAAGAAAAGTGAGTTCATCACGCGGTGGAGCTATCTGCACAAACAATAAAGATTTATTTAACAAGATGAAAGACCTTGTTCCTCTCTATGAAGGATTTCTGACATACGGTGGGATTTCTATTCGTGAGATCGAAGCAATGACAGTCGGTTTATATGAAACTCTTGATGAAGATGTTGTAGGTCAATCACCTTCATTCATTAACTATGCTGTACAGGAACTCGACAAACTCGGATTACCTGTAATAATGCCAGGTGGTGCGCTGGGATGCCATGTTGATGCAGGACAGTTTTTATCTCATATTCCTCAAAGTGAATACCCTGCAGGTGCACTTGTAGCTGCCTTCTATATCATCTCCGGAATCCGTGGTATGGAACGCGGTACCCTAAGTAGTATCCGGGATGAGAAGGGAGCTGATATACTGGCCGATATCGAGCTTATGAGACTGGCTTTTCCACGTCGTGTATTTACACTTTCTCAAGTAGAATATTTAATCGACAGGCTGAACTGGTTATACCATAACAGGAATCTCGTCGGAGGCCTCATCTTTGTTGAAGAGCCACCTGTACTGAGGTTTTTTACCGGTCGTCTTGAAGCTATTGGTAACTGGCCTGAGAAGCTTGTAAAAAAATTCAAAGCTGATTTCGGGGATAGTCTCTAAATAACAAAAACACCTAACTCCTGAGGAGGACTAAGCTGAATCAGGATGTTTGGTGTTAGTTAGAGTGAATCAACCACCCCGGCCGCAAAGAAAGATCTGCAATAAACTTATTATTTTGTGTTGCGGCCACCCTACTGACGCTCCTCCGTCGGTCAGCACCTTCGGCTCACACGTCACACCTCATTCCTCAAACCTCACTCCTGCTTCGGCTTCGCTCAGATCTTCATGAACTCACCCCCTTCTTTTCCCCGCTGTTCCTCATGAACTCACCCCCTTCTTTTCCCCGCTGTTCCTCATGAACTCACCCCCTTCTTTTCCCCCTCTCTGCGTCGCAAAGAGGGGGAAGTCTCTGGTATTTAATATCTTACATTCATTTTTCGGCTCACACGTCACACCTCATTCCTCAAACCTCACTCCTGCTTCGGCTCCCTATTTCGGTTTATTGCTTTTAAACATCCTCACGC
>CAIJYD010000112.1 GCA_903824785.1 uncultured Bacteroidota bacterium
CAGGATATCATCATCTTTCTTTAAATAAGGATTAAGTAAAGAATGGTCTATTTTCATTTCTCTGGCCAATTCTTCAATAGATAAAGAATTAATTCCTGATTCATTAATGATCTTGCCAGCTGCTGCGACCATATCTGTTGTTTTCAATTCCATTTTTTAGAAAATGTTAGTTAATATTCACTAACTTGAATTATTAAATTTTTTTATACTTCCTTGCTAACCCTCTTACGGAAAATTCTTTCAAAATAGCTTATCGTGAAATATGCCAGGATTGAAAAAACCAGAGTAAGTGTTATTCTAAAAATCATTGCACCAATTGTTTTAGTTTCATAAATACCACCCGAATTGATATGAATCATCAATCCAATAAATGCTACTATGAGAAGTATTGCTGAAACACCTAAAAGATGAATAGTCCATTTTTTGGTTTTTATGAATCCGTATGCAGCAAACAGATAGAGTATGCTACTAAGAAAATTTGCCCATACTACAAACAAAACATAATTTCCTTCTTTGGCTCTGACACCAAATAGATCAAAAATCACAGAACTACTAAGGAATAATGTAACCAGTCCAAAAAAAGCTAGTACTATGGCTACTGAATTTGTAAATATTTGTCTCATTTTTGCTTAGTTTTAATTAAAGTAAGAATAGATTGTACCATATTATCTCCGCTCCGTGTTATATCAAATTGAAAATTTGCAATCCGCCATTTAAACATCTGAAGTTTGAACGTTCCCATAATAATATGTATTAGTTCGTCGGTAGAAATTGCATTTGTAAATATCCCTTTTTGCTGTCCTTCCATTATTAATGGCATTAAGTGTTTAGTTTTTACATTCATTAATTTCAGGAGAGTTTCATTGATAAGTTGGCTTTCTTCCATTAGTCCATCTGAGAAGACAGCAACAACAAAATGCGGATTCTTTTTAAAGAAGCTGATTTGCTCGGAGAATAATACTTTAAAATTTTCTTCGGGATCTGATGATTTAATTACGTTTGTTAATCTGCTGTCAATACTGTCAGCCAAAAAATTAAGCATGGCAACAATAATTTCCTCCTTGCTTGCAAAATGCCGATAGATTGCGCTTTCTGAGAATTGCATTTCTTTAGCCAGGTTTTTTATGGTCAATCCGCTTACGCCTGATGCTGTAAGTATTCTGCCGGCGGCTTCAATAATCTCAAATTGACGAGGAGTAATTTCCATTTAAGTATAAATTTTTTATCGTAAATATTTAAGGATTATATTCTACTATTTCGTATGATTTTTAAAGCACTTTAGTCAAACTTACTGGTCTTGGTGCTTTTACAACAAGAATTCTGGCTAGATGGTCAGACCCATTGCTAATATAATGAACAATATCGGCCGGGCTTTCAATAAGTGTGTCTGCCTCGCAAACTTCGCTTTCATTCCCAATATGGATTGTTGGATGGCCCTCAACGATGAAAAAGAATACATCTACAGGTGTTTTATGTGGTTTCAAACTTTCACCAGGTTTTAATGCCATCAGCATTGCCTGTGCCGATTCTTTGTTATACATCTCCCTGACATCAATCTTATGAGGAGTGTCCTTTATTTCTTGTTTTTGATATCTTGTAATTTTCATTTCAATATATTATTAAATGGTCATTAAAAATAAGTAAGTGAATATTCGCTCACAAAGATAAACTATAATTTCCTTACTGTGCAAGTTTTTATAAATAAATTTTAATATATATCACGAAAATCAGCTTCTTCCCTTTGTGACTTCACACTTATATTAGAAGTTGGGGATACATTCAAAACTTGACAAGCTTGACTAAATCAAGCAGATTAGCATACTCTTATTACTCATATCAAACAACTTATGTTCTGGAACTGTTAATTTGCACTAGCTAATTTTCAACAATTCTTTGATTTTTCAATGGATACAATTTTTTCAGAAAATTTATCTGTGAAATAATTAACAATAAACTTGCTAGCTAAAAAATATTAAATACTTTTGCATTAAATGCTATAAAGAGGTATCATTTTATGAATTTCAGTAAAACCACATCCTACTCACTAAATATCTTATCATATATGGCTAACCATAGTGATGAAAATCTGTCAGCAGACTTCCTTTATTCACAATTGGGTATTCCATATCAGTATCTGAGGCAGGTTCTCACAAATCTTTCAAAAAATGGGTTTATTAACAGCTCACGCGGCAGGAAGGGTGGGTTTGAATTAGCCAGGGATGCAAGTACGATCTTTATTGCTGACATTATAGAATTGACTGAAGGTCTTGAAGGTTTTAATAAATGTGTGCTTGGATTTGAAACATGTCCTTTCGATAACAAATGTGCAATCCACGATTTATGGGATGAATCTAGAAACAATATACTCAAGATACTGAAGGAAACATCGTTAGCTAACCTTATTATAAAACAAAAATAGTTTTTGTACAATATTAAAATCTTTTCATACTAATTATATATAAATTATTTATCTAACTAAAAACAGTTATATGGTTGACTCAAAAGTTGTTTTAACAGGACAGACACTGGCATACACATTCTATTGTATTGTCATCATTCTGTTGGTTGCCTGGTTCGCAATTAAAGTTACAGGCAAAGGAAAAGGACTTGCAGTTAAACCGGCAATATTTTACACATTTGTCGGGTTTCTCACGGTACTTGGCGTTTCACTTCATCTCATTACCTTCAACACAATCCCATGGGCAGAGATGGATCTTAACAGGTCGGATTATAAACCCGACAAAACATTTGTAATAAAAGTTAAGGATCATCAGTTCATTATGCCTTCAGAAAAATTGGTTATCAATGTTAATGACAAAGTTCTTTTCGATGTGCAATCGGAAGATCTGACTTACGGTTTCGGACTTTTCAGAAACGATAACAGTATGATGTTCCAGATGCAGGTGGTTCCCGGTCACAGAAATGATCTTTTATGGCAATTCGACCGTGAAGGTGTTTATACAATACGCTCAACAGAGTATTCGGGGCCAAAAGGGGTCTTTATGATTTTGAAAGATGCCGTTAAGGTAATACCCGCAAATACAACAAACTAATATTGATTATTTACAAATCTTTAAATTAAAATATATGAGTTTTATCAAGACTTTTATGAACGGGGAGGAAGGACTTTTCAAGTCTGAAACTCTTACTCCTATGCAAAAACTGACACTTCGGTTTGTTGTTGTTGGGCTTATCTATTTTGGCTTCGTTGTTATTGAAGGAATGCTAATGAGGCTATATGAAGTTAAACCTCTTCCTTTTATTACTGAACCACAGTTTTTTGCAATTCTTACAGCGCATCCACTTGTGGGGATCTTCGGATCAACATACTCTATCGTTTTCGGAGCATTCCTTTTCCTTGTTCCATTTTTAATGAAAAAACCTTTGTGGAGTATTAAACTTGGAAACTGGACTTTAATTCTTGTTGCTGTCGGAACCTTTATCTTCTGGTTTGCAGGATTTGTGAGCCATTATGCACCCTTATATACACTGTACTGGCCGCTGCCTGCAGATTTCACACAGTTCAGTGTCTGGGGCGGGACATTCTTCATTGTTGGAATTGCCCTGGTAATGGTTGGAAGTGCATTCTTTGTTATAAATATATTCAAGACAATAACTTACACACCTGACGGATGGGAAAAGCAACCTTCAAAAGCACTGCTTGCATCGGCTCTTGGCATAACAGGGTTCAGAAACCTGTTTACAAAAAACAAGGAAGAACATCTTGTTCCTCTTCCCGTTGCAGCTGTGGCCAGAGGAAGTGTTGATGTAGCTCTTAATACTGCTATAATACTTTTTACAGGAGTACTGATCCTTGTGTTTATGGTTGCTGCCATCATGGGATTTGATCTTAAAAGCACCGCAATCGATGCTCTACTTTATAAAAACTGGTTCTGGTGGGGCCTTGATCTTATTGCTGACGGGTTGGTACTTATTTTTGTTGCCGGCACATGGTATCTTCTTGCAATGATGATAAGTGGCAAGCCGCTTTTCATGCAAAACATTGCCAGAGCAGCTTTGCTAGTAGAACTTGTAGTTTCATGGACTGTATGGTCACATCACCTTCTCTCAGATCAGGCACAACCAGCATACCTTAAAGTACTATCGGGCGAGATGGTAACTGCTTTCGAGCTTATCACCCAGGGACTTGCCTTCTTTATTACTCTTGCAACTCTGTGGAGCGCAAGACCTTTGAAAATGACCAATCCGTTGAAATTCCTCCTGGGCGGGTTACTGGGATTTGCTCTTGCTGTACCGGCAGGTATAATGCAGGCTGATGTGGGATTGAACAGAATACTTCATAATACCCAATGGATAGTAGGACCTCATGTGCACGTAGCAATACTCGTTGGATTGACAATGACTCTCTACTCGGCAATTTATATACTTTTCCCTCTTTTGACAAACGGAGCAAAACTGTATAGTCAGAAACTTGCTAATATTCATTTCTGGTGTCACCTTATCGGAGGAATTGGAATGGGAGCTTTTATGGGAATGGCCGGACTAAACGGTATGCTAAGAAGATCGCTATATATAAACGGAGAGTTCAATACGTATATGATTCTTGCCGCCCTGTCAGGGACACTGCTCTTAATTGGATTCCTGGTATTCTTTTATAATATTGTTATGAGTGTAGGGATTAAGGGAGTTATCGGAATCTTTACTCCTGCAAAAATTAAAACAAAGGAATTGATAGCTTCAAATTAGGTATATAAAATAACAATAACAGAAGTTATAGTAGATTGCTATAACTTCTGTTATTTTGCAATATTGTGTGTTGTAAAGTTTACTAATCTAAATTATCTATGCTGCAACTGAAACATATTCTGAGCTGATAAAATAAGAAATAAGTGCCTCCTATTGCAAATTTAACAATCAGGAGGCACTCAATCAGATATTCAGTTTCCCTATTTCTTATTAATACTCCAACCTCCTTTAAGTCCAAAGATAAACCATGCTAGAGCAACAGTTCCTGCAGCAAATATTGTATCGCCAATAACTCTAAGCCACTTTAATGTATGCATAGCCGGTAACTGCATGAATTCTGCAGATCGTGCATACCACAATCCTGTTTTCACACTCGCAACTGTCTGGGCAAGACCGATCGGCAGAACACTTATAAGAACCATTGCTGCGAGACCAATGTTGATGCTCCAGAAAGCAAATTTTACCCACTTTTCCTTCCAAATAGCTTCTTTATTCATATCGCGAAGAACAAATAACATCAACCCGATACCAAGCATTCCATATACACCAAATAAGGCGGTATGTCCATGAACAGGCGTCGTATTTAGTCCCTGCATGTAATAAAGCGCGATTGGAGGATTTATAAGAAATCCGAAGATACCTGCTCCGACGAGGTTCCAGAAAGCGACAGCAATAAAACAATAGACCGGCCATTTATATGCTTTTATCCAGGTAGTGCTCCGGCTAAGTTTTACATTATCCCATGCCTCAAAACCCATGAGTACCAGAGGAACAACCTCAAGGGCACTGAAAGTAGCCCCAAGAGCCATTATTGCAGTTGGGGTTCCTGTGAAATAAAGATGATGAAAGGTTCCAAGAATACCTCCTGACAAGAATACAATAGTTGAGAAAAGAACAGCTGTTGTTGCAGTAGTTGCTTTAAGAATTTGTAGTCTTACAAAAAGGAATGCAACAACCACTGCAGCAAAGACCTCAAAGAAACCTTCAACCCAAAGGTGAACAACCCACCATCGCCAGTATTCAGCAACGGCAAGATTAGTCTGTCTTCCCCACATAAGTCCTGCTCCATAGAACCCGGCAATTGCAATAGTAGATATCAGAAATAATACAAGAAGACTTCTGCTTTCGGATTTCTGTTTTAATGCAGGATATATTGCCCGACCCATTAGCAATAGCCAGATTATAAGACCAACAAACAAAAATATCTGCCAGAAACGGCCAAGATCAACATATTCATACCCTTGGTGACCGAACCAGAAATTCTGTACATAACCCAGCTTTTGCATTACTCCCAGCCACTGCCCGGCAAGAGATCCAAGAACTATCAATAGTAAGGCACCAAACAGAAAATTAACTCCAAGCCGCTGAAACTTCGGTTCAATACCGGATATGGCAGGAGCATAATACAATCCAGTTGCAAGCCATGATGTTGCAATCCAGAAAATTGCAATCTGAATGTGCCATGTCCTGGAAACCGAATAGGGTAGTAATTTTGCCAGTGGAATTCCATAAAACGCCTGTCCTTCAACCCCATAGTGGGCAGTAATAACTCCCATAAGTACCTGAACAAGAAGTAGAGCGGATACAATCCAAAAGTATTTTACAGTAGCTTTTTGTGAAGGAGTCTGTATTTCTTTCAGTAACGGGAATGTTAATGGAATGGAGTCAGATTCTTCATCCCTGCGGCGTGCGTAATACCAGACCATTAACCCAATTCCTGCTATAAGAACAATTACGCTGAATCCAGTCCACAAAAGTAGCGAACCTGTCGGACGGTTTCCAACAAGTTCTTCTGAAGGCCAGTTGTTTGTATAAGTAATTGCCTGTCCGGGGCGCTCTGTTACACAGGCCCATGATATCCAGAAAAAGAATGAGTTCAAAAGTGGAATTCTGGCCGGATCTTTTATCGAATTTTCAGGAATACTGTATGCATTACGTAAGCCGGCCAGAGAAGGATCGTTGGTAAACAATCCTCCGTAAAAACTGCTGTTTGAAGCAATGGCTTCAGCCCTTATTTCAGAAACGGTAAGAATTCCTGTTGTAGGATCATATGTATTCTTTCTCAGCTCCTTCTGCAAAAGAACTTTAAGAAATGCTTTTCTCTCATCACTTAATTTTTCATAAGAAATACCATCTTGCTGCATTGCAAACTTATTCAGAATGTATTCAGCTTCTTTATGGAGCCAGTCAGCACTCCAGTCGGGTGCCTGGTAAGCTCCATGTCCCCATACCGTTCCAATCTCCTGTCCACCCAGTGATTGCCAGACATTTTGTCCGTCTTTAATATCCTGACCTGTGAATAAAACGGTACCATCGGGTTTTACGACTTTCACAGGTATTGGAGGAGCCTGTTTATATATCTCCTTCCCGAAATATAGCAGAACGGAAAAAGATAGAACCATTACGGTGATAAATCCAATCCAGAGTTTTTTTGTTGTCATAATTATTAAGGTTTAGTAAGTTATTATGGAATTTTTATTATTTATATGCAACTTCGAGTTTCCCGATTGCAAGAATACAATCACTTAATACCTCTCCGCAAACTCCTTCATTTTCAACTTTTGCAAATTCTTTCAATAACTCCTGTTGATCATTTTCGGAAAGGGAATTGTCAGCCATGCGGAATAATACATTGTTTTCTTTTGCAATGTGGTTGCGTAACAGGGTTATATAACCCTGCATATTTTCATAGATTTTAGCAAGTGCAGAATCGTTACCTATTTTATAACCCGCAATTCCTTCAGCCATACCCTTAACATAATCCCGACCTTCTGCGTGGTCGTGAAGCATTACCGCTATTGGACCCTGCTCACTGGAAAAACCTCTTTTTGCCATCAGAGGGAATAGAAGATTTTCTTCCTTGGCATGGTGAAGTCCGTCAGCATAACTCTTAATTAAGCTAACTGTTTTTTCAAAATGATCTGTATTGACGCTTTTGACCAGTATCATTTTCTCCATAACATCGATTAGCCTAAGAATATTTACATGGTCATTTTCTAAATTTTTTGTTGCTGTATTCATCTTTATAGAGATATAATATTATGTTGGATTTATCATTTTTTAAAGCGCTAATGCTTTAGGATACAGTATGTTATTTTCGAGATGTACATGAACATGCAAATCATCCTCAAATTGATGCAGGAGTTTAAATGCTACATTGTATGTATTGCAACCATCTTCTGGCACAAGGTAGTTTGAGGTAATTTCATTAATCTTGTCCATTGCGCCGCCAGCAAATTCATGCTCGCCACTCATTCGACTAATTTCAGATATAATCGTAGCCTTAGCCACAGGTGAATTACTCTTTATAACCTCTTTGATTGAAGGGAAAAGTACTTCTTCTTCTTTTTTGAGATGTTGTAAGAGCTCCATGTTTATTTTTTCAAATAAATCAGCAACTACGATAAGTTCCGGATGATGTGACCCATGAACCGAGGCAATCTTTTGTGTGTAGAACACCAACTCCGGTAACGATTTAAGCACATACTTGTGATGGGTATTGACAATATAATCTACAAGGAAACTTAAATCCCAATCGTTAAAGTTTTGATTTTGACTGACCGGCACATTTTCAAGTTCTTTTAATTGCTTTACAATCGCGGAAGGTTCAATAGACTTCTCAGTACACGCATGGTCAAGACTTTTTTTCCCGCCGCAACAAAAATCAATTCCTGCATTTTTGAATATTTCAGCAGCTCTGAAATCTGCAGCAACGATTTCACCTATTGTTATTTCGTTGTATTCTTTGTTTTTTGACATATGTTATTGGATTAATATTAATGATGCAAATATATAAAAATTAATATAAAAGACAAAAAGGTCCTTTGGTGATTTATAAAATATTAAGTACCTTTGTCAGTATAAATTACTCTAAAGAAATTTAAGATCAATGTTCAATAAAGAGACAGAATATGCACTTAGGGGCCTCGTTTACATTCAAATTCAAAATCTGATTAGTAAAAACCCCGGAGTAGCGGAAATTGCTAAAGAAATCGACGCACCTCCATCTTTTACTGCAAAGATTTTGCAGCGTCTTGCCAGACAGGGGTTTGTTAAATCACAGAAAGGGAAAGGGGGAGGGTTCTATTTTGAAAAGGGTAACCCCGACCTTCCGATTAAAGATTTAATTGTAGCAACTCAAGGTGGATCTCTGTTATCCGGATGTGGGTTTGGGCTCAGACATTGCGATGTCAATAGCCAATGCCCATTACATGAAAAGTATGCCCCCATAAGAGATGCAATTAACAATCTTGTTTCTACTGAAACTATACAATCGTTAGCTAAAAAATACTCTTCTTCAATTCCTGAACATTTCGGGCTCCAATTTTAATTTAATTTAATAACCTTTTCTTTTTATATGATAAAATTTTTCATGAAGTACCATAAATGGCTGGGTGTAATATTTGCCATGATAATACTTAGTTATGTTTTCTCAGGGATAATACTTAATCACCGTGGAGGTCTATCATTTATTGATGTAGACAGGAAACTGCTTCCAAAAGAGTACAGATATCAAAATTGGAATAATGCAGCTGTAAAATCGACTTTAAAAATTTCTTCAGACAGCATACTTGTTTACGGGAATATAGGAATCTGGCTTACCGATAGCAGTTTTACTGATTTTAAAAATTTTAGTGCCGGTATCCCACAAGGTATTGACAACCGCAAGATTTTTCAAATGATCAGAACTACCGGGAATAAACTTCTGGCAGGAACCTTTTCTGGTCTTTATACATTTAATCACAAGGATTATAAATGGATTTCAGTTACTTTGCCCGTCAAGGAAAAAATCATCGTCGATATTATTCAAAAACAGGATACAATTCTTGTTTTAACACGTTCTTCATTATTAAAAACCACCGATCTCGACAATTTTAGTGTTTCTCAACTTCCTCCACCGGAAAATTACGACAATAAAACAGGTCTTTTTAAGACCTTATGGGTTATTCATAGTGGTGAAATATATGGAACAACTGGTAAGATTATTGTCGATTTTGCAGGTCTCGTTTTTGCCTTTCTAACAATAACAGGTTTTATTGTATTCGTAAACAGAATCATCTTAAAGAAAAATAAGAAACCTCCTCAGGTCAAAGTAAAATTAAGGAACTCAAACAGGTGGAATATTAAATGGCATAATAAAATTGGATGGATTGCTCTGGCTATCCTGATACTAAATACCACAACAGGAATGTTTTTACGACCTCCGCTTCTGATTTCTATTGCTAATTCCAGAGTAGGAAAGATCCCCTTTACAGAACTGGCAACTCCAAATCCATGGTTTGACCAGTTACGCAGAATTTTTTATGATCAGGAGATCAATAGGTTTATAGTCAGCACAATGGATGGGTTCTACTATTCCGATGACAATTTCAAAACAGAACTTAAACAATATATATTTCAGCCCCCGGCAAGTGTAATGGGGGTGACCGTTTTCGAAAAAATTGATTCCTATAAATATCTTATCGGTTCTTTTGAAGGTTTGTTTACCTGGAACTCACAATCAGGTGAGATTTTCGATTACATTAAAAAACGACCTTACACAGCTCCATCAGAAAGAGGTAGACCAATTGGTGATTTTCTTGTTTCAGGATTCACCCGTGATTTTAAAAATCAGGAATATTACATGGATTACAATCGAGGAGCTGTTGATATCAGAGGAGTGCAAAGATTTGCACCATTAACCGAAAAAATTATCAATGATTCCCCAATGTCGTTATGGAATGTGGCGTTGGAAGTTCATACCGGAAGAATATATCAGTCAATAATAGGAGATTTTTACGTCCTCATAGTCCCACTTACTGGTCTCATTGTCCTGTTTATTCTGATTTCAGGCTTTGTAGTCTGGCTTAAAATCAGAAAAAAGCAGAATTATTAACCCAACTGATTTTTCGTAATAATTTGGCGATGGCTAACTGATAATTTATAATAACACATTGCAACTAATAATTATGATACAAAATGAGTGAACTTATAAACAATTCAATCGAGCGAAAAAAGAGGCTTAAGGAGCTAATTTTAAAACTACACACAGGAGAATCTCAGGAAGTAGTAAGACAGCAACTACTGGAAAGTCTTAGTCAGATACCTTATGGAGAAGTTGTGGAAGTGGAACAGGAGCTAATTAGCGAGGGACTTCCTGAAGAAGAGGTGTTAAAACTATGTGATGCTCATTCAACTGTTCTTAACGGGAAAATTGATTTATCTTCTTCCAAGAAAATCCCTGATGGTCACCCTGTAGATGTAATGATCCATGAAAACAGTGAACTTAAAAAAGTAGCTCTGGAAATTGAAATCCTGCTTGATGAAGTATCTGGTGACAAAGAGATTAATATTGATGCAGTTATTCTTAAACTAAGGGGACTATTCAATAACCTCTTTGATGTTGATAAACTTTACCGCCGTAAGGAATACCTGTTATTCCCGTTTCTGGAAAACCAGGGCATCACAGGCCCCCCTAAGGTAATGTGGGGAAAGCATGATGAAATAAGGGATTTAATAAAAGGAAGTATTGAATTGTTGCAGACTCCTTCGATTACAAGAGAAGAACTTATTGCATCATCGGAGATAATACTTTCCCGTGCATATAAGGGAGTGGTTGATATGACTAAAAAAGAGGAAGAGATCCTATTCCCAATGGCATTAGATAAACTTACTGAATCAGACTGGTATGAAATCAGCAAACAATCTTTGCAGATAGGTTTCTGTCTGTATGATCCTCAAAAAGAGTGGAAACCAGTCTGGGCCAAAGAAGATTCTATAGAGGAATTGAATAAAACAGGTCAGAATATTCAACTTCCATCAGGAAGTTTCACTGTTGAAGAGCTTCTTGCAATTTTGAATACATTGCCAATCGACATGACATTCGTTGACAGGAATGATAAAGTGAAATATTTTTCTCAGGGAAAAGAAAGAATATTTCAGAGAAACCGGGCAATTTTAAATAGAGATGTACGACATTGCCATCCGCCTGCAAGTGCACATATAGTAGACAAAATCATAGAGGATTTTAAAAGCGGCAGAGAAGACCAAGCACCTTTCTGGATTAATTCAGGAGACAAAATGATACATATAAATTATTTCGCTCTGCGAAATGACAAGGGAGAATATCTGGGAACTCTTGAAGTTTCTCACGATGTTTCGGGGTACAGGAAACTTGAAGGAGATCAAAGAATTTTATCTTACAAGAAATAACTATGGAAAAAGAACAATTGATTATAACACCAAAGACAAAAGTATTGCAACTTATTGAAACATATCCCCAATTGGAAGGAGTTCTTATAAGATATGTTCCGGCATTCAGCAAATTAAAGAACCCGCTCCTGAGAAAAACTGTTGCGAAAATTGCAACTCTGCAACAGGCTGCCAGCATAGGAAATGTCAAAACAGGTGATTTGATAAATATTCTACGGAAAGAAGTTGGGCAGGAGTTACTTAACGAAAGTGATAATACAACATATAATACCAACAAACCCTCCTGGTATAACGAAACTCTGATAGAGAAGGAGTTTGATATAAGAGAAATGCTTGCAGCCGGAGAGCAGCCTGTAAACCAGGTTATTTCTGATCTGAACCATCTTACATCTGGCAAAATATACAAGTTGACTTCTCCATTCCTGCCTGCCCCGTTAATTGACAAAGCAATTAGCCTTAATATAGAACATTGGGTGTTAAAGGACGTAGAAAACTTAGTTTTAGTATATTTTTATAAAAGCTAAATTTTCCTTTTAACATGTCAGAAATTATATTCAACAGACAGGATCGTATTGAAGCCCTGGCAGATTTCTCCCGACGTCTTATCAGGGGTGAAGATGGCAGAATGCTCATAGAAAAACATAAGCAGATAATCAATACTGTTACACCAGATGAAACGATGCAGGTACTTGATAAACTGTTATTGGAAGGGTTACCGATTGAAACTGTTAAACCTAATGTTGGTAAGATTATAAATGTTTTTTATAAGTCGCTTTCTGCTTATCAATGGGAAAAACCGGGGGAAGGTCATTTCCTGTATTATTTGATGCTCGAAAACCGTGAGGTTCAAAAAATAATGACTAAGTTAAAATCTGTAATCAAGGTTTTCTTCAAAGGTGAAAATCAGGATTTTTCTACTTTAAGACATAAACTCATGCAATATGTGGAGCAGTTAAAGACTTATGAGCTGCATTATATTAAAAAAGAAAATATCCTTTTCCCATACATAGAAAAAACATTTCCACAATATCGCTGTTTGCAGCTAATGTGGTCTTTTCACGATGATTTTCGCCGGAGTCTGAAAATACTTGATGTAATCTTACAGGAAACACTTCCCAATAAAGAGCTGTTGAATAAGGAAATAGGGAAATTATTTTTTGTTGTACTTCCCATTGTTTTCAGGGAAGAACAAATCGTATTTCCGGTAGCTCTCAGGGCAATACCTGAAAAAGCCTGGATAGAAATGATGGAACAAAGTTATGATGCTGAGTGGTGCTTTATCAAACAACCTGACAGAAAATACAACACAAACATGGCATCTTTCAGTCTAAACGGAAAGATCAACCTGGGTACAGGGTTCCTCAGTTCTGAACAAGTGATAATGTTGTTAAACAATTTGCCTGTCGATATTACATTTATTGATGAAAACGATGAAGTTCTATATTTTTCAGGTGCTAAAGACCGTATTTTCCCTCGTTCGAAAGCCATTATTGGCAGAAAAGTGCAAAATTGTCATCCTCCGGAAAGTGTGCATATTGTAAATGAAATTATCACTGCCTTCCGAAATGGACAAAATGACCATGCTGATTTTTGGATACAGATGAAAAGTCGTTTTATAAACATTCGTTACTTTGCTTTGCGAAATGAACAAGGGTTATATAAAGGCACAATTGAGGTAAGTCAGGATGTTACCGAAATACGTTCATTGCAGGGTGAATGCAGATTGTTGGAATGGAATAACTGATTAAATATTTCGATAACGAGGTCAGCTTAAAATTTCATTCAATTCTGGCTCTTCCTATAGTCAATTAATTCTCCAATTTATATATTTTGGAACAATGTGACCAAAGAGAACACCGTTTCCCGTGAAATGCCATGATATTTAAACAAATAAAATACATATAATAAAACAAATAATTTTAATATAATAAATAATTTACAAACGTTCAGAAATATAGCTACATCGGATAAACCATTGAGAAAGGGAACGGGCACTGCTGGAATTAAACCTACCAGTGAAGAGAATGAGAAAAAAGAAGCAACTCAAAAGGCTGCTTCTTTCTTTGCAATAAAATTAAACCTAAAACAAAACTTAATTTAAAACCACGTACTCAGAAACTTGGTTAGACCAATCACCGTTATTGTCCTTTACCCGGACCCTGATCTGCTTCTGTCCGGCACTACCAAAAACGTAGCGGATCTTACTTAAAGTTGAGCTAAACTTATAGTTCGCAAGCGTATACTCGTACTCAGTAATTTTCCCGTTAAACCTTGCATCTTTATCATACGAGGCCGATGCATCGACTTCATATTCATACGGACTTGAAACACCAATCTTTTTTACTGTAAACAAGGCAACTGGTGCAATATTGCGAAAAACGGTAAATGAGATAGAAAACTTTGCTTCTTCATTGAAAGAATCTTTAGCCATCAGGGTAACTTGGTCCTGTCCTTCAGTTACACCAGTGAAGCTAATTAATTCAGAACCAATATCAACAGTGCTTTGCTGTTGCACCTGTGTAACCTGGATTCTTATCTTTTCTTCATCTGAGATAAAATAATGTAAAGAGAACGGTTCCCCGATTTTGAGTGTATCCGATAAAGTGTTACCCATTAGCTCAACCCCGTTTTTAACGAGGGTGAGTGTAGGGGCTTTATTAACCTCAATAAAGTAATCTTTTCGGTTATCGCACGAAGAAAGAAAAAGTTGAGCAGCCAGAAAAAAAAACACAAGGCATATTTTTATAGCTTTCATTGTTTTATGATTTTGATATTTTTCTTAGAATTCTTCAAACCGTTAATTTCCAATAGGTAAATTCCGGATTTAAGCTGGCTGAAATCAACAGAAACAATCTCATTATCGAAGGTTAGAGATTGGATCATTTTACCGTTAATATTTAAAATTTTAACTGTTTTTATAATTTCGTCACTCTTCAGGAAAAGTTTTTCTTTCACCGGATTAGGATAATAAGAAAACTCGGCAGCCTTATTTGATTCGATGCCGGTGACATTATTAACTACGGTAATTAGTCCTATCTGTGAAAGAGAATCAACACACCCGGAAGGGCTTACTATCGTTAATTTAACATCAAATTTCTTTGAATTAACACCAAGCGTGTTGTAATAATGCACAGGGTTTGTTTCGTTGATAATATCGCCTTCGAAGAAGTTCCAGAAGTAACTACTGGGATTAATGCTGGTACTTGTGAATTTGACTGCATCACCAAGGGTAACGGTTGTAATATCCTGCGTGAAATTTGCTTTTACGTTATCAACGACAATTTTCTGCCCAAGGTAATCACTTAAACAACTATTTGCAGTTAGACTCTTGACGTAAACAGTGTTATTACTTGTAATACTGTTTAAGGTATACTTTGTTCCATCCATTACATAAGTATGCTGGGAATCATACCATTTGTAACTCAGGTAAGCCGGGTTAACAATACTAATGTTAACAGCTGACCCTTTGCAGTAGCTTGCTTTTAGGTCTGTTACAGGTTGGCTAACCGGATCATAAACTTTTATCATCACGAAGTTTGAATAAGCCGTACTGTTCCCGCTTGTGACAGCCCTCCGGAAATAGGTATTTACTTTTAGAATACCCGGCTTGAAGGAAATGCCAACTTGTAATGTAGTATCAGTCCAGGTAACTCCCTGCAGTGAATATTGCCATTGGTAAGAGTACTGGCCATTTCCTCCCGATGGGCTTGTCCCTGAAAGAAGGGCTGGAGATGTATTATAACAGATGCTCTGCGCTTCACTAACAACTCCCGGCAACAGGCTGTCAAATACAGTAATAGTTATAGTGTTGCTGTATTTCTCACCACAAGAGCCACCGGTTACCTTACGCTTAAAGTATGTTTTCTGTGAAAGCGCCATGGGCTGATAATCTTTCCCATCACCCCCTGTTATTACTACCTGCCAATCAAAATTATTCACCGAGTAGTACCACTGGTAAGTGAAGGTACCGCTTCCGCCAGTTGCAAGTGTTCCGATTAAAAGTGATGGAGCTGTATTATAAGCAATAGCCTGATCACTCGCTATGATCCCCCCTTGTAGTTCATCATTAACTGTAATTTTCACGCTGCTGGTGTAGCCAGTACCACAGGAGCTGGTTACCTTCTTCCTGAAGAACTTGGAAGCGGGTAGAACTCCTGCATCATAGGAGTCATTTGTTGCTCCTGTTATGTCCGTCCAGCTGGCGTTATTATCAGATCCTTGCCAAAGGTTTTGTACCAACTGTCCAACGGGTAAAACAGTAGTTGTTATTGGAGCTGAAGCGGAAGCTTTACAAACTGCCTGGTCGCTTCCAATTGTTCCGGGGGCAAAAGCGGGGTTAACCGTTATAGTAACAATATTTGTAAAGATTGTACCATTACCAGCTGTTACCATTTTCTTACGGAAATACATATCTTTCGTTAATACACCACTTTGGTATGTATCTGTGGTAGCAGTGCTTATATCAGCCCAAGTGGTTGCGTCTTCCGATTTCTGCCAATTTTGACTGTTTACAACTACTCCTGCAGAGGGCCCGGTAAGTGTTGTAAGAAGTGCCGGAGCTGTCAGATAACATATAGTTTGATTTGAGCCAATTGTTCCAACTAAGACTTCTGTAGTAACGGTTATAGTTATAGTGTTAGTTGGCAGGGTCCCACATGAACCGCTTGTAGTAAGTCTCTTGAAATAGGTCGTTTGTGAAGTAGCTGGTGGTTGATAAAACGCATCGTTTGCGCCGGTTATATTAGTCCAGGCTAAGTTATCAAGCGATTTTTGCCATTGATAAGTAAAAGTGTCGGTTCCCCCTGTAGCGACCGTTGAAACATCTAGTTTCAGAGGCGCGTTATTAAAAACAATAGTCTGGTTATCCCCAATAGTGCCGGGAATAAAAACAGGGTTAACATTAATAGTTATTATGTTCGTTTCTTTGACCCCGCATTGATCTGTTACGATCTTTTTAAAGTAGGTTTTAACTGTTAATGCAGTGGGTTCATAGAAACTATCTGTTGCGCCTGTCACTACAGTCCAACTGGAAGAGTTTAGCGAATATTTCCACTGATTTGTATATGTGCCGTTTCCTCCCGAAGGAAGACTAACAGAAGTTATAGAACCGGGAACCTCGTTATAGCAAATCGTTTGATCAGCCCCGATCACTCCTGCTATGAAATTATCATGAACTGTAACGGTAACAATATTAGAGTAATCATCTAATGATGCAGATGTTACTCTTTTGCGGAAATAAGTTGTTTTTATAAGTGCGCCGCTCTGGTAGCTATCACTATTGGCAGCTGTTATGTTAGTCCAGGTTATACCATCTTCCGTTTTTTGCCATTGATATAAATAAGTTCCATTCCCTCCTGATGGAATAATACTGGTAGTTAATTGGTTTGGAGTAGTGTTGTAACAAATTGTTTGATTGTCTTTAATCTCTCCAGGGACAAGAAGGGAATTAACTGTAATAGTTAACATATTCGTTTCTGTCGTACCACAAGATGCATCAGTAGTCAGGCGTTTGTAATATTTCTTGACTGTCAGGGCTGGTGGCTGAAAGCTTTCAGAGGTTGCGCCTGTTATGTTAGACCATGTGGAATTGTCCAGTGAATTTTGCCATTGATAGGTAAAAGATCCTGCGCCACCTGTTGGGGATGAAGCGGAAACCAGTTCAGCTGGCACGGCTCCATAGTTCACGGTTTGAGATGAACCAATTACTCCTGGTAAAAATTGACTTCGAACTGTAACAGTAATTTGATTACTTGTAACAGATCCACAGGTCCCGCTTGTTTCCGTTCTTCTGAAATAAGAAGTAGAAGTTAAATTTCCTGACGTATAAGTTTCGCTAGTTGCTGATTGGATGTCGGTCCAAGAGGAAGCAACCAGTTTTTGCCATTGATAGGTATATGAACCGGTTCCACCTGTTGGGTAAGTATTTGTAAGGAAGATCCCCGGGGAGATTCCGTAACAAATAGTTTGATCTGATTTTACCGTTCCTGCCACAAGTTGATTGTTTACAACAATTTGCACGGAATTAGTTTGAACCGTTCCGCAGCTCCCACTTGTTTCAGATCTTCTGTAGTAGAGAGAAGATGCCATTGCTCCACTCTGGTAGGTTTCAGAAGTTGCACCCGTTATGTTATTCCACACGGAATTGTTAACTGAATTCTGCCATTGATAGGTAAATGTGCCGGTTCCTCCTGTTGGCAGAGCGCTTGTTACAAGTAGAGCCGGTGCGGTGTTGTAACATATCGTCTGGCTGCTACTGATTGCTCCTGCCGTAATATCTGGTCTTACGGATATTGTAATAGTATTTGTATAAGCAGAGCTGCAGGAGTTAATAACCTTTCTGCGGTAATACATTGTAGCTGTAAGGTTGCCGCTTTGATATCCTTCTCCGGTAGCTCCTGGAATTGTTGTCCAAGTAGAATTATTTGGAGATGACTCCCAAAGCCAGGTAAATGATCCTGTTCCTCCTGTTGGTGCAACATCTGTTGTAAGAAGTGAGGGAGGAGTATTATAGCAAATAGTTTGAGATGAACCGATTGATCCTACGTTAAGATCTGGCCTTATGGTGATTGTAACAGAGTTGGTGTAGCCACTTCCGCAAAGATCCGATACCGACTTACGGTAATATGTTTTTGCGGTTAATGCTGCGCCTTGGTAAGAAGTACCAGTAGCACCGCTTATCACGTTCCAGTTTGTATTATCAATTGAACTTTCCCAGGTGTATGTGAATGAATTATTTCCTCCGCTTGGCTGTGTCACGGTTGTTAAAAGACTTGGTATAGAGCCGTAACAAATTGTTTGATCAGAAACAATTGATCCAAAATTAACAGGAGAATTAACGGAGATTAAAACGGAATTTGATTGAACAGTTCCACAGCTCCCGCTTGTTTCAGATCTTCGGAAGTAGAGCGAAGTTATCATTGCACCAGGCTGATACGTTTCAGACGTTGCTCCCGTGATATTATTCCATGCGGAATTATTCAAAGAACTTTGCCACTGGTAAGAGTATGATCCTGTTCCTCCTACGGGGAAAGAAGCTGTTACAAGAATTGAAGGAGTGGCGTTATAACAAATAGTCTGGTTATTTGTGATTGTTCCGTGAACAAGATCCCCCCTGACTGTTATTATGAGAGTATTTGTATAACCTGAACTGCAAGTATTAATGACTTTTCTTCTGTAATACGTTGTAGAAGTTAGGCTGGCCGGTTGAAACGATTCACTTGTAGCTCCTCCAATTGGCGACCAGACAGAGTTATTTGGAGAAGATTCCCAAAGCCAGGTGAATGATCCTGTTCCTCCTGTTGGTGCAACATCTGTTGTAAGTAGTGCCGGGGCCACGTTATAACAGATTGTTTGACTTGCGCCTATCGAGCCTACATTAACATCTGGCCTTATAGTGATTGTTACTGAGTTGGTGTAACCGCTACCGCAAAGATCTGTTACAGATTTACGATAATAAGTTTTTGCGGTAAGAGATCCCGGTTGGTAAGAAGTACCCGTTGCCCCGCTTATGCTGTTCCAATTGGCATTATCAATTGAACTCTCCCAAGTATACGCAAACGAATTACTCCCCCCTGATGGCGCTGATGTGGTAGTTAACATCCCCGGAGCTGAATTGTAACAAATAGTTTGATCAGCTCCAATCGTCCCAATAGTAACCGGTGTTCTGACATTTATTTGAACAACATTTGTATAACCACCTCCGCAGGAAGCATCATTTACATGTCTTCTGTAATAAGTTGTCAGATTTAAAACTCCTGGTTGATATGTTTCACTGGTCGCCCCTGATATGGCGTTAAAATCAGTGCCATTTAATGAGTTTTCCCAAAAATAGGTATACCCCCCCATGCCTCCTGATGGGCTCGTACTGGTTAGTGATGCCGGGGTGGTGTTTATGCAAATTGTTTGAGTTGATCCTATAGCTCCAACTGAGAAAACAGGCTTAACAGTAATTGTTACAGTATTATTGTAACCATTACCACAAACAGCATCGGTTACCTTCCTGCGGTAGTATGTGGTAACTGTTAAGGCCGGGGGCTGATAAGAAAAACCTGTTGCACCAGTAATTATGCTCCAATCAGTATTATTAAGAGAATTTTCCCAGATATATGTATATGTCCCCTGGCCGCCGGATGGAGCTGTAGCGTTTGTAAGTAATATTGGCGTAATGCCGTTACAGATAGTTTGACTACTACCAATAGAACCTATTGAAAATGTCAGGCGAACAGTAACAGTTACCACTCCGGTAAAAATCGCAGGACAGTTAGCATCAATAACCTTTTTCTTATAATAAGTTGTTTGTGTTAATGCCGGGGGCTGATACGAAACCTGATCAGCTCCGGGGATGGGATTAAATGTAGAGTTGTCTAGAGAGTAGTACCATTGATAGGTATAAGAATTTGAAGCACCTGAAGGATTTGTTAAGGTTGCTATAATAGCGGGAGTATCATTGTAACATATAGTCTGGTCACTGCCAATGGTTCCAGCTGATAAGTTAGTTCGTACATCAATTGTGACAGTGTTTGTATAAAGCGTCTTACATGAGTTTATAATTGCTTTACGATAGTAAGTCTTAGAAGTCAGAGCCGGTGGCTGGTAGTTCTGACCCGTAGAAGATCCTGAGGCAGCTGACCAACTTGAGTTATCTGGCGAGCTGTACCACTGGTACGAGTTTGAACCGATACCCCCGGTCTCAACTCCGGTTACTGAGATTGCGCTTGGAGTAGCACCATAACATATAAGCTGGTCTGATCCTATTGTTCCAGGAGCCAGATCGTTGTAACCATGTACCTGAACCGAATTTGTATATGTTTCTCCACAGCTTGCATCAATAGTCTTTCTTTTAAAATAAGTGTAACCAAGAGTAAAAGAAGGCTGATACGTCTTTGAGGTTGAGCCTGTTATGGGGTTCCAGTTAGTATTATCCAACGAACTATACCACTGGTAGCTATAATTAGGATAAGAACTCCCTCCTGTTGGAGCTGATGTTTCTCCAATTACTGCGGGAGATATGTTATAGCAAACATCCTGATTATTACCAATTGATGCCGGGGTAAGCGAAGGATAAACATATTTTGATACTTCGTTGCTGGGATTACTAACACAGCCTAGTTCTGTAGTGGTAATAATTCTCCTATATAATGTAGTTTGATTAATATAAGTTGGCTGATAAGATGTTAGAGTAGCACCAGATACATCATTCCAACTGCCGGCACCGGTTTTGCTTTGCCACTTATTTGTATATGTAGAATTAGAAGCAAGTGAAAGGTTCGTTATATTCTGAGGCGTTCCCCCAACATTGCAGATTACTTCGTCCGATCCAATTGAATTACTGTATACTCCAACAACTTTCACTATAAAACTGGCAGTATAGTTGCTACCAGAACAATAATCTTCAGAAAGGTAAGAAATGTCCCAATTACCAACGACATTAAAAAATCCGGATGGAAACACATAAGAAAAATTCGAATAACTATCTGCAGAAAGCTCCGAAGGATCTATTACTAAAGCCACAGATCCATCAGGTCTTTTAACTGTAATAGGATTAGCCCACCAATACTCGTCACACCATCCATACTTATCACACGCGTAAAAATGATTGTAATATCCATATAAAGTAGTAGTACTACCAGAGTTAACACATATAGAATTAAATTCATCTATACCTTGACTATTTGAACTACATGACTGACCAAAAGAAAAATTGTTTGAAAGGAAAACAATTATAATGCTGTGGAAAAAAAAACGTAATGTCTTTTTCATAATCTAGAAGTTATAATTTATTCCGAGTCCTATAATGAAACTGGTCTTCCCGACCTTACTCATCTGGAAGAATCGCTGATCAAAATCGAGATTAAGCATGATCTTATTTGATATGAAATATTCAGCTGAGAGCCCGATGTTCTCTCCAATAAAAAACTGGCTTTTCTTCTTGTCAAGTATTGAATTACTTATGAATTCCGCACCAGTTAGAACTCCCCCTTTTACATTGAAAAATAACTTATCCCCAGGGTTATAGAAAGTATACATCAGCTCGGGGTTTGCATAGACAATTGAGGCTTTGCTTAAATCAAAGCGTACTCTTTCAAAGTCAATACTTCCTCGAAAAGCAAGGTTGTTGTTTTTGTAAAAGGTAATTCTTGAAGAGACGTTAAATCCGTTTTTAACATATGCGTAATTAATCCCAAGAGCTTTACTTCCTTCAACATGTATCAACTGTGCACCAGCTGAAACAGAAAGAATTAAAAATGCAAGTATTAGTCTAATTTTCATTTGCAGAGAGTTTTTGTTCGAATACTTTCACTTTTAACATCTTTTCTCCTGAGATCTCTATAATCGGGTTACGGGTTCCCTTGAGTTCCCTGAGCTGGATAATAACAGAGCCTTCCTTACTCCCTGTAAAACGTTCTGTTACATAACCAAGCTCTTGTTTTTGGTAAGCGGTGACAACCTTAACAGGAGATTCAAACTCGATTTTAATCCTCTGTTCAATTTTGGCCTCGCTTTTTTTCATCCCTTTGCGCTTTCCTTCCACAACCTTGAAGTAAATACCGTCAATGTTATAGTCGCTTCCGGTATTGTTAATTATGATGAGCTTGAAGTATGTAAAACTGTCATCATTCTTGATGTTTGCAATTTGAAAGGTCATTCCGTTTTCTACCTTTCCAATTGAACTATATTCTACCTTATCGGAAAGCACACTGTTAAGCCGTTCTCTCATCTTTGAATTGTTGCTTTCAACGCTGGCGACCTCTTTCATTTTCTTCTCGTCAATCTTTTTAACTTCTTCGCCCGTGAAGTCATAGAAAATCTTAGTGCTGTCACCATATTTCAACCGGCCATACCAGATCTTTTCATTTTCAAGTTTTACTGTTATTGATGTTTCCGGGGAAAGAGGATCGTTACCCCGGATAACGCAGTTCTTCCCATTTTGAAAAATATCAAAATATTTATTCCTATTCTCTCCCACCGATGGGTTATTGCCAACAACAATGAAAACAATACTATCAGTGAAATTAAGGGTTGCGGTAAAGTCTTTATTTACCTCTATTACACCCATGTTTTGGCAGAATACTGGTCCTGTCAAAAAAGCAAGAAAAACCGTTAAGAAAATATTTCGCATATTACTCTTTTTTAATAAAAACTCTGTAGCCCTTGTATAAGCTTATAATTGGTTCCTTCTTTCGTGTCATGGCCCTTATTGTATTATCAACAGCGTTGGCAGCAATGCCAACGCCTGTCCCTGCTGCAATACCAGAGGAAATAGCAGAAGACGTTTCATTGGTGGTTTGTCCAACTCCCTCCCTTACCGATTCGTTAAGGTTTCCTTCATAGGCCAGACCCCGGGAATATTTTTCGTCGAAGACAATTAAACTATTTACTGATGACACCACGCCATCAGTATTCATTATCTGGTAAATATTTATATCGAAAACATTCCCATATTCTGAAGCTTTCCCATAAAGGATGGCGTTTTTCTTAAAAATCTTTCCGTCTATTGAGATATCCTCCAAGAGGAAAAAAACAACCGAAGATTGGTTTTTTATTTTGGTGTCCTCTTCCAGCATTGCAGCAGTAAACTCACCATTTTTAGCCTGTGAACCAGATGTGGATTTTTTTCCTGAGGATCTTTCAGAAACAATTATCCCAAAGCCTCCAGTATCTTCTTCCTTCTTTTGTGGAGCTTCACTTTTTGTTTCTGTATCTTCTTTTGCTTTTTTGGGCTCTTGTTTCTGGGTTACCGGCTTTTTAACCTGGTCTTCACTGCTAGACTCCTTTTCAACAACCTTCCGTGGTTCTGACTGGTAGGTTTTAAAATTAGCGGTCTTGGATAAATCAGGTTTAGCTTCCGGTTCCTGGTAAGCGTTGGCCTTTTTTAGCCGGTTATTATATTCCTCCTTTGTTTTGTCTTTTTCCACCAATGGGGGAACTGTAAAGTCAGCAGCTGCAGATCCAGATGAAGTGTCTTTTTTAGAATAGACACTCACACCATAAATAACCATTATAAGAACAACTACGCCAATAGCACCAAAAAATATTAACTTC
The DNA here is from genome assembly GCA_903824785.1 of uncultured Bacteroidota bacterium. Classification (GTDB taxonomy): domain Bacteria; phylum Bacteroidota; class Bacteroidia; order Bacteroidales; family VadinHA17; genus LD21. The sequence continues at coordinate 23,941 of CAIJYD010000112.1, forward strand.
TCCTTATTCATAGCTATTTTATTTCGCTTCTGTTAAGCTCTGCAAACCTTGTTATAAGTAGTCCATGAGGGTTAAGGGGGTAATTTCGGCTAACGAAAATTATTAACCCGGTCGTTTCAAAAGAGTATCTTACTGTTTGTTCATCCTGGGTAATAGAAAGGATTGCTTTAACCCTGAAAGAGTAAGGTTCGCTATTGCCTTGGATCTCGATATTTTCCGGTAAAATTTCGATTTCTTGTTTTATGCCATAATTGGAAACCTTTGTATACCAGCCATCGTTTTTACGTTTGATATAAAGTTGCTCTACAGAATTATCCCCAAACCACAAAGATTTTTCAAGGCTCTTCTCAACATTATAAGCATCATATTGATAAAAATAATTATGAAACTTTTCAAGGTGATCCTTGATCTCAACTTTTATATTTTCATCTCTTTGCATCCACTTCATGGGAATAACTTCGCCGTTAGAGTCAAGAACAAGCACAGTATTTAACTGCTTAGCATAAAGGTTATTAATGGAAAATGCGAAAATCGCAGATGAACAAACGAAAGAAATCATTAGACCCCATACAACCAGCCGATTAATAATTAGCGTTTTATAAATATCTATTTTGGGTTTTTCCATCACTCTACTTGATTAATTCTTTCATAAAAGGCATTGAAACTTTAAAAAGCTTGATTTTGATTATTATAACCAAGATAAGAGCCAATATGACCATCAACCCTCCTGAGATAGCCATACTCCCTGGGCCAACGCTAGAAACAGGCATAATGACTGTCATCGTATCAAAGAGGGTGTTTGCAAAAACTACAACGAAAGCGTAAGGGATAATAACAAGATAATATCTGGCGTACATCTTGAAAACGTTGTAGATATAATCTTTGGTTTTATCAAAAATGGAAAGGGCAATCATAAGCGGAATAAAAATTTTAATCAGCCCCATGAAAAAATATCGCTCAGCCAGGAAAGCAGGGTAAATTAGAAAGTCAAGTATCTTTAACAGGAATTGTGTTATATGGCTGTAAGCCCCTCCTGTCCAGCTGGAAGGATTCATCATGTTTACAACCTCTCCTATTTTTCTTAAAACGCCATCAATTGCTGATTCATTCGCAGGTGGCGGAGAAACTGGAAATGAAGAAACTGTGAACAAATCAGGCTTATTATTAAACCCTTTTAATGCTTCCGATTCAACCATTGCACAGGCGGAATCAAAAACATCCAAGATCTGTGTACTGAAACCAACCAGCAAGAGAAGCCCTAGCATTCTAAAAAGGGTGTACGGTGAAAAACCTTCATCTCCCTCGCTAAATACTTTCCCGTTCTTAGAAAAGCTTTTGAAAAAACTTTTCCAAAGTGATAGAACTAAAATAAAAGCACCTATTGATTTTGAAACTATAACCAGGTAGTTAAGCTCTCCTGCAAACATTGCCTTATAAACCTTATCTAAATATTCCAACCCCATGATTAATTATTTAAAAATGCTATTAATATAATTCAGCGTTCTAAGCTGCATCCGTTGATTATCAAGTATCTCAACTTCAATTATTGCTGAATTTATAACTCCTAGATTTTCTCTGAGCTCTTTAATCGCTTGGTTCATATTAAGTAACCGTTCACCATCTGACATCTCAGAGAAATTATCAGTAAGCACCACTGTAAGCGTAGTAATGGAGTAGCTTGTCTGGCTTAGTAAACCCATCATAGATTCACTCAACATATGATATTCTGAAGGCTTAAAACAGTTATGTTCATCAATGGCTTTTAAAGAGCCTAGAACACGTGTATATGAATCACTTACCTGGGCAATCGCCAGTTCAAGGTTATGATAATTGGCAACCTTACGGTTGATTTTTCTAAGCTTTTCCGTTGCATCTCTTATAGCTTGTAAGCTTTCTTTTTGTGTATTGACTTGTTCTGTAAGGGTTGTTATCTGCCTTATTCTATCAGCTTTTTCTAAACTTTCTTTTGCAGCATCTTCAGCCTGCCACGAAGGATTTTTTACAACCACAGTTATTCCAGCCGGAACCTGCCCATAAATTTCACAAGTCATGAGAAAGAGCAAAAGCATGAATAAAGTTCTCATCTTAAATGTTTTTAGTTTTACTGTACTCCTCTATTGCCAGCTCCATATCACCAGTTTCTTTGTAAAGTTCCATGACCTCAGTGTACTCCTTACCTTCTGTTTGAAATGCAAGAAGAACTTTCCTGGCCAGCTCCAATCTCATTATGTTGCTCTCCGATCCTATCTTGAGTAAAAATTCTGAATATTTGATTTTACCAGTGAAGTTGTATTTTATTGATCCCAACTGGTTCTCATCATGTTCCTTAAGAGAAAGGCGTTCAATGATTTCCTTGTAGCCTTTTTCATTTTGCATTATGTACATTACCTGAGTGTTATCGATCATCGCATTTGAAGCATCGTTTTTAGGTAACTGGCTTGGAGATTGAAGAACTATACCGATAGCAGCCTCCTGTTTTCTGGCCGCCTGGTAGAAGTACTCTGCAGACGAAAGCACAGATGGAAATTTTAACATCTTTGCGAATTCATCAAAGAAGATTACTCCCTTCGTACTGCGGTCTTTCCAAACAACTTTCTGAACTGCTTCGCTTATCATGTGAAGCATGATAGTAAGCAGTACCTGATTGTCTTTAATCTCATCAAGTTCAAAAACGATGAATTTCTTTCCCTCGATCTTATAACTGTCGTCTGTTTTAGCCTCAAAAAGAAATGAGTAGATCCCTTTACCGATAAACTCTGAAGTAATATGTAGAAAGTCCTCAATATCAAAGAATTTTGGATTAAGATCCAGGACTTTCATAATATCCTCTTTGTTGCTATCTATGAACTCGTAGAACTGAGGGAAACTATGATCCCTTTCTATAGATTTATAATACAGCGTTATGACCTTTCTAAGGCTAACAGCTTCATCTTCCTCAGGTAGCCGGTCTCTTTTCCAGAGCTTGAAAACGAAAGTTGAAAGCTCATTAATTTTAGTAGCCGAAATGTTATCAGCGGTTTCAACAAAAAATGGGTTTAAGCCAATACCTACACCATCCTGGTACTTTATATAAACCGTATCATCGGGATACAACAAGGAAAGCTTTCGGTAACTATCTCCCAGATCAATAATTACAATCCGGATATCATTTTCATAGAACTGCCGGAAGATATGGTTCGCCAACACTGACTTGCCCTCCCCCGTTGGTGCTATGATAAAGAAATTACGAGCTTTTATTCTCTTGCGGTCTTCATCCCAGACATCTTTTTTTACAGGAATATTATATACCCTATCGTTAAAGTAGATTCCTTTTTCATCGTTTTTGTAATTTGTTACGTTCGTGAAAAAGCACAGGCTCTGCTGCAGATCTATCGGCAAAATGATATTCGATTTGTCAATGTTGGCAACATTGGCAAAGAAGGAATTAAAGAAAAGGTTCTTTTTATTTGCTCCTATTGGTGCGTACGGAGTTATATCAAGGTTTTTAAACTCATTAGCCACCATTTGTTCATAAGAGCGGAAATCCAACTCGTTCTCCGCGTAAAACACTACATTAAAGTGACAGCCTGAAAGGATGATCTTTTCATCTTTGGTAATTGTATCAAGAAATTCACCCAGCATTTCTGCATCGGTTTCATATTCCTTTTTGAATTTTCTTGCCCCATAAAGCATTGTCCTTTGATCTTCAAGCTTCCCCTTCTCCTGTTTATGGTTTCGTATGTAAATGATTTGATTATAAATGTGATCAAAGGGAAGATTTAAACCAAGGTTATCTGCAAAGCCGGTGTGATAAACAAAATCTCCCGCGCTCATTTTTTGATCATAACTACAGGTTTTAACCGTTTCGCCCAACTGTTTAAACTGGTTGACGGCAAAAAGTCCAATGAACTTATTGCCAACCTTCATTTTATCTACATCTATCTCAGTATACCTGTCTTCGTAGAATGAGTTGAAATAGCCAAATTCAAGATATTTATAAACCTCTTCGGAAACAGGATTAAGCTTCAGAAAACGTGAGTTATTTAAATAATCAGAGCACCGTTCGACTTTGGCTTCAAAATTCTTCTGCCTTTCGTATTCCTTAAGATATTCGGTGGTTTTGATGGGCTTTTTAAACGGGTTCTTAAATCCCTCGTTTATTGTTTTGCCGCTTTCACTAAAAATAAAGAAGATAAAAGAATGATGATCGTTATATTCTCTCCCCTGAAAATGCTTTTTCGTTGCCTGTTGAAGGAAAGTTCTTGAAGGCATTGAGACGGAATCAAACTTCTTCTTGAGATATAAATCGCATTTATGAATGATGGTCCCTTCCTCAAAATCTCTAAGTGCATTATACCAGATATCGTGAATAGTATCAAAATCTTTCTCAGAGTTTGAGTATATCTCCCTAAGGTGAACGTGAAAACCATAAATAACACTCCCGTTATTTGAATAGCATCGGTTTCCATCACGAAACAGTATCGAAGGTGTATCACTCAGGTTAATCTCCATGCCCTATATATAATTATCGTTTATGATGGTATTAGGGAATCGTTCATTTGAGATTGAGCCGATAATGACACCAGAATTTAAATTTTTCAGGACTAAGTAGCCAACAATTAAAAAGACCGTATAAAAAACAAGTTTGAAAATGGTTATCCCCGTTGAAAGAAGGAAAATAACAATGATTAGAAAAAGGATATACAGATAAAACAAAGACAACCGCAATCCCAGGATATACGGTTGCTTGTTAACATTTTTGTATACACTATATGATTTCATTAACCTGCCATTATAAAGGCTACGATACCAACCAGACAAAAATATACTGCCAGATAAAGTACTATGCTTGTAATAAAACCTCTATAATCCCGTGAATCGCCAAGGACTTTACCAATGTTAGCTAATGCACCAACAATTAATACAAGACCCCCAATAATTGGGATTGCCGGTTTGACCCAAACAGTATAAAAATTATTAAGAACATTCGTAACCTGTGCCTGGATCTCTATAGAGAATAACAAAAGCAACGCAAATAAAGAAATTGTCTTTTTCATAGGAATATTTGTATGGTTTGAAAATTGTATATCGCAGACCTGAAACAGAGAGAATTACTACTGATGAAAAAGTCAATAGATTTAGCACTGATGAAATTTCTCATGTTGTACTGTTTTTAAAAACAGTACAAAAAAATGACAATATCTTATCTATTTAAGTCAAATTCAGGTCTGAAAAGACTTTGTTTTTAGGTAGTTTTATCTAATGTATGAAAACCAGCGTCTCTGACCGGGGATTGGATAAATTACAACTTCCAGTAAAAACACATGATTAAGAAGGAGATTAACCTGATTGATTTTGATGCTCGGAGGGAATACCTTGAAACAGGTAATTTTCAAGTAAAGAAGAAAACTAAAAACCAAAAATTAAAGGAAATTAAATTTTAGATTATATTTTTTACATCTTCCATTATGCGGTTAAAATTGTCGTTCAGATCCTGTTCTGTAATATGGTGCTTCACCTTTAATTCCAATCGTTTAAAAGGAAACAGGTCAAAATTATAGAGCTTGTCTTTCCCGTCAGCAAAAACAAAGAATTGTCCTTGCTTTAGCCCGGTGAAATCCTGATTTTTATATTTGGAAGTTTCCCTTGTTCCCTCCGATGTTCTTGTGTCACTTCCAATAACGGAATTAGTAAAGGATCTGGAAACGGTCCTCTTTTCAATTTCCTCGCTTATGTTCTTGTAGTATCTGACACTATCCGGGTCATTCGCTTTACCTATCATTTGATATGAAAGGTTTGCAAGAAGGGAGCTCGTTATAACATCACCGTAATTTTCTTTTGCCAAAGCCCGATCCTGAGTTGAAAATACGGTGGCTATATTATAGCTTCTCATCGTTGCCGGAATCTTGGAAATCCCATCGATGTAAAAGGTTGTCCCTTCATCAAATAATAGAAAACTGGCTGGCCGGTTCCGGATCTGCATACTGTTTATCGCTGTGCTAATTATAACAGAAATAAATGGGGCATTTATTCTTTCAAGCCGAGGATCATTTACGATGCTCAAAAATGTTGGGTTCTCCGGGTTGTTTATATCAAGATCCACATCATTAGCGCTCATCACCCAAAATATTGTTGGGAGCGCAAGATCTGTTAATGGTAGCGAAAGCGATGCTTTAACACCCGCCACCTGGTTTTCGGATATAAGTGAATCAACCAGCGGAGATCCGATAGCTCTTGAATATGGATTTTTGGAGATAAAGTCAACTATCTCGGTTGGCGTTTTCACCAGGCACAAAGCAACGGCATGAGGAAGAGTACACATTTCAGGGTAATCTACTTTTAGCCTCCAGATAACAGCTGCAAGTGTCGGCTCAGGGATCTTGTCAAAGAAACTGCTTCCTGATTCCTTCACGTTATCAACTTTCTTCAGGTTTGCAAAGATCAGCTTTGTCTGTTGCCGTAGGTGTTGCTCAGTTGGTATGTACTTCGGAAGAAATGGGTTTACCCGATCCGAATACATAGGTGAATGAGGTATTATCGTTGCTTGTTTTATTGTAGAATTCTGAAAAAAATAATGTGCTATTTCCGTTATCTCGCCATTTTTATAATCATAACAAAGACATGGGATGTTTCTTTCCCCGGCATGTTTCAAAATAGGAACAAACCCGCTTTCGGTCTTTCCGCTTCCTGCGCTTCCAAAAATCGCTATGCCCCTCTTTATATTTTGCATTATAAGTGGGGAAGAATTTCTAATGGGAAATTTAACACTCCAAATAGGATCAATTTTTCCGTTTTCCCTTAAAAATGAGGTACTGGTTATTATTAAGAAAATTATTGAAAGGAGCCCTGCAAAAATAAAAATGGCAACATGAAGGGGTAGACTATAACTAAAGAACAGAGTAAAAAACAAGTAAACTAGGCTCTGTACAAGAAGAATTAGTAGAATTCTCCAGTAATATTTAATCTTATAGGAAAGTACCAGGAATTGAAGCAATGAAACAACCAAAACAACCACAACTAAAATAAGCTTTGCAATAAGGATTAATTGGTCAAAATAATTAATTATACGTTCCATGCTTTGTATTTAAAGACCCGTATTCAAGGTAGTTGTTAAAACCTTTTTACCAATATCAAGGACAATTTTTGAAGGGTTATAAGCGTAACTTATTGCTTTTATACACTCTTTTGCTCCTGGTACCTGTTTAAAAACTGCTGAGAGAGCATCCAGAGGATCTTTTGCATTTGCCAGTTTTATAGCAGTATTTACAACCCGGGACGCTTTACTATATTCTTTTACCCCCGGCACGTCTCTTGCGATGCTCATTGCAATACTTTTTGCGGTATTTCTCATCTGGTTCTTCATAGTGTGATAATGAGAAAACTTATGATGATGAGCTCTCTTGTAATCAAAATTTGTATCAAAGCTTTTCTCACAGTTTTGAACAAATTTCATCCTGTCGAAGCCGATCTGGACCTCTTTGCCATTTAAGATATTCTTGGAGTTTTTTGCGTTTGCCATCGGGCTTAAACGTATCTTCTTTGACTGATCCATTCTTGAAACAACAACATGAATGTGTGTTTGTAGTCCTTCTTTCTTGTCGCCCGCTTTATATAAACCCTCCTTCACTTCCGCAGAGTCTCTTCCATAATATCGTGAATGTTCGACCTTTCCAAAATAAACAAGGTTCTCTCCGGAGAGTCCACGGTTGAAGTTTTTAGCGTACTGATCCATGACAATTCTAGTGTAATCTTTTAATGCTTCCTTGTAACGCTTCAACTCGATGCTGGTTAGTTGTGAGATATTTTTTATCTCTCTTCCGGAAACTGATTTACAAATATGCTTCAATTCATCCTTGCTTGGGTTTACCGTGATCATGTAAAACTTGATTTCGTCTTTCCCCAGTTTTCCTTTGTTATTATCGATTGAGCTTTGTGCAGTACAATATGAAATGTCGCTTGTTTTTTGATCAAAAA
>CAIJYD010000113.1 GCA_903824785.1 uncultured Bacteroidota bacterium
AGAATCATAATCTTTTTCGAGGTTTGAGATATACTCTTCAAGTAGCTCTTTAAATTGCGTTTTACTCATATTGACTTTCATTATTAAAAATAAGTCAATTTAGAGTTTTTACAAAATAATTATTAGCACCTAATCAGCACCTACTAAATGAGGAAAGCCCCGATAAATCGAGGCTTTCTGTACCCGGAGCGGGACTTGAATCTATTTTACTGCATTTGACTTCATTATTTTAATATACTTGAAAAACAGCATATTAACAATTTGTATTTTGTTTTTTGGATTTCATTTTATTACATTTGAGTAAAAGTTTGCACCTAATTTGCACCTACTTTTGGTTTATATAGTTTGATATAAAACGCTCAAAAATGACAGAAATTCAATTTTATCTGAAATCTGAAAAGCTTGATAAACATGGAAAGGTTACTCTTTTAGCTTCGATCTACAGCAACTATAAAGCCTATAGAATGAAGCTGGGAAAAGTAAGAATCCGTGATTGGAATAAGAAATCACAACGCCTAAGGTTGTCTTCTCAGAACACAAAAGCTTATGAAGAAAACTCAAAAATGAACGCATTTATCGATGACGTTGAAACCCAGGCTAGGTTGCTGTTTAATAAGGTTACTAAGGAAAGAAGGAAACCTTCGGAGTTTGAGTTGACAAATCTTCTCAATACTCCCGAAGCATCAACCGTGCTCAAATCAACCTCAGTTATGGAAGTTTTCAGCGATTTTATAGAATCGAATAAATCGGATAAGGCAGAACGCACCATTAAGGGTTATACCACTGTAAAAAACTACCTGACCCGATTTCAGGAATCAACAAAGTTTACTTTAACCTGGGACAATATTGATGTTAAGTTTATTGATAAGCTAAAAAAGTATACGTTCATAACCGAAAGGAAGCAGGTTGGGTACTATGCCAAGATTACCAGAGTGCTTTCAACTTTCCTGCATTGGGCTGAAGAACGAAACTATTATCAGGGTAAGATCTACGATAAACTTAAAGTTGATGAACCCGAGAGAGAGGTTGTTTTCTTAAGTATGGATGAACTATTGGTGTTAATGGATTATAACTTTGAAAGTCACCGATTAAATAAAGTGAAAGATCTATACTGTTTTGCATCCTTTACCGGACTGCGATACAGTGATGTCATTTCTCTTAAGAGAGAGCATATAAATAATAAGCTCTTAACTAAAACACAAATAAAAACAGGGTATGTTAAAACTCTCCCTCTAAATGATTTCGCTCTTAAAATACTCAAAAAGTATGAAGATGATGAAGATCCCCTTCCAAAAATGTCCATTCAGAATATTAACGAATATTTGAAAGAAGGCTGTGGAATTATTGCTTCGAAACAGCTCCCAAAAACAGGATTTAACCGGCTGGTGATAAAAAAAAGTGTGATAGGCAGTGAAACTACAGAAGAATCACTTCCTCTCCATGAGTCAATTACCTTCCATACCGCCAGAAAAACTTTTATTACCAATAGCATTATGCTTGGGGTAAACATAAAAGCTTTGCAGGATATGGGAGCACCAAAAAAAGAGAAAGACCTGAAAAAGTATCTGAAGATTACAGATGCATTCAAGAGCCAGGTCATGGATAATACCTGGAATGTTCTGAGTTTAAATCATATACCAAAAGAGCTTATTTCTCAAAATTAAACTTTCGTTGCGTTTTTTTTATCACCAGCAAAACGTTCTACAAAAAAACATACCTTTATTAGCTAGTTAGTTTTCATGCAATGACGAAATAAACTTAGATTAACAGATGAATACCCAACGCACAAATAGCACATTTGCGAGCCCTGTCGCACAAGCCGATTCTTCAGCTTACAAAAGAACTATTTTTGTTCCAACCCACAACAGCATATGGTAGATGTTGTACAAATTGAAAATGCTTTAGATAGGATTAATGGAGACATCTTCCAAGAATTATGTAACCATTTCTTGTATTTGAAATTAAATCCTAATACTATCACCCCGATTGGAAGTGTTATTGGTAAAGAAAAGTCTAGAAAGGGAATCCCAGATTCTTATTTTACAGGTGCTGACAGTAAATTAATTTTTGCCGAATACACCAGCCGAGAAAGATTAAAGAAAAGTCAAAGTTTTTACAATAAATTAAAGTCGGATATTGAAAACTGCTTTGATACTTCAAAGACAGGATTAGAGAAAGAAGAAATTGATAAAGTAATTTTATGCTTTACTGCGCGTATTAAACCAGTTGAAAAGAAAAATCTTGAAGAATTATGTAAGAAGCACAATCCAAAGTGTATCCTTGATTTAAAAGGAATAAGAGATTTAGCATTCGCAGTCCTTGATTATCCAATATTAGGAACTTACGTTGGGATTAAAGTTGGAACTGGTCAAATTCAAGAACCATCTGAGTTTATTGCTAACTATGAGAAAAATAAAATCTCAACACCGTTAAGTAACGTTTTTCTCGGTAGAGAGAAGGAAATAGAAGATGGATTAAATCATTTAGAAACAAACGATTTATTATTAGTTCATGGATCTCCTGGTACTGGAAAATCAAAATTTGCAATTGAGCTAGCAAAACGTTATTCAGATAAAAATGAGTTTTGTTTTTTGTGTATTGGAAATAAAGGAATTCCAATATGGGAAGACCTAAAGACAATTGTTAGAACTGATAAAAAATATGTGCTGTTAGTTGATGATGCAAATAGACTAGCCAAAAATTTCCAATGGATTTTAAGCCTATTCGAAGATAGAGCTTCAAATACCTTAAAAGTAGTAGTAACCGTAAGAGATTATGCTTTACCTCAGGTTAAGTCTATTGCTGCTAATTTCAATTTTTCATCTATTGAGATTGGAGCATTTTCAAATGATGAAATAAAAAAAATTATTCAATCGGACGATTTTAAAATAAATGAACCGTCATATGAAGATAGGATTCTCAAAATTGCTCAAGGCATGTAATCGGTAAATAACAATGTACAACTTTCAGTAAGAACGGATGTACAACTTTTGGTAACACTAATGTACAGTTTTCTTTCTTCTGGGGCATGCCCCAGAAGAAAGAAAAGTCAACTTTGCCGGGTTAATTAAAACCGG
>CAIJYD010000114.1 GCA_903824785.1 uncultured Bacteroidota bacterium
CTTTACTTATCGAAACAAATATAACAAAAAAAATGAATAAAACAACTTATATTATTGATATTCAAAGTAATATCGTAATTTTTATGTAAAAATAATTTATTAAATCCGTTCGCACCGACTTTTCGGAGTGGACTCAATATTGTTTAACTTAAGTACCATAAATCTTAATAATCCAAAAAAAAGCTTTTGTCAACTTTTTTAAGCAAAAAAAATTCTATTTTTGGCACGCTTATCATAAAGAATTTAATTGGTATATTTATTAAAACCCATATCAGATATGAATGTTCCTGCAGATTTATTGTACACCAAAGACCACGAGTGGCTTCGCGTTGAAGGGAATACAGGTTATGTCGGCGTTACTGATTTTGCTCAGGGCGAACTGGGTGACATCGTTTTTGTTGAAATAGAAACCGGAGGGGAGTCTCTGAATATAGAAGAGGTATTTGGAACGATCGAAGCTGTCAAGACAGTTTCAGATATGTTTATGCCTGTTTCCGGTGAGATTCTTGAAGTCAATCCTGCCCTTGAGGAGAGCCCTGACGTTGTTAACAAGGATCCTTATGGCAAAGGATGGATGGTTAAAATAAAGATAACCAATCCGTCTGAACTCAATGACCTGCTGTCAGCTGAAAAATATTCAGCTTTGTTATAGTGTCTTTTTTACTTCAAATTCTTTGTAACCTTCAACGATATCACCTTCGCTGATGTCGTTGAAATTGTGAATATTGAGTCCGCATTCGTATCCGCCTACAACCTCTTTAACATCATCTTTGAAGCGTTTGAGTGAGCCCAGTTCCCCGGTATAAATTACGATACCGTCACGAATAATCCTGACACGTGTATTCCTTGTAATTTTGCCCTCTTTAACATAGCAACCGGCTACAGTTCCAACCTTTGTGACTTTGAATATTTCGCGTATTTCAAGTGTGGCAACGATTTCCTCTTTAACTTCTGGCATAAGCATCCCTTCCATGGCAGATCTGATCTCTTCAATGGCGTTGTAAATTATGGAATAGAGGCGAACATCAATCTCCTCTTTCTCAGCCAGTCTTCTTGCACTTACCGACGGTCTGACCTGGAACCCAACGATAATGGCATTTGATGCTGCAGCAAGGAGAATATCCGATTCGGAGATTTGCCCTACAGCCTTATGTATTATATTAAGCTGAATTTCAGGAGTTGAAAGTTTAATAAGTGAGTCGCTCAAAGCTTCAACAGAGCCGTCAACGTCACCTTTAACAATGATATTAAGCTCCTGGAAGTTGCCAATGGCTATTCTTCGTCCGATCTCATCAAGAGTAATATGTTTCTGAGTTCTAAGACCCTGTTCTCTCTGAAGCTGTGCTCTTTTAGTTGCAATATCTTTTGCTTCACGGTCGCTCTCCATAACATTGAACTTATCACCTGCCTGCGGAGCACCGTTTAATCCAAGAATAAGGGTAGGAGTGGCAGGGCCAACAAACTCAACCTTATGCCCTCTTTCGTTGTACATTGCCTTGATATGCCCGAAGCAACTGCCTGCCAGCATAATATCACCTATTCTGAGTGTCCCGGCTTTAACCAGAACAGTGGCAGTAAATCCTCTTCCCTTATCGAGAGATGATTCAATAACTGTTCCCAATGCCGGCTTATCCGGGTTTGCTTTCAGATCGAGCATTTCAGCTTCAAGCAGGATCTTGTCGAGAAGAATATCAATATTGAGACCGCTTTTGGCAGAAATCTCCTGAGATTGATATTTGCCTCCCCAGTCTTCAACCAGATAGTTCATTGTAGCAAGTGCCTCTTTGATCTTATCGGAGTTCGAACCCTGTTTGTCAATTTTGTTTATTGCAAATATTATAGGTACGCCTGCTGCTGAGGCATGGTTAATAGCCTCCCTGGTCTGTGGCATAACACCATCGTCAGCTGCAACAACAATAATTGCTATATCTGTAATCTGTGCTCCACGGGCACGCATTGCAGTAAATGCTTCATGGCCCGGGGTGTCAAGGAAGGTTATCTGGCGTCCGTCCTGTAGGATAACTCCGTAAGCACCAATATGCTGTGTAATACCTCCTGCTTCACCGGCAATAACATTTGTATTGCGTATATAGTCGAGCAACTTTGTTTTACCATGGTCGACATGGCCCATTACAGTTACAATAGGAGGCCTTGGTTTAAGGTCTTCCACTTCATCAACTATTTCTCTTACTGCTTCCTGTAATTCAGCACTTACAAATTCAACGGTGTATCCGAATTCATCAGCCAGAAGTGCCATTGTTTCAGCATCCAGTCTTTGGTTAATAGAGACAAAAAGGCCGAGATTCATACATGTTGAAATGATATCGGTAACAGGTGTGTTCATCATAGAAGCCAGTTCATTAACTGAAACGAATTCGGTTACCTTGAGAATGTTTTTGTCGAGTTCCTGTTTGTCAACTACTTCTTTGTGCTTCTGACTTATAGCTTCCCGTTTATCTCTTCTGTATCTTGATCCTTTTGATTTACCTTTTGTGGTAAGCCTTGCCAGGGTCTCTTTAATCTGTTTCTGGACCTCTTCTTCATTAACCTCAGCCCTGACCGGTCTCTTTTTCACAACCTTTTTAGTGCCGGGTTTCTCTTTTTTATCAGTAGTCACAGGTTTAACGACAGGGGTTCCCTCTTTTTCCTTGAGGATTCTCTTTCTTCTTTTCTTTCTTCTGAAATCAGAATCGCCGCCTTGTCTTACAGGCTGAAATGGGGTACTCTTCTTTTTTTCTTCAACAGGCAGGTCTATTCTGCCAACAACTCTTGGGCCTGCAAGTTTTTTAAAATCTGTTTTATACAGAGCAACAACATCTTCTTCCGGCTCCGGTATAAGAATTTCTTTTATGATATTTTCGACTACGATCTCAGGGGTTACAGGCTCCGGAATAATCTCAGCAATAACTACCGGTTCTGTCTTTTCTGCAGCTTTCGGCTCTTCCTGTATTGCAATCTCTTTCTCTACAGGGGTTTCAACGGGTGTAACCTCTGGCAGCTTTGCCTTAGGCTTTATTTTCTGCTCCTCTTTTCTTGCCTGTTTCGTCTCTTTGGAAGTGGGAGGGAGGTCGATTTTACCTACAATGCGAAGGTCGATATTTGATTTGATTTTTATTTCTTCTACCGGAGGAACAACAACTGGAACCTCAGCCTCAGCAACAGGTTTTTTCTTTTCAGGTTGTTCCACTTCTGCCGGAGGAGCGGTGATCTGCGCCACAGGTTCAGGTTTCTGAGGAACCACCTTTGGTTTTAAAGTTTGTTCGAGATCAATTTTTCCGACAAGTTTGATATCAGGTTTCTTGATCTCAGTTTTTATGTCAACAGTTGTTTTGGCACCTGAAGAATCCTTAACAAGAATTTCGTCATCCTTTTCAGTATCTTCTGATTCCGGTTTTTCTGAAAAATCATCAATAGAGACAGATTCCTTTTTCCGGTGAAGGTCTTTAAGGATAAGTTTCTCTGATTCCTTTTTTACGCTGATATCTGTGCTATATTCTTTTAAAAGCCAAATATAAGCTTCATGCGGAAGTTTAGTATTTGGGTTGGGATCAAGATCAAACCCTTTTTTGTGCAGAAACTCCACAATAGTGGATATCCCCACATTGAATTCGCGGGCTGCTTTGCTTAATCTTGTAACCTTGATATCCTCTGTCATAAATATGCCTTGCCTTTATTTAAATTTCAATAACACTCTGTTGGTGAATAGTATCTGTTCGTTTTATTCAAACTCAGCCCGGAGAATATTAACAACCTCTTTAACGGTTTCTTCTTCAAGATCAGTTCTTTTTACAAGATCACTGATAGATAGATTCAGAACACTTCTGGCGGTATCGCAGCCAATGGCTTTAAGTTCATCGATAATCCAGTCTTCAATTTCATCGCCAAATTCTTCAAGATTGACATCTTCTTCATCTTCTCCTCCCGGCTCCCTGTAAACATCAATCTCATAGCCGGTAAGCTGGCTGGCAAGCTTAATATTCAAACCTCCTTTACCGATTGCAAGCGAGACTTCATTAGGCTTCAGGTATATCTGTGCCCTGAGTGTTTCTTCTACAATTTTTATTGAAGTTATTTTTGCGGGGCTCAGTGCTCTCTGAATATAAAGCTGATTGTTTGAGGTGAAGTTGATGACATCGATATTTTCATTGCGTAACTCCCTTACGATACCATGAATCCTCGAGCCTTTCATTCCAACACAGGCTCCGACAGGATCAATTCTTTCGTCGTACGACTCAACAGCTACCTTGGCCCGTTCGCCAGGTACCCTTACAATTTTTTTAATGGTTATAAGGCCATCAAAGATTTCAGGAACTTCCAGTTCGAATAACCTCTCAAGGAATACAGGTGAGGTGCGGCTTAAAATGATGAATGGAGTATTGTTTCTCATTTCAACCTTGATTACAACTGCCCGTATCGAATCTCCTTTGCGGAAATGATCGGAAGGGATCTGGTCGCTTTTAGGGAGAATAAGTTCATTCCCGTCATCATCAAGAACAAGAATCTCTCTTTTCCATACCTGGTACACTTCCCCGGTAACAATTTCACCTATCCTGTCTTTATACTTGATATAGATATTATTTTTCTCAAGATCGAGGATCCGTGCAGTAAGATTCTGCCTTAACGATAGAATTGCTCTTCTTCCGAAATCAAGAAATTTAACCTCGTCCGAAACCTCTTCACCTACTTCATAATCTTCATCAATCTCTTTGGCCTTCGAGAGGGGGATCTGCATTACAGGATCTGTAAGCTCCTTATCGTCAACAACAACCCTGTTTCTCCATATTTCAAAGTCTCCTTTATCGATATTGACGATAATATCAAAATTATCAGCTGAACCGTACTTCTTTGCAAGCATGCTTCTGAATACATCTTCAAGAACACTCATCATAGTAGGGCGGTCAATGTTTTTCAGCTCCTTGAATTCCGAAAAAGTGTCGATCAAATTAACGTTTTCCATCTGGTGTAAACCTCTTATTATTACTTAATTGTTAAAATTACTCTTGTCGATTTTACCTGGTCAAAATTGAAAGAAATATCCTTCACCTCTTTTGATTTCCCTTTAATCTTAAATTCGGCTTCAAGTTCAAAGCCTCCAGGGGTCACATTTTTCAGTTTTCCTGAATATTTCGATCCTTCATTATCAATAACTTCTGTTTTTCTTCCTTCATTCTTTAAATATTGTTCAAAAACAATAAAGGGTAAATCAAGGCCGGGGGAAGATACCTGCAATTCAAAATCCTCTTTTTCGCGGTCAAGACTGTTCTCAATATGACGGTGTATTGCTCCGCATTCATCTATTGTAATTCCTTCATTTTTATCGGCCAGAATAGTGATCCTGTTGCTGTTACTAACTTTTACAGCAACAAGGAAAAGAGAGGTTCCTTTTATGAATTCTTCAACTAATTCCTGTATGGTCTGCTTATCTGTCATTCTTTAAAAACCGATAACAAAATAGGGGACTCCGGTCCCCTAATGCGAATGCAAAGGTATGTATTTATATCAATCTACCAAAGAAAATATTAATAATCTTGAACTTTTATGCTTGTGGCTCAAAGATGTAGCTTGAAAATCATCAAACAATCCGATATTTGCGAATTACTTTAAACTTCAGTATTATCTTTAAATATTTATCAGTGATTACTGTGAAACAGACAGATATCTATGACCCGGCAGACCGGTTAAATTTTGAGGAGTGTACCTTGTGTCCGAGAGATTGCCACGCTGACAGGTTAAGCGGGGGAGGCGGGTATTGCGGAACTGATGCCGGGCTGAATATTTCAGCAATCTGTTTGCATAAAGGGGAGGAGCCTTCAATAAGCGGTACAAACGGGATCTGTAATATTTTTTTTGCAGGATGTAATCTTCAATGTATTTTTTGCCAGAACCATCAGATAAGTCATAATGGTTTGGAGAGCAGAAATGGGTTATCTGACCTGAATCCGGTGCTTGACCGGATAGAGGAAATCCTTTCACAGGGGGCTTCGTCTATTGGTTTCGTTTCCCCTTCGCATGTTGTACCGCAGGTAAAGGCAATCATCAATGGGCTGAAAACAAGAGGACTTCGTCCGATAACAGTTTATAATACAAATAGTTATGAAAAGGTCGAGACAATACGCAGCCTTTCCGGATTAATTGATGTGTATCTTCCCGATTTTAAATATGTTACTCCGGGAATTGCTTCAGCTCTTTCCGACGCTGTCGATTATCCCGCGGTGGCTCTGCGGGCTCTCAAAGAGATGTATTATCAGAAAGGTTCTGTTTTAAGGAGAGATGACAATGGCATTGCCGAGAACGGGATGGTGATAAGGCATCTTGTTCTTCCGGGCCATGCTGAAGAGAGTAAAAATGTTTTGAGAACAGTGGCAGAGGAGTTGTCTCCCGGGGTTCATCTTTCTCTAATGTCTCAATATCACCCTGTCGGCCGGGTTAAAAATCATCCGGTTCTGAATCGTAGTCTTTACAAAGAAGAGTATGATTCAGTTGTTGCAACAATGGAAGAACTGGGTTTCAGAAACGGATGGGTACAGGAGATGGATAGCCAACTCAACTACCGGCCCGACTTCAGCCGTAATCAGCCATTTGAGCAGGATCTAAACCACAATGAGTTTATATACTGAGGATTACATGAATTTTTCCCGTTTCTGCAGATTATAAAGTGCAGACAACAGGAAAATTATTGATCCGGTTATCAGGATAATCCGGTTTTTAAGTGTGATAATCGCCCAGGTTGTCTCATTTAAATCGTAGGGAAGATCATAAGGATTGAGGAAAATATTCCACTGGCTTTTACGGAGAGAATCACTCAGTATCATAAAAATCAAACCAAAAATGATCATCAGAACTGCTGTCCCGTTTCCGTTTCTGATAATTGTCGACAACATAAAGGCCATTAATCCCAGAAATATAACAGGTAACATAATCTGAGCTGTCATATTAACGAATCTGAATTTCACAATCAGAACAGAAGAGACAAAGGTAAAAACAACCATAATAAGGAAAGCAATCACAAAGATCAGGAGTACCCTTACGAGCCAGACTTTATATCTGTAGTTGGGAATTCCGAAAAGGATCTCAATGGTTCGGGCATCCTGATCGTTCTGAATTCCGAAAGCTGAAGGATAAAAAACAAGAAGAAGGCCGGAGAAGAGAAAGACACCATAAAGATCTTTCATGTTTGGGACGTCCACATCAAAGACATAGATGACTGATAACCCCATGTAAAACAGAATGGAACCTGCCAGAAACCAGATGAATTTATTTGCAAAGATTATCCTCAGGTTATATACTATCATTTTGTAAATGAGAGTAGAAATATTGTATAAGTTATTAGATTTCATCATTTAACGGTTTCATTATTTTCAGACCCCTTATAATCTTTTCTTCTCAGAAGCCACAGGTAAGCGTCCTCCAGACTTGGGTTTGCGTTAATGGCTCCATCCCAGGGTGAAGATTCGGAAATAACTCTTACTCTCACATTGTCGCCTTCCGACATGTGATGAACGACGAGGTTCTTTTCGACAAAAGCTCCAAAATCTTTAGCCGGAATATTGAACTGCCAGACATGACCCTCGGCCTCTTTTGTCATTTCGATTGGTTTGCCGAAGTATCTCAGTTTGCCTTTATTCAGAACTGCTACCTGATTGCAGGAGCTTGATATGTCCTCAATAATATGTGTTGAAAAGATTACAACTCTTTCGCGGCTCAGTTCAACAAGAAGATTCCGGAACCGGATACGTTCTCTCGGGTCGAGCCCGGCAGTTGGCTCATCGACAACGAGAATTCGGGGCAGGTGTAACAGGATTTGTGCAATACCCATCCTCTGCTTCATTCCGCCTGAATATGAACCGATTTTATCGTTCCTGCGATCTTCCATATGCACTGCTTTCAGAACGTAGGTAACTCGCTCATCTCTGATCTTTACATCGATTATGTTTTTCAGCATAGCCTGGTAATGCAGATATTCATGTGCTGTCATATTTTCGTAGCTGCCGAATTCCTGTGGCAGATAACCGATAAGGCCCTGCAGCTCTTCTCTCATCTTCTGTGTGTCGAGGCCATTGATCCAGACCTTCCCGTAACTCTGCTCCAGAATTCCGCAGATTATTCTCATCAGAGTGGTTTTTCCTGCACCGTTGGGGCCAAGAAGACCAAACATTCCATTCCCTATATTCAGAGAAACACAGCTTAATGCTTTAAATGGCTTCTTCTTTTTTCCGATAAGCGGAACAGCTGCAACAAGTTTATATATTGCCTTTCTGATCCCTTTAAATCTGCCTTCAAGCCGGTATATATCAATATTTTCACGGGTCAGTTTCTGGCCGGTCTTATAGATAAACAGACCGGAGAACCACAGAAATCCAAGTATCAGAACAATTACAATATTTTCCCACGATTTCCAGAACCATATCAGGTTAAGGAGAGGGATTATCCAGAAAAACAGAAAATCGGCAAACATGGATATTTTTATCAGCCATTTTTTTTCTCCGTTTGCTGAAAGGCTGGCAAAGAGTTCCTTCAATGCCGTCCATACTCCTGAGAGGAAGAACCATGTTCCTATGCTGAAAAGAAAAATCCAGAATCCTTTTGTCAGATAGAAATAGGTGAAATAGATAATGAATCCAAGCAATGGCAACTGCCACATTATCTGATTCATATCTTTCCACGATTTGTATTCTTTTTCAAGGCCGAGCCGTTTTCTGATTCTTGCACCTGCTTTCCATTCCCTTGTCCAGCGGTTTTCCCTTTCATATATTTTAACCAGACTCTGAACATAAATGTTTATATTCTCGCTGTTTGGGATAACTGTCTCTCTCGCTTTTCGCAGGCTGTTCATTACGAACCATGTACCTGCCGGGATTATGATCAGAACCAGGATTGATGTTATGAGCTTCCAAAGAAATTTATCTATAGAGGTGTAAATAATAAATATCATCAGGAAAAACAGAAGGAACTGTATCGCTTTATTTTTCCAGCCGAGTGAATAGAACCATTTCAGGGCATTCTCAAGACCCGTATAAAAAGTTGGAATGAATACCAGTGTAAGAAGAGTGCTGAGAGTTAATCCTCCGATAACTGTTATTGCAAATGAAGCTCCGATTGCCGAAACAAATTCAGCCTGGCCCATTGCAAGAGGAACCATTGCAATTACTGTTGTTGAGGCAGTTATCAGGATGGGCCTCAATCTTGCCACTCCGGCTGTCATGAGTGCCCGCTGTACACGGTTACCTCTTTTCCGGAGAATATTGGTATAGTCTATCAGTATTATCCCGTTATTCACCACTACCCCAAGGAGGATAAGGAATCCTGTAAGAGTATTTGCATTGAGGAGGGAATTTCCGGTAAGTATCAGTGCAATAAGCGATCCAAGGGCAGCAAGCGGGATGCTGAACATCAGAACTACCGGCGTTGCAAGTGATTCAAAAACAGCAGCAAGAATCATAAAAATAAGAAGAAACGCAACTCCGATGAGATAGTAGAAATCTTTCAGCTGATCCTCCTCATGAACGATCTCAACAGCAATTCCTGAAGGGATATTAAGCCCGGCAACAATTGATTCTATTTCAGCCCTTGCTCCTTCAAGAAGATCTTTGGAGTTTTTGATCTCCTCGGTGAAATTATAGGTAACTGTAACCCTTTTTTCCTGGTTCTCCCTGTGTATGTTTCCCATTCCGGAAGAGAAGACGATTCCTGAAAGTTCTTCCATCTCCATCACCGCCCCGTTGGCTGCATTCACTTCAAGGTGTTTGAGATCGTCAATTGTTTTATCTCTGTTTTCGTTTGTCAGGCTGTCCTGCACGGCGTACTTAATCATTATGTCGTAGTTCTCTGTTCCCTGCTTGAAAGTTGCACCGGAGGAATATTCTTTTCCGAATGCCGACAGGGAAGAGGAGAGGTTGCTCAGGGTAAAGTTATTTCTTCCCATATAATCCATATCGAAAAGAAGATGCACTTCCGGCTTATTATCCTGAACATTGATATTGGAGCTGTTTATTGTTGAAAGATCGTCGACATAAGTTTTAATATCGTCAGCCAGATTTTTCATCTGCTCGAAGTTCTGTCCTTTGATAATCACACTCTCTTTTGCCGAACCGATACCGAGAAGGTTCATAAAATCCGACCCCGGATTATCTGTCTCCCCACCGCCTCCGCCACCTGTAAAACCACCGGCTGTAGAAAGTTCATCCATGGTGACTTCAGCGGAAGAGATTTTTGCTGTCTTCTCCGAGATCTCATTTTTAATTTCAGGGAGCGATCTTTTGCTTTTTTTATTCCAGTCTTTTGAAAGATTGATTGTTACGGTTGCTTTTTCTTCTTCGATACGGCTTACGATATCTTCTTTTTCAGGGAGAGATTTAAGTCTCGATTCAATTTCTGCCACAACCGCGTCTGTCTTTTCAAGGGTGGCTCCTCCGGGCATTGTTACACTCAATCTGAAGTTGGGCGTTTCTACCTCCTGTGTGGTACTTATACTTAAGGTAAGGCTGATAAGTAGTGCGGCAAAGAAAATTACAAGAGTTCCGATTATGGTAGATGCCGGATTTCTCATACTTGCTTTTAACACAAGATGATATCCCTGTATGGTTCTGTCGTGAATGGAGAGTTTTTTAAATATATCAGAATCGCTTTTTGAGGATCTTGTAAGAAGAAAATATGTTGCCATCGGAATAAACAGCAAGGCAATAATAAGAGATATTGTAAGTGTTGATATGATTGATACACCTATATTCTTTCCAATCATTTTCACCATAAAATTGTCAGAGAAAATGAAAGGCATGAACACAATAACTGTAGTGAGAGTTCCTGCAAATATGGATCTCCAGACTTCAGTAGTACCTTGTTTTACAGCTGTCTCGTTGTCTTTTCCCTGACCCGCCAGCCGGTAGATATTCTCAAGAACAACCACTGAGTTATCGACGAGCATCCCTATTGCAAGTGCCATTCCTATAAGAGTAAGGCTGTTAATGGAGATATCAAATGCATAGAAAAAGTTGAAAGCAGCATATACTGAAACAGGAATTGAGACTGCAATGATTGCAACCAGCCTGATATTTCTGAGAAAGAACCACAGAATCATTATCGCCAGAAACCCTCCCGTAATTGCGAGATTAATTATCTGATTAATATTCTTTTCCATTATTTCGGCAGTATTGTTCTGGACAACTACCTCTACTCCTGAAGGTTCAAGTTTTTTGTTCAGCTCCTTAACCTGCTCAATTGCATCATGGGAAAGATCTATCAGGTTAGCCTGATTATCATTTACAAGGGTTATTGTAACAGCATCGAGACCGTTAACTCTGCTATAAGAGCTCTGTTCCTTTACTCCGAAAAAGATCTCTGCCACATCGCGCAAAAGAACCGGCCCGGATTTTTTAACAATTATATTTCCTATTTCCCTCACATCGGTATATTCTGATGTGACATTTACAAATAATTCATTGCTGCCTTCAGTTACTTTCCCTGCAAAAGTTTTGTTTGCACCATTGTTGTTCAGCAGGTTTCTGATCTGCCCCATTGTAATGCCATTAGCCTTGCAGGCGTTCTCATTGAGCCTTATCTCTATTGAGTTCTCCTGTCCGCCGTAAACCTGAACTCCGGCAATACCGTCTATATTTTCAAGTTCGGGTTTAATCTCTCTGTCGGCAATATTCCTGATCCTGTCAATACCTCCTTCTCCTCTCACCTGAAGCTCCATGAACTGGTTGGTGAGCTGTTCAAGATCGATCTTGATTACATTAATAATAAATTCAGCCGGGATTGAGCTTTTAACAATATCTATCTTTTCCTGCAGCTTAAGGTTGGCATATTTGAGATCGGCCTTCTGGTTGTAGTAGATCATTATTGTGCCAAACCGCGATGAGATATTCGATTCTATCTTTTCAATCCCCTCAAGTGTTCCTATTGCCCCCTCAATAGGGATAATAGCCTGGTTCTCAATATATGAAGGATCCATTTCAAGAGGAGTTCCGACCTGAACTATTAATGTTGGAAGCTGTGCATTCGGAAACAGTTCAACAGCAAGTTTTTTATACGAGACATAGCCAAGCATAGTTAGCCCCAGAAAGAGCATACTGATAAAAATTCTTCTTTTTAAAATAAAATCCATTTTCAGTCTTTTAAGAATAATATCAGAGCTTTACAATATCTTTATCTGCCCCTCGGAGCCATCTGCTGAAACTGTCGAAAACCCAGTAGACACATGGAATTACTACAAGTGTCAGGAGGGTGGAAGAGACCAGTCCTCCGATAACAGCCAGAGCCATTGGAGCTCTGAGAGAAGCGCTTTCGCCGATACCGATTGTAAGAGGAAGAAGTGCAAGGATTGTTGTCAGACTGGTCATTAATATTGGTCTTATTCTCTGAGTACCAGCAATAACAATTGCCTCTTTTTTATCCATCCCGGTTTCTCTCAGCTGATTTATACGGTCAATAAGCAGAATGGCATTATTCACGGCAATTCCTCCGAGCATAATTATCCCGATATATGCCATCATATTCAGTGTTTCTCCGGTGATGAAAAATGTGAGAATAGTGCCAACGCCTGCCAGTGGAATGGTAAGCATTATTACAAATGGCTGAATTATTGATTCAAATTGTGCTGCCAGAACCATAAATACAAGAATAAGTGAAAGTATCAGGGCAAAGGAGAGATTTGAGGTGGATTCTTTCCTTTTCAGCTCCTCGCCGGTAAATTCAAGCTTGTAATCCACAGGGAGTATTACTGCTTTAAGTGCTGTCCCGGCTTCTTTAATCACCTGATCGAAAGCTGCGTTTGCATTTACCATGGCATAGATGTAGCATGTTCTCGACTGGTTCCTTCTGGTGATCTCCCTGGGGCTGATAATTGTCTTGATCACAGCAAGTTCGCTGAGAGGCACTTTAACGCTTCCGGCAGTGATCATCAGATCGCGAAGCTGTTTCAAAGAGAGATCTCCAAGCTTTATGGTGATATCTTTCATTTCGCCGTCCTTCTCAAAGCTTCCGGCTGAAGAACCCGATAAATAACTTTTAATCTGGTTTATAATGCTCTCTACGGTAACACTGTAGTAGCTGGTTTTAAACCTGTCGATAGCCACTTCTACTTCAGGCGTCCCCTCATCGAGAGAGGTTGTAATATTATAGAGGCCGGGGTTACTTACCAGTATGTCTTTTGATTCATTCACTATTCTCTCCAGTTGGCTGTAATCTTCACCAGATACCTCAAGAGAGAATGGGGCTCCTGTTGTGCCAAGAGAAGACTGAAGAGCTGTTTCATCTCTTGCGAAAGATATTTCGATGCCGGGGATTGTCTTCAGATAATTGCCAATAATTGCAATTGCCTGTTCCGTTCCGGAGGCAAAATCATCAGCGAGAATAACCTTGATTGAAGCGGTATTTTCCCCTTTGGCAGCAGAGGTCTGGTTTAGCGATGAGTTATTGTCGGATCCGGCCTGGCAATAGATCATTTTTACCTTATTCCCGAGCAGCTCCTTTATTATATCACCTGTTTTGGAAACTGTACTTTCGGTACGCAGGAGGGAGGTGCCTTCCGGAAGTTTAATATCTACACTGAACTCGGCTGATTCAGATTTTGGCATGAATTCGCTTCCCAGCTGTGGTATAAGCAAAGCAGATGAAACCATAAGTAAAACAGATAAAAAGATGACGAGGATCCTCTTCTCAATTGTCTTTCTGAGAAATTTCTCATACCATTTGAAACGCATGGGAGCCGCTATCTCAGACTTTATCTTTTTATCAGAAAAAAGTGTTGATACCAGCATTGGAATAACCAGCATGGCAACCACTAAAGATGAAATGAGGGAAAACGCCACTGTCCATGCCTGATCTTTGAACATCTCACCTGATGCCCCATGGAGATAAACAATCGGAAGGAAGACAACAATTGTGGTAACGGTAGATGCCGTAATTGCACCACCAACTTCTCCGGTACCTCTTATAACTGCCTCTTTCAGAGCGACTCCCTCTTCACGGAGGCGTGTTATATTTTCAAGAACAACGATAGCATTATCGACAAGCATACCGGCTCCCAGAGCCAGCCCTCCCAGTGTCATTATGTTGAGGGTGAGATGATTGAAATACATAAGGTTGAATGTAGCAATGATAGAGACAGGTATTGCTACACTGATAACCAGTGTGGTGCCAATTCTTCGGAGGAAGATGTAAAGTATAAATACTGCGAGAAGAATTCCGATCAGAAGTGTATTCTTTACTTCCCCAATTGCATTATTGATGTATGCCCCCTGATCCTGTACCCTGATAAATTCATAACCGGGTAAAGCTTTTTCAAGATCGGTAATTGCTGTTCCCAGACTCTTTACCACATCAACGGTATTGAATTTCGGTTCTTTGTAGATTGAGAGACCGACACATCTTTCTCCATTGATTGTTACAATATTATCAGGCTCTTTGTTTGCGAATTTTATCGTGGCTATATCTCTCAGATAAACCGGCACTCTTCCGGATACTGTGGCTGATGCAGAGCCGGTTGCCGCTGTTTGACCGGTAGCTGTTGCCTGTTTAAAGCCTACGACTATATTCTCCAGATCATCAATATCTTCAAGGACGCTTACCCCTTTTACGGTGTATTTTAATCCCATATCCACAATTGATCCGCCTGAGACATTCCGGTTATAATTAGTGATCTGGGCAGCTATGGCGTCTGAAGTAAGTCCAAACGATTCGAGAATATATTTGTTTGTTTCAATAACCACTTCGCTTTCCTCGGTGCCGGTAAGTTTGACATCGGCAACTCCTTCAATCCGTACCAGCTCATTTCTGATATAGTTTTCCCCAACTTTCCTTAGTTCATCCATATTGTTAATGGCGGGGTTTTTCAATCCAACAACCATAACCGGGGCGGCATTGGGATCGTATTGCGAAATGGTAAAATCCTCAAGATCTGAATTCTGGCTGAATGAGTTCAGCTCTTTCTGAAGATCAAGGAAAGCTTCATCCATATCCTTATTCCAGTCGTATTCAACCGTAATAGTAGCTGATCCGACCTGTGCCACTGAAGAGACCTGAACCACATCGCTCTGCCGCATAGCGAGCGATTCGATCTGATCAACATAGTTCTTTTCAATCTCTTCAGGTGGTTTTTCGCCTGCTTTTAATTCGATATAGATCTTTGGATTGTTGAGATCAGGGAACAGATCGGTTCCCAGTTTGCCAAAGGAGATAAACCCCAGAAGTGCTATCCCCAGCACAAACATTAAGACCGTAACGGGATATTGTACAGCGAATCGGGCAATCCTGTTCATGTCAGTTATTTAATAATTTTAACCTTCGACTTGTTGCTAAGTGTTTCAAAACCACTTGTTACAACACGCTCATTTTTAGCCAGTCCCCTGGTGACTTCAACATCGGTCAGGTTTTCAAGACCTGTTTCAATAACTCTTTCAGCAGCTACTCCCCGGTCGACGATAAAAACAGTTTTCCCCCTTTGGCGCGAGAGAATAATGCTTTTTGCTATAACAATTACAGAATCTTTATGGTTTGTAACTATGTCGGCTTTAACAAACATACCGGGACGAAGAAGCAGATCGGGGTTATTGACGGAAATTTTTCCTTTAAATGTCCGTGTATCAGAATCAATGGCCGGTGATAATTGCGTTATACTTCCGATAATCGTATCATCAGGAATTGTATAGTTTGTAAGGTTCACTGTCTGTCCGGGTTTAATGGCAGAGATATATTTTTCAGGAAGCTGCACATCCATATACATTATCTGATAGTCCATTATTTTAGCGATTTTTGAACCTGTTGCAATCTGGGTACTCTGGGTATAATATGGCAGGTCGACAATAACACCATCTATCGGAGCAACTATTCTTGTTTTTTCGAGCTGAAGTTTTGCATTTTCAACTGTTGTTTTGGCATTTGCAAAGTTTATACTTGCTGTCTTGAGATCCTTCAGGGTAACCCCACCCTTTTCGTAAAGCGACTCCTGTTTTTTAAGTTCGCTTTCCGATAGTTCAAGATTGAGTTCATTGGTTTCGAGCTTAATGGAATTTACATATTCCTTATCCTCGAGCCTGGCAATAAGCGCGCCTGCCTTAACCCTGTCGCCAAGCTGCCATGGCCTGCCTGCTGACGGGTTGTTTTCCAGATAATAGTATGCAGTAATCTTTGAGGTTAGTTCAATCTCCCCCTTTGGCAAAGCAGTACCTGTTGTATTAATGAATTCTTCAATTGGCCTCAGTTTAAGGTCATCGACCGAAACAGGTATTTCAACATCGGCATTCAGGTTCTGGTCGGTATTCTTGCAGCCGGTAAATATCATCAGCACAACTGCAATAATGGAAATACTTTTCTTCATGGATTTATTATTTATCTGTTATTTTTCAATGGTCATAACCGGTGAAACGGCTGTTTTTTTCTCAAAGTCATAAAGAGTCTGAATCTTAAGATTAAGAAGTTCAAGCTTATAAGAGATCAGCGAGTTTGTATAGGTAAGCTGTTTCTCGGAGAGCTGGTTCTGATATATATTAAGGTCCATGCCGGTAAGATCGCCATTTTTATATTTCTCAAGATTGAGGTCGTAGGTAAGCTGGGCATTGGTTACAGATTGCCTTGCAATTATAATCTGGTTCTGAAGGTTGAGGAGGTTCCTGTAAACTTTTCTGACATCGAGAATGATATTATTCTGTTCCTCCTCAAGGGTTATATTTGCGGTTTCAATTGAAGCTTCAGAGGCCTTTATTCTTGATTTTCTTTCGCCCCAGTCCCATAGTGGTATGGTAAGAGAGAGGGAAACAGTTTCATTATCAGTCGGGCTGGCATAGACATCCCTGAATTTCTGGTTGTCTCCGAAAAGTCCCAGAGAGAGCCCCAGGCTTCCTTTGAATTCATTTAATGCTTTGGTCTGAATAAGATCGAATTGCGATGTCTCAATATTAATGGCTCTCTGCCGTAGTTCCATCCTGTTCGAAAGCCCCTGTTCAATAGCAAATGAGATATCAACATCCACAGTATCAACAGCAATGTTTGGTATAACAAGGATGTCATCATAAAGACTCATCCCTATCATTAGTTTAAAATCGTCTTTTGCATTTTCGAGTAAAACCTGTTTGTTCTCAAAATCTGATTTTGTTGTTGCAAGATTCAGTTCTGCCTGAAACATCTCTTCCCTGGCAGAGATCCCTGCCTCTACTTTGTTTCTTGAAACTTCGTAGCTTTTCTGCATATTCTGATAAGCCTGGTTGGCTATATCGAGACTCTGCTGCTGCTGATATACAAAATAGAAGGCTTGCGTTACAAGTTTTTCGAGTGAAAGCAATTGAATGGCATAATTAAGCTGTGCATTCTCAAGCGCTAACTGGAGTTCTTTAAGCTGAATACGTGTCCTGTTATAGGTGAAGAGGGGCTGGTCAATATTAAGCGAAAGATTATTACTGAATCCTTTTGTGGATGAACCGGAGTATTCACTGTAAGAATCTGTATAACCGAATCTGTTTGTCAGCGAGATTCTTGCATCAGTAAATACAATTGGCTGGGAAACGGTAAATAACCCGTAGCTCTCTTTAGTTGTTCTTGAATTCCATTTTGAGATAAGGTCATTGAACTCCCGGCTCTGGGTATATCCTATCGGATTTAATGTAAGTGAAAAGTTAGATTTGAGGGAGGCATTCTGGGCATTCAGGTTCTCCTGACTTCTTATCAGGCTCAGTCGGGTCTTTTTCATTGTCGGACTATTTGATTCCGCAACCGCCAGCGACTGGTCAAGCGTCAGCCCTTGCTGGGAAAAGAGAGTAGAAATGCAGATAACAGCCATAAACAATATTAAAAGCTGTGTTTTGAAAATTCTGCCGGAGTGTTTCATATTAATGTTTTTTTATTCTTAATTTTTCAATTCTGTTTCACCCATTTTATTGCATCGCCAATAACAGTTTTGCCGGTAGTCAGGTTTGTAAGCATAACTTTGGCAGTATCGCGAGAGAGGTAATATCTGCCAAGAATATTCCATCCGCTCTCTGCTTTTTCATAATCAACTGTTATCTCTTCCATGCCATCATCGTGGTAGACTTTATAATGCATCTCTTTGTAAGGTGATTCTGCCTGCTGCTCTCCCATTGGCCCTCCGGGACCGCCCGGACCTCCACCTCCCCCAGGTCCTCCTCTTGTTCTTGGCATTCTGTCAGCACCCTTGCCGATATAGCAAAAAACGTCATAATAACCCGGCTCTGTGATAATAGCAGCCCAGGTAATTGTTTTATCGCCTTTCCCTCCCCGTGTATAAACGGCAGACCGGACATATTTCCCAAAGTAAGAAGATAGTACAACAGGCTGCCAGTATTCAGGAATGTCCCAAACGCTTACCTGTTTATATGTTTGTCCATATCTATTTTCCAGTTTGAAAAGTTTTTTAAGAGGACTTACAGCGTTTTGTCTGCCTGAAATAAATCCGGAATCCTCATTATCAACAACTATTTCGGAAGGATCAATAAACGGAGGGGTTGATGAGAGAAGCTCTTCTCCTGTAAATTCTTTTGTGGTTCCTTTAGTTTTTATTATGTCATTTATCGGCATATTGATCTCTCCGGGTATGTTTTTCGCAAACAGGGTATTTATCAGCATTGCCCTTGGCCTGGAATCGAGCACAATCCCTACTTTTTTTGATTCGCGCGGACCCATAAGCACTATCCTTGAAATATCAGAAGCTTCCATGCCACGGCCCTGTGACGAAATGTTAAAATTTCCACCGCCGGGGCCTCCTCCCTGCTGCATTGGTCCTCCCATCTGACCCCGGCCTCCACCTCCCGGCCCCCCTGTGCGAAATGAAATGTTAAAGAGACCTGCAACCGGTTCAGGGTTTGAAGCAACGAACATTACCTGGAATCTTGATCTGTCGCCAACGATAATCTCATTTACTTTTAAATCTGTGAACAGAAATCCGGGTTGCTCTTTCCCTGTGAACCAATTACTCAGGTAGGGGTAGAAATCAAATCCGAATTTATCCTTAATGGTGCTGTTGAACTGTTGAATATCAATTGCTTTGAAACGCGAGATCTCCATATATTCCGAAAACCATGTCTTAAACTCTTCAATCCCTGCTTTTGATCTTAAAAGATTAAAAAGCCAGTCGCCTTTTACAGCCAGAACTGTTCTTACAGTATCGCCGCGGGGGTTTTTTGCTAGAAGATCCTTAAAACTGATCTCTTTAAGGATAAGATTCGCTTTGTCATTATCGGAAAGAGTCCCAAGCATCGCCTGAAATCCTCCGCGTGGTCCCAGTGGGGATATCTGCTGAAGATGCGATTCAAAAACAGCATTTATTACAGGGTATTCGGTGGAGTAGAAATTATTTTTAAAGAAATAGAAGCTGGGCCCCAGCCGGTATCTTGTGGGTTCATTTGAGGCGACTCCGTTTATGAACCTGAAGTTTTCGCCACTGATAAATGTATTCCTGATAAAATTATTAAAGATCCTTACCTTCAATTCTTTATCTGTAATGATCTGATTATTCCTTGCCATTCTTTTCTTCTGGCTCGTAAATTGTCTGAGGAACCCGGCTTCATTAATTGTCGATAACTTCTCAGGCAACAGTACCATTGACGGCTGCACTTCCGCCCGTGTCTGAGTATTCTTCTTTGGAAATGAATAGAATTGAACAGGGACTTCAACCAGACTCAGCGTTTTAAATGGATATTTTGTTGAGAAATTTGTTTCAAGCTCTCTCATAATCCCTGAAATCAGATTCGGTAATGTATCTTTTATCTCTTTTAAATCTTTTTTATAATAGTCGTGCCCCGGGAAGTAATAGCTTATATAATTTATTGAGTCGACCCTGATTGTATCCGACTTGTAATTTCCCAATACCAGTGTAAGTCCTGTCAGAGGGCTGTCAGTCTCGAAAAGATCATATCCATCTTCAGATTTCATCCGCCCCTGCGAAACTGCAGAGAGACCGTTTTCTTTTTTGACGCGAAGGGTATAATTGGTGAAATTAATTGATATCCTGGCCGGGTTTGAGGGATAATAGTTAAGAGAAGTGACAGGATACCAATGAGTCTCAGGGGTTAAGAGAACAAAGTTATTCTTCAGGAAAGACTCTCTTTTATTAACGTTGAGCATCGCAATCCTGTATGGTGACTCTTTGACATTGTCGCTGTAATTAGGATAGCAGAACGATTCACTTATTGATCCCTGGTATGAAATAAGGATACTGTCGCTTTCTCCCTGATTCAGAGACCTTCCCGGGTCAATTTCAATTATGTGATTTGTCTTTTTGAAGCTCAGATCCTTTCCCTGAGTGGTGATCCTGATAACTTTCAGAGATGGGTTAAGAGAAAAAAGATAACGATCGAGAGGCTCCCTGTTATTGTTTTTTATCTTAAGTCTTGCAGAAGCTTCAAATGATTCTCCTTTATGGCTGAATTCAATTGAGGCATCAGTAAGGGTTGCAAAATTCCTGTTTTCAAACTGCCTGTTAGTTTCGATGGTAATATTCTTCTCTTCAACATCTTTCCTGTGAACAGAATAGGTGTTGAATGCGCAGACTACTGCACCCGCAAGAAAAGTGATAAGGAATCCGATTGTAAGGTTCCGGTGTATTATTGATTGTGGTAATCGCTTGAAAAGAAGCACTGTTGTAAGAACAAGTGCCAGACCAAGAAAAAGATAGAGCAGCCTCTGGTTTATGATAAAGCTGAGGTTGTCAAAGCCAATAACTCCGGATTTGAAAACGGGAAGACCGAAAGCCATATAATCGAAAATGGATCCCATTCTGAACCAGAGATAGAACATATTCAGTGCAGCTGTTCCAAGAAGTAACAGGAAAGTAAGGGCCTGATTTCTGATAATCGACATCAGCACAAAGGCAAGGCCTAGGCTGAATACAATTGTAGGGACGGAAATGATGAGAAGATAGTAGATATATGCCATGAAATCAACCGACATGTTTTTCGAAATGATATTCACGGTAAGGCCTATGGAAAGGATTATCAGATCAAGTCCGAGGAAGAGGCGAAGGATTCCCCATGTCTTACCTATAATATATTCAAAATTTGACATCGACCGGGTATAGAGTACTTCATTGGTATCCAGCTTCTTATCCCTTTTAAGAAAATCGGCGGCCAGAAATATTACAACAATAGCCTGCCCTATATTGAGCAGGTACAGGTTTATGAGGGGAAGAGAGGCAGGGATTGAGACCATATCCCATGATTCATCTCCGATTGGAGAATAGAGTCCGATATTTAAAAAGGTGAAGATAAAGAGGGCCCCGATTGAAAAAAGCCTGAAGAACCAGCTTCGCCTCAATGTCTTTGCTTCATATTTTGCAACTGTAGTTATGTTATGAAGAAATGCCATAATCGTTTTTCCTTTTATTCAGTTAGATCAGCGTGCAGTTTATGCTCCATATAATAGACGTAAGCATGTTCAATATTCGGTATTATATTGGAGTAGCTGTACTCCGGAGTTTCGTCCGATACGATCTGAACTTCCCATCCTGTATCTGTTGGAATGGTTGAAATTACATTATACCGTTCTTTAACCTTTTCATATTCATAAGACGTAAGGTTAAGTTTGAACACGTGACCTTCAGCATTTTTCACAAGATTCTCAGGTGAACCGGAAAATACCAGTTCGCCTTTGTTCAGCAGAGCCATCCCCTGACAGGTGGAAGAGATGTCACCAACGATGTGGGTCGAAAGGATGATAGTAACATCATGCTGACTCAGCTGCGAAAGAATATTTCTGAATCGGATCCGTTCATCAGGATCCAGACCTGTTGTTGGCTCGTCAACAACAATTATTCTGGGATTCCCAATAAGTGCCTGCGCAATGCCGAGACGACGTTTCATCCCTCCTGAAAGCCGGTTAGCCTGCCGGTCGCGGACTTCCAGAAGTCCAACCTGATCAAGCAGCCTGTCAACCTCTGCAATTCTCTCTTTTTTGTTTTTCAGCCCGGCTAACGCTCCTGAATAATCAAGGAATTCCCATGTTTTAAGTGATGTAAAAAACCTGAAATCCTGTGGCAGATAACCAAGAATGCTACGGATATCTTTCCTGTGTTTCTGAATATCCTTTCCATCAACCAGAACAACACCGGAAGATGGTTTCATGAGAGTAACAATTATTCTCATAAGAGTTGATTTTCCTGCCCCGTTTGGTCCGAGAAGCCCGAACATTCCTATTCCGAATTCAAGGTTGATATCTTTTAATGCATGGTTCCCGTTAGGATATATCTGGTTAAGTCCCTGAATCTCAATTTTCATAAAAACTCATATTTGATTTGAACCTGTTGTCATCTGACTTTCATTTGACATGATAAAGACGGGTTTTATTTCAAGTGTGACAAAATATATATATGTTCTATAACATAATTACCAAAAGATTTGCATTACCGTGGCAACTGATTGTGATTATTGCTTTTTAAAACAGCTCTGCAGTTAAATGCAAAACTTAATGGTGACTGGTTTTAAATTATTCTGTATCATTCTGTTAATGTATTGTCTGAGAGACATTGTAACCGCAAATCAGAATAATCTGCAAACCGAAATGTAACAATTAAATACGGATTAGCAGCTAAAACCTCAGGATTATTGCATTATGAAACTAATTCCTATTTTTGCAGATAAAAATCTTAAGGTGGTTTATCTTACAAATAAGCGAAAGATAATTAACGATCCGGTTTATGGTTTTATCAGTATCCCGGGTGATTTTGTTTTTGACCTTATTGAACATCCCTGGTTTCAGAGATTAAGAAACATCAAACAACTCGGTTTAACGAGTTTTGTTTATCCGGGTGCAAATCATAGCAGGTTTCAGCATGGACTTGGGGCGTTGCACCTGATGGATATGGCAATAAGCACTCTTAGAAGCAAAGGTGTTATAATTTCAGAAGAAGAGGAAGAGGCAACCTGTATAGCGATCCTTCTTCATGATGCCGGGCATGGCCCTTTTTCCCATGCACTGGAGAATTCAATTATCAGCGGTATTACTCATGAGGATCTTTCGCTTCTCCTTATGAGTAAACTGAATGAGGTATATCATGGCAAGCTTGATCTTGCAATAGAAATTTTCAGAGGAGTTTATCCGAGGAGGTTCCTGCACGAACTGATCTCAGGCCAGATGGATATGGACAGGCTGGATTATCTGCGAAGAGACAGTTTCTTCACAGGTGTTATTGAAGGGTCGGTTGGATCAGAAAGGATAATCAGGATGCTGAATGTTGTTGACGATTGCCTGGTTATTGATGAGAAAGGGATTTATTCACTCGAGAAATTTCTGATTGCCCGACGGCTAATGTACTGGCAGGTATATATGCATAAAACAGTACTCTCTTCTGAATGTCTGCTGGTTAATATTTTAAAGCGTGCGAAGGAACTTGCCGGTGACGGCGCCGACTTATATGCCACTCCTGCTCTCCGGTTCTTTCTTTATAATAAAATTGGCCAGGCAGACCTGAATGGCAAGGGGATCTTCACCCCCGGACTAATAGCTGCAAATTTTACAAGACTTGATGACAATGATATTCTGGTTTCTGCCAAATACTGGGCCGATAATTCCGATAAGGTTCTCTCAGACCTTGCCGGCCGATTATTGAGAAGAGACCTTTTTGCCATTGAGTTGCAGAATGAACCCTTTCCGGAAAAACGGGTAAAGGAGCTGAGAACTCTTGCGGCCACCCTTTTGAAAGTAAAACCCGAAGCGGAAGAGTATTATGCTTTTACTGATAGTATCTCAAATATGGCATATACACCTGATGCTCCTGAGGTAAAGATCTTGCTTAAAAATGGAAAAACAGCAGATATATCAACTGTGTCTGATATGTTCGATCATAGATTCCTTTCAGAAAGAATAACAAAATATTTTCTTTCCTATCCAAAAGAATGTCGTTAACCAATACAAAAGTTAAATGGAATTTACAGCCGAAACAATAGCCGGATTTTTGAAGGGCGAAATAGAGGGCAACCCTGGTGTCAAAGTCAATGCCGTTGCAAAAATCGAAGAGGGACATGAGGGCGCTTTGTCGTTCCTTGCCAATCCAAAATATGAGCAATTTCTGTACGGCACAAAGTCATCAGTAGTTCTGGTGAACAAAAGTTTTGTACCATCCGGACCGGTAAATGCCACTCTTATAAAAGTTGAAAATGCATACGAGGCTTTTGCTTCCCTTCTGCGGCTTGTCGATCAGGCTCGTCCAAGGAAACAGGGAATCCATGCTTCTTCAGTAATTGAACCTTCTGCAACGATCGGGGGAAAAGTTTACATCGGAGCGTTGGCATATATAGGTGAGAATTGTATTATCGGCGAAGGTTCCTCCCTTTATCCTCACGTTTATATCGGCGACAATACCACTCTTGGTAAAAATTGCATTCTCTTTTCCGGAGTAAAAATATATCACGATTGTGTTATCGGCGATGGCTGCATAATTCACGCCGGATCTGTTATCGGGAGTGATGGATTCGGGTTTGCACCCCAATCGGAAAGTGAATATATGAAGATCCCTCAACTTGGGAATGTCGTTATTGAAGATAATGTTGAGATAGGTGCAAATGTAACTGTCGACAGAGCTACAATGGGTTCAACAATACTCCGGAAGGGCGTTAAACTCGATAATCTGATGCAGATCGGACATAATGTTGAGATTGGTGAGAACACAGTTATGGCAGCACAATCCGGTATCGCAGGATCAACAAAAGTGGGAAAAAATTGTATGATTGGCGGACAGGTTGGTATTGCAGGGCATATCAAAATAGCAAATGGCACCAAGATCGGAGCACAGTCAGGCCTCCTCAGTCCGGTAAAACAGGAAGACACTATAATACTTGGTTACCCGGCAATAGATATGAAACAGTTTTATAAATCTTCTGTGATCTTCAAGAAGTTACCAGAGCTTAGTACTAAAGTAGATTCTCTCGGAAAAGAGATAGAATTGCTGAAAAAAAAGTAGTTTTATACTTCAGTCGGAAGTGAATATGTTGAAATAAATTTAGTTATAAGACAATTCTCTGTATTGTTCGAAATATTTTTGTTTTTTTTGTACCCGGAATCTAAAACTAATTTTTGATACTGATGAGTGAAAAACAAAGGACACTTGCAAATGAAGTAAGCCTTACCGGAAAGGGGTTGCATACAGGAATTAATGTTACCATTACTTTTAAACCTGCCCCGGCTAACCATGGATATAAATTTTGCAGAGTGGATCTTCCGGGCAAACCTGTTATTGATGCTCTTGCAGAGCATGTTACAGATACATCCCGAGGAACAACGTTGGTTCAAAATAATGCAACAGTTTCAACAATTGAACATGTCCTTGCTGCCTTTCATGGCCTGCGTGTTGATAATGCCCTTATTGAATTAAACGGGCCGGAAGCTCCGATAATGGGGGGCTCATCATGGAAATTTGTTGAGGCAATAAAGGAGGCAGGTATTGTTGAGCAAAAAGAAGAGAGAAATTATTTTGTTGTAAAACAGAAGATTACTTTCTCTGATGAGGAGCACGGAGTAGACCTGATTGTTTATCCCGACGACCATTTCAGCATAAATGTTCTTATTGATTATAACTCCAAAATACTCGGAAACCAATACTCTATTCTCGATAATATTAATGACTTTGAGGAGAAGATCAGCAAAAGCCGGACATTTGTCTTCTTTCATGAGCTTGAACCTCTTTTTAATATGGGGCTTATTAAAGGAGGAGATCTTGACAACGCAATTGTTATTCTTGAAAAAGAGGTGGAACAGTCTGAAATAGACCGTATTGCCAAACTTTTTAATCGTCCCGGAATAAGTACACATACTGCAGGGGTTCTTAATAATACCGAGTTGCGCTATCCTAATGAGCCGGCCCGCCATAAATTACTCGACATTATGGGAGACCTTGCCCTGGTTGGTCATCCTATAAAGGGAAAAGTGGTCGCTACACGTCCCGGACACCATGCCAATACCCGACTGGCAAGGATCATGAGGCAGGAGATGAAAAAAGCTCTTTCAAAACGCGATATTCCGGTATATGACCCTTCTCAGCCTCCTGTCTTTACTATTGAAGAGATAAAGAAGCGTTTACCCCACAGGTTCCCTTTTCTTCTTGTCGATAAGGTAATTTCACTCGATGAAACATCCATTGTAGGTATTAAAAACGTTACCTTCAATGAATCGTTTTTTCAGGGACATTTCCCGGAAGAACCAATTATGCCAGGCGTACTGCTGGTTGAAGCACTTGCCCAGACAGGCGGGTTGCTCGTGCTCAGTACTGTTGAAGAACCTGAAAGATATTCCACCTATTTTCTTAAGATTGATAAACTTAAGTTTAAAAACAAAGTTGTTCCCGGAGATACGGTGATACTTAAAATGGAGCTGACTGATTTAATCCGCAGAGGAATTATAACTATGTTCGGACAGGCTTTTGTTGGAAACAAACTTGTTCTTGAAGGAGAAATGACCGCTCAGGTAGTAAAAAATAAATAACGAAGAGATGATCTCAAAATTAGCCTTTATACATCCCGATGCCAGATTAGGTAATGAGGTTATTATTGAACCTTTTGCCTATATCGCAGGAAATGTAATTATCGGTGACGGAACCTGGATTGGTCCCAATGCCACAATAATGGATGGTGCCAGAATTGGTAAAAACTGTAAGATTTTCCCCTCTTCAGTTGTTTCAGGTATTCCTCAGGACCTTAAGTTCAGAGGAGAGGATACTACCGCTGAAATCGGCGATAATTCAACCATAAGAGAAGGTGTTACCGTTAACAGGGGTACTGCCGCCATGGGGAAGACGGTTGTTGGAAGTGGTTGTCTTCTGATGGCTTATTCTCATATAGGACACGATTGTTTTATCGGCAATAACTGTATTATAGGCAATAGTTCCGGGCTGGCCGGCGAAGTAAAAGTGGACGACTGGGCTATCCTCAGCGGAGGCACTCTTGTTCATCAGTTCGCTCGTATCGGTGCTCATGTAATGATTGGCGGTGGCGCAAAAGTGAGAACGGATGTCCCTCCGTTTATTAAAGCCGACCGCGACCCTCTCTCTTATCTTGGCTTAAATTCAGTCGGACTGACCCGGCGCGGATTCGATAAAGAGAGGATAGATGAGATTCATAATATCTACAGGGTTATTTATCAGAGCGGCATGAATAATGCACAGTCATTGGAACAGGTGGAAAAGCAATTCATATCATCACCCGACAGAGATTATATTCTTGAGTTCATAAGAAAATCGGAAAGAGGAATAATCAGATCTAGGTAAAACTTTTTTATTGCCCCCATCCCTGCGCAGTGATTTCAACTTCTGACCCATCATCACCGGCAATATGATAGCCGGAATCGGATGAAGTCATATATCCTATCACTTTAACTGATTCTATCATTTTTACCTTTTCAAACTGATCGGGGGGAACCGTGAAAAGCAGTTCATAGTCTTCACCTCCGTTAAGTGCAGGTGTAATGGGATCAATATTAAACTCTTCAGCCACCCTTGATGTTTCGTAATCAACAGGTACTTTACTGTAGAATATTTTGCATCCGGTTCCTGATAATTTACATATATGAATCAGGTCGGATGCAACTCCCTCTGTAACATCAATCATAGATGTCGGGAGTATTCCTGCCTGCCTGAGTTCATCCAGGGTTTTAACAGGAAATTCCGGTTTAAGCTGCCGGCCTATAACATATTCAAAACCTGCAAGATCGGGTTGCATTATTTTTTCTTTATCAAATAATCTTCTTTCCCGTTCCAGAAGCTGAAGCCCCATAAAGGCTGCTCCGAAATCGCCTGTTACGCAAATTAGATCATTTGTTCCTGCAGTGTCTCTTCTGACAATACTGTTCTTTTCTGCAGAACCAATAGCTGTAACACCGATAGTTAGTCCGGTAAGCGAGCTGGTAGTATCTCCGCCCACAAGGTCGACCTTGTATTTTTCACATGCAAGATAGATCCCTTCATAGATATCTTCAATCTGTTCCACTGTGAATCTTGAACCGATTCCAAGGGAGATTAGGATCTGTTCCGGATTTCCGTTCATGGCATAAATATCTGATATCGCCCTGATAACTGCTTTATAACCAAGGTGTTTTAATGGTGTATATATCAGGTTGAAATGAATTCCTTCAAGAAGCAGGTCTGTTGAAACAAGAGTCATTAATTGTCCCGAATCAATTACAGCTGCATCATCTCCTATACCTGTAACCGTTGATCTGTTTTCAGGATTTGATCTCCTGGTAACATGTTTTATAAGCCCGAATTTTCCAAGCTCTCTTATTGACGTTTTTTTGTTTTCAGCGTTATTCATTTTGTTTGTTTTTATTAGCAGGAGTCAGCAGTATCAATGGGAAACTTAATGATAGTTCTTCCCTGTGATTTAGCAGATCAATGCATATTTTCAAAAGAGCAGGTAAGTGATAGTTCGGTTATTCAAGTATTACAGTTTTATCTTTTGGGTATCTGACAGAATAAGTCAGTACTATCTGCCTGGTTTCCTGTGGCTTAATTTCAAGATCCCATTTTATTTCGCCGGTCTCTCCGTTATGCCGTCCTCCGGATAATTCAATTGGCTCAACAGTTATGCCGCTATTTGACGAAACAGGAATCTGATCGTTGAGTGTAATCTTAACAGTTGTTGCTTTATTATTTCTTACTGTCAGCAGGAATGAATATGTCTCTGTTTTGTTTGAACCGATTACTTTTTTACTTGTGTAATCTTTCCGTTTTTCTCTTTTTACGAGTATGCTGTTGTCTGTTCCAAGAGAGAGGGTAAGAGTATCCGTAAGCTGGTTTACAGAAAGATTTGATTTCCCGACAAATGAATTTTCAAAATAGAGTGTAGCTTCACCATTCTGAAGGCTCAGTTTGGCCCAGTCGGTTATATTTGCTGTAAGGTATGCCAGAGATGATAATTTTGGCAGAGTAACATATTTGTATTCAGCCGGTGCCGTAAGTCGCTGAATTTCAATCGTCTGTATTTTTCCATCAGACGCGATGGAGCAGGGAATGGAAACGTCGAAGGTTATCGTAGTCTCACCTGTCTGTTTTTCAACAGGGGCAGGAACGGCTTCCAGAGCTCTGGTTTCTCTCCTGATATCAGCAGTCTCTTTTTGCATCATAACCTGCGCTTCGCTGATGTTTATAGCTGAGGCGGCTCCTTTCATCATTAGCTGAACAGGATAATTGAAATCGATCCACCAGGGATATAAAACCGGAATATCGCCGGCTACCCACGGGGTGGCATTTGAGAAACTGAGCCTGACATCTTTCCAAGAAACGCCGGAATTCTGATAAATATTGGCTTTATAAAATATGGTTACAGGATTCTTAATATCATCAACCCTGATATCGTATGACGGATACCAGCCGCAGTTTGTCACTACATAGCTGAAGAAGAATTTCCCTGAAACCTGTTTCTCAGATGTAACCGTTACTGAGATTTCGCCGGATGGCAACTGTTGACGGCCAAGTTTTTCTGAAATCTGCTGCTGAAGAGCAATTATCTGCTTTTCATACTCTTTTATTATCCGTGTCTTTTTAAGAGTTGTCATTGCAACCTGTTCCATGTTACTGGTATACAGTTCCATTACATTTTTCAATTGTTCCATTGTAAAGGTTGTTTCCTTAACCAGAATTGCCCGGTTGGCAATAAGGAAAGCCTCTTTTTCCCTGAGGACACTCAATGAGGCCTTTTCGTCTTCAATTTTAATCTGAAGTGCTTCTGTCTGACTCCTTATGCTTTTTATTTCCGGAGCATCTTCCAGGTTCTGCAGATAATTGTTCTGATGATTGACTGAAAGAATGGTAAAATCTCCGGTTCCTTTCACCTGTATGCTCTGAACATCAATATAGGGAGAGAGTCCTGAAAGCTTAAGGATCGTTTTTCCTGTATTAAGCGAAACAACCGACTCCTGGTCGATCTGAGCCCGGTCAGGAAAAACAGTAACATGCTTTATTTCAGCCGATATATCCTTGTCAGCCTGAGCGGAAAGGTTTAAAATAAATGAAAACAAAAATATTGAAGTGATGGCTGATTTATTCATAATTCATATATTATTGGCAATATAAAGTTAAGGTTTTTTTTATACAATGAAATAGAGTTCTTCTGTTGCAGGAGGTATCAGCCTTCAGGCGTTAAGAATCAGAAAAGTAAAGACAGATTATATTTTAGAAAGGTGTTTTCGGGCAGGTAATAGAATCAGGTTAAGATATGTTAAATATCTCTTTCCATACTCCTGCTCGGGGAAAATGCATATATTCGCACTAAATTAATATACTCAAAATGAATCGACTAAGAATAGGAAACCTTTCAATTGCAGTCCCAATAATTCAGGGCGGGATGGGGGTGGGAATTTCTCTCTCAGGGCTTGCATCAGCTGTTGCAAATGAAGGTGGGGCAGGGGTTATTTCAAGTGCCGGACTTGGTCTTCTGTATAAAGATTTTTCATCAGATTTTCTGGAAGCAAGTATTCACGGCCTGAAAGAAGAGATTCGTAAGGCGCGTGAAAAGACTCTGGGTGTAATTGGGGTAAATGTAATGGTTGCTATGACCAATTTCACCGATATGATCAAGACCGCCATCTCTGAAAAGGTCGATTTAATTACTGCCGGTGCAGGTCTTCCTCTGGATCTTCCATCCTTTTTGAAAAAAGACAGTATCACAAAACTGATACCCATTGTCTCATCAGCCAGGGCTGCAAAAATTATCTGCGAAAAATGGAAAGCAAACTACGATTACCTTCCTGATGCCGTTATCGTGGAAGGACCAAAAGCAGGCGGACATCTGGGCTTTAAAGAGGAGCAGATAAATGATATGGATTATTCGCTTGAAAAACTGGTTCCTGAAATAGTTCTCGAACTGAAAGTGTTTGAAGATAAGTATAATACAAAAATTCCCCTTATTGCTGCCGGGGGAATCTATACCGGTGAAGATATTCATAAGATCCTTAATCTGGGAGCTTCAGGAGTACAGATGGGTACACGGTTTGTAACTACCGATGAATGTGATGCTTCTCTGGCTTTTAAGCAGGCT
Organism: uncultured Bacteroidota bacterium; assembly: GCA_903824785.1. GTDB lineage: Bacteria > Bacteroidota > Bacteroidia > Bacteroidales > VadinHA17 > LD21. The sequence continues at coordinate 30,963 of CAIJYD010000114.1, forward strand.
TATATTGATGCCGTAAGCACGGATATTGAAATTATTAAGAGCCCTGTTGGCATGCCGGGCAGGGCTATCCTGAGTAACTTCATAACCAAAGTGCGGGAGGGAAAGAAGCAACCCAAAAAATGTCCTTTCAAATGTATCAAAACTTGTGATATCTCAAAAAGCCCTTATTGTATAATAGTTGCGCTTATAAATGCACTTAAGGGTAATTTCGAACACGGCTATGCGTTTGCCGGTGCAAACGCCTTTAGGGCAACAAAGATCTCTTCAGTAAAAGAGATCTTTCAGTCACTGATAAAAGAATACAAGGAGGTCAATTAGTTTAAAAGACTATTTTATCAGTTCAATATAGCTGACTGCTCCTGATACTTCCCCTTTATTAGCCATAGGGCAGCCTGGAACAGGGCAGTTGATTATTTTATGTTCTTTATTATCAGCAGGTTCCCAACCCATTATTAAATACAGAGTAAAAAATCCGATTACATAAGCTACAGCTACATGCCATCCGCTTTTTACCCATAGAATAACATTTCTCGATTCAGGAAACTTATTTGTTATTGCAACTCCTGCTGATGAACCGAACCAGATCATTGATCCTCCGAATCCTACACTGTATGCCAGCATTCCCCAGTCATAATGACCCTGATCGAGGCAAAGCTTGGTGAGTGGAATGTTATCGAAGACAGCTGAAAGAAATCCGAGAGCCAGAGCAGTCATCCAGGAGGCATCAGGTAGCTCTTCAACAGGCATCAGTGAAGCACAAAAGACCAGACAAAGCAGGAAAATTGTTCCTTTAATTGCTCCGGGGATCTCGCTCCATGGGACAGGCCGAAGAAATGTTCCGATTAAAATGGCTATCCATACTCCCAGTGCAGGCATGTCGTAAAGGATATTGGAGATGATAGCACCGGCGAGGATAAGACCAACATTGAATATTTTTACCCAGTCAATTTTTGCATCGGGACTTGCATCTTTTTGTATTCTCTGGTATTTGTCCTGCTGACGTGAAGCAAAATATGAAAAGAAGAGAAGAGCAATACCGGCAGCAATAAAACCGTGTAAAACATTAAATGCGCTTACTCCGTCAATCCACATCATGGTTGTTGTTGTATCGCCAACGACGCTTCCGCTGCCACCGGCATTACTTGCAGCAACAATGGCTGCGACATAACCTATATGGACTTTTTTCCTGAAAACTACCAGGGCAATACTGCCTCCGATAAGTGCAGCAGCTATATTATCAAGGAATGATGACAAAACAAATACGAAAATCAACAGGATAAATGGTCCTTTCCAGTCATCCGGAAGAAATCTTGGCAACACATCCGGAACACCTGACTCTTCAAATATTTTGGAAAGAATTGCAAACCCAAGCAGCAATCCCAGGAGGTTAAGAATAATACCCCATTCACCCTGACGTAATCCTTTATCCATAATTTGCTCACTCATAGGGTTCTCCCCGAAAATATGCTCCATAAAATGAAAGCCCGGGTCAAAAACCAGCTTAAAGGTCAGTAATACAGCAAGTCCTGTGACTGCAACCCAGAATGTCTGCTTATGAAACAGCGCAACACCCAGAAGGATAAGTCCGAATATTATAAACTCTACTCTTACCGGTCCTATTGAAGGAACCGTTCCTCCTGCAGCAAAAAGAGAGAGGGGTGATAGTAAAATTACTGTCAGCATGAACAATTTTCTGCTGTTGTCCAAGATCAGTGGTTTAAAATAATTTTTCATTCATCAGGTTTTAAAATGGATATTCTCACTTTTTGAAAATGCGCGGCAATTTAAAAATATTTTTTACTATTTCTGCAATTAATATTATTTCACATTAATAATATTGGTGGGTAGCCTCCATTTATCTCAAATTTCCTGAAATTTTCTGTCGTAAATCTTCTGTTTTTTATATTTTTGCATGTTTATTTAGATTAATTACAATTAAGGTGTTGGACGGGATTGGTTTCAGACTAAATAATTCTTGTGAAAACACTTGAGAGATTTTGTAAATAAGTTATTAAGCGCGGAATAAAAACAAAATTGATTTTTTATATCCCTTTAAGATGAGGGAAATAGCCGGGAAATATGAAGGAAATAGCCGGGAAATCAATTTGCAGAATAACAAAAGGATCAAAGGATTGTTCTTGTTATGTAGGTAAATGACCTTGAGAAATTAGAGATGGAAAAAGATCAGGATAAGATATTAAGTGATGTAACCTCAGGTGAATACAAATACGGGTTCTATTCCGATATTGAAATGGACCGGATACCCAAAGGATTAAGTGAGGAGGTGGTAAGAATTATCTCCTCAATGAAGAATGAACCTGAATGGCTTCTTGAATCCCGGCTGAAAGCATACCGCCACTGGCTTACAATGAAGATGCCCTCATGGCCAAATCTTAAAATACCTCATATTGATTATCAGGAAATTATATTCTATGCTGCACCGAAAAAAAGGCCTCTCCTTAACAGTATTGACGATATTGACCCCGAACTGAAAAGAACATTCGACAAACTCGGAATCCCACTTGAGGAGCAGAAACATCTTGCCGGTGTTGCTGTTGACGCGGTTATTGACAGTGTTTCGGTAAAGACAACATTTAGAGAGACACTGGCTGAAATGGGAATAATCTTCTGTTCATTCAGCGATGCGGTTAAAGAATATCCCGATCTGGTTAAAAGATATATGGGCTCAGTTGTTCCATATACCGATAACTTTTTTGCCGCTCTCAACTCTGCTGTTTTCAGCGATGGTTCTTTCTGTTATATTCCAAAAGGGGTAAGGTGCCCTATGGAGCTCTCAACCTATTTCAGAATAAACTCAGCAAATACAGGTCAGTTTGAAAGGACTCTTCTGGTAGCTGATGAAGAGAGTTATGTTAGTTATCTCGAAGGTTGTACAGCTCCTTCACGTGATGAAAATCAGCTTCACGCTGCAATTGTGGAAATAATTGTTGAAAAAAACGCGGAAGTAAAATATTCTACTGTTCAGAACTGGTATCCGGGAAATAAGGAAGGTAAAGGGGGAATATTCAATTTTGTTACGAAAAGGGGAATTTGCAAGGGAGAGAATTCAAAGATTTCATGGACACAGATTGAAACAGGCTCGGCAATTACCTGGAAATATCCTTCATGTATCCTTCGCGGCGACAATTCAATTGGTGAATTCTATTCGGTTGCTGTTACAAACAATCATCAGCAAGCCGATACAGGGACCAAGATGATCCATATCGGGAAAAATACAAAGAGCACAATTGTTTCAAAAGGGATCTCTGCAGGAAAGGGTCAGAATAGCTACAGAGGACTCGTTAAAGTTCTCAAAAATGCAGCATTTGCCAGGAGTTTTTCCCAGTGCGATTCTTTATTGCTTGGCGATAAATGCGGAGCTCATACATTCCCGTATCTCGAAGTTGATAACCAGACTGCCATTGTTGAGCATGAAGCTACTACTTCAAAAATAGGGGAAGATCAGATTTTTTACTGTAACCAGAGAGGTATTGCAACAGAGGATGCTATTGGCCTTATTGTTAACGGATATGCCCGCGAGGTAATTAATAAGCTGCCAATGGAATTTGCTGTTGAAGCTCAAAAGCTTCTGCAGATAAGCCTTGAAGGAAGTGTTGGATAGTTAAGTCGAAGATGCTGACAAACGAAAGGCTCGTAAGTATAAAATTCAAATAGCAAAATTCAAATATCAAATAGCAAAATTTAAAAGTAAGAAAGATATACTATGTTGATTATTAAAAATTTGAAAGCCTCAATCGGAGGGAAGAGTATATTAAAAGGTATAACACTTGAGGTTAAGCCCGGGGAGATTCACGCAATTATGGGACCTAACGGATCAGGAAAAAGCACCCTGGCAGCCGTCCTTGCAGGGCGTGAGTTTGTTGAGGTTAATGAAGGAACAGTTTTATACCAGGGTAAAAACCTGCTTGGAATGGCAGCTGAAGATCGTGCAAAAGAGGGGATCTTCCTTGGTTTTCAGTATCCGATCGAGATACCGGGAGTAAGTATGGTGAATTTCATGAAAACAGCTGTTAATGAACACCGTAAGCATAAAGGACTTGATCCTCTGTCAGCATCCGACTTCCTTAAAATGATGCGCGAGAAAAAAGAGATGGTGGAGATTGACTCTAAACTGGCCAACAGATCTGTCAATGAAGGTTTTTCAGGAGGGGAAAAGAAAAAGAACGAAATCTTCCAGATGGCAATGCTTGAGCCAAGCCTTGCAATACTCGATGAAACAGATTCCGGACTCGATATTGATGCTTTGCGTGTTGTTGCCAATGGCGTCAATAAACTTAAAAGGTCCGACAACTCATTCATAGTTATTACCCATTATCAGAGATTACTCGATTATATAGTGCCTGATGTAGTGCATGTTCTATACGATGGACGTATTGTTAAAACGGCAGGAAAAGAGCTCGCCCTGGAACTTGAAGAAAAGGGATATGACTGGATTAAGAGAGAGGTCGAAAATAATGTAATAGCATGAACGGGAAATCTGAAATAACAGAAAAGTATTTAGCTCTCTTCAAAGAAAATATTGATAGGATTTCTGCAATATCCTCACCTTATATAAATTCTTTCAGAGAGGCAGCTTATGAGAAATTCAGCGAGCTGGGAATCCCGACAAAGAAAAATGAGGAATATAAATATACCAATCTGAACATATTTTTCGACCACGACTATAAGAATTACTTTATTCCTGAAGAGGCCGATTTTGTAAAAGCCGAAGAGTTCAGGTGCGATGTTACCGACCTTGACACACACGGAATTGTTCTTCTGAATGGATTTTATCCCACAATAAACGAAAAGCTTCGTCAGCTTCCAAGCGGAGTATGGATAGGCAGCCTTAATGAAGCGGCTGCAAAATTCCCCGCTCTTCTTGAAAAACATTACGGGAAATATGCAAAAAGCGAAACTGACGGGCTCATCCATCTTAATACTGCTATGGCCTCTGATGGTGTCTTTGTTTATGTCCCCGAAGGAGTAACTCTTTCAAAACCAGTGCAGGTGGTTAACCTGGTTCAGTCTGATGAGGATATGTTCAACCAGCACAGGAACCTGATTATCGTTGAGAAGAATGCAGAGTTTTCAATAATTATCTGCGACCACACCCTCTCCCCGAAAAAATTCCTGACCAACGCGGTAACTGAGGTTTTTGTTGGCGAAAACGCCCATTTCGATCTGATAAGGGTTCAGAATGAGCATAATGCTGCCTGCAAGATTACCCATACATTTATTCATCAGGAAAAAAACAGTGTGGCCTCTTCAAATAATATGACCCTTCATGGTGGCCTTATCCGCAACAGCACCTATCACTACCTTGGAGGAGAGGGAGCGGAAAGCAATTCCTATGGCCTGTTTCTGGCTGATAAATGGCAGCATGTCGATAATTTTGTAAATGTTGATCATGCTTTTCCTAAGTGTACAAGCAATCAGCTGTTTAAGGGGGTCCTTGATGATATGTCAACCGGTGCCTTTAACGGCAGGATCCTGGTCCGGCCGGATGCTCAGGGAACACTGGCCTATCAGAAAAATAACAATATACTGCTTACCGATGATGCAAAAATGGATACCAAACCGCAACTTGAAATTTATGCGGATGATGTTAAATGCAGCCATGGCGCAACAATCGGACAACTTGATGGTGAGGCCCTTTTTTATCTTCAGTCGCGTGGAATAAATAAACGCGAAGCAAGACTTATGCTGATGTTCGGGTTTGCTCATGAAGTAATACAGAATATTAAAATTGAAGCTCTCCGCGAGAGGATGGATAATCTGGTTATGCAGCGGCTGAAAGGCGAACTTTCACGATGCGCCAGCTGTATGGTAAAATGTGGATAAATTGAAATAAAGGTGAAGGATATTTCAGAAATAAGAGCCGATTTTCCGATTCTGGACAGGAAGGTTTATGAGAAGCAGCTAGTCTATTTCGACAATGGTGCAACCACTCAGAAACCTCAATGTGTTATTGATGCAATGAATGATGTTTATACTACATATAACTCCAATATTCACCGGGGTGTTCATCTTCTAAGCGACTTGTCTTCTGAAGCTTACGAAAACGCAAGAGAAACAGTTAGGTCTTTTATAAATGCGGAGAAAAAGGAGGAGATCATTTTTACATCCGGAACAACCGGGTCAATAAACGGTATTGCCTTCTCCTTTGGCGAACGCTACATCAATACGGGAGATGAGATCATAATAAGTCATCTGGAACATCACGCAAACATTGTTCCCTGGCAGATGATGTGCGAAAGGAAAGGCGCTCTCTTACGTGTAATCCCGATAAATGATAAAGGAGAGATTATCATTGGTGAATACCTGAAATTACTCTCTTCAAAAACAAAACTTGTTTCTGTTTCCCAGGCATCAAATGCCCTTGGAACAATCACTCCTCTTAATGATATCATTTCTGCCGCCCACGAAATTAATGTACCTGTTCTTGTCGATGGAGCACAGGGCGTTCAGCATGGAAACGTTGACATGAAAAAACTTGATTGCGATTTTTACGTTTTTTCCGGTCATAAGATTTACGGACCGGCAGGTACCGGAGTCCTTTACGGTAAAGAAAAATGGCTTTCAGAATTGCCTCCTTTTCAGGGCGGAGGAGATATGGTTGACAAAGTTACATTCGCAAAAACCACTTATAACGTACTGCCGTTTAAATTTGAAGCCGGTACAATGAATTATCCGGGTGCAATTGCACTGGGGAGAGCCCTTAACTATGTAACCGAAACTGGTAGAGAGGCTATTGCCCTGAGAGAGAAAAGCCTCCTTTCATATGCCACCAAACGGCTTTCAGAAATAGACGGGTTGAAGATCTTTGGAACATCAGACTCCAAGATTTCCACTATCTCTTTCCTTCTGAAGAATATTCACCCTTATGATGCAGGAATGATACTCGATAAAATGGGTATCGCAGTAAGGACCGGTACACATTGCGCTCAACCGGTAATGGACTATTTTGGTATTGATGGCACAATACGGGCATCTCTCTGTTTCTATAATACCAATGAGGAAATCGACTCACTCGTTGCCGGAGTTAATAAAGTAATCAGTATGTTCTCTTAATAACGATATGACAATCAACGAAATACAGGATAGTATAATTGACGAGTTTTCTCTGTTTGACGACTGGATGGATAAATATAACCTTCTGATCGATCTGGGCAGGGAGTTGCCTGTTATCGATCCGAAGTTTAAGGTTAAAGACTTTCTGATAGAGGGCTGCCAGTCAAAAGTATGGCTTCATCCGGAATACGATGGGAAAATAATAACTTTTACTGCCGACAGCGATGCAATAATAACACGAGGCATTGTTGCGCTCCTGATAAAAGTGCTTTCAGACCGCTCTCCTGAAGAGATATTATCTGCTGAGCTTTTTTTTATTGAGAAGATAGGACTGAGACAAAACCTCTCCCCGACGCGATCAAACGGCCTTCTTTCAATGGTCCGTCAGATGAAACTTTATGCAATGGCCTTTAATGCAATAAACAAATAGAATTTAATATGGATCCGGCTGAACAACTTGAAATAGAAACACGTATCGGAGGAGTACTGAAAAGTATCTTTGATCCCGAAATTCCTGTCAATATCTATGACCTTGGTCTTATTTATGAGATTAGCGTTGATGATGACCATGTGGCACATATAACTATGACACTCACTGCACCTAATTGTCCTATGGCAGAGGAACTTGTTGAGGAGGTAAAGTATAAAGTAGGTGGGACAAGAGGAGTGAAGGAGTGCGATCTGAAACTGACTTTTACCCCGGCCTGGGATAAAAGTATGCTAAGTGAAGAGGCAAAACTGGAGCTAGGATTTTTATAGAAACATCATTTAATGACCACCTCAGCAGATAAACCAATTTCTGTTCTGATAAAAGAAAAAGCCGCGGACCTCGGCTTTGATCTGTGTGGTATTGCTCCTTCCGATATTTTAGTTGAACAGGAATCCGTTTTACGCGGCTGGTGCTCTGCCGGCATGAACGGAGATATGGGTTATCTGGAACGGGATATTGAGAAAAGGATCAATCCGGGCCAGCTTTTCCCGGGAGCAAAATCAGTTATTGTAACAGGATTGAATTATTATACAAGCAAGAAACAGAGAGGAGTAGGGGTTCCTCTGATTTCCAAGTATGCATATGGCATAGATTACCATGATGTTATAAAAGAAATGCTCTCAGAATTGCTCAGCTTTATTAAAGTTCTGTCCCCGGAAACAGAGGGAAAAATCTGTGTGGATTCCGCTCCTCTTCTTGAAAAAGCCTGGGCTCAGAAAGCAGGTCTGGGCTGGCCCGGACGACATTCCATTCTTGTAAACGATAAGATAGGGTCATATTTTTTCCTCGGTGTCCTTGTCGTTAATTCGAAGATGGAATATGATCTGCCTTCCGGAGAGGATCATTGTGGTAATTGCAGATTATGCATTGATTCGTGCCCTGCCTGTGCAATAAATAATAACAGAACAATTGATGCAAGAAAATGCATCTCCTATCTGACTACCGTAAGTAAGAGTCCTGTCCCTGAAGAACTGGTTCCAGAATTGAAAGGTATGGTCTTTGGATGTGATATATGCCAGGATGTTTGTCCTTGGAATAAAAATGCTCAGCAACATAAGATTCCGGAATTTGAACTTCCCGAAAAAATCGAAATTATGAATTCGAACGAGTGGATCAGACTTTCAGAGGAACAATTTAAAGTTCTCTTCCGCAGATCCCCAATAGCAAGACGAAAATACCACCTCTTCAGGGAAAATGTAACAAATGTTACAAAATTCAACGGCTGATCTCTTCACAGTTTCTAGTTAAATTTATCGAATTTTCATAAAAAAGTCACAATAAGATTTTACCTTGCTGTTATATTGACGTCTTAACAGTACAGAAGCAGATACTATTTTGATAGAAAAACAGATTATAGATGAGTGCAGGGGAGGAAATTTAAACAAATTCCGGATCCTTGTTGAACAGACCTCCCCAATTGCTTTCTCAGTAGCTTTCAGGATGCTCTGCGATGAGGATCAGGCTAAAGATGTTGTACAGGAGACTATGATTTCCATCTGGCAGAAGCTTAACAAAATCAGATCTGCTGAAAGATATAAATCATGGATGTACAGAATTGTAATAAACAAATGTTATGATCAGCTAAGGAGAAGGAAGAAAAACCCTGAGTATAAAGCTGATGATAAGACCTGGGAACTTATTTCTGACCGGATTTCAGAACAACCTTCTTCAGATCTTGAAAACGAGGAGACTGCCGTAATAATCAGTCAGCTGACTAACAGGTTGAGCCCAAAGCAAAAGGCGGTATTTGTATTGACCGAACTTGAGGAACTGTCTGTTGATGAGGTATCTGAAATAACAGGAATGAGCAAAACTGCAATAAAATCAAACCTCTGGTATGCAAGAAGGAGAATTTCGGAAATGGTAGAAAAATATCTGTAACAATGAACCCGGAAACTGAAAAATACAGCAAAGTGGTTAATATTCTCAAAAAATCAAAACCGGTTTTGAATTCGACCACGGATATTGAGAGAGAAGTTATTAAGCGAATCTCAGGATCTTACAGAACAGACAGAGGGATTTCCGGCGCGATTGAATTTTTTTTCGGATGGGTTTATATCGGCTGGGTAAGGAGAACCCTGATAACCGCTTCAGTTTTATTGGTCCTGGTGTTTATATATCAACAGAATATTATTCTTAAGCAGATAAAATATCTGAGTAGTCAGGCAACTGTTGCCACTGAAGACAAGCTTATAAATACTTCGGACCGGATAGAGAAGAAGATGATGTTATATAAACTGGGAGGTCGCAGTCTTTCTTCTGAAGAGGTAACCATATCTTCAGGGCAGCTGGAACAACTACTTGAGTCTGTAAATGAGTTGCAGGTTCAGTATAAAGACCTGTTGAAGCTTATCGGGGAGGATCCGGAGCTGAAGAAGCTGGTAGAAAAGAAGATGGAAGAAAACAGTCATAAAAAAACTAAACTATAAAGCCATGACAAAGAAGCCGATTAAACTTATGGTATCACTTTTTCTTATTTTAGTGGTATCGTGTGAAGAGCCGGAAACCATTGTAACAAATATTATTCATCCCGACGGGTCGGTTACACGACGGATTGAGATGAGAAATAAAAAGAACAATTTCAAGCCTTCCTCTCTTCAGGTTCCTTACGACAGCACCTGGATTACAAAAGACACTCTTGAAATCGGCCCCAAAAATGATACAACCTGGATAAAGAGAGCAGAGAAATTTTACAAAAACGTGAATGAGATAAACAGTGAATATCTTTCAGACAAAGGAGGAAACAGAAAAATTTCACGGAATGCATCATTCACAAAAAAATTCAGATGGTTCAATACAATATTCAGATTCTCGGAAAAGATCGATAAGAGCCTCCTTTATGGATATTCTCTTGAAGATTATTTTACGAAAGATGAATTAGATTTTTGTTACCTTCCTGAAAGTGTCTCTCTTGAGAAATTGACAGGCTCCGATAGCGTAAAATACAAAGCATTAAGTGACACAATTGAGACAAAATCCAACCGATGGTTCTGGTTCTGTACAGCCTCGGAATGGATTGAGGAATTCACGAAGCTGACTGCAGGCAGAACAGGAATGGAATTATCACGGGAGACATTAAAGGCGAGAGAAAAAGAGGTTGTAGATACATTATTAAAAAATATGAGTTCGGACAGTGCTCTGATAAATAATTTTCTGGGAGAGAGTAACTATATGAAATACAGAGCGGAAGCAGATAGTTCAACGGAAATTATCCGAAGGCATCTTGATACGAATATTGAATTTCTCAAGTACACTGTTAAATTCATAATGCCAGGGAAAATAATAGGGTCCAACGGATTCCTAAACAGGGAAGGGGAGTTAATATGGCCGGTCAAATCTGAATTCTTTCTTTCACAGCCATACGAGATGTGGGCTGAATCGAAAATCCCAAATAGCTGGGCATGGGTTGTTTCCGGATTATTCCTGATTTTTGTATTAACAGGTGTCATTATAAGAAAAATTAAAAGAGGCTAAAATACTCAGCCTCTTTTAACAGATAAACATGACTAACCTTTCAACAGAAATAATTATTTAACGTAGTCCTTTAATGTCAGCATTAACTTCTGACGGGTAAAGAAAATTCTGCTCTTTACTGTCCCTATTTTTAACCCCAGTTCATCGGCAATCTCTTTGTATTTATAGCCTTCAATATGCATCCTGAATGGGATTCTGAACTCATCACTCAAAGAATCTATAGCTTTTTCTATTTCACCTTCAGAGTAATTTGACTCCGGCGAAATAAATCCTTTGTCTCCCGGCTGGTTTATGTAATAGAGATCCTGAGTACCGTCAATAATGGTATTCTCTTTTACATTTCTCCTGTAGTTATTAATGAAAGTGTTTTTCATTATGGTAAATACCCATGCCTTAAGGTTGGTATAATCAACGAATTTATCTTTGTATGTGATAGCTTTTAAGTAGGTATCCTGAACCAGATCCAGAGCAGTATCACGATCAGATGTGAGACTCATCGCAAATCGTTGAAGATTGGTTTTCATTCCGATGAGGTTATTGTTAAATTCATATTGTGTCATAGCTCTTAATTTTATATTGTTGAGACAAATATAGACAGATAAAAAAAGATAAACAAATCTTAATATCCTAATATATTAAAAATAAGGCTATATTTCTAAA
>CAIJYD010000115.1 GCA_903824785.1 uncultured Bacteroidota bacterium
GAAATACTACAGATTTTGAGTATCTCTTTACTGGACAAAACGCCTATAAAAGAGATACTTACGAAGTGCGATTACAATAATGTCAAAGAACTACAAAATAAACAACTAATAATCAGTGGGTTTTAAGCGCCCACCAATGATATTTTTTAAAGAAGACTACAGGCTGCCGGTGTGAGGTAATCCTTCAACTCCTTCAACCCTTTCAACCCTTTCAACCCTTTCAACCCTTTCAACCACTTCAACTTCTTAAGGAATGGCATGCGGCGTGCGGCTTACGGTGAAAGGGGGATGCTGAGCAGTGCGAAGCAGGGGGTGAGTTCATGAGGATAACAAAGGCTACAGGCGTCAGGAAGAATATTTAACTCCAAACTCCTCTTCACTTTAAGTATTTATTAATTGTGAAATTTCTTACATTTACCATTCCTCATAAAATTTAAACTATTTATGAAATCCATATATTTTTCAGGACATACACTTAATGAGCCGAAAATTTTAAGTATATGATAATCAGGTTATTGTAATTATATTTAATAAGGATGAAGATTGCAATTGTTGGTACAGCGTATCCTTACAGGGGAGGATTGGCTGCGTATAATGAAAGATTGTCACTCCAGTTTACACGCGAAGGTCATGAGGCTGTAATATATACATTCAAAATGCAGTATCCCGGGTTTCTTTTCCCGGGGAAAACGCAGTTTATTAATGGCCCGGCACCGGCAGGTATCAGAATACTAAGACTTTTGAATTCAGTCAATCCCATTAACTGGATAATAGCGGGTTTTAAAATCAGAAAATCAAAACCCGATATACTGATTTTTAAATACTGGCTGCCTTTTATGGCTCCCTGTTTTGGAACTATTGCCCGGATTGTCAGATGTGGCAGCCATACCAGGGTGATCTGTATTTTTGATAATGTTATCCCGCATGAGACCCGCCTGGGCGATAAAATGCTAACAAAATATTTTGTAAACAGTATCCATGGCGCAGTAGCAATGTCCCAATCGGTTTACGATGATCTTAACCTGTTTAATAAAATCATTCCCAGAAACCTAAGTCCGCATCCTCTCTTTGATAATTTCGGAAATGGATATAAAACAGAGACAGCAATTGAAAAACTTGGTCTTGAAAAGGATTTCTCATATATGCTTTTCTTCGGTTTTATCCGTGCCTACAAAGGGCTCGACCTGCTCATTGAGGCTTTTGCCGACGTGAGACTAAGGAATAAAAATATAAAACTTATTATTGCCGGGGAGTTTTATGAAGATGAAGCTCCTTACATGGAAATGATAAAGCAGAATAACCTCGAAAAAGAGATAATCGTTTTTGACCGTTTCATCAACGACGAAGAGGTGTCGTTGTTTTTCAGTGCCGCTGATCTTGTTGTGCAGCCATACAAGAGCGCGACTCAGAGCGGTGTAACACAAATAGCTTTTCATTTTGAAAAACCAATGCTGGTAACAGATGTCGGCGGACTAAAAGAGATTGTACCTCATGGTAAATGCGGGTATGCTGTTAAACCTGAAGCAGGAGACATTGCTGAAGCAATTATTGATTATTTCGAAAACGAACGGAAGTCTCTATTTATTGAAAATGTGAAAGAGGAAAAGGAAAAATATTCATGGAGTAAAATGACAGCTTCTGTATTTGAGGTTTCAAAAAAGTATTAAGATGATAATAAGAAGTAAAGCACCCCTGAGGCTTGGTTTGGCCGGTGGAGGAACAGATGTATCGCCATTTTCAGATAAGTATGGCGGAGCAGTTCTGAACGCAACCATAAGCTTGTACGCTTATGCAACAATTGAACCTTCAGATGATGGAATGATTATTTTGAATTCCATTGACAAAGGAATAGTTATTAAGTCAAAATCTATAGACAATCTGGTTATTGATGGTAATCTTGATCTTCTAAAGGGAGTTTATAACAGGGTTGTTAAAGACTGGATAAAAAAGCCCCTCTCATTTGTACTTACCACTTATGTCGATGCCCCTGCCGGATCAGGTCTCGGCACTTCTTCAACATTGGTTACAGCTATTCTGGGTGCATTCGCCGAGTGGCTTAAACTTCCGCTTGGTGAATATGACCTTGCCCGTCTTGCTTATGAAATTGAAAGGAGTGATCTTGGTATGGCAGGTGGGAAACAAGATCAGTATGCTGCCACTTTTGGAGGAGTAAATTTCATGGAATTTTCGGGCAGCGGAAAGGTTATAGTTAACCCGCTCAGAATAAAAGATGTAATACTTAATGAACTGTCAAACAATATAATACTGTTCTATACCGAGACAAGCAGGATCTCTTCAGAGATAATAGAAATGCAGCAGAGAAATGTAAATGCAGGCTCAAACAAATCGGTGGAAGCCATGCATACAATACGTGATCTTGCAGTGAAAATGAAAGAGGCAATTTTAAAAGGTGAACTCGACAATATCGGAGAGTTGTTCAACCTTAGCTGGGAATATAAAAAACAGATGGCCGACGGAATATCCAATCCGTATATTGACCGGATTTATGAAGCAGCCTTAAAAGCCGGTTCAACAGGTGGCAAGATCACCGGGGCAGGAGGGGGCGGATTTATGTTCTTCTATTGTCCGGGCAATACCCGCTACAGAGTGATCAGTGAACTGACTGCATTTGGTGGCAGTGTGCGCCGTTATGAGTTTACAAAAGATGGTCTTGTAACATGGACATATTAAGATGAACTCAGAGGCAGTTATACTGGCAGGCGGATTCGGAACCAGACTAAAAGGGGTAGTTGATGACATACCAAAACCAATGGCGTTGATAGGTGACAAACCTTTTCTTACCTATCTGTTCGATCAGCTTTATAAGTATGAATGCAAAAAAGTTATTCTGGCTGTTGGTTATAAGCATGAAGCAATTATTGATTTTTTCGGGAAGTCATATAAATCCATTCAGATAGAATATGTTATAGAACATAATCCGCTAGGAACCGGAGGGGCTATACTAAATGGCTCAGAACTTATCTCTTCTTCTGAGTTTATCGTCTTGAATGGAGACAGTTACTTTAATATTGACCTTAATGATTTTGAAAGGAGGGCTGCCTGCCGTAAGTCACCTCTGGCAATAGCTCTGAAGCGAATGGCAGATTTCGACAGGTATGGGACTGTGATAACCAGTGGAGACACTATCGTTTCATTCAGGGAAAAAGAGAGTTGCCGGACCGGGCTTATAAACGGCGGAATATATGTTATTTCGAAGGAATGGCTGGAAAGTCATTCTCCAGGTAAAACATTCTCTTTTGAAAAAGATATTCTTGAAAAATACATTTCAGAAGAGGTTATAAAAGCCTATGAATATGATGGTTATTTTATTGATATCGGGGTTCCTGCAGACCTGTTAAGAGCTTCTGCTGAGCTTCCCGGTATTTTATAAAATGGCTGGTCAGGTAATTTAGTTGAGATTGGTTTTGTCCCTGATCAGGTAGAGATTCCTTTCTGAAGAATTCCTGTTTACAAGCTCTCCAAGAAAACCTGTAAGAAAGAGGAATGAGCCGATTATCATTACTGTCAGCGCGATGAAAAAGAAGGGGCTGTCAGTTACCAGAGGTGCTTTCAGATTTTCATTGATGAAGATAAGTTTTCTCACGCCCAGATAGCTGGCCATAATAAACCCCATAAAAAACATCAGGGTTCCCATTGAGCCGAAAAGATGCATCGGGCTTTTTCCAAAGCGGGTAATAAATCCGATAGTAAGCAGATCGAGGTATCCTTTCACGAACCTGTCGAGTCCGTATTTGGTAACTCCGTGCTTTCTTGACCTGTGCTCAACAACTTTTTCCCCTATGTTTCTGAAGCCGGCTTCTCTTGCAAGAATGGGTATATACCTGTGCATCTCTCCGAAAACCTCGATACTTTTTACCACCTCAAGGCGGTATGCCTTAAGTCCGCAGTTAAAATCATGAAGCTTTATACCGGAGGACCATCTTGCTGTTCTATTATAAAACCTGCTGGTAATTCGTTTGACAAAAGGGTCATATCTTCTCTTTTTCCATCCGGAAACCAGATCGTAACCTTCCTCATTTATCATTCTTACCAGATCAGGAATCTCATCAGGACTATCCTGCAGATCAGAGTCCATTGTAATAACGACATTACCGGTTGCTTCACTGAAACCTGTATGCAAGGCTGCAGCTTTTCCATAGTTTCGCCTGAACCGTAACCCTTTAACCGTTTCCTTGGCGGCTGCTATCGAGACAATTTTTTCCCACGACGAATCAGAGCTTCCATCGTCAATATAGATTATTTCGAAGGAGAGTTTGCTGTTGGTGCAAACCTTCTCAATCCAGTCAGTTAATTCCTGAATCGACTCTTCTTCATTATAAACAGGGATAATAACTGACAGATCCATTAAATACTTTTTTCAGGTTAGTTCTCAGGTGTGTCGATAAGAGGATTTCCCTCTTTCTTAACAAAGATGGCAACAATAAGCGATATGACCGTTCCGTAGAACATATTGGAAAGGATGCTCATAGGTGCCATGAATTCCGGTTTGAGGATTTTTTTCTGAAATGACATAACAGCCTCGAGGGAAGCTTCAGGTATCTTACCTGATTTTGCCATCTGTTCTTCAACGAATGAAAGCATTTTATCAGTAAGACCCGGATCAATCACAGTGTAAAGAATATATGTGAATACTGCAGATATAAGCGAGTAATAAAGGAATATTATTACTCCCGCTCCGACAGCCTGTCCGTATGTAATACTATCATGCAGATAATTTTTCCTGTACGATTTGAGAAAGTAAACGAGCAGGACAATTGTTAAAAGGTAAAAAATGTATGGCACCGATTTATTGAAGGTAAGGTCAAGGGCATAAGTGACCAGGGTAAAAATGATTCCTGCAAGACCTAAAATAAGGCCATTAGTTAGATTGGATTTCCAAACATTGACTTCTTGTTCCATGATATTAGTTATTTGATTCAGAATTACGGGAATTGACTGTAACAAATATAATATAAAAAAATCTTTCTTTCAGTTGTTTTTGACAGCGATTTTTTGG
Organism: uncultured Bacteroidota bacterium; assembly: GCA_903824785.1. GTDB lineage: Bacteria > Bacteroidota > Bacteroidia > Bacteroidales > VadinHA17 > LD21. The sequence goes on from CAIJYD010000115.1 coordinate 5,018, forward strand.
TGTTTGCTATTCATTACTGATGATTATGATAAATCCTATTATTTATTTTGGCGGGCAGCTATTTTTTTGTATTTTTGTGCGGGGTAAGTCTTATACGATCAGCTCCTGCTGAACTCCCCCAGGATCGGAAGATAGCAAGGGTAGGCAGTTGTAGCGGTGCGATATAAGTAGCTTACCCCTTTTTTATATAATCTTTTGGCCCCATTCAAAGGGTAGAAGGGCAGAATTCTGAAGAATCTATGATTATTCGTATTTATAACGAAAATCCAAATAACAAACAAATCAGGCAAGTCGTTGATTTACTGGAGTCTGGCGGTATTATTATTTATCCTACCGATACCGTTTATGCGATGGGTTGCGATATAAACGCCACCCGCTCCATTGAAAAGATCGCCCGTTTTAAAGGATTAAATCCCAAAAATCCGGACCTGTCACTCATCTTTCACGATATGAGTCAGTTGTCGGAATATACTATAATCAGGGATAATACTGTTTTTAAACTTCTCAAAAGAAACCTGCCAGGTCCCTTTACCTTCATTGTACAGGCTAATAATCAGATTCCCAAATTATTTAAGAACAAGAAAAAAACTGTTGGGATCCGTATACCCGATAATAACATAGTTCTTGAACTGGTGAGGGAACTTGGTCGTCCTATTATAACTACTTCAATACACGACCAGGATGAAGTTATTGAATATACCACCGATCCTGAACTGATCTTTGAGAAATTCCGCGATTTTGCCGACGCAGTAATTGATGGTGGATTTGGTAAAAATGAAGCTTCAACAATTGTAGATTGTACCGGAGAAGAGATTGAGATCGTAAGACAGGGGCTCGGGATTCTTGAAATATAAGACTTAGTGCCTGTAGAAATTTCTGGTGAACAGAATCATTACTGTCAGCAGTTCCAGCCGTCCGAGAAGCATTAATCCCGCAAAGAAAAACTTTCCTGCCATCGAAACCGACGAGTAGTTTGTAAAAGGACCGAATGTTCCGATTCCGGGACCAATATTACCGAGCATCGAGGCGGATGTGCTGAAGGAGGTAATAAAATCATAACCCATAATTGAGATTATGAATGTTGCAGAACACATAACAATAAAGTATAATATTATGAATAACAGAAGATTATATATTGTAGCCTGTGAAATAATATGCTTATCCATTCTTACAGGAATAAATGCATTCGGATGAATAAGTCTTTTCAGCTCCTGCCTGCTGTTTTTTGTTATCAGTAGTAGTCTGGCAATCTTAATGCTTCCGCTTGAAGAACCGGCTGTCCCTCCTGTAAACATAAGAATGAAGAGAATGATTATCATAATATTACCCCAAAGGTTATAGTTATGAGTGTAAAACCCGGTTGTGGTAATTATTGAAACAATATGAAAAGCTCCGTCAATAACGGCATGGCCAAAAGCAAACCCCTCCTTGAAATAGAGGACAGCTGATCCTGCAAAAATAAAAACAAGGCAGATAATTGAATAGAAGATAAATTCATTGTTTCCTGCAATCTTCCTGAAATTCCCTTTCAGTCCGAAATAAACCAGAGTCATGTTGGTTCCTGCAATAAACATAAATAGTGTTATAATTATTTTAATATAAGGTGTGTCGAAAGCTGCAATACCATTGTTATGAGTTGAGAAACCTCCGGTCGAAAGTGTGGAAAAGGAGTGGCAGACGGCATCAAAAACAGTCATTCCACCGATAATAAGCAGTATAACTTCGGAAAAAGTTATCAGGACATAAATGGAGATCAGCCTCTTAGCCGCATCCTTGATCCTGGGATGGATCTTATCAGATGGCTGTCCGGTAAACTCATTTGCAGCCAGCTGTATATTAATTGATCTGACAACAGGAAATACCGAAAGTGAGATAAATATTATACCTATTCCGCCAAGCCACTGTGTAAGGCTTCTCCAGAATAGTATTGCATGTGGCAACGACTCAATATCGGTCAGAATTGTAGCACCGGTTGTTGTAAAACCAGACATTGATTCGAAAAATGCGTCTCCAAAGTTCTTAATTGACCCACTAAAAAGAAATGGAAGTGTACTGAAAAGGCTGAAAAGAATCCATACACCCGTAACGATTATGTATCCTTCCCTGTTACTATATACTCTCTCTTCATTCCGGAGCGGAGAGAAAACAATGATGCCTGTAATTATCGTAATCAGTGCGGAATAGAAAAAAGATGAAGCAGTATGCTCGTGATATAAAAGGGATACAGCTGCAGAAATCAGCATGAATAAGCCTTCAAAAATGAGCAGCAGGCTGAAGACTCTGGCTATTATCCTGAAGTTGACCATAAAAATCAGGTAAAATATTTCGAAAGAACCTCGTAGGCTGATGGTAATGTGAAAACAACTACTTTGTCGTTTGCCTTTAAAATTGTGTCGCCGGTGGCAATGAAGGTAACTCCATCCCTTGTTCCTCCTCCGACGATTGCATCTTTAGGAAAATCGATGCTCCTCAGAGTTCCCTTTGTTATTTTGGAGTTTGCAGGTACATTGAATTCAAGAACTTCAGCATCAGTTCCTGTCATGTATTTAACCTGTGTTACATTCGGATTGGATGTATGCCGGAAAATCCTGCTTGCGGCTGATATCTTCTTATTTATAATGGTGTCAATTCCTGTATTTTCGGCAAGATTAATATATTCCATGTTTTCCACTTCTGCAATAGTCTTCTTTACGCCCATTTTTTTTGCAAGAAGACACGAAAGGATGTTGGTCTCAGAATTTCCGGTTACTGCAACAAAGGCGTCCATTTTTGTTATACCTTCCTGTTCCAGTAAATCAACATTGCGTCCATCTCCATTGATAATGAGAGTATTGTCGAGTATCTCAGCAAGATCTTCACATTTTTCCGTATCAAAATCTATCAGCTTAACTTCGGATGTTTTCTGCATGTACAGTGCAACGTGTTTACCAATACGGCTTCCGCCAAGTATCATTATGCTCTTAGCCTCAAAATTCTCCTTCCCTGAAGTTCTCATCATTTCATCTATTCCTTCATGGGTTGAAATAACATAAACCAGATCGCCAAGCCGGAAGTGTTCGTTACCCCTCGGGATAATTGTTTTTCCATCACGTTTTATCGCAACAGCTCTGTACTTATCGGTTCTGTAACTGACCGATATCTCCTGGAGACTCTTGTTTATTATCGGTGCTTTCTCATCGAGTTTCTGAACATACATAGCCAGTCTGCCACCACAAAACTCCATAAAATCAGATGCCCCGGTCTCATGAAGCAGCCCAAGCACTTCTCTTGCAGCTATTAATTCAGGATATATGAGAGAATCGATGCCGATCGACTTGAAATACTCCAGGGTTGTTGCTTCCAGATAGTTCATATTGTCAATCCGGGCAATCGTTTTCAGAGCTCCAAACTTCTTTGCAAGTATAGCCGATGTTATGTTTGTATCTTCGAAATGGGTTACTGCAATAAAAAGATCGGTCTTCTTCAGGAGAAGGTCCTTCAGTAGCTTTACCGATGTGGCAGAGCCTTCATGTGTTAATACATCCAGCGAGGAATCAATAGGTTTAAGCCGTGACTCTTCAGAATCGATGAGTATAATTTCATGATTTTCATTCGATAACATCTTGGCAAGATGTGTCCCAACTTCACCAGCTCCGGCAATTATAATTCTCATTTAAAAATTTATTGAAAAAACATGACAAAATAAAAGATAAATAGCTTAATACTCAAGTTTTTTCTGATTTTTATTTTTATCCTGTCATATCCTTTTGATAAATGCCCCTGATTTCCTGACTGAATGTACGGTATATGTAACGGCAGATTTTAATCGACCTGGAATATCAAAACCGGAAGATGCTTTTGATGAAATAATTATTGTTCCGGGATGGTTGCTGAAATCGTAAAAATTTTTTGTTTCAGGCTTTATTCCGGTAATAATGACTATATCAGGCATGAATTTCAGGATCTCTTTTTTCTCCGGAGATCGGCAAATCAATATTTTTTTTTCGCCTGCTGCAATACAGTAAGTTTTATCTTCAGGAATAATGCTTTTAAGTTTTAGCCCAAGAGTGGCGCTATGTCTTAAAACTTCCGGTGCCACAAGGGCTGTGTCGGAATAAACATTGAGTATCTTTCCTGTTCTTATTCCTATGGTTGCCCTCCCGGGTGTATTGTAAACAATTATTTCATTGGTGGTTCTGGTATGAATTTCAATGACAGTTACTGAGAATGCAAAAAGAACCAGTATTGATAAAGGATAAATTATTGAAAAGGGTTTTCTTTTAAGCAGAAAATAGCTGAAGAGGAATATTGTAACGGTTAAGAGAACACATTCAACAGTTGTCATACCGATATTTTCCAGTGTTGACCATGGCAGGGATGCAGCCCGGGCAGTGAGAAGTTCAGTTAGTCCTGTCAGATTATCGAGAATCACAGCAAAAAATTTTGAAAGAAAATAAACAGGGTAGGTCAATGGAACAATACAACCTATAATAATGAGCAACGAGGATAGAGGTACTATTATAATATTTGTAAGTATGAAATATGTCGGAAACCTGTTAAACAACATTATTGTAAGCGGAAGCGTACCTGCCTGGGCAACAATTGTAACAACAGCCGATTGCCAGATCTTGTCGGCAAGCCAGTTTTTAATGTGAAGCCGGAGATACATGTCCTGATAGAAACTGATAATATAGATCACCGCCGAATAAGAAAGCAGGAACCCTGCGTCGAAGATAACCGATGGTTTAATGAGTATGAGAACAAAGGCTGATGCAAGAACAGAATTAATCCCGTTTACCTGTCGCTTCATCAGACTTCCGGCCTGAATGAATGTAAACATAAGAGTTGCCCTGAGAACTGAAGGAGTGAGCCCTGTGACAAATGCAAATGCCCACAGAATAAGGATTGTTATTAATATCCTCAGAATATTGAATCTTCGTTTCATAAAGAACAAAACATTGAATACAAACAGACTCAGAATTACTGAATGCAGCCCCGACACTGCCATAATGTGCATCACGCCGGCCTTGATGAAATTCTGTTTCTGTTCAGGGTCGAGCATATTTTTCTGACCAAGTGTCATGGCTGCTACGAGAGCCAGCCTCTGCCCTGTAATACCCCTCTCTTTATACATCCATATTATCTTCTCCCTGATAATCAAAGCTCTGTGAATCAAATTCCTGTGTTCGGGTGGGATACGATTTAATATGTTCCGGCTGTTTGTAAATGCATAATATCTTACGCCCTGATTTTCCATAAAAAACCTGTAGTCAAACTCAAAAGGATTTCCTCTGTTAACAATCAGAACCGGGGTGCATTTAATCACCAGGCGATCGCCCGGAAGGAGTGAAGCAAGAGAAGAGTCTTTCTTGTTATACAGTATCATTGACCCATAAACAGCCTCACTGCCGCTGATGGTAATTTTATTGTTCAGCTTTACCGTGAGTCTGAATGTATTCTCCTTCTCTTCGGGATAATCGGTAAGTGTACAGGAGAACTGAGTCTGCTCAGGTTTAAGCTCAGTGAAATTGTTCTTCTCAATTGTATAAAGCAGTAGACCACTTGTAAACAGCGCGAGGTTAAAAGTGAAACCAAAGATCAGATTTGTCTGGTATTTATTGAAGAAAAGGCTTGTGATAAAACCTGCGGTTATGATAACAGCAACCTGAAACAGGAACAGATTATCCGGTTTGAAGTAGAGGCCTGTAATAATTCCGGTACATAATGACAGGCCAATACGAAGAAATGGAATTTCTTTTTGTAGCACAGTCTGCAGCTATGGAGACTCTATAAAGATATGAAAAAAATTGGAGCGAGCTAACGTAAAAGAAAAGATGATGACAACCCCCTCAACTCCTTCAACCCCTTCAACTCCTTCAACCCAAGATAGTGCTCACACTTCACCCCTCACTCCAGGCCCTGAGATCTCCGCCCTGAGCCCTGATCCCTGAGCCCCACGCTCTTTGCACTTTACGCACTCCTTAACTTCTGCCCCGGGAGGATTGTTTTATATTCTGCATCAAATTTTCCCTTACTGATGGCTGTAAGCTTGCTTTTAATAAGTCTTCTGCGTAGTGGACTTACCTTGTCGGTGAACATAATTCCGTCGAGATGATCATATTCGTGCTGGATTATCCTGGCCTTATAACCGTCATAAACCTCATCATGATAATCCCATTTTTCATCATAGTATTTAATACGGATATGCGATTCGCGATTGACCTCTTCCCTCAGCCCCGGAATGCTTAAGCAACCTTCAGTCATTGGCTTCAGTTCTCCGCTCTTCTCAGTTATATGGGCATTGATAAAAACCTTTTTAAAGTCGGCAAGAGAGGGTTCATCTTCGGCTGCCGGCTTGCCGTCAATAACAAATACTCTTATTGATTTACCTGTTTGTGGTGCTGCAAGACCAAGCCCTTCAGAGTGGTACATGGTTTCAAACAGATCTTCAACTATCTGGCTCAGCCCGGGGTAATCTTTATCAATCTCCTCTGCAACTTTCCGTAACACCTGATGTCCGTATATAACAATGGGATATATCATTTCAATTTAATATTTTCTTTTTTGTTTTGTCTGCTGTCAAGGAAAGACTGAAGAATTATGGAGGCGGATATCTTATCAACCATCGATTTGTCCTGTCTGTCTTTTTTTTTCACACCGCCGTCAATCATAGTCATAAATGCCATTTGTGATGTGAACCTCTCATCAACAAGATGAATATGTTTTTCAGGAAACATTTTTTTTAGTTTCTTAATGAACGGATTTATGTAAGTAACAGATTCACTTGGCTGGTTGTTCATCTGAACAGGATAACCTATAACGAAAGCATCAATCTCTTCATGTTTAAGATAACCTGATATATAATCGTCAAACTCTTTGGGGCTGACAGTATTCAGGGGGGAAGCAAATATCTGCAAAGGATCAGTAACGGCAAGTCCGATCCTTTTTGTTCCATAGTCTATTGCAATTATTCTTCCCATAGTTTTAACAGGGAGCAAAAATAAGAATAATATTTAAACTGTCACAATATAAAGAGGGATGCGAAGAAGTGTGACGGCTGTTAAGATCTCAAATGGGATTAAGCAAAAAAGCCACCCTTTCGGATGGCTTTTGGCATTATAACTTTTAAACAGTTGGTTCGTAAACCTGCGATGCGATTCTCTGATATGATTTATACCTCCATCTGGCATTCTCTTCGGCAGCCTTGAAAAGTATATCAGCTTCACCGGGGAAGGCTTTAGCCAGAGATGTATAACGGACTTCAGATTTTAAGAAATCCTGGAATTTGGTCCAGTCAGGCTCTTTTGAGTCGAGTATGAATGGATTTTTTCCTTCAGCTTCAAGAAGCGGATTAAACCTGTACATATGCCAGTAACCTGAAGTAACTGCATCTTTGGTCTGTGCCTGAGTACGACCCATGCCATCTCTTAGTCCGTGATTAATACATGGAGAATAAGCGATGATAAGTGATGGGCCGGGGAACGCTTCAGCCTCTTTGATAGCTTTGAAATACTGAGCGTTATTAGAACCCATTGCAACCTGTGCAACATAAACATAACCGTAGCTCATTGCCATCATTCCAAGATCTTTCTTGCGGATCTTTTTCCCTGAAGCTGCAAATTTTGCAACAGCTCCTGCAGGAGTGGATTTAGATGCCTGACCTCCGGTATTTGAATAAACTTCTGTATCGAGAACAAGTATATTTACATCTTCACCGGAAGCGATTACATGATCGAGACCACCATAGCCGATATCATAAGCCCAGCCGTCGCCACCAAAGATCCAGTGCGATTTCTTAACGAGGTATTGTTTGAGACTGAGGATCTCTTTTGCAACTTCAGACTTATCTTTATTGCAAGCCTCAATAACATTTGCCGAAGCAAGTTTTGAAGGTTCAGCAACGTCTTTCACTTTGAGCCATTCCTCAAATACGGTTTTAGTATCAGCTGCAACTGTACCAGCAGCAAGAGCTTCTGTCATCCTCAGTGCAATACGGTCTCTGAGTTTTGTTGCTCCAAGTGCCAGACCTAATCCATATTCTGCGTTATCTTCAAACAATGAGTTAGCCCATGCAGGTCCCTCTCCTTTTTTATTATGTGTGTATGGAGTAGAAGGAGCAGAGCCGCCATATATTGAAGAACAACCTGTTGCATTTGAAACGATCATCCTGTCACCATATAACTGGGTGATTGATTTTATATAAGGTGTTTCGCCACAACCTGCACAAGCACCTGAGAATTCAAATAATGGCTGTGCAAACTGACTGTTCTTAACGTTGACAAATTTATCGACAACGGTATCTTTGTAACCAACCTTCTCATGCATGTATGTCCAGCGTGTAATCTCTTCAGACTGTGATTCAAGCGGTTTCATGATAAGTGCTTTGTTCTTTGAAGGACAGACATCAGCACAGTTGCTGCAACCGGTACAGTCAAGAACACTTACCTGAATTTTGAATTTGAATGCTTTGAGAGCTCCGGGAATACCCTGAATAGTCTTGGTGTTTTCCGGCGCAGCTGCAAGCTCCTCTTCTGTTAAAAGGAAAGGACGTATAGCAGCGTGAGGACAAACATAAGAACACTGATTACACTGGATACACTCATTAGGCTGCCATTCAGGGACATTAACTGCAATACCTCTTTTCTCGTACTGTGAGGTACCTGAAGGGAAGGTTCCGTCTTCTCTGCCAGCAAATGCACTTACAGGAAGATCATCACCTTTCATACTGTTCATTGGTTCCATGACTTCACGGATGAACTCAGGAATATCTCTTGTATCAACCGCTTTTGTTACCTTAATAGCGGCCCATTCGGCAGGAATTTCAATCTTATCAACTGCGCTTCCTTTGTCAATGGCTGCATAATTCATATTGACAATCTCTTCGCCTTTTTTACCATAACTCTTATAAATAGCCTTCTTCATTTCCGATTCAGCTTTTTCATAAGGAATGACATTGGCTACGTTAAAGAAGGCTGCCTGCATAATTGTGTTGGTACGGGTCCCGAGTCCAAGTTCTTCTGCAATAAGCGTAGCATTTATTGTGTAGAAATTGATATGGTTTTCAGCCATATATTTCTTCATATGATCGGGAAGATGTTTTTTGGTAGTTTCAGCATCCCAAATCGAGTTCAGGAGGAAAGTCCCGTTTTTCTTCAATCCTTTCAACATATCATACTTGTCAAGATAAGAAGGTACATGACAAGCTACAAAGTCAGGAGTATTTACAAGATATGGCGAACGGATAGGTTTGTCACCAAAACGAAGGTGCGATGTTGTTATACCTCCTGATTTCTTTGAGTCGTATGCAAAATAAGCCTGGCAATATTTATCAGTTGAATCACCAATGATCTTGATTGAGTTTTTATTTGCACCAACTGTACCATCAGAACCCAGACCGTAGAATTTAGCAGAGTATGTACCCGGAAGGGCAACATTAATCTCAGGAAGTATTGGAAGAGATGTGAATGTAACATCATCAACTATACCAACGGTGAACTGATTCTTTGGTTCTTTAAGTTTCATGTTCTCGAATACTGAAAGGACCATGCTTGGTGTTGTATCTTTTGAGCTAAGTCCGTAACGTCCGCCAACGATAACAGGTCTTTCCTGTTTATCATAGAACAGCTCCTTAATATCGAGGTAAAGAGGTTCTCCGTTTGAACCCGATTCTTTTGTCCTGTCGAGTACAGTAATTTTCTTTACTGATTTCGGGAATATATCAAAGAAGTATTTTGCAGAGAATGGACGATAAAGATGGACAGCTATGAGTCCGACTTTTTCACCTTTTTCTATCAGGTAATCAATAGTCTCTTTTGTTGTTTCTGTTATTGACCCCATTGCAATTATTATATTCTCAGCATCCGGAGCTCCATAATAGTTGAAAGGTTTGTATTCTCTTCCTGTCAGTTTTGTTATCTCTTTCATGTATGAGTTAACAATATCAGGAATTGGTTCATAGAATTTATTCACTGCCTCTTTTGCCTGGAAGAAAATATCAGGGTTCTGAGCGGTGCCTCTTGTTACAGGGTGCTCAGGATTAAGAGCATTTGTGCGGAATCTTGTCAATGCATCAATGTCGATAAGTTTCTTGAGATCTTCCATGTCGATAGACTCAATCTTCTGAACCTCAGCAGAAGAGCGGAAGCCGTCGAAGAAGTGCATGAAAGGGATGCGAGATTTGATTGAAGCGAGGTGAGCGACACCTGCCAGGTCCATTATCTCCTGAACACTGCCGCTTGCCAGCATTGCAAAACCGGTCTGACGTGTAGCATAAATATCGCTATGGTCGCCAAAGATAGAGAGGGCGTGTGCAGCTACTGCGCGTGCGCTGACATGGAATACCCCGGGAAGAAGTTCCCCGGCAATCTTGTACATATTCGGGATCATAAGAAGTAATCCCTGTGAACATGTGTAGGTTGTACACAGAGCACCGGTCTGCAGAGCACCGTGCATAGCACCGGCAGCACCTGCTTCAGATTGCATTTCAACAACCTTAACCTGTTCTCCGAAAATGTTTAATAATCCGTTGGCGGCCCATTCATCAACATATTCTGCCATAGTGGATGAAGGTGTTATTGGATATATGCAAGCTACCTCGCTAAACATATATGCAACGTGCGACGCAGCCTGATTGCCGTCGCAGGTTATAAATTTTTTTGTTCCCATTGTGATTTATATATTTTATTAAAAAGAATATTGAAAAGAAAGTGCGAATTTACAAAAAAATACCATTTGTTATCCTCCGTTCATAGAAATCAGAAATTCTTCATTCGATTTTGCCTGAAGTAACCTGTCTCGCAGGAATTCCATAGCCTCTACAGAGTTCATATCGGTGAGAAAATTCCGTAAAACCCATATTTTCTGAAGAATATTTTTGTTCAGGAGGAGGTCTTCCCTGCGTGTACTTGATGCAGGAATATCTATTGAAGGGAAAATTCTTCTGTTTGAAAGTTTGCGGTCAAGCTGGAGTTCCATGTTACCCGTGCCTTTAAATTCCTCAAAGATCACATCATCCATCTTTGAACCGGTATCTGTAAGGGCAGTGGCAAGGATAGTGAGCGATCCTCCATTTTCAATGTTACGGGCGGCACCAAAGAACCTTTTTGGTTTATGAAGGGCATTTGAGTCAACACCTCCTGATAATACTTTCCCTGAAGCAGGGGCCGTTGTATTGAAAGCTCTGGCCAGCCTGGTTATTGAGTCAAGAAGAATAACAACATCGTGTCCGCATTCAACAAGGCGTTTTGCCTTTTCAAGTACAATATTTGCAACACGGCAATGACGTTCAGCCGGTTCGTCGAATGTAGAAGCAATCACTTCAGCTTTTACATTTCTGGCCATATCGGTAACCTCTTCAGGACGTTCATCGATAAGGAGAATCATCAGATAGGCTTCGGGATGATATTTTGCTATGGCATTTGCTATCTCCTGAAGCAGAATTGTCTTTCCTGTTTTTGGCTGGGCAACGATTAATCCTCTTTGTCCTTTTCCAATTGGGGTAAACATATCGATCACCCTTACCGATAAAGATCCTTCTCCCGGCTGGCATAGGGTAAATTTCTCATCAGGGAAAAGTGGTGTCAGAAAATCGAAAGGAACCCTGTCTCTGATAAAATCGGGACTTCTGCCATTAATCTCATCCACTTTGATAAGCGGGAAGTACTTTTCGCCCTCTTTCGGAGGCCTGATTGAACCCTTGATTGTATCTCCTGTTTTAAGACCGAAGAGTTTTATCTGGGACTGTGATACATAAATATCGTCAGGAGAGTTCAGGTAATTATAGTCGGGTGATCTCAAAAAACCATATCCGTCCGGCATAATTTCCAGCACACCTGTATTATAGATTATACCTTCAAAATCATAAGGCTTTTCTTTCCTTTCTTCCCTTACCGGAATAACTTCAGGTATATGTTCCTTTACCGGAGATTCAACCAGAATGTCACCAAAATAGACTTCTGATGATGGTTTGATATCTTCGAAGGAAGCTTCACCGTTAATAACAGGTATTGCATTATCAATTAAAGGTTCAGTTGAAACATCATCTTTTCTCCAGTCGGGTCTGTCTATCCGTGATTTCTCAAATTTAGCCCTCTTTTCTCCCGGTTGGTCAGTCCTCTGGTCGTTTTTCCAGGGATGATTTTTCTTATCATCTCTCAATGGTTCGGCATTCTTAAAAAGATCCGGTTTATCTTCGGTTCTCTCCTGCTTTTTTACAGGTTCCTGCCGTTCCGAAACAGCTGTTTCAGGTCTTCTCAGATCATCAGGTGATACTGACATAACCGATTCTACTGAGCGTTTTACTACTTTCTTAAGGGTTCTTGGCCGTTTCCCTCTTCTCAAAGCAGAAGCAGCCTCAGATTCCTCCTCAGATTCCTCCTCAGTTTCATGCTCAACTTCCGGAACAGGCTCGGCAGCAGACTCATTATTAATAACCTCAGGGGAGAAAATTAATTCCTCCTTAGTTTCAAGCTTCTCTTCATTCTGATCAGGTTTGATCTCATTAGCATCAATAGCCTGTTGATCAACAATTTTATAGATCAGATCCTGTTTTTTCAGAGTTTCAGCTTTTTTAATATTAAGTTCCTTTGCTATTTCCTTTAATTCAGGAAGCAGCTTCTTACTCAGCTCAAGAATGTCGTACATATTTTAATGATAATTGGGATATAAGATGTCAAAGTGATTTAGTTTGGAATGACAGGCCGGAAAATTCAAATGAACCTGTTGGATTAGTTACAAATATTAAGCATATCTGAAAACCGCTGCAATATTAAATAAAATTGCCAATATATTACCTATTTAATGTTGTAAAAATGTTCCGGGTTTCAATCAAATCAATTAATAATTTGATATTCAGTATGAAAAATATTGTGCAAGTTACTACAAAACAAATATTATCCAAAAAAAATGGACGAAAACGTTGTCTGATCATAAAATTTTCATTAAAATTGTATTTGATGACTTGATCGATGTCTGAAAATTGAAATTCTGGCCTGAATATGCGTCAGCTAAAGATAACAAAGCAGGTTACTAATCGTGATACTCCCTCATTAGATAAATATCTCCAGGAGATTGGGAAGGTAGAGCTTATTTCTCCCGACGAAGAGGTTATCCTGGCAAGGAGGATAAAATCGGGCGATACTGACGCTTTGAGAAAGCTGGTAAAAGCAAATCTTCGTTTTGTGGTTTCTGTAGCCAAACAATATCAGAATCAGGGAATTGGCTTGCCTGATCTGATCAATGAAGGTAACCTTGGCCTGATGAAGGCTGCTCAGCGTTTTGATGAGACCAGAGGGTTTAAATTTATCTCTTATGCCGTATGGTGGATCCGGCAGGCAATCCTTCAGGCTCTTGCGGAACAATCAAGAATAGTCAGGCTGCCGGTTAATAAGATTGGTTCAATAAACCGGATAAACAGAGCTTTCGCACGACTTGAGCAGACTTACGAGAGAGAACCCTCTTCACAGGAAATAGCTGATTCTTTGGAGATGATACCTGACGAGGTAAAAGAGGCGCTCAAAACTAACGGAAGGACTGTCAGCATGGATGCTCCGTTAAGTTCCGAAGAAGATAATAATATGTACGATGTTATCCAGAGCTCTGATACTCCAAGTCCTGATAAAAACCTTATAAATGAATCGCTTGCCTATGAAATTGACAGGGCACTTAATACTCTCTCTCCACGCGAATCAAAAGTTCTGAAATTGTATTTCGGATTGGGTCTGAAGCATCCTTATACTCTTGAAGAGATAGGTGAGGAGTTAAGCCTTACCAGAGAGCGCGTAAGGCAGATAAAAGAAAAAGCAATCAAAAGGATTCAGTTTACAACCCGCTGCAGAATTTTGAAAACATACCTCGGATAATAATTTGTTTCTATATTTGTCCAAAATAATTCTAAATGGACCACCTGATCTCACCATCTCTTCTGGCAGCTGATTTTGCCAACCTCGGAAAGGATGTATTAATGGTAAACAGAAGCCAGGCTGACTGGATTCACCTCGATATTATGGATGGCCTCTTTGTTCCGAATATCTCGTTTGGGTTTCCTGTTATTGAAGCTGTAAAGAAGATATCGGAAAAGCCGATGGACGTGCATCTGATGATTGTTGACCCCGACCGTTACCTGACCCGCTTTCGCGATGCCGGTGCAAATATCCTGACAGTTCAGTATGAAGCCTGTACTCACCTGCAGCGAACTGTTACCGAAATCCGTAACCTTGGAATGAAAGCAGGGGTTGCTCTCAATCCTCATACTACTGTCTCTCTTTTAAAGAACATCCTTCCCTTCATCGACATGGTTCTTATTATGACTGTCAATCCTGGTTATGGAGGCCAGTCATTTATTATGGAGAGTTATAATAAGATTGAAGAACTCCGTAAAATGATCGATACAGGCGGACATAATGTCTTGATTGAAGTGGATGGCGGGATTGATACAAAGAATGCTGCAAAACTTATCGGTTCAGGTGTTAATGTGCTTGTTGCAGGCAATTCTGTTTTCAGTTCTGATGACCCACTCAACACAATTAAGAGGTTAAAGAACTTATCCTGATCTCTCTCTTTCCAATTGATCTTTGCAGATTGCAATTTCTGAACGGCGATAAACTCCGTTCAATTATTTCAATTCTACCAGAAAAGAAAGTATAACAAACTGAGAATAACGACTATTCCCATCGAGAGCCATTTGAATGGCCGGTCGGTATTATGAAAGATATCAGCCGGTAATTCCCATTTTATTGTCTGCGGTTCGGGGCTCTTTTCCATCAGCGACATTATAATCATCTGGGTACATATAATAAGAAATGAAACAGCCATATTATCAAGGAATGGCATCCCCGGAAAGAACTGCTTCAATAACAGCGGTACAGGAAGCGTAATTATTACTGCAACCCAGGCGGCACGGGCAGTAGTCTTTTTCCAGAAAATGCCCAGAATGAACATGGCAGTAATACCCGGACTTACCAGTCCAGTATATTCCTGAATAAATTGAAAAACCTGTTCAATACCGGATAACATTGAAGCAATCAAAGCTGCAATTGCAATCATTACCAGACTTGAGATACGGCCGGTTTTTACAAGATTCACTTCCGACATTAGTGGTTTAAAATAGCTCTTGTAAATATCAATTGTAAAGATGGTTGAAGCACTGTTTATTATTGCAGCCAGCGATGATACAATGGCAGCAATTAAAGCAGCAAAAACAAATCCTTTTATTCCGGAAGGTACAAATCGGTTAAGTAACCAGGGATATGCCTCGTCAGGCCGGGTGATATCGGCTTTCAGCACGAAGGCTGCTATGCCGGGAAGGACAACAAGTACGGGAATGATAAGCTTAAGGTAACCGGCAAAAACCATTCCCCGCTGTGCCTCTTTCAGGTTTTTTGCCCCTAAAGCTTTTTGGATGATATACTGATTGGCTCCGAAGTAATAAATGCCGGCAATCCAGATTCCTCCAAGCACTGATCTTATTCCGGGCATATACTTATAATTGGGATCGGATTTTTGTAGAATCATGTGAAATTTCTCAGGTGCTTTCTCCATAAGAACCGAGAAACCATTAACGACACCATGCCCGTCCGAAACGGCATTAAGTGCAAGATATGTCGTAGTAAGCCCTCCTGCAACCAGAAACAAAACCTGAATAACATCCGTATTTGCAATTGTCTTTAATCCTCCGCCGACGGTAAGCAATACTGAAAAAACAGCAAGTCCTGCAATGGCATAACCAAGCTTAATCCCGAAAATTGTGGTTAATGAAAGAGCTCCCAGATAGAGGATCGATGTTAGGTTTACAAATACAAAAAGAAACAACCAGAAGATTGCCAGTACTGTTTTTATCCGCCGGTTGTATCTCACCTCAAGAAACTGAGGCATAGTGTATATTTTTTTCCGGATAAATACCGGAAGAAACCACCAGGCAACAATGATTAACATAATGGCAGCAAGCCATTCGTAAGTAGCAATTGCCAGACCCATTGCAAACCCTGACCCCGACATTCCTACAAACTGTTCAGCTGATATATTGGCTGCAATAACTGAACTTCCCACCAGAAACCAGGGAAGGGAATTGGAGGCAAAAAAATAACTGGCTGTATCTTTCTTTTTATTTACCCTGCGTGAGACGATAATCCCGACACCTGTCACGATTGCACAGTAGGTAATAAAAACTGCAATATCAGGAAGCGAGAACTTCATTTAAGGAAGGGTGAATTTTTTCTCAAAGTCATTCACAGCTTCTGTTATCGCCATTAGGTTCTCCCATGGCACCTCCGGTTCAACCATATGTGTGGGACCAAGAACAATTCCTCCATTGGCTCCGCATTTTTCAAGACGTTCAAGTGTTACCTTTTTAACCTCCTCTTTAGTATCATAAGGAAGAAGCTGCTGTGTTCCCAGTGTTCCCCAGAATGAAATCCGGTCGTGATACCGGTCGTATACTTCATTAAAATCCATACACTCGGGCTGAATCGGATTCAGAATCTCTACACCGGTCTCAATAAGCTTGTCGATAAACGGCAGGATATACCCGCAGGAATGGTAAAAAATAAGGATGTCGGGATTGATCTCTTTTGCGGCGGTAATTACTTTTTTCAGGCGGGGCCTGAGCCATTGTTCCCATAAACCAACATCGAGCATAATTGAGTTCTGTGTTCCTATATCGTCGCCAAGGGAAAGAATATCTATGCCGGCTGAGGCGTATGCCCGGGCTTTTTCACAGGCAAAATCAGTGATCTTATCCAGCAGGATGGTTGCCGTTTCACTCTCGGTCATCATATCTACCATTAGTTCTTCCATTGACCGCAGGTACCATGAGGCTTCCCATACAGTCATCTGCATAGATCCAAATGAAGCCAGCCCTTTTCCGTGAAGTGCTGATACTTTATTCCGGAATTCCTCCAGTTTTGATTCATCAACAGAAGGGTAGGGGTAATTGGAAATCTCTTCAGGATCAGCGCCCCGAAGGGGGTGGTGCATTCTTGTCATGTGAAAAGCAAATTCCGATCCTTTTGAATGGCCGATGCCATACTCATCAAACAGTGTATCTTCAGGCAAAACCTCCCTTGTGAAGAGGTTCCTTCCAATGCTATAGTTTCTTTTGATGTCAAGTTCCAGTCTGCGGTGGCTCAGACCAAACCACTCTTCATAACCGGTATGTCCGAATCTTTTTTTAAATGATTCAATCTGTGATTCACAGAATACATAATCGACATGTACTTTATTGAAACCCCTGCGGTGTAAACATCGCAATAAATCTTCCCGTGGTGTACTCATAATGAATCCGATCTTGATTAGTCTGTTTCTAAGGTAACTGAATTTCTTTAAGGTTTTGCTGCGGGCAGATTCTCATTGATATATTCCTCTCTCCCCTTTTTGTCATCCGGATGAAACCATTTTATCTGCTTGTCTTTGCTCCACCAGGTCATCTGGCGTTTAGCATACCTGCGGCTGTTCCTTTTTATGAGTTCAATGGCTTTGTCCCTTGAAATGTTACCGTCGAAATAATCAAAAAACTCTTTGTACCCAACACTGTTCAGAGCGTTAAGATGTTTGTATTGAAAAAGCAGCCGGGCTTCTTCCTCCAGACCTGCTTCAACCATTTTATCGACTCGTGAATTAATTCTGTCGTAAAGTTCATCCCTGGTTCTGTTGAGTCCTATTTTAATAATTTTAAAGTCCCTTTCCCTTTTTTGCTTCTTAAGAAAAGAGGAGTAGGGTCTGCCTGCAGAGTCGGAGATCTCCAGAGCCCTCATTATCCGTTTATGATTTTTAAGATCAACTTTTGCATAATGTTCAGGATCGAGAAGTTTCAGGGCAGCTCTCAAACCTTCAATTCCTTCGTTTTTGTGAAGCGAAATATATCTATCCCTTACCTCAGGATCAACATCCGGGATGTCATCAGTACCGTTACAGACGGCATCCAAATACATGCCTGAACCGCCTGTCATTATAACGACCCTGTTGCTGCTGAAAAGCCTGGGAAGAAGATCGAGAACGTCACGTTCAAACAGACTTGAGCTATAGTATTCTTTAACAGACAGGAATCTGATGAAGTGATGTTCAATTGTATAAAGCTGATTTTCTGATGGAACCGCAGTTCCGATTTCCATTTCTTTGAAGAACTGTCTCGAGTCGGCTGAAATGATTTCGCAGTTAAGCCTGATAGCTAAATCGATTGCAATATCAGTTTTGCCAACCCCTGTCGGACCAAGCAGAACTATAAGACTATTTTCCATTGGAATATTTTCCTGTGGAAGACTATTCTTCGTCTTCGTTCAGGTTATCAATATTTTCGAAATCGGGAAGAGTCTCTTCATCATCACCATCCAGAAAAAGTTCATCAACTTCCGGTTCATCTTCATCCTCATCATCCGATACGATAATGTTATTGTAAAGCTTGCGTGCACTTCCTCCGAAAACCACCTGTTTAGGCGGTACCCCCTTTGAATTTGTACATGAAGGACATTCTCTGCCCTCTATCTCTTTCGATTCTCCTGTATATTCAACAAAAAGAGCTCTTTCATTAAAAAAGTCGAAAATATATAATAGCTTCTGGTTCTTGCGGAATATAATATCCTCAAGAACAGCAACTTCCATCGTTGAGGAACCTGTACCCATATCAAAAAGAGTAAATTCCTCCTCCTTTTCCCAATTGTCAGTTGCCATGAAAAAAGAGGCCATCTGGGATTTGTCAAACTCCAATTCATCCTGAATCAGGTTGTGAAAATCCAATAATGTATGTGTGTCAAGAAACTCAAATTCTCTGACAAATGACTCATCCTCATCTGATAACACTACAAATTTGTAAACCATAATTTTTATTAATTCAGTGGGTGCAATATAATATTTTTTACTTTACAATATTCCGGCTAAATATTTTTTATAAGAAAATCTATTGTGTCAATTCCGTCCGAATAATCCCACAAATGAGGTGACTGTGCTTTGCCAAAAGGGATATTCTCTTTTCCTACAATACACTGAATATTCTCTTTTGACTGTTCTGCCTTATCTATTGCTTCGGAATGGGTTTTAAAATACTCATAATGGAGAACAGAAACGGGTGAAGATATTCTGCTGTCTTCCTTCATTAAAAGATAACCTGTGTCGTGAAACTTTTCTTTATTAACGATGAGAACAGCTTTATTAAAGTCATAGTTGTTGGCATATTTAATGTTGCCTGTTATTCCGGCAAAATGGTCCCAGTTTCTTGTCATGGTGGTAAAGTCATATCCTGCAGGAATATAAATTTTTGAAATATTTCTGCAGCCAAGTCCAAAATAGGAGAAGATATCATCTCCAAGGCCTTTCAGTTCAGAATCCGTTTCATCACCACTTAATATTGCGATACTGTTTCGGTTCTTCCTTATTATATTGGGATATTTACCAAAATAGTATTCAAAGTATCTTGAACTGTTGTTACTGCCGGTAGCGATAATAACATCAAAATCCGAAAGTGGTCCTTCAGTAAATTTAATCATATCCCTGAATCCGGGATTTATGGAGCAGAGAATATCGCCGATAGTGATAATTAAAACGGAATCTTTTGAACTGGTTTTTGCTATCAGGCTGTTCCCGCTGATCAGGACGGAAAGAAAATCGTGAAAGCCAACAAGGGGTATATTTCCGGCCATGATAACACCTGCCCTGAAGGGATTTTTTTTCTCTTTTAATGCAGGGTAAGCATTAGTCCATTTAATGAGGTTTTCTTCCGTAAGTTCATTAGCAATTGCATTTAATGCCATTCTTGTATTTTCGGGAGTAAACCAAGGATTTTCTATTAACTGGTTGTCAATAATGGTGTTAAGATGTTCACTATAGCTGCCTGTATTTTCATTTATTGATTTTAGCAGGATATTCCCAAGGGCAGCAAATGATTTTATTCTTTCTTCAAGTTCCATAATCTGCTTGTTTAAAGCATGCAAATTTACTGAATTTGAATTACAATAAATATTAAAAACTGACCCGCAGGAGTCAGTTTGGTTCAAAATAGTGCAGGGAAAAGCCGAAGCCTCTCCCTGCATCCATATTAAGCCCCTGTTTTGGGAATTATCTTAAAGCAAACGTAATTGGTAACATATACCAGACATTTACCGGTTTTCCACCCTGCTTTCCCGGTGTAAAGGAAGGAAGTGTTTTAATGACTCTGAGTGCTTCAGCATCAAGCTCCGGATCTACTGAATTAATGATGCTGACCCTGTTGATTCCACCTTCTTTGGTTACACAAAAGCGTGCAATGACCCGGCCCTGGATATTATTTTTCTTTGCCAGTTCGGGATATTTTGTGTTAATTGCTATATATGCCAGAAGAGTACTGTCTCCACCCGGAAACAGGGGCATCTCTTCGACTACTACATATGGCGTATCATCAGCTGTTTCTACTGTGGCCAATTTCTTCTTTGCCGCGCAGGAGTATACAGCAAATAGTAAAATAAGGATTGCCGGTAAGATCAAAAATAATTTCAGATTTACCGCGGACTGAGGATTGCTTTTAGTTTTCATAATCGTTTTTATTAGAGTTTATAAATCTTAAGAAGATCGATACCCTTACAAACTCAAAGATACAACGAAATAATTAGTTATACAACTAAAAACTTAATTATATATAAAATAATCATAAAAAAATGAATTTTATTTAATCTGATATTTGAGAAGCACTATTTGATTCTGAAAATCGGAGATCGGGAATGATAATGAAATTGAAGAAGGATCTATCTCAGTGTAAAGGTAATTGGCACCATATACCAGACAGGAACCTCTTTTCCTCCCTGTCTTCCCGGCTTAAAGGTGGGGAGTGTGTTTACAACCCGTAATGCCTCTGCATCAAGTTCAGGGTCAACACCCTTCAGAATACTGATTCTGTTCACTGCTCCTTTTTCTGTTACGCAGAAACGTACAATAACCCTTCCCTGAATATTGTTCGTTTTTGCCATTTCGGGATAAGCGGTATTTTCAGCAATGAACTTCAGCAGTTCGGCATCACCGCCGGGGAAAAGAGGCATCTCTTCAACAGCGACAAAAGGTGTTATATCTTCAGCAGTTTCTGTATTAATTGCAGATTTTTCCTCTGTTACTGATCCTGAAATTTGCAATGGAGGAGGTGGTGGCGGGGGTGTAAGAGGAGGTGTTTTCTCATTACTTTTAACTACTTTGTTTTCTGTTGGTTTTGAGCCTTCTGATGCTGCCTTCGCTGGTTCAGGTAAATTGACAGATGATGCTGTGATGGATACAGGTATGGGATCCGGCCTTAGCTGAGAAGGCTCAGGAATTTCTTTATATGCGGATATTGCCAGAAATACCACTCCTGTGACAGGAACCACCAGAAGAAGTTTCATATTTGCGAATGATGAAGTTGGTTTTTTTGTCATCATTATCATTCGTTGTTTTATGAGCGATGGATTTGAAAAACTGTTTGTCAGATTGAATGTTCCCGATTTAAAAACCTGGCTGAGTAGCAGACTCTGGTAGTTTACAACGGGAATACCCGACATGAGGCAACCCTGATCTGCCTGATATTCATGAATTGCCCGAAGGGATATGTTAAACAGATAAACAGCAGGATTAAACCATTGAAATGCCTTTATTGTTTCAATAAAAATTATATCAATGAAATGGTTCTGTCTGAGATGGTTCTGTTCGTGTTTAATAATTTCATCTGATTCCTCGGGGTTAAGCCGGGTATTAATAAAAATATAACCCATTGCAGAAAATCCGGATGTATTGAAGCCATTAAATTTAATAATCCGGCTTCCTCTGTCTTTCTTCCGTGCTATTAAAACAAAAAGATTAAGAAGGTCGGCTGCCAGTTTTAATAAAAGGATAACTGCGCCGCTGATATATACTGAATAAATAATCTGCAACAGATTTACCGATGATCCGATCCGGCCTGAGCGTGCCGTATTGTCAGAAGTTGCTGAGACAAAGACTTCGGAGAGCAGTCTTCCGAAAAGCTGGATGTTCATTGGCCTTATTGTCTGCAGAGTAAAGTATGGCAGGATAAACGATAAGGCTATTGAGAATAGAATAAATGCCCTGTTTCTGACGTATGAAGTATCTCTGCTGAGCAAAATGAAATATACAAGATAAAATGCTATCAGGTAAAAAGCAGCCTTAACCATGTATATAATAAATGTATTCATTATATCATTTTTTGTTTTTTCACCTCTCCCTCCATTATTTTCATAATCTCCTCCATCTCTTTTACCGAGATACTTTTTTCTTTTGCAAAGAAGCTAACCATTTTCTCAAAAGAATTTGAAAAATAATCATTTACAAAAGTGCTGAGATGGTTTTTTGAATAGTCGCTTTTTGATACAACAGGAAAATATTCATGTGTTCGGCCATATGCTTTGTGCTCAACAAAACCTTTATCCTGAAGTATCCTGACGATAGTACTTACCGTATTGTATGCTGGTTTGGGTTCGTCAAAGTGCTCGAGAATTTCTTTGACAAATCCTTTTTTAAGCTTCCATAAAACCTGCATTACCTCTTCTTCGGCTCTTGTTAACTCTCTCATTTTTCCTGTTATGTTTCTATTTCAGAATTCCCGATTCGTTAGTTTAGTTTTCCATTAATCAACAATCCCAAATATACAACGAAATATTTAGTTATGCAACTAAAAACATGTTTATTTTAATAATTTTCAGATTTTTTCTGACCCTCTCAGTGACAACATCAGGTATTTCCGGGTTTGTCATTCCGAGTCCAGTTTTTAAAAAATCCAAAGGTTTTTCCCGGTTGTATTCCGAAGGGGAAACAGACTGACCCTGTAGTTTAGGGAATTTGATACAGTGAATGTTTCCAATAATACCAAAAAATAACTTATTAATAATTCGCTTTTCGGTAAAAGGGAAAAAAAGTGTACTTTTATTTTTTTATTATTGTAACGTACGGAGATGTACTGTAAATGAAATCAAGTATAAAGAGAATAGGTATTTTCAGAGAGAATCTGAGAATTTCATTCAAGGCAATCAAGTCAAACAGGTTAAGGGCGATTCTTACAATGGGGATTATTGCCATTGGCATAATGGCTCTTGTTGGGATACTTACAGCAATAGATGCAATTAAATCCTCTCTTACCAGCCAGTTTACAATGATGGGTGCCAACTCATTCACTATCACTTCCCGAGGGATGAATATTCAGATTGGTGACAGTAAAACCAGGACCAAGAATTTTTCCCGCATTTCATTCAGGGAAGCAGAAGAATTTAAAGATCGGTTCAATGATGGTGTCAGAGTCTCAATATCCTTTTATGCATCAAGGCTATCGACAGTTAAGTATGGGGCAGAGGAGACAAATCCGAATGTTGAACTTTCAGGAGTTGATGAGAATCATCTTACAGTTGCCGGTTATGAAATAGAGAAGGGAAGGAATTTTACGGCCGATGAGGTTCAGATGAACAGGCATCTGGTACTTATCGGAGCTGACATTGAAAAGGATCTTTTTTCTCCGGGAGTAGATCCGGTCGGTAGGGAGATCACAGTTGCCGGGATGAAGCTGAAAGTTGCCGGTGTATTGAAAAGAAAGGGATCCGGCCTGGGGAACCCTGATCTGGTCTGCTTTATGCCTGTAACTACTGCGCGTCAGTATTTTTCACGACCAAATATGACTTTCAACCTTACTGTTATGCCTGTGAACCCGGTAAATCTTGATGTAATGGCAGGAGAAGCTGAAGCTGTTTTCAGAATAGTAAGGAATCTGAATCCGAAAGATGAATCTGATTTCAACATAAATAAAAGCGATAATATAGTAAAGATGCTTCTCGAAAACGTTAAATATGTTACTCTTGCGGCAACAATTATAGGAATTGTTACATTATTTGGGGCTGCCGTAGGGCTTATGAATATTATGCTTGTCTCGGTTACTGAAAGGACACGCGAAATAGGGGTGAGGAAGGCTATCGGTGCAAAAACGCAGACTATCAAGTATCAGTTTCTGTTTGAATCAATAATGATTGGACAGCTTGGTGGAATTTTTGGGATTATTCTTGGGATATTAATTGGAAATGCAGTATCTTCAATGCTCAGATCAAGTTTTGTAATTCCATGGATCTGGGTAATTACCGGAATCGTTGTTTGTTTCATTGTGGGTGTTGTTTCTGGTTATGCACCTGCGGTGAAGGCAGCCAATATAGATCCTATTGAAGCTTTACGATACGAATAAACTATCAGAATATGGAAAAATATGTTATTCAGGAGGAGTTGAAAAATTGTCCGGGTATTATCTATTATCCCGATGATAACAGGCTTGAACTTTTCGGACGATCGATTCCTGAAAACCCTGAACTTATTTTCAGAAGGCTTGACGAATGGATTACTCTCCATTTTAAAAAGAATAATGGGCTGGATGTTAATATTAAGCTAGAATATATAAACAGTGGCTCCTCAAAATACCTATATGAGATACTGAAAAGTCTTACAGGCTATAACCGTTCAGGAAAGCTGGTTAAGATGAAATGGCTTTATGAGGAAGACGATGAGGGAATGCTTGAACTGGGAGAACATTATAGGGATACCGCCGGGATACCACTTGAGATAGACATGATCATATAAATAAAAAAGAGAGGAAAATCCTCTCTTTTTCATTTTATCAACCTTTTCTGTTACTTCAGCATTGGTATCAGATCGACAACCCTGCAGGAGTAGCCCCACTCGTTATCGTACCATGCAAGAACTTTTATCATTTTACCATTTACCATTGTGCTTTGAGCATCAAACACTGATGAATAAGTGCTATGAATTACATCAACAGAAACAATAGGATCTTCAGTATATTCAAGTATTCCTTTCATCGGACCTTCAGCTGCTTTTTTCATTGCGGCATTAATCTCCTCTTTTGTTGCTTCTTTTTTAAGAACAGCTACTAAGTCTACAAGTGAACCTGTTGGTGTTGGTACCCTTACAGAGATGCCATCAAGTTTGCCTTTAAGATCAGGAATTACTTTTCCAACAGCTTTTGCAGCACCTGTGGTTGTAGGTATCTGAGATAGAGCTGCAGATCTTGCACGTCTCAAGTCAGAATGAGGAAGATCAAGAATTCTCTGGTCGTTGGTATATGAGTGAATGGTTGTCATATAACCAATCTCTATGCCAAAGTTGTCATTCAGAACCTTTGCAATAGGTGCAAGGCAGTTAGTAGTACATGAAGCATTTGAAACACACTGATGCTCAGGTTTAAGGTCTTGGTCATTTACCCCTAATACGATCATTGCATCAATGGTGTCTTTGGCAGGAACTGTAAGAATAACTTTTTTTGCGCCATTCTTAAGGTGATCGCCATAACCACCTTTTGGACTCTCTTTTGATGTAAAAATTCCAGTTGACTCAACAACAACATCCGGTTTTTCTATCCAGGGGATATTTGCAGGATTTCTTTCAGCGCTGACCTTCACTTTCACACCGTTAACAATAATGTTTTCATTGTCGTGGGTGACGCCGGCAAATCTTCCCTGTGTTGAATCGTACTTAAGAAGATGTGCAAGTGTTTTTGTGTCAGTCAGATCGTTGATTCCTATAATCTCAATATCCGGCCTTTCAAGAGCAATCTTAAAAACGTTACGGCCTATTCTGCCGAACCCGTTTATAGCTACTTTAATCTTTGACATATCTGTTAAATTAATTAGTTAATAAATTTGACTCACAAAAATAATACTTTCAATGAAAATGCCAAGAGTTAAAAAAGATCATTTACTTTTTTTTCTCCGGAAGATATTAGAAAATTTATTTAATTCCGGATGGAGTGGGTCTATTATCATTCCGAATCTGTAACTGACAAATAATGAGAAGTATATGCTTTTATTATCGGAACTTGCCATAATCGGTATCTTTTTTGGAAAAACGTTGATCTGGGCCCCAATCTCAATTGCATGGATTGCTTTGTCCTCTTTGCTGTACTCAAAATTAAAGCCAGCCTTAGCATAGAGACCGGGAAGAACTTTTGTTTCATTAAGTCCCTTCGTAAAAGCCGATTTACTGAAGATATCCTGAGGCAAAGCTATTGACGAACTGAACTTTTCCTCCTTAATATCATATTCATTAACTGAAATCGGATAGAGTACCTTATAATATATGGGTTTGTACAGAGCTATAACCGGACCGGCAGAATAAAAATACCTGATAGCGATTCCGCCAAGATCGGCTTTTTTAAATAGTTCATGCTGATGACCTATTCCCCCTCTCAGATAGATTGTGGAATTGAGTTTGCCGAAAACAAAAGTACCTCCCTGAATATATGGATTCGATAGTTTGTATTCTTTGGGATGTTTTAAGGTGCCTGCTTCAATCTCGATCAGACGCTTATTCAGATAATCAATTCTTTTTGCACCACGGTAACTGACCCCTATTCCATCAGTATTAAGAAGAATTGCAAAAGACCTTTCATTCCGGAAAAACACCTTCTGTTCCTCATTTAATTCACCCTGTGCAAAGAGTAAAACTGCACCAAACAATAATAATACCGCTGTTATAAGCAGTTTTTTCATTTCTATGATGACTTAGATAAACTGAGTAACAAAAGAGCTGATTGAGTATCAGACATTCTTTCCTGTCTGCTCAGTTTTTGTCTTTGAATAAGCAGGACATTCCTTTTTGTTACAAGAACTTAGAACTAAAACAGCAACAAAAGCAACTATAAAGAAAACAGCGATTTTTTTCATATCCTATTCTATGTTATTATTATTATACAAAAGTAGACTTTTCCTTCTAAAAACAAACTTTGTGCCAAACAATATAATTAACAATTTATTAATAGCACTGAAATTACTTTTTTTTAACATTTCTTTCTGTAAAAACAGATAAAAGGAATAATAAGTTCAATGAAAAGAAAAAAATACTTGATGCACATCCGCGGGAACCAGGAAGTTTTTGTTTTTATAATGAAATATTATTGACCTTAATAAAACTTAAATTTTTTCAATTATCCGGAATTTGAATGATTATTTGCTCCAGGATAACTTTTTTACCTCATATTTGTTATTCCTTTAAATTAAAGAGAAGGAGACATGAACAAAAAAATTGTTATTATAATTTTAATATCTTATTTTGCTGTTATGAGCGAGGAATCATTTTCACAGGAGAAATTACAGTTTTTTGATCTCACAAAAGCTGAATCAGCTGTAATTAATAATAAGGGTACCGAAGCCCCTTTTACAGGGAAGTTTGATAAGTTTAAAGAAAACGGAACTTATGTCTGCAAAAAGTGTGGTGCAGCACTTTACAGCTCGACCGTTAAGTTTGATTCCGGCTGTGGATGGCCAAGCTTCGACGATGAGATAAAAGGTGCCGTAAAAAGGTTTCCTGATCCCGATGGACGAAGAACAGAAATTGTATGCGCCAACTGCAACGCTCATCTGGGACATGTTTTTACAGGAGAAAAGATGACTCCCAAAAGCGTGCGTCATTGTGTCAATTCGGTTTCAATCGACTTTGTACCTGCACAACTGGCCCCTGGAAGATATGGTACTGCAATTTTTGCAGGTGGATGTTTCTGGGGAGTTGAGTATTTTCTGCAGAAAGAACCGGGTGTGATAACCGTAACTTCAGGCTATACAGGGGGTGAAGTAAAAAATCCGACCTATAAAGAGGTTTGTACAGGGAATACCGGACATGCTGAAGCTGTCAGGATTGTTTATGATCCTGATAAGACAAGCTATGAGAAACTGCTTAAATTATTTCTTGAGATTCACGATCCAACCCAGACAGGCAGGCAGGGACCCGACATAGGCGAACAGTACAGATCAGAAATATTCTATCTTAATGAGGATCAGAAGAGTATTTCAGAAAAAAACCTGAATATCCTGAAAGCCAAAGGATTGAAAATAGCAACTGCTCTTACCAAAGCCTCTGAGTTCTATCCGGCAGAAGCTTATCATCAGGATTATTATTTCAAGAACGGTAAGGTGCCCTATTGCCATGCATTTACCAAGCGGTTCTGAACTCATAATTTAGAAAAAAAGATAATAAATAGCTCTTATTTATTGCCACTAAACCGGGTAAACAATTAACTTTAACAAGTTTTAATTGATTTTTCCGGACAATATGAATTTAAGGAATTACCGTAGTCTGAGCATTATCCCCCGCAGGAAAAAGTTCTGGTTTATTCTGATTGGCTTTGCAACAGCTCTCATACTGCTGAAATCGGGAGGAGCAGTTGTTTCCTATACATCATCAGACAAATATTGCATCTCCTGTCATGTTCACCCTCAGGCCGATCAGAGCTGGAGGCTCTCAACACATTTTAATAACAAATCAGGAAATATCATCCATTGTTCCGACTGTCATCTTCCTCCTGAAGGTCATGGTTATCTTCTTGCAAAAGCGAAGCATGGGATCAAAGATGCGTATGGCTATTATTTCAAAGACAGCGCTTCAATAAACTGGCAGGAGAAAAGAATGCTTGAAAATGCCAAAGGATTCGTTTATGAAAAATCGTGCCTTGAATGTCATCAGAATCTTTTCCCTGTTACTCTCTCTGTTAATGGCGGAAATGCGCATCTCTTCTATACAACAAGCAAGGAACCACTGAACTGCATTAACTGTCATCTTAATGTAGGCCATTACGACAGGAATGCTATTCATGCCCACGATACAAGTTTTGGTGTTTCAATAGCCGCCAATCAGACAATTTTTACAGAACCGGCAAAGGTTGAAGGTTTCGGAAATTTCAAAGAGATGATTCCGGGAACTGCTGTCTCTTTTGAAATGGTAGCTGTCCCGGGTGGGACCTTTAGTATGGGAAGCCCTGATAATGAGCCATTACGCAAGCCCGATGAGGGACCGGTACGGAAAGTGACATTGTCAAGATTCTGGATGGCACGAAATGAAGTAACCTGGGATGAATACTTAGCGTTTTTCAGGGCAACAGGTTCGCAGGGACGAACAGAGGGACAGGTGGTTAGCAGGAAAAATACAGATGCCATAACCGGAGCCACTCCTCCATGGGGAGCTCCTGATCAGGGCTGGGGAAAAGGAGCAAGACCCGCTATAACAATGTCGTGGCATGCTGCAAATGTTTATTGCCAGTGGCTATCAAAAGTTACAGGTAAAAAATACAGACTTCCAACTGAAGCTGAATGGGAATATGCATGCCGGGGCGGAACAACAACTCCTTATTTCTTCAAAGGCAATCCGAAAGATTTTACATCTTTGGGTCTGTTAAAGAAATTCTTTGGTCCGGATACTACAAATATTTCATCGAGAGTAGTCTATAAACTGAATAGTTTTTCAAGAACCAGAGAGCCTATGTCAGTAATGGAAAATCCATTCGGACTGAGAAATATGGCAGGAAATGTTGCAGAGTTTTGTTTTGATTTCTATTCTTCCGATATTTATAAAACTGATTCAGCCACTGTTATTAATCCTACCGGCCCTTCCGGAGGTGCAGAACATGTGATCAGGGGTGGTTCATTTAAAAGTGATGCAAAAGATGTCAGAAGTGCCGCCCGCGACTTTACCAAAAATAAATCGTGGCTGGTTACCGATCCTCAGATGCCAAAAAGTATCTGGTGGTATTCAGATTGTATCGATGTAGGTTTCAGAGTAGTATGCGAAGCAGACAGTTTGACGGAAAAGCAGAAATAATTAGCTAACAGTTTAGATATGCAGAATATTGACAGACGAAAATTCATTGGAAAAACCACTCTTGCAGGAATCGGATTAGCCGGGGCGGGAGCAATGATATCAGCTTGCAAAAGGAGTCCGGATACCCGCTTTTCAGCTCTTCCTCCCGTGCTGACCGGTGCGCCAAAAGGTAAAAAACTCAGAGCTGGTCTGGTAGGCGTTGGAGCCAGAGGCACAGGAGCCGCAATTAATTTTATCAGCGCCGGACCTGACCTTGAGATAATAGCTCTTGCTGACGTATTTCAGGATAAGATTGATGCCTGCCGGGAAAGATTTGCAGGTTTCAACCTTCCTATCCCAGCTGAAAACTGCTTTACAGGTTTTGACGGCTATAAAAAACTTATGGCTCTTCCCGATGTGGATGTTGTTATCCTTGCTACTCCGCCTCAGTTCAGACCCGAACATTTTCTGGAAGCTGTAACCAGGAACAAACATGCTTTCCTTGAGAAGCCGGTGGCTGTTGATCCTGTTGGCATACGATCGGTAATAACATCCGGAAAAAAGGCCGAAGCTATTGGATTGTGTGTGGTAACTGGTACACAGAGACGACATCAGGAAGATTATATTGAGACATATAAACAGGTGGCAAGCGGCGCGATAGGCACAATAACCTCAGCCAAAGCATTCTGGAACCAGGACCATGTCTGGTTTCGCGAACGTGAAAAAGAGTGGAACGATATGGAATATATGATTCGTAACTGGAATAATTTCTGCTGGTTATGCGGTGATCATATCCTTGATACACATGTACATAACATAGATGTTATTAACTGGTTTATTGGCAAACATCCCGAAAAGGCCATTGGTTACGGAGGTCGTCACCGCAGGGTAACGGGTGATCAGTATGACTTTTTCAGTATTGATTTTGATTATGGAAACGGTGTAAGTTCGCATAGCATGTGCCGGCAGATCGACAGTTGTGCCAACGGTACAGGAGAAGTTATTGTTGGTACTGAAGGATATACAAATTGTGTAAATACAATATGGGATCTGAAGGGAAATGTTAAATGGCAGTTTGAATATCCGAAAGATGAAAACGGAAATCCAATGAACTCAATTAAGATCCCTCCCTATGTGCAGGAACATATGCACCTCGTTCATGCCATTCGTACCGGCCAATATGTGAATGAAGCGGAACAAACAGCTATTTCGACTCTTACAGCTATTATGGGAAGAACAGCTGCCTATACGGGTAGGGCGATTTCCTGGGATGAAATATTTAAATCCGATATGGATCTTGGTCCTGCCGAAATCAAATTTGGTCCAGTCGATATGGTCTTTGAAACACCTGTCCCAGGAACAGCTGTTATTGTTTAAAATCAGGAACTATTATGTTAATGTATTATATGTTAAGGTATTACTAAAAATAATTTAAAATGGCAAACAAATCATCAAGAAGAGATTTTGTTAAGAGATCGGCCGCTCTGGCAGCCGGTGCTTTTGTGCTTCCTCAGATCTTACCTTCATCAGTTTTTGGAAGGGGTGGCAGGATTGTTCCAAGCGATCGTATTGTAATAGGTTCTATCGGTACCGGATCGCAGGGTATGTCAAATATGAGGGATTTTTTAAAACTTACCAATGCTGTACAGTTTGTTGCAGTATGCGACGTGGATGCCCTTCGTCTGGCAAAGGCCAAAGAGACAGTTGACCTGGCAAACAAGAACAGCGACTGCCGGACTTATGGTGATTATCGCGAATTTCTTGAAAAAGAGAAACTCGATGCCGTCTCTATTGCTCTGCCCGATCACTGGCACGGGATAATTTATACTGAAGCTGTTAACAAAAAATTAAACGTTTACGGCGAAAAGCCAATCTGCCGTACCATTAAAGATGGTCAGACAATTGTAAGTGCTGTAAAGAAGAATAACATTATCTGGCAAACAGGAAGCTGGCAGCGTTCTCTTCCCAATTTCCACCATGGAGCCGAACTTGCTATTAACGGCAGAGTAGGAAAACTGAAATATATTGAGGTAGGTTTGCCTGACGGTAACAAAGGCATTGGTACTCCTCCAGTTAAGGATGTGCCGCCAGAACTGAACTGGGAAATGTGGCTTGGACCAGCATTAAAAGTGCCCTACCGTGGTGTCTCTCACTGGGACTGGCGCTGGATACTTGATTATTCAGGCGGACAGCTGACAGACTGGGCCGGCCACCATATAGATATTGCTAACTGGGGAGCGGGACTGGAATATACCGGACCGGTTGAGATTTCAGGAAAAGGTGTTTACCCCACTGAGGGAATTTATAATGTGCCGGTTGAATACGATTTCCTCTGTAAATATGCAAATGGTATTGAAATGAGGGTGGCAAATGCTTCACGGCTTCCTCTTGGAATGGGAACGACATGGCATGGCGATCTTGGCTGGGTTCACGTTGACAGGGGAAATGTTATTTCGGCCTCCGATCCGAAAATCCTCGATGAGGTAATTGGTGAGAATGAGATTCAGTTGTACAAGAGCGAAAACCATTGGCAGAATTTTATCGATTGTGTACGCTCGGGAAAACAGGCTATTGCTCCTATTGAACCTGCCTTCAGGGCTATTTCTGTTGCTCTGCTTGGTGAAATTGCCATGACTACTGGTCAGACAATTGTCTGGGATCCTGAAAAAATGGAGATAGCAGGCAATACAAGGGCCAGCAGGCTCCTGAGCCACCCTTACCGTCAGCCATGGACATTGCCAACAGTATAATTAAGAAAAAGAGATGAACCCCGCAATATTGACTATAATTACAACAGCGTTTGTGTGCCGGGCCAAGAGAGCTCAGCCAGGTCAGTGAGGTGTGGATCCATCAACATTAAAACCAAAATTATAATATGATGAAAAAACAATATTTACTTCTTATAGCAGCTGGTTTAATAACCTTTATTTCTGCCTGCAAAAATGAGACAGCCTACAAAACTCTGATAATCACCGGTCAGAATAACCATAACTGGAAAGCAAGTTCACCTGTTCTGAAACAGATACTCGATGCTACCAAACTGTTTACTTCAGAGATTATGATAACTCCTGAGAAAGGGGGTGACATGAAAACCTTTAATCCCGATTTCTCAAAATATAAACTTGTCGTTCTCGATTATAACGGCGATTCCTGGTCAGACAAAACAAATGCTGCTTTTCTGGAATATGTAAAGAATGGTGGCGGGGTTGTTGTTTACCATGCAGCCGATAATTCGTTTCCGGAATGGAAAGAATATAACCGGATTATCGGTCTCGGTGGATGGGGGAACCGCAATGAAAAAGATGGCCCTTATGTTTATTATAAAAACAATCAGCTGGTTACTGATACTTCTGCCGGTCCTGGCGGAACTCACGGAAAGAGAAGAGAGTTTCTGGTCAAAACAAGGATAACTGACCATCCGATAACCAAAGGGCTGCCTTCCAGATGGATGCATGGAAATGATGAACTCTACAGCCTCCTTCGCGGCCCGGCCGAAAATATGCAGGTTCTGGCAACTGCTTTTGCTGATTCTACAGCAGGCGGAGGTACAATGAGAGACGAACCAATGCTTATGGTAATTAATTATGAGAAGGGAAGAATATTCCATACCGCCATGGGTCATGCCGATGAGGATGGAGGTCCGGCAATGCAATGTGTTGGCTTTATAGCAACACTTCAGAGAGGTGCTGAATGGGCAGTTACCGGAGATGTTACTCAGCCTGTGCCAAACGATTTCCCGAGTGTTGCCGGTGTAGTGCTTCGTCCGGGATACACTGAAATTTCACTCGAAGAGGTTTTCCTGAAAATTGAAAGCTATGACATTGCAAAAAGCACTAAGTATCTCAGCTATCTCCAGAGTTATATCCGCAATCTGGCAGGCGATGAAAAAGGTCTCCTGGATCTGGAAAAAATGATGGTGAAAGTTCTTTCAGGCGACAAAGCAACCGTGGATGCAAAAAAACTTCTGCTCCGTGAATTAAGCTGGATGGGTTCAGATTATTCGGTTCCTGCAATTAAAAATCTTGTGCAGGATGCCGAGTTAAAAGACGAAGCTGAATATGCACTTGCACGACTTCAAAAATAGTTCCCTTGTCGACCTTTTTATTTATTGAGTCGACAGGTTCAAAAATAATCACTTACAAACCTATTCCGGTTTAGGGATAGGTTTTGGGTGATGCTGATACGATTATCGGATGCAGCATTGGATAATAAAAAAATGATATGCTTTCACTGGTCATACCTATATATAATGAAGAAAAACTGATAGATGAGCTGGTAGGCAGGACTATCTCATCGCTCGAATCATTTACTTCTGACTATGAGGTGATATTTGTCGATGATGGCAGTACCGATCAGAGCCTTGACAGGATCCTCGCTCTTCAACAGATAAACCGTAAGATAAAAGTTATCTCATTATCGAAGAATTTCGGACATCAGGCAGCCTATACCGCAGGTCTTGAAAATGCTAATGGTGACATTGTTGCAATGATGGATGGCGATCTGCAGGATCCTCCGGAACTGCTTCCTGAAATGTACAAAAAGATAAATGATGAAAATTTTGAAGTAGTAAGCGGGAAAAGGACAGGCAGGAAAGGTAAGAATAGCAGGACCATATACACCTTGCTGTTTCATCTGTTCTTCAGGAACATAGGTGAGATCAAGAACATGGAAAACACCGGAAACTATTCCATGATGAAACGTGAAGCTGTTGATGCTCTCCTGCGGATGAAAGAAAAAGTCAGATACCTGCCGGGCCTCAGAACTTTCATTGGATTCAGACAAGGATATGTCGGGTATATAAGGGAAGACCGTTTCACGGGAAGCCCAAAAATGAGCATCGGGAAATTGTTTGTACTGGCAGCCGATGCAATCTTTTCCTTTTCAAGGTTTCCGATTCGCTTCTGCCTGATACTTGGAACATTGGGCACACTTGTTTTCATGGGAGCAGGATTTTATGTTCTTATCGCAAAGGCTTACGGATTTGCACTTATAGGATGGTCATCAACCCTTCTGAGCATCTATTTTCTGGGGTCCATCCAGCTGGTCTTTATGGGTATCCTTGGCGAATATGTCTATCGGAGTTATAAGGAATCACAAAACCGTCCTGTTTATTTCATCAGAAAGTTTTATGACGGTCAGGAAAAACTATGAACGGTGCAAAACTGAAATATATCTTTTATTTTTCGTCAGTGATTCTCCTTTTTCTTATGCTTCTTTCAAGCAGGAGAGCAGGTATCAGCTGCGATGAAGTTCTCCATTATAACCATTCAGTATCTGTTTATAATTATTTTGCCACTCACGGAGCGGATCGGTCAGCTCTGAATACCCCCGTTTCCAATCTTAAATATTACGGACAGTCGTACGATAACATTGTAACAATTCTGATCAAATGGTTCGGTATTGACGATGTTTACGGCTTCAGACATTTAATGAGCACTCTTGCCGGCTGGCTGGCAATATTTATTACAGCTTTGTTTGCCGTTTGGCTTACCGGATACAGGGCAGGAATAATTGTGCTCATCCTGTTTGCCGTTTCCCCCACTTTTATCGGACACTCACTGAATAACCTGAAGGATATTCCATTTTCACTTGGTTATATCTCTTCCACTTTTTTTACACTTAAATTTCTTTTTTCAGGACGAAAAATATCCTTTCCCGATATCTTATTTCTGACTGCCAGTATTGCTTTTTCAATAAGTATAAGAGCAGGAGGCTTAATTCTGATCTGTTATCTCTTTTTCTTCTTCTGTCTTTTTTATCTTATTAAATATCTGACGGATAATAAGATAGACTTTATTGAGATCAGAGCCAAACTGTTCTGGATTACAGGGATTGCTATTGCATCGTGGGCTTTAAGTATTCTATTATGGCCATTTGCCCTGGAGGGTCCGGTCTCCAATGTTCTGGAATCGTACCGCGTAATGGCTCATTTTCCTGATACTTTCCGGCAGATCTTTGAAGGCAAAACAGAATGGTCCGATTATATGCCATGGTATTATCTGCCAAAATCAATGCTTATCACTATTCCCCTGATTGTCTTTGCAGGGATTATACTTTTCTGCATCTTTTCAAAAGATCTGTTCAGGCAGGGAAAGGTTATCCTGTTTGGATTTATCCTTTTTACTGTTTTTTTTCCGGTCATTTTTGTCATTTATGAAAAATCAAACCTGTATAGTTCATGGCGACAGTTTCTTTTTCTTTATCCCGGAATAGTATTACTGGCTGCAACCGGATTTCATTTTCTATTTGAAAAAATCAAGAACAGATATTTTATCGCAGGAGCAGTTCTTCTCCTTTTATTATTGTCAGTTCATCCTTTGAGATTCATGATGACAAATCAAAGATATTTTTACCTGTATTATAATCAGTTTACTGGCGGACTCAAAGGTTCTTATGGAAATTATGAAACCGATTATTATTATGTCAGTGAGACTGAAGCATCGGAATGGCTTATTGATTATCTTGAAAAAAAAGGTATTTCCGGCAAAGTAAAAGTCAGGGCAACCTATTCCGTGCAGTGGCAGTTTCGAAATCATCCTGAGGTTGAAACTTCCTATTTCAGGTATGAAGAGCGTAGCCAGTCAGACTGGGATTATGCAATTGTTGTGAACAGGTATATTCCACCATTCCGGCTGAAGAATAATACCTGGCCACCACAAAATGCAATCCATATTATTTATGCAGGAAAGATTCCTGTTTGTGCTGTTCTTGAGAGAAAATCGAAGGATGATTACTTTGGTTATACTGCTCTTAATGAAGGCAGAAGCAGTGATGCGATAAAATACTTTGAGGAGGTGCTGAAGGTTGATGATAAGGATGAAATGATTTTTTTTAATTTTGCAAAAGCTTTGTATAACGATGGACAGTACCAGAGGGCGGATACGGTTTTGAAAAAAGGTTTGGCATTAAACCCCGGTTTTGAACCTATTCTGATGTACCTGGGAAATATTGCCGGGTTTCAAAATAAAGATGATGAGGCTATTATGTATTATGAAAGAGTTATAAGAGCTGACAAAAAATACTTTGAAGCATATACCGGACTTTCCCGACTACTGGCAGTCAAGGATTTAATGAGAGCGAGGGCCGTTCTCAGAACATGTCTGACAATAAATGCACGGTATAAACCTGCAATTATTGCACTTGCTGATACATACAGGAAGACAAATCCTGAAATTGCTAAAAAATATGAGGATCTGGCGAATTCAATTAAATAACTAATATTAAAATTAAAATGAAAAAATCAATTTTACTGTTTTCAATGACAACTCTGCTTCTTTTGGGTTTAATGAACATTACTAATGCTCAGGAGCAGCCTAAGCCAAAGAAGGATACGGTTAATATGGATACTGAGGCAAAACCAACATTCTATTACGCTGCTGAGGATGAGAAGAGTGAGAGTAAAGGGAGTGCCGGTACAATTGCCGTTATCGCAGCAGTTGTTGTTGTCGCTGGTGTTGCAGGTTTTTTTCTGGTTAAGAAGAAAAAGTAGTTTTTCCCTCCCATAATGAACATTTACAGACTTTAGAATGGATAAAATTAAGATCTCGACCGCTCAGTTTGAGAACAGGAGCGGAGATAAAGCCTACAATCTGTCAAGAATTGAAAGTCTGGCTGAACGAGCTGCCCTCGAGGGTTCGCAGGTAATAGCTTTTCATGAATGTTCTGTAACAGGTTATACTTTTGCCCTTCATAAAACAAAAGAAGAGATGCTTCTCCTTTCTGAATTTATCCCTGACGGTCCAAGTGTCAGAAGATTGATTCAGATTGCGGCAAAAACAGGTATTGTTTTGCTGGCCGGGCTTTTTGAGAAAGATGAAGAGGATAAGATATACAAGGCTTATGTCTGTGTTGATAAAAACGGATTAGTAGCAAAATACCGTAAACTTCATCCATTCGTCAATGCACATCTCTCTCCCGGAAATGGTTATTGTGTATTTGA
The DNA here is from genome assembly GCA_903824785.1 of uncultured Bacteroidota bacterium. Taxonomy (GTDB): domain Bacteria; phylum Bacteroidota; class Bacteroidia; order Bacteroidales; family VadinHA17; genus LD21. The sequence continues at coordinate 42,483 of CAIJYD010000115.1, forward strand.
AATTCATGGATGGAAATGCGGGATACTAATCTGTTACGACAATAATATCATTGAAAATGTCAGGGCAACAACTCTTCTCGGAGCAAATATTATTTTTATGCCTCATGTAACTATGTGCACTCCATCCACCAGACCGGGAGCCGGGTTTGTGGATCCTGAATTATGGAAGAACAGGGAGGCTGACCCGACATCACTCAGACTGGAATTTGATGGAATGAAGGGGAGAGGCTGGTTAATGAAATGGCTTCCCTCAAGGGCGTACGACAATGGTATTTATGCAATATTTTCCAATCCGATTGGTATGGATGATGATCAGCTGAAGGATGGCTGCTCAATGATTCTTGATCCTTTCGGCGACATTATAGCAGAATGCCGCACTCTTGGTGATGACTATGTTTCAGCTGTATTGGCACCTGAAAAACTTACCCTGTCAGGAGGTTACAGATATCTCAAAGCAAGAAGGCCGGATCTGTACAAAGATATAATAGGGCAACCTCACAAATCAGAGCAAAAGGTCAGTTGGCTGCAACCAAAAAAAAATAAGGATAACTAAACCGCATAAGGGCTTCTCATTCCCCTTGTAAATAATTTATTAGCCTCGGGGTCGCCTGTTACTTCGCCTTTGACCGGATCCCAGGTTATTCTCCTCCCGGTGCGGATTGTAATATCTCCCATGTGGCTTATAGTATCTGAAATAATTGCCTCGTCGAGAGGGCAAAGCTCTTTTGATTTACCTTTAATGATATCAATAAATACTTTTCCCATACTGTTATTCTCGCTATCTATCCAGCCATCTTTGTTCTTCGGGAAATTGTTCAGCTTAGTATCTATTTCCGGAATATCAGATTGTGCTGATGAGCGGCTCAGAGAAATCCATCCTTTTGTACCATAGAATGTTGTGCCATTTTCTTCTTTTATGCGGAGATGATCGATAACTCCTTTTACAGCAATATCTGTACTGACAAAATGCAGTTCCGGTCCGTTCAGATATTTGCAGGTAACATCCCACGAAAATATGTTATTATATAATCCTCCTGCCGGCCAGAACTCTCCTGTTCCCTCACAGGTATATGAACCGGTTACTTTATCTTTTAAAATCCATACCAGGATGTCGAGCGGATGAGCGCCCCAGCCTCCAAGAAAACCTATGCTGTAATCGTAGTTGAACCAGGATCCATTGTTGGTAACACGTTCCGGGCAATATGGACCAAGAGGGGCAGGGCCTGTCCATCTGTCAAAATCGAAATCAGCAGGAACCGGGACCTCATTGCAAACCGGATTATCGACAGGATTTTTGCCGGGTGCCCACACAGAAACCCGTTCGATATCGCCTATTAAGCCCTCCCTGATAAGGTTATAGCCAAGCTTCATGTGGTCGGATGTACGCTGTTGTGTGCCATAATGAAAACGGACATCGTTGGCAACCAGCTCTTTACCGAGAATATTATATTCCGGGTAGCTCAGGCCAAGTGGTTTAGCCAGCATGATATGTTTACCTGCCCTCGCAGCTCTGATAGCTGCAGGTACATGCCAGTGGTCGGGTGTTGTGATATGCACTGCATCAATATCCTTGCGTTGAAGAATCTCTTCAAAATCGATGTAGGTATCACAAGGTGGTACAGGGTCGTTATTGTCTTTATAGAACTTGTTTATTATCCCGGCTGCTTCTTCCCTTCGGCTCTTAAAGACATCGCTTACTGCAATATTCAAAGCTCCTTTTACAGGAAGGAAGTAATAGATCAATTCAGCACCTCCTCTGGAGCCAACGCCGATATGAGCGACCCGGATCCTGTCATTAGCCCCTTTTACGTTGGAGCACGACGGAAGAATCAAAGGGAGTAACGCAGCTCCTATTACACCTTTCACTGAGGTTTTTACAAAACCCCTTCGCGATAAATCCTGTTTGTTTTCACCTCTGTTTTTCATAGTGGTATATTTAAAGAGTTTTCTGAATGAAATGCGATCAGCTATTTATATATTCATCGTATTTTTTCTGTAATTCTTTCTTTCCTGTATTACCGGGTATTATCCAGACCCTGTATTTAAGTTGAAGTGTTTCGCCTTTTTTTAATCTGATTTTGCCATCGAACAAGACAGCAGGGCTATAATAATAAAAGGGTGTTTCCGGATTATTGATCACATACCAGCTGGTGGTGGAGGTGCTGTATTTTAAATTCTGCAAAACAGAGATCCCTGCTTTCTCGCCGGTTAATGTATTGAAGCCCATGTAAAGCCAGTTGTTTTTTCTGTAGTTTATACTCTCTGTGGGAACAATTACCTCAGGTGAGCTATAGTCCTGATTAAATCTTATTGACAAACCCGCATAACCTCCCCAAGACTGGCCCTCAGGTTCTCCTTCTATTGGGGTGCGGTCGAGAATTACTTCATCGATCAGAGTGCTGAAAATGTTTTCATGATCAATGAAATAGCTTCCATCGATACCCGGTGCAGAGACATAAACAGTCCGCTTTTCAGTCATGATGGTATCTCCTCCCGCAGGGTGGTATTCAAGATTCATCCTGATAAGGGCAGAGAAATCCGGATTCCTGGTTATCTCTATATTCTGTAATCCTGTTATTCCTGCTGATCTGTAGCCTGTCTCTTCAGATTTGAATTCATTCAGGTATTCCCAGTAATTTACTCCGTTAATAAATTTCCATGAAAACCATAATCCCAGATGCCAGGGATGGTCAGGAGGGCTGGCACAGCTGATTGTCGAATTGTTTAAAGTTACAGGGTGGAAATATGTTTTACCATAACGGTTATTGAAATTATACTGCCATATTTTATCAGAATAATTCTTCAGGATCAGTGTTGTATCTGTTTGTTCCCAGTTCAGACTATTGCTCTCAGGATTCATTTTTTTCCTTAATGAAGGAGGGGCTTCGATTGTAACGTTTCTATGAGCTGCCCATTGTGTGGCTCTGAGCAGTATCGTTTGCAGGCCGGTATTTAAAAGTGCACGTTCATCATGACCCAGTGTAGTAAAGAAACTGCGACCTTTCCCAAAGCTGTTCACAAACAGGGCATGTTCTGTTATCTGGTGGCTGTCGGTTTCATCAGTTGCAGTAACCGATGCAAGTGGTATCGCGCCGGGAAAGATGTCGGTTTTTTCCCATATTTCATCGGTAATATAGAAATCGCGCAGGCCCTGCGTAACAGGGTGATCAGGATCAAATCCGGATACTTTACCTTTTACCGGTTTTCCATGATGGGTTTCTTTTCCCCATCTGCCAATACCGATCTGATGATATTCATTCCAGCTGTAAAATGACGAGCCCCCTGCATGAATAAAGACAACTCCGCCACCCTCCTTTACATATTTCAGAAAATCTTTTTCCCTTTCCTCATCCATTCGTGTTTCGTTATCGGGCCAGGTATTCCAGTTGCTGACAATAACATCGTATGTCTTTAAATCCTTGTAAGCAAGTGTATCCGGTTTTTCAGTAACAGTTGTGGTGAAGAGCCTGGAATCGTTATAAATCTTTAATAGCAGGGGAGTTGTTTTTTGCCACTCATGATTGTTTCTGCCACTAAGGATTAAAACTTTAATCAGACCGTCATTCTTACGATTCGCACAACTGCATATTATTGCTATAGTGAATGTTATAAGAACAATCCGACGGATAAATATGGCAATGCCGTTCATAATTTCAAAATTTGCGAATCGTAATACTGAAAGGCCTTCAAAGAAAATGTTATGACAGGATCGCTTTACAATAATCGACACATTTTTTTACCTCAGCTACTGCATCCGAATCTGAAGGTACAGGATATTCAAGCTCTATATCGACATTTATCGGCCATTTGTTCTTTTTGATGAGAAGAAGGATCTCAGCTATTGGAGTCTCCCCTTTTCCCCATGGCATATTTGTGTTGGCCGGATTGGCTTTTGGGCCGGTTTTATCTTTGAGATGAACACTTACGATCCGGTCATGGAGTCTTTCAATTATACCATTAGGATGCAGACCGGTAGCGCCAAAATAATGGCCGGCATCAAAATTAAGCATGTTGGCAGGAGAATAAGCGAGGAATTTATCAAAGGTCCATCCGGGTTCTCCCGGCTGAAGATGCTGATGGAAAATTGCATACATTCCATGTTTCTGGGCTATTGGGCCCATACGCCTGCAGGCATTCTCTCCTATCTCATTGCAAACACCTTTTGCCCCAAGTGCTTTTGCGGCCATAAATGAATAATCTATCTCTTTGTCTGTCCAGTTTTCCGGAGAGAATTTTGCAATGTGGATGGTTACACCTGCTTTATTGTACATCTTGCGAAGCTCAATGAATTTAGTCATTGGTGCAGCAACCCTCCATTTAAGCTGAGCCTCTTTTGCCTCTTTTGAAGCTTTTTCAAAAGCAGCCAGGTCCGATTCAGACAAAACGGTTCCTGCTGCAGGTCTTGGCGGACTTTGAGGCAGCCCGGCATATTTCTCGGCAACATCACCCATAAGTTCAATGGAGCTGATTCCGGTCTGAATACAGTAATTAAGAATGTCCTCTGCGCTACTTGGCATGCTACGCCAGCTGTAGGTAATAGCACCTACCTTGACACCTCCGAACCCGGAATCTGGTTTCTTCCTTTTCTGAAGCATAGACTCCCCTGCAAAACCAATATTTGCCGGAACTATTGAAAAAGCTGCTGCAGCTGCGGTCAGTCCTAAAAACTTACGTCTTGAAAACTGAACCTTTGATTTACTACTGTTTTCCATATGAAGTGATTTAATTATTTATTACCTATTAATAGCCTCATTTTCATTGATGGTCAGGCTCACAACAACCTATTATACTTTTACCCACACATTTCCTTCCTTGTTCGATTTAACAACCGAATGGATGAACTTCATGCCTCTTACACCGTCATGTACTGTTGGGAATTCTCCGGGGGTAAATTTCTCACCTCTGATAGATTTTGCCGTACCTTTATATATGTTTGCAAGGGCTTCATAAATCCCCTCCGGATGACCGGCAGGCATTGTATGTCCAGCCTCGGCAAGCTGATCATTATAGCCATGAGCCGGTTTGTATATTTTTGTCGGTTCAGAGTCGCTAAGAAGATAAAGATAATTCGGATTCTCCTGTCCCCATTTGAGGCTGGCTTTTGATCCGTAAACTGATAATGTAATACAGTTTTCTTCTCCCCCGCAAACCTGACTTGCCCTGATAACTCCTTTAAGGTATTTGCTGAAACGAAGCAAAACTGTACCGTCAAGATCAAGTTTGATATCTTCTTTCACTGAACTGAGGTCAGAAAGCACCTCTTTAATCTCAAGGCCAGTTGTATATTCTATGAGATTAAATGCATGAACCCCGATATCGCCCATGCAGCTGCTTGCTCCGGCATGTTCAGGATCGAGTCTCCATATCCCTGTTATTCTGCTTTCGGTACCGTGAATTATTGAATTGATCCATCCTTGATAGTACTGAGCATCAATGCGTTGAATTGTACCAAGAACTCCTTTCGCAATAATATCCCTCATCTGCCTTATCATTGGATAACCTGTATAAGTGTGAGTCAGGGAGAAAGTCAGGTTCTTCTTCGCTACCAGCAGCTCCAGCTCTTCTGCTTCCTCAACGGTCATAGTCATTGGCTTTTCGCAAACCAGATGAAACCCTGCGTTAAGAAGGCTTTTTGCAAAAGGAAAATGAAGAGCATTTGGCGTGACAATTGCTATTACTTCCATCTTTTCACCTGCAGGCATGGCTGACTCGGTTTTGATAAGCTCATCGACACTTTTATAGCAGCGTTCGGGAGCTATCTCCTCGTTTTTTGCGAATAGTTTGCTTTTTTCATAATCAACGTCAAAAACACCGCCGACAAGTTCAAAATCATTGCATATTCGCGAAGCGCGACGGTGAGCATCACCAATAAATGCTCCTATACCACCGCCGATCATTCCCATTTTTATCTTCTTCATAATATTTTTCTATTTACCTTACTGATTTAATTAATTGGAGTTTATATGATTACCTTCTTTTACATTTCCGCCACTGTCTTGAATATTGTATCTGAATCAATTTTCAAAAGTGACAGAGGGAGACGGAGAGTAACCTGATTTAAACCTGTTTCCTCTTCCAGATGTGCAGAAATGTAAAAAACACAATCAGAACCGCCGGAACAATTGCGACAAATCTTAATGTCATTGTGCCACCCTGAAGCTGAGCGACTGCCCACGATACAGCATCCTGAGAACCTGCAACTGCTGACTTTAATATTTCAACCGTCTGTCCGGCAGGAACAGCAGCTATTGTCTGTGCATCAAAAATTGCCCCCAGAACTGGCTGGGCTATTGCGCCACCCAGAAAGCCAATACCACCCATGATAGCAAGCCCTAAAGCACCGCTTTCAGGAATATTCTCGGAAACAAAGCCTAACATTGAAGGCCAGAAAAATGCTACTCCCAATGCAAATATCCCTGCTGATGCAAATACGAGAGCACCGCTTGAATAACCCATCATTATACATCCGATAAAAGCCAGAACAGAAGAGGTAAGCAAAACAACAGTTGATTTAAGATTATGAATAAGGGTACCGCCAAACTGACGCGCAAGAGCCATAATTCCTGAAATCCATACCAGAAGAAGAATAGGATTATCAGAAACATTTTTCAATAATGCGCTTATCCACTGGTTTGTTCCAAGTTCGGTTCCTGCAGTAAGGATCATTGACAGAGCCATAAAAATGAAAAGCGGACTTACACATGCTTTGAGCATATCTTTGTATGTAAAACCTGATACAACACGTTCGGTCTGTGGAAACTGTTTGTTCAGAAACATATAACCATAGATAAATGTCGGGAGCAGCATTATACCCATAGCATAGCGCCAGTCGGCCAACCCGATCTTATTGAACAGGAATACAGCCAGGCCTCCGATAACGATACCTGTTGGGAACCATGCGTGAAAGCGGTTTAGTCGTCGTGTTTTCTGGTCGGTGTACATGCTTGTTATCAGTGGATTGCATGCAGCCTCCACACTGCCGTTGGCTACACCTACCAATAACGTGGAAATAAATAATGACCAGAATCCGGTTGCAATTATTGTCAGGATAATTCCGGCTACATGGCAGAAGAAAGCAATTGATATTATCCGTCCGATGCCAATAATATCTACGAGTGGCCCTCCAAAAACCATTGCAAGGGTAAACCCCCAGAATGCTGTTCCTATAATCCATCCCACTTCGGTGTGGGTAAGGTTGAATTCAGTTGCCCATGCTTCAACAAACGAACCTCTGGTAGCAAAAGCCAGTGCTGTAACTACTAATGCAACACAGCTTGCATTGAATAATTGGGTTTTTTTTATTGTCTCCATTTTGCAGTTGTTTGGTTATTTTAGTTTAGTTGGATATTGTTGTTCATGTTGTCAGTTATTTTTCAAAAGCTGCATCAAATGCAATTCCGGAGGAGGGAAAATCTACTTTGCGGACAAATTCACATGCCTCTTTTGCTCCGAATTCCCTGTCCATGCCGCTATCTTCCCATTCGACCGATAAAGGACCCTTGTAGCCAATACGGTTCAGTGCCCTGATTATCTCCTCAAAATCAATATTGCCATGGCCAAGGCTCCTGAAATCCCAGTAACGTCCTAAGGTACCGAATTCAGTATGTCCGCCAAAAACACCGGCTTCGACAGGTACTTTTGACCAACTGACATCTTTCATATGAACGTGAAAGATTTTTTCAGCAAAAGTGTTAATGAACCCTACATAATCAACCCCCTGATAGCCAAAATGGGAGGGGTCGTAGTTGAATCCGAAACTGGAATGGTTGTTGACTGCTTTCAGAGCTCTTCGTGCCGAGGCTGTATCGAATGCTATTTCGGTAGGGTGAACTTCAAGGGCAAACAGGATACCCAGCTCTTTGTATCGGTTCAGGATAGGGATCCATCTTGCAGCAAAATCGGCAAAACCTTCATCAATCATTGCTGTTGTGACAGGTGGAAATGAGTAATTAAGATGCCAGACAGGACTTCCTGTGAATCCGTTAACAATGGAAACACCCAGCCTTTTTGCAGCTTCACCGGTATGAATCATTTCAGTTGCAGCCCGTTGCCTGACTCCTTCCGGGTCTCCGTCACCCCAGATATAATCAGGGAGAATACTCTTGTGCCTCAGATCAATACGATCTGTAACGGCCTGGCCTACAAGATGATTAGATATGGCAAATACTTTAAGCCCGTATTTTGCAAGTATTTCTTTCCTCCTGCTGCAATATGCTTCATCAGCTTTATTTACCTCAAAATGGTCGCCCCAACAGGCGAGTTCCAAACCATCGTAACCAAATGATCTGGCTTTCTGACATACAGTTTCAAATGGCAAGTCTGCCCATTGGCCTGTAAAAAGAGTAACTGGTCTGCTCATTTTTATATGTTTTAATAATTAAATTCTGTAACAAGTATAGCTAACTTTCTCCACATAAGCAATAATAATTTTTTCTCATTATTGCCTCTCAGAATGGAGCCATCATATTGTTTCAGAGAAAGGTGATAAGATGAAAATACTTATCATTTTCTTTCTGCTATTCTGTTATTTGTTTACTTTGCAGGATAAAACCAAGATAAAAATATGAAAGAATTTTCAGATATTTTTCTGGAGCGGCGTTCAATTCGAAAATACTCCTCAAAAGAGGTCGGAGAGACTCTTCTGAATGATCTGCTGATGATGGCTTGCCGGACATCCACAACTGGAAATATGCAGGTTTACAGCATTGTAATTACAAAGGATGAAGGTAAAAAGAGAGAGCTTGCCCCATCTCATTTTAATCAGAAGATGATTACTGAAGCTCCGGTTGTATTAACCTTCTGCGCAGATTTTAACAGGTTTAATAAGTGGTGTCGCCTCAGAAATGCAGAGCCGGGCTATGACAATTTTTTGTCATTTGTTACAGCGGCAACAGATGCTCTGCTGGCATCACAGACATTCTGTGTTGCTGCCGAATCGAAAGGTCTTGGCATTTGCTATATCGGAACAACCACTTACAATGCTGATAAGATTATTGAGATACTGAAACTGCCAAAAGGTGTTATCCCTGTTACTACAATAACACTAGGATGGCCGGCAGAAAAACCTGAGAAAACAGACAGGCTGCCACTGGAGGCAATTATTCATAATGAGACCTATTGCGATTATACAGACGAGAGCATTGAATTGTATTATAGTGAAAAAGAGGGTAGAGCCGATTCACTTCAGTTTGTAAAAGAGAATAATAAAGATACTCTGGCACAGGTATTTACAGATGTTAGATATAAAAAAGCAGATAATAATCACTTCTCTCAAATCCTGCTAAAGGTATTAAGAGATCAGGGATTTATGGAGTAGCTTGATTTCCATACTCTGAATGTTGGCCAAATATGTTATTATTGCCCGAAGAGGCATGCAGAATGAAATGAAGAGATTAAAATAGCTGTTTCAGGACAGAACCAATTGTTAACTTTCATTGTAAAAGAGAACCCATACGAAATCAAAACGAATAAAATCTTAATTAATAATGGAAATCGGGCAGCTGTCGAATTTAAGCAATAGTTCATTAAAATTCAAAATACAGCTTTGGATTGGTCTGCACAAATAATAAACGGTGCAACAATTTATGATTTGTCGATCGAGGCAATTGATTTTGCCCGTAAACAGTATATTGAAAAGAATAAGAAAATTGAAGCTGAAATACTAATTTGGGATGATATTACTTTTTTAAACAAAGCCAAAGTTTGTATTCAGGGAAAGATTACTAAAACTGCCATTCTATTATTAGGCAAACCGGAATCAGATCATTTCATAAGTCCTGCACAAGCCAAAATAAGCTGGATTTTAAAGGATAAAGAGAACGTGGAAAAAGATTATGAGCATTTTGGCTGTCCATTTATTTTAACTATCAATGGAGTAAAAAATAAAATCAGGAATTTGAAATATCGCTACATTAAAGATGGCACACTTTTCCCTGACGAAGTTGATCAATTTGACCCATATATTATTCGGGAGTCTCTGAATAACAGCATTGCACATCAAGACTATACTTTAAATGGAAAGATTAATGTTGTTGAACGGGAAGATGGCGTTTTAACATTTAGCAACCCAGGAACATTTATTCCGGAATCTATTGAACACGTAATAAGGGCAGATGCTCCCGAGTCGCGATACAGAAATCCCTTTTTATCTAATGCTATGGTTAACCTGAACTTAATTGATACTACGGGAAGTGGAATAAAAAGGATGTTTAACATTCAACGAAGTAAATTCTTTCCTCTTCCAGAGTATGATTTGAGCAAGTCAAAAGTTCAGGTATCCATTATTGGAAAAGTAATTGATGAGAATTACGCTAAAAAACTTGCTCAGATGCACGAATTAAGTTTGGAGGAAATTATTTTACTGGACAAGGTTTCAAAGTTGAAACCAATAATGGATGATGAAGCAAAAAGGCTAAAATCGAAATTACTAATTGAGGGCAGAAAACCTAATTATCATATTTCAGCCATTGTGGCAATAAATACCAATCAGAAGGAACAGTACATAAAAAACAGAGGTTTTAAAGATGAACATTATAAAAAGATGATTTTGGATTATATTCAACAATATAGCTCGGCAACTAAAGTTAATATTGATCATCTTATTTTAGACATTCTTCCGGATATTTTAGACAAACAACAGAAAGAAAACAAGCTAAGCAACCTGCTTTATTCAATGCATAAAAAAGATAAAACCATTGAAAATAAGGGAACTAGCAGAAAAGCCAGATGGATTTTAAGTTCGTCTAAACTTTAAAAAATAGATGAACTTTAGACAAACTTTATGCATTAAAAAGTAAAACATTCCTGATGCCATTGAAGGGAAAAAAGTCGACAACGAAACAGAAGTCAATTATCACTCAAATTCAATTCCCAATTCCCGTGCAATAGAGATCAGATCATCCTTAATTGCAGGAATGAGGTTTATTCCTTCTTTCCTGATTCTCTCCTCAGACTCTCTTTCAGGATCACCGGGAATCAGAACACGGTCGTGCCCCTCAGCTGGTGTTGCAGAACGGAATGTTTCAATCCATTCATCCATTTTTGCCTTGAATTCACCGGCAGGCTGAAAGGCATCAATGCGCATTGCTCCGAAGAAATGGCCTGTTCCTTCCCCTGTTTTTTTATCCAGAACAGGAAGATAAGCAACACTTGGTGGAACAAACGGCCCGAAATTGGCACCACTGAAAACAGCAGAGAAAATATCGACAATTGATGAGAGACAGAATCCTTTATGACTTCCGTGGATCCTGTCGCCACCAAGTGTGACCATTGAACCACCTGATTTAAGTATTGTGGGATCGTCGGATGGTTGTCCGTTTTTATCCTGTACGAATCCAAACGGGACCTTTTCGCCTTTCTTTTCTGCCACGGCCAGTTTACCTCTGGCAACAGGCGTAGTGGCAAAATCGGCAACAAACGGCGGATGATTCAGTGCGGGAATAGCTACTGCAATCGGATTGGTGCCCATCATCCTGCTAACTGAGAAAGTAGGAGCAACCAGTGGATTGGCATTGGTCAGACAGATCCCGATCATATCATGTTCAAGCGCCATCATTGAGTAATAACCTGCTATGCCAAAATGGTTTGAATTTCTTGTAGCAACCCAGCCGGTACCTGCATTTTTTGCTTTGCCTATTGCAATCTCCATAGACCTTCTGGCAGCAACCATTCCAACTGCATTGTCTCCGTCAACAACTGCTGTGCTGGGCGATTCATGTACAATTTTAATATGCGGATCAGTATTTATTCTTTTTGACCTCCATAACTCGAAATAGTCTTTTATCCTTAGCATTCCGTGAGAAGAATGGCCTCTCAATTCAGCAGCAAGAAACACATCAGCAATCACTGCCGAATCGTTTTCGCTGCATCCCATCTTCATAAAGACGTTCTTTGTAAAATTATACAGGTATGTGTGCTGGTACATTATTCCATTTACTTAATAACAATTAACTCCTTCAAACTCTAAACTCTTCTGTAATTATGATTCACGCTTGCCTGCTGAGTAGGTGTAATTACAAGGTCGCTGATGCAGACATGAGCCGGCAGTGTGGCACAATAGTAGATTACACCTGCAATATCATCGGCAGTAAGAGCATCGATGCCTTTATAAACGACTTTCGCCTTATCCTCATCTCCTTTAAAGCGGACCAGCGAAAACTCAGTTTCTGCCATTCCGGGAGCAATATGGGTAACTTTAATGTTATTTTTCAACAGATCTATCCGCATTGCTTTTGAAAGAGCGTCAACTGCAGATTTTGAAGCACAATAGACATTGCCGTTTTCGTATGCCTCTTTGCCTGCGATTGATCCGATATTGAAAATGTGTCCTTTACCACGTTCTGCCATTAATGGCGAAATAGCTCTGGTAACGTATAGCAACCCTTTCAGATTGGTGTCAATCATTCGGTCCCAGTCATCAATATTGCCTGTGTCAACATGATCAAGACCTACTGCCAGACCGGCATTATTAACAAGGATGTCAATATCTCTCCATTCTGCAGGAAGATTTCCGAGAACTGAGGCTACTTCCTCCCTTTTTCTTACATCGAAATTCAGAGAAAGCACTTTTATTTTACCTGAAGCGAGAAGTTCTTTTTCCAGTTCGTCGAGTCTCTCTTTTCTTCTTCCGGTTATAATGATGTTATAGCCGTTTTCAGCAAACAGAAGGGCAGTAGCTTTTCCGAAGCCTGCTGTAGCCCCCGTGATTAAAATAGTTTTATTCATTTAAGATGATTGATTTGTTTCATGTAAAAATAGAAATATTTATTTATTATTTGTACTCACAACAACTGATCCTGAAATAAACGAGTTTATATTCTTATCTCGATGTGTTACAATGTATTATAATGGATTTATTGTGTCTCTATTTAAGTCAATCCTTAATACAAAATATTAACCTGCTATTGATTTATCTGTTATACAATTAATTATATCTTTGATTTTTTAAATTATTATGGAGAATCTGTCACAGAAATCAGTTGGAGACAAAAAAATTCTTGTTGAATCAATGTTCGATTCTATTGCATGGAGGTATGATTTTCTGAACCACTTCCTATCGTTTGGTATTGACCGGCTTTGGAGAAGAAGGGCTGTGAGAATAATCGCGCAATATTATAAAAATCCTCATATTCTTGATGTTGCCACAGGTACCGGAGATCTGGCTATTGCGGCAATGAAGTTGAACCCTTCTAAAATTGAAGGAATTGATATCTCGCGGAAAATGCTTGAAATAGGACGGGAGAAGATCCTTAAGAAAGGCTATGCGGAAAAGATAGAACTAACCCAGGCTGATTCGGAGAGTATTCCTTTTTGCGACAATTTTTTTGATGTTGCCATGGTTGCATTCGGGGTAAGGAATTTTTCTGATCCACTCAAAGGGCTGTCGGAAATGAAAAGAGTGATCCGTGAAGAAGGAATGATTATGGTACTTGAATTTTCAAAACCAAAAGGATTCCCGTTCAAGACAGTTTATAATTTTTATTTCAGGAATATACTCCCGTTTTTTGGAAAAATATTTTCAAAGGATAAAGCTGCCTACAGCTATTTACCCGATTCTGTTATGAAGTTTCCTGATAATGAGGAGTTCCTTAATTTACTTTTGCTTGCCGGCTTTTCCGGAGCCCGGCAGTTAAAACTTACAGGCGGAGTGGCAAGTATTTATACCGGTATCAAATTATCAGCGCAATAATTTGAATTCAAAGCAGTTTATTAACTTATACTTTTAGAGCAATAGTTCCGGGAAAGATTGAAAAGAAAAAAAATATATATCGCCTTATCCTTCATTTTTCTGCTAATCCATATCAGTTCATTCGGGCAGAAGCAGAAACCTAAAAATGAATCATGGTATGATGAGAAGCTTTTGCACTTCGGATTCAGCCTTGGGTTTAATACCATGGACTTCAATATCACTCCTTCACAGAAATATCTGGCTTCAGATTCTCTTTATCCCGAAGTGAGTATTCTCAATCCCGGTATTAATATTCAGATAGTTACAAATTTAAGACCGGCAAAGTATCTCGATATCAGGTTTCTTCCGGGTGTTTCATTTGGTCAGAGAGTAGTAAGATATTATAAAGGAAAAGTCCTGGTTAACGATGAGCAGAGGCTCGAATCATCATTTCTGGAGTTTCCCCTTCTCCTTAAATATAAAGGTGAAAGACTAAACAATGTAAGACCATATGTTATAGGAGGTTTTAACTACAGGTATGATCTTGCAGGGAAGAAAGAGTATGATGATGATAAACCTATCTATCTAAGGCTAAAGCGACCTGATCTCTATTATGAAGTTGGAACCGGGCTCGATTTTTATCTAACCTATTTCAAACTCTCTGTTGAACTGAAGATGTCGAACGGGATAGGCGATGTACTTGTTAGAGAACCGCCAGCTCAGCAATATGTGAAATACCTCAATGCAATTGATAAGATGAAGTCGCAGATATGGGTACTGGCATTTCATTTTGAATAGATACTATGAAACAGGTTCAGATAAATCTTACTCCTGCAGCTGCCGCCGACGAAGCTGTTATCAGGAAAATCTCAGCTACCCTTGCAGGAATTGACCAATCAGCAATTTCAGCACTGAGAGTTGTTAAACGGTCAGTCGATTCAAGAAAGAAAAACATACGGGTTAATCTTACCGTTGAAGTATTTTCGGAAGGGGATTCTGAAATTCCTGCAATCAGTCCGTTTATTCCTGTCGATGTTTCACTCAGGCAGGAGGTGATTATTGTTGGTGCCGGACCGGCCGGTCTGTTTGCCGCACTTAGGCTGATTGAACTGGGTATACGCCCGGTGATAATAGAAAGAGGACGCGATGTCTCCTTACGAAAAATTGATATCGCAAAGATAAGCCGCGAGCAGGTTGTCAACCCCGACAGTAATTATTGCTTTGGCGAGGGTGGTGCAGGAACCTATTCTGACGGCAAACTATATACTCGTTCGAAAAAAAGAGGTGACAATACCAGAGTCCTGGAATTGCTTTGTTTTCATGGAGCCAATACAAATATAATGTATGAGGCTCATCCTCATCTCGGAACGGATAAACTCCCGGGTATCATCTCTGAAATTAGGAAATCGATACTTGATGCCGGAGGTATCTTTATTCTGGAAAAAAGAGTGACTGACCTAATAATTGAAGGTGATGTTATTAAAGGAGTTGTAACATCGGATAACGAGAAATATAACTCTGAATATGTTATTCTTGCCACCGGCCATTCAGCGAGAGATATTTATGAAATCTGCCGGAACAGGGGAGTTGAGCTGGAGGCTAAACCTTTTGCCATAGGCGTAAGGGTTGAGCATCCGCAGGAGCTGATTGATAAGATCCAGTATCATGGAAATTCACGGGGGGAATTTTTGCCTGCTGCCTCATATAGCCTTGCAAAACAGGTTGATGGCAGGGGTGTCTACTCCTTTTGCATGTGTCCGGGCGGATTTATTGTTCCTTCAGCAACTGCACAGGAAGAGGTTGTTGTAAATGGAATGTCTCCATCGGGAAGAAATTCCCCTTATGCCAATTCCGGAATAGTAGTTGAATTACGGGCTGAAGATCTTGTTAAATACAGCAGTTTTGGCGAACTGGCAGGAATTGAATTTCAGAAGGAGCTGGAACGTGAAGCCTGGAAAAACGGAGGACATACCCAACGTGCTCCGGCACAAAGACTTTCTGATTTTGTAGCTGGCGATAATTCCGGTTCGCTTCCAAAAGTTTCCTATTTCCCGGGAGTAACATCTTCTCCTCTTCATAGCTGGCTTCCAAAAGCTATAGGGCGCCGGTTGAGGGACGGGCTAAGATTATTCGGACATCTGATGAACGGATATCTGACCAACGAAGCTGTTGTGCTGGGCGTGGAATCGAGAACCTCCTCTCCGGTAAGAATCCCGAGAGATCCTGAAAAGCTTCATCACATAAGAATAAAAGGTCTGTACCCTTGTGGTGAAGGTTCGGGATATGCAGGAGGAATAGTTTCTTCTGCAGTCGATGGGATCAGAGCAGCCGAGGCGATAGACCAAAGAGTCAAATCCTCCTCCTGAAAAACATAATCGTTATTTATTGATCATCTTTCCTGATGAGAATAGTTGATTCTTTTAATCGGAGGGAGAGTAAAATACTGATAACCATTAAAGCTATCAGCACCACGAGTGATCTGGTCATTGAACCTGTTGCCGGCGATTTCAGGCTGTCCATCCCAAAAATAAATGCAATGCCTGATACCTGGCCCATCAGCAGGAGCATTCCGTTTGAAGTTCCCTCAGATGCCGGATAGGTAATCTCGGCTCCATACTGAAACCCAATTGGTCCGGAACTCAGCAGGAAAAACCCAAGTACCATTCCTGAGACAAGCAGCAGCCAGTAGCTTGATGCAAAAGTGATTCCTGCAAGACCAATAGTGGCACCTGCCAGGGCGATAATAATAAACGGAATTCTTTTTTTGTAGCGATCGGAAAGTACAGGGATAATAATAGCGCCAATAACTCCGCCAACAATCATTAATCCACCTGTAATACCGGCCTGTACCGCTGTAAAGCCGCGCGGCCGGAGGATATCTTCAATCCATGTGGTAACAGCATTAAAAACTCCCAGTCCTATAAAAAAGATGACCATCAGCCAGATAAAATCTTTGTTTCGAAGTGTTTGCTTAAAACCATCAAAAACAAGAGTACGTTCCTCCTGGTCGGGACGGCATGGAGCTGTCGGAGGTCCCTCTTTTATTGAAACAAGAAATACTAACGAAATAACGACTGATAAGATGCCATAGATATAAAGAGTACCATCTATGCCGGAACCAATAACAAGATATGGGGTGAGAGTCATTCCTGCCAGGATGCCGACGTACATAGCCAGAGTTCCGAGACCGGCTGCAGTGGCCCGTTCCTCAATCGGAAACCAGCGCGCAGCCAGTTTCGTAATAGCGTTGAGTATGAAAGGCTGTCCTATGGCAATTCCTATCTGAGCCATAAGAAGGAGATTATAGTCAGTACCTGCTAATCCGCGAAGCAATCCGAAAACACCTGTGAAAACAGCACCAATCCCTACCCCGATGCGAATGCCATATTTATCTATTATCCACGATACGGGAATTGAAACAACTATATAGACAATCATAAAACACATGGAGAGGATCCCGATCTGAAGATCAGAAACACCGTAATATTTCGTGGCATCTCCTGTGATTGGTGCGAATGTGATCCATAAGAGCTGATTCATTGCAACAATTAACATATAAACAATAAGCATGATCCATCGGATCCTGTACACTTTGAAATTTGAATGTGGCATAAAGGAAAAATTTGGAAACAAATATAATTTTATTAATCAGGTATGAGGCAGGATTTTCTGAGAAACTCGGAAAAAACCACAGAAGCTGCCATGCCTACGTTAAGTGAATCTATTCCGGATTTTGCTTTGCCGAACCTGGGGATCATTATTTTTTCCGTTATGTAAGGGATCAGTTCTTCAGATATTCCTTTCGATTCATTTCCAAGAAGAATAATTCCTTTCTTTCCCAAAGGGTGGGTGTATACTGATTCTCCTTCAAGAAGAGTTCCGAATACAGGGATGTTTTTTTCATTTGCCTGAATAACAAGCTTTTTAAGATCGTAATAATAGACATTAACATTTAAAACTGCTCCCATGGTTGCCTGTATTACTTTTGGGTTATAAACATCAACACAATCTAACGAACATACGATGTTTTTAATTCCAAACCAGGCTGCGGCTCTTATTATGGTGCCCAGATTACCCGGATCCTGAACAGAGTCGAGGACTGCAAATAATTCATTAAAAACCTTCTCAGTATCAAGTATTTGTTCAGCCACCGGAATAACTGCCAGCGCATTATGTGGTGTCTTTAAACTGCTTATTTGTCTAAGTTCAGCATCGCTTACAACTTCAATTTCCTGCACAAACCTTGTTGCTTCTCCGGAAAGTGTGCTGAGGAATTCCTGTTTTGCAATGAGGATCTTAACAGCCATTCCGGCACCAAGAAACTCCCTGACGATTTTATCACCTTCAATTATAAACAGATTCTCCTCATCTCTTACCTTCTTTTTCTGAAGCGAGATTATGAATTTTGCTTTATTTTTGCTGATCATGTAAGAAAGAGTTAACTATTTTTTCCCAATTTGGCATAACGTACCAAAGTTACGCTATTTATTATTGATATATTTGTGTCATATTATTTCATGCAAATTTTGAAAAAAACCAGATTAAATAAAAATAAATATTCTTTGAGGTATTTTCTTCCGGTGCTATTCTCTGTTTTACTTTTATCCTCATGTAATCCGACAAAATATGTTCCTGAAGGAGAGACACTTCTCAATGAATACCATGTTGTAGTCAATAATGAAGGCGTTAAGAAAAACGACCTCTTACCTTATATTAAGCAGAAACCCAATAAAAAAATATTTGGAACAAGATTTCATCTGGGCTTATATAACCTTTCAAATATAAATAAACAGAGGTGGCCGCACAAATGGTTAAGGGAGATAGGTGAAGAACCGGTTGTTTTTGATCCCTACGCAACTGTCAAGACCAAAGA
The DNA here is from genome assembly GCA_903824785.1 of uncultured Bacteroidota bacterium. Taxonomy (GTDB): domain Bacteria; phylum Bacteroidota; class Bacteroidia; order Bacteroidales; family VadinHA17; genus LD21. Next base: position 61,022 of record CAIJYD010000115.1, read on the forward strand.
CCAGATAAAATCCTATGTCGCGTCAAAAGGTTATTTCGATGGGCAGGTGATGGAAACAGTAGAGAGTGCCAACAGACGATCAAATGTCTTTTATAATATTGATCTGCTGCCGGCTTACACTATCCGTAACCTTTATTATGAGATTTCAGACAGTTTGCTGAAGAAACTCTGCTTCTACGATACATTAAACTGCATAATCGAAAGAGGTAAGCCTTACGAAGTAGAAGTTCTGCAGGCTGAACGATCACGTTTCGAGCGGTTTGTCAGAGATCATGGGTTCTATGGTTTCTCAGGGGAGCATATTTATTTCAGAGTTGACAGTGCAGTCGGAAACAGGCAGGTTGATATATATTATGGGATAAAGAATTTTACAAAGATTGATGAGTTTAACAGAATAACCCTTGTACCACACTCAATTTACCGGGTGAAAAATATCTACATTTATCCTGATTTTGTTCCCAAGGATGCCCTTGAAGGAGGGGAGTCATACATTAACAGCCTTGATACGGTAAACTACAGAGGGTATTATTTTGTCAGTTCAAAGCCAAAATCTGATATTAAATATGATCTCATTATCCAGTCACTTTATTTTAAGCCGGAGTCAACATTCAATGTAACTAATTCAGAGCAGTCGCAGGCACATCTACTGACCTTAAAAGTATTTCGTCTTGTAACTATTTTCTTCACCGATTCAAAAGAGCCTGTTAAAACTGAAAGAGCTGAATTGTGGCTCGATTGCAATATTCAGCTTACACTTCTCAGCCAGCAGTCGTTTAAGGTAGAACTTGAAGGGACTAACTCGGAAGGTGACCTGGGAGGAGCACTGAACCTGATTTACCAGCACAAGAATCTCCTCCACGGAGCAGAGTTGTTCAGTATGAAACTGAAAGGAGCTTATGAAGCTTTTACTCAGCTTAACAGCTCACATGGAAGTACACAGGAATACGGAGTTGAAACAAGCCTTAGGCTTCCAAAGTTCTTACTGCCATTTCTTGAAAAGGAGAGTTTTATTAAGAAATACAACCCGACAACAACATTTCTTGCAGCTTATAATTATCAGGCAATGCCGGTTTTTACGCGAACCATGGCTACAGCTACCTTTGGATATGGCTGGAAAGCAGGAAATTATCAGGAGCATATTATAAATCCGCTTCAGCTTCACCTTGTTAAACTTCCGAAGGAATCGATCGATTCAGCATTTGCAGCCAGAATTGAAAGATCATCCTATCTGGCTTACAGCTATAAAGATGTAATGATTCTGGGTGGAAACTACTCTTATATTTTCAATAATCAGAAAATTCAAAAGTCGAGAGATTACTGGTTTCTCAGAATTAATGCCGAAGCATCCGGGAACATGCTTGCCATGGCTGGAAAACTCACAGGAGCAAAAAAAACTGACGGTAGTTATAATATTCTCGGCCAGCCATTTGCACAGTATGTCAGAACCGATATGGATTTAAAATACAATTTTGCTTTCAATGATGTGGGCTCAATAGTTTATCGCGGTTTTCTTGGAATCGGTGTCCCCTATGGCAATTCAAAGGCGATACCATTCGAAAAACAGTATTTCGGAGGAGGTGCTAATGGAATAAGAGCCTGGCAGGTACGGTCTCTCGGACCTGGTTCATATAAACCCGATACGATTGCCACATTCCTGAATCAGACAGCAGACATAAAGCTGGAACTGAATGCAGAGTACCGGTTTAAGCTTTTCTGGATCCTCGAAGGGGCATTGTTTCTCGATGCAGGTAACATCTGGACCTATAAGGAAGATGCCGCAAGACCGGGATCGCAATTCAGGTTTAATCAGTTTTACAAGGATATTGCGTTGGGTACAGGAACAGGTTTCAGATTCGATTTTAAATTCGTAATCGGAAGGATTGATCTGGGTATGAAACTCCGCGATCCGTCTGTAGCTGAAGGTTCTAAATGGATATTCGCCAACCGCTCATATAATTTCAGTGATGATTTTACTATGGTTTTTGGTATAGGATATCCTTTCTGATTTCCGGAGAAGCCGGGTTTTTCCTGTTTTGGGAATTTCATCAATAATTAACAATCTCATTCTTAAAAATCAGCATTTTAATAACCTGTTATTGCATATTAATATCTAAATTGCAATTGTCTCAAAGCATATCTTAAATAATGGAAATAAACCGTGAACCAATTAAGAACTGGTTTGGCTTTACCCGAAGGGAGAGAAGATCAGCTGGTATTTTACTTCTGATTATTGTTATTGTAATTTCCATCAGATATTTCATCCCCCTGAAAAATACTGAAATTGAAGAGATTACCGGAATGGTTTCAGATAGTGAAAATAAATATGAGGCTCAGAGTGCAGAGGAATCAGCCGAAGGTAAACTTTTCTCTTTTGATCCCAACAACGCATCTTATGATACACTTATTAAACTAGGGCTTGCAGAGAAAGAGGCAAGTACCCTTATCAGTTACAGAAACAGGGGTGGTAAGTTCAGACAACCCACCGATCTAAAAAAAATATACGGAATTGAAGACTCCAGTGCGGAGAAGCTCATTCCGTTTGTAGAAGTTAAAAAGGAGAGGTCAGAAAAGGTTTCTTATGGTTCCTTCAGTAAAGCCGTCCCTCTTGATCTGAATAACTGCGACTCGGCTGCACTTGTCAGACTTCCGGGAATAGGCCCGGTTTTATCATCACGGATAATTAAATACAGACATCTTCTCGGAGGTTTCGTCAGGATTGATCAGCTTAAAGAGATTTATGGATTGCCGGTTGAAACATTTGATCTTATAAAAGGTAAAGTATATGCAGATTCATCAGTTATATTCAGAATAAAAATCAACTCAACCGGATATAGAGAGATCTCGCGTATTCCCTATCTTGAAAAATATGAAGTATCAGCAATTATGAAGTACCGGGAACTGAAAGGCAATCTTTCAGGTATCTCTGATATGGTTGATAATAAATTAATTACACAAGAGAAGGCAGAAAAGTTAAGGCTTTATGTGAGTTTTGAATGAAAAATATCATTTCAATCTATATTACCCTGGTATGCAGCATTATTTTGAAGTAGCGCCAACCAAATATTTGCAGAAAGTATGGAAAATTTCAAAAATAAGCCTTGTTGGGGCGAACCATGAAGGGCTCGGTGAAGTCAAATATCTGAGAATGTGTTACCGATAGCCATATTCAATTGATTTTAGAATTTTTAACCGGACCGTAGTGATTTAAATTCAGAAATGTTTTGAAAAGACTTTTTCTATTTCTAACTTTGCGCCTCGTTTAAAAACTGAATTATTAATTATGATTATTGTACCATTAAAAGAAGGCGAAAACATCGAGCGAGCTTTAAAGAAGTTCAAAAGGAAATTTGAAAAGACCGGAGTTATACGTGAATTACGGTCACGTCAGGCTTTTATTAAGCCTTCAGTACGCCGGAGAGAAGAAATCAAGAAGGCTATGTACGTTCAGAAATTGCAGGAAAACGAAGAATAGATTGTTTTTCGGCATTTAAATTTATTAATATAACAGATTAGGATGTTCCTTTATGAGCCATAAGGAATCGTTCTTACAGTATCTGAAAATTGAAAAGCGGTATTCACCGCATACTGTCCGGTCTTATTTAAATGATCTGGATCAGTTTCATTCATTCTTATCATCATTAGGTCCGGACGAAGATCCGGTTGCAGTTACATCGCATGACATCAGGGCATGGATTGTGAGTATGATTGACAATGATTATTCGACAGTAAGTGTTCACAGGAAGATATCCTGTTTAAGAGTTTTTTACAGATATTTACGAAAAGAGGGTATTATCAAAAGCGATCCGCTGGAGAAAGTTGTTTTACCGAAGAGGAAAAAGACTATTCCGGTTTTTGTTGAAGAGGCAGCAATGAATAATCTTCTCGATAATTACGTTTTTGGAGAGGATTTTGCAGGGATAAGGAACAGAACAATTATAGAAATGCTTTACCTCACCGGGATGAGAAGGTCGGAACTTACTGGGCTTCTGAGCATTGATGTTGATCTTTCAGAAGGATCAGTTAAAGTAACCGGTAAAAGAAACAAGCAAAGGATTATCCCTGTCATTAAATCATTTATTCCGCATCTTGAGGAATACATAAGGGTCCGGGATGAAAGCGTTCCAAAAAGTAATGGCGGATGGTTTTTTATAACAGAAAAAGGGAATAAGTTGTATGATAAATACGTTTATAACACAGTTAATAGCTATCTTGCAATGGTAACAACAATTGAGAAGAAGAGCCCTCATATTTTAAGGCATACATTTGCAACTCACATGCTTAATCACGGGGCTGATCTGAATTCGATAAAGGAGTTACTGGGACATGCAAATCTGTCAGCAACACAGGTATATACACATAACACATTTGAAAAACTCAAGAAAGTATACAAACAGGCACACCCAAGGGCTTAATTATTAATCAAATAATCAGGAGGTACTACTATGAACATTCAGATTCATTCTGTTCGGTTTGATGCCGACAAAAAGTTAATCGACTTTGTTCATCAGAAACTGGAAAAACTGACCCAGTTTGATGAAGAAATTGTTAATGCCGAGGTTTATCTCAGACTTGACAAAGATGAGGATAGGGAGAATAAAATTACTGAAATTAAACTTGAGTTACCGGGTGGTCCGTTATTCGCAAAGAAGCAGAGTAAGACGTTTGAGGAGGCAACTGATGAGGCAATGGATGCACTTAAGAAACAGATTACCAAGCATAAACAAAAGAAGAGAGGGGTCTGAAAATTCTATTTACAAAAATATACTAAATTATTTTGAATAATAAAATTTAAATTCATACATTTGCAAACCGTTTTTTGAGGGTGATTTATGCTCTGACGGTGCGTTCTTTAAATTGCCGATGTAGCTCAGTTGGTCAGAGCAGCTGATTTGTAATCTGCAGGTCGGGGGTTCGAATCCCTTCATCGGCTCTTGAAAGATTTGAAAATGTATGTCTTAGGAGTAAGACTTCGTTTGATTGGGGAGATACCAAAGCGGCCAACTGGGGCAGACTGTAAATCTGCTGGCGAATGCCTTCGTAGGTTCGAATCCTGCTCTCCCCACTTAAAACGGAAACAAACCGTAAACTCAGTAATAAAAAAGAGGTTACGGCTCTCTTTGGACGATATCAGGCGGGAGTAGCTCAGTTGGTAGAGCATCAGCCTTCCAAGCTGAGGGTCGCGGATTCGAGTTCCGTCTCCCGCTCAATTTTTGAGGCCAGAGTAGCTCAGGGGTAGAGCACTTCCTTGGTAAGGAAGGGGTCGGGGGTTCAATTCCCCCCTCCGGCTCAACATGGAATTTGATTTATAATTGATTATAGATAAACTTAATTTAATACGCTTGGAGTTATGGCAAAAGAAAAATTTGACAGGTCGAAACCGCACGTAAATATTGGTACAATTGGCCACGTTGACCATGGTAAGACCACTTTGACGGCAGCGATCACTATGGTACTTGCCAAAAAGGGTCTCTCTGAAATCAGAGATTTTGACTCAATTGATAATGCACCTGAAGAAAAAGAAAGGGGTATTACCATTAACACTGCTCACGTTGAGTATCAGACTTCTAAACGTCATTATGCACATGTTGACTGTCCCGGCCATGCTGACTATATCAAGAATATGGTTACTGGTGCAGCACAAATGGACGGTGCAATTCTGGTAGTTGCAGCTGATGACGGCCCGATGCCTCAGACACGTGAACATATTCTGCTTGCACATCAGGTTAACGTACCTACTGTGCTTGTGTTTATGAATAAAGTAGATATGGTTGATGATGAGGAACTTCTTGAACTCGTTGAGATGGAAGTCCGTGATCTTCTGAATTTCTATAAATTCGATGGAGACAATGCTCCGGTTATCCGTGGCTCAGCACTTGGTGCAATGCACGGCGAAACAAAATGGGAAGATAAAGTAATGGAACTGATGGATGCAGTTGATTCATTTATTCCAATCCCTCCCCGCGAAAATGAGAAACCATTTCTTATGCCGGTTGAAGACGTCTTTTCCATTACAGGCCGTGGCACTGTTGCTACAGGTCGTATTGAAACAGGTGTTGTCAACACAGGTGATGAGCTTGAACTTATCGGACTGGGTGCTACCAAACGTAAGTCAATCTGTACCGGAGTAGAGATGTTCCGTAAGATTCTTGACAGAGGTGAAGCCGGCGATAACGTTGGTCTTCTTCTTCGCGGTGTCGATAAAAAAGAGATTAAAAGAGGTATGGTTCTTGCTAAACCAGGTTCAATCACTCCTCATACAAAAATCAAAGCTGAGGTTTATGTTCTTAAAAAAGAAGAAGGTGGTCGTCACACTCCATTCCATAATAAGTATCGTCCTCAGTTCTACGTCAGAACCCTTGATATTACCGGAGAGATTACTCTTCCTGAAGGAACAGAGATGGTAATGCCGGGTGATAACGTAACTATTACAGTTGACCTTATCTATCCTGTTGCAATAAATGTTGGTTTACGTTTCGCCATCCGTGAAGGTGGAAGAACAGTAGGCGCAGGACAGGTAACTCAGATTGTTGAATAAAAGTTTTGGATATATGGTTGTAATTGCAGGGTCTTGCTTCGGCCTGACCCTGCAGCAACAATCAAATACGGGTGTAGCTCAGTTGGTAGAGCACTGGTCTCCAAAACCAGGTGTCGGGAGTTCGAGTCTCTCCTCCCGTGCAAAATTATTAGTAATATGAATATAAAAGGATATTTTCAGGAATCATACACAGAGCTGGTACACAAAGTGACCTGGCCTACCTGGAGCGAACTTCAGAACAGTGCTGTGTTGGTTATGGTTGCTTCACTTATTTTTGCACTTATCGTTTCCGGTATGGACGCTGCTTTTGGCAGATTGATGCAATTCATCTACAGTTTGTTATATTAAACAGGAGAACGTTCCAATGAGTGAGAATATTAAGAAGTGGTATGTGCTTCGGGCTATTGGAGGTAAAGAAAAAAAAGTAAAAGAGTATATCGATAGCGAAGTTGCACGTCTTAAATACGAAGATTATGTCTCACAGGTTCTTATCCCTACCGAGAAGGTTTATCAGATTCGGGCAGGTAAAAAGATCAGCAAGGAAAGAACATTCTTTCCGGGGTATATTCTGGTTGAAGCACTTTTGGTTGGAGAGATACCTCACTTGCTCAGAAATATACCCAATGTAATAGGTTTTCTCGGTTCAAAAGATGGCGAACCTGTGCCACTCAGAAAATCGGAAATAAACCGTATTCTTGGAAAGGTTGATGAACTGAATGCAAGTGATGAAGAGTTGAATGTACCATTCTTTGTCGGGGAGTCGGTTAAAGTGATTGACGGTCCATTCAATAGTTTCACCGGAATAATTGAAGAGGTGAATGACGAAAAGAAAAAGCTTAAAGTGATGGTTAAAATATTTGGCAGAAAAACCCCGCTTGAGCTTAGTTTTATGCAGGTAGAAAAAGAGAATTAACAGAAGATATTGATAGTTGTAATATTCATAATGCTTCCTGAATAGCTATCAAGGTCTCGCAATTTAAATACGCAAATTTAAAATTATGGCAAAAGAAGTTGCTGGACTTATCAAGTTACAGATTCGTGGCGGAGGAGCTAATCCATCACCACCCGTTGGACCCGCTTTAGGTTCCAAAGGTGTGAATATAATGGATTTCTGTAAGCAGTTTAATGCAAGGACTCAGGATAAAGCTGGAAAAGTAATACCGGTAGTTATAACAGTTTATGGAGACAAATCATTTGAATTTGTTACTAAAACACCACCGGTCGCTGTTCAGCTTATTGAAGTTACAAAAGTTAAGAAGGGTTCTCAGGAACCTAACCGCGAAAAAGTAGCATCAATTTCATGGGACCAGGTCAAAACAATTGCTGTGGATAAAATGGAAGACTTAAACTGTTTTACAGTTGAGTCCGCTATGCGAATGGTAGCTGGTACAGCCAGAAGTATGGGAATCACCGTTAAAGGAGAATTCCCGGTAAAATAATTAATTAGGAGAAAAAATGACTAAACTTACCAAAAACCAAAAGTTTGCTCTTGAGAAAATCGAACAGGACAAACTTTATACATTGAGAGAAGCTTCTTCTTTGGTTAAGGATATCACCAAAACCAAATTCGATGCCTCAATCGATTTAGATGTAAGGTTAGGTATAGATCCGAGGAAATCCAACCAGATGGTTCGCGGCGTTGTTTCACTCCCTCACGGAACAGGAAAAGAGACACGTGTACTCGTGCTCTGTACCCCCGATAAGGAAGCTGAAGCAAAAGAAGCCGGTGCCGATTTCGTTGGTCTTGACGATTTTGTCGAAAAGATCAAAGGAGGTTGGACTGATATGGATGTTATTATAACCATGCCGTCTGTAATGGGAAAGGTCGGTCAGTTAGGTCGAATACTTGGTCCTCGCGGACTGATGCCGAACCCCAAAAGTGGAACTGTTACTATGGAAATTGGTAAGGCTGTTAAAGAAGTGAAGCAGGGTAAGATTGATTTCAAAGTTGATAAAACCGGAATCATTCATGCCTCAATAGGGAAAGTCTCATTCGAACCCCAAAAGATCGTCGAGAATGCAAGAGAGTTTATCTCAATTGTAAACAAACTTAAACCGGCTGCTGCTAAAGGTACCTACATTCGTAGCGTATTCATATCCAGTACAATGAGTCCGGGTGTTAAGATCGATCCAAAAGGTCTTGATGATTAATTAGTTAAGTTAAAACTGAAAGAAAAAATGAGACGGGAAGAAAAAAATGCTATCATAGACAGCCTTGCTGAGAAACTAAAAGAGTACAGCCACTTTTATCTGACTGATACTGCTCAGCTTAATGCCGCTGATACAAGTGACCTGAGAAGAAAGTGTTTCGAAAAAGACATCAAACTGATGGTTGTGAAAAACACTCTCCTTCAAAGAGCACTTGAGCAGTCTAATGGAAACTTTGAAGAACTCTATCCGGTTCTGAAAGGTTCTACGTCCATCATGTTTACTCAATCCGGAAATGTTCCTGCAAAACTTATTAAGGAATTCCGTAGAAAACATGATAAACCTGTGCTTAAAGGCGCATACGTTCAGGAATCAGTTTATGTGGGAGATAATATGCTTGATGCACTTGTCTCAGTTAAAACCAAATTTGAACTGATAGGTGATGTCATTATGATCTTGCAGTCACCTGCCAAAAACGTTATTTCAGCCCTTAAATCTGGTGGAAATACAATTCATGGTGTTCTTGAAACACTATCAAAAAGAGAAGAATAATTAAAGTATAATCAAATTAAAAATCGATAAAAATGGCAGATCTTAAGAAATTTGCAGAAGAACTTGTTAACTTATCTGTAAAAGAAGTCAATGAATTGGCTAAAATACTTAAAGATGAGTATGGCATTGAACCTGCTGTAGCGGCTGTTGCCGCTGCCCCAGCGGCTGGCAGCGATGCTCCCGTTGTTGAAGAGAAATCAACGTTTGACGTTATTCTCAAAGCAGCCGGTGGCCAGAAATTACAGATTGTTAAACTTGTTAAGGATATTACCGGCCTTGGTCTGAAAGAAGCGAAAGCAGTTGTTGATGCTGCTCCTTCTCCAATCAAAGAAGGTATTTCCAAAGAAGAAGCTGAAGCTATTAAAGGTCAATTAGTAGAAGCAGGAGCTGAAGTTGAACTTAAATAAGTTATACCTCTTTACTGGGTTATAGGTTTAGTCCCGCCGTGCGGGACTAAGCCTTTTCGTTCTTTAAATAATAAGTTCACTTAATCTTTTAATAAATGTCCTCAAAAAATACCGAAAGAATAAGTTTCGCATCCAGAAAAAACCAGCTCGATTACCCTGATTTTCTGGAGATTCAGTTGAAATCCTTCGGTGAGTTCTTTCAACTTGGAACAACTCCCGAAAACAGGAAAAGAGAAGGGCTTTTTAAAGTCTTTACAGAAAACTTCCCGATAACTGATACAAGGAACAATTTCGTTCTTGAATTTCTGGATTATTATATTGACCCTCCACGTTATACAATAGAAGAGTGTATTGAGCGCGGTTTAACTTTCAGCGTTCCTCTTAAAGCAAAACTAAAACTTTACTGTACCGATCCTGAACATGAGGATTTTGATACAGTTATTCAGGATGTTTATCTTGGCACCGTTCCTTATATGACCGATCGTGCCACATTCGTCATTAATGGTGCTGAAAGAGTTGTTGTATCTCAGTTACACAGATCCCCAGGGGTCTTCTTTGGTCAAAGCATTCACGCAAATGGTACGAAACTCTATTCTGCCAGAATTATACCTTTTAAAGGTTCCTGGATCGAGTTCGCTACCGATATAAATAATGTGATGTATGCATATATCGACAGAAAGAAAAAGCTGCCGGTAACTACTCTCCTAAGAGCTATCGGATTCGAGAGCGATAAGGAGATTCTCGAAATCTTTAACCTCGCTGAAGAACATAAAGTTTCGAAAACAAATATCAAAAAACTCGTCGGACGTAAACTGGCTGCCAGGGTACTTAAGACATGGGTGGAAGATTTTGTTGACGAAGATACAGGTGAGGTTGTTTCAATTGAAAGAAATGAGGTAATCCTCGACAGGGAAACCGTTATCGAATCGGACCATGTCGATATGATTGTTGACTCCGGTGCAAAAGCGATCCTTCTGCATAAAGACGATACAACTCTTTCGGATTATGCTATAATATATAATACACTTCAGAAAGATCCATGTAACTCTGAAAAAGAGGCAGTTATCTATATCTACCGTCAGCTTCGCAACGCTGAACCTCCTGATGAAGCCACTGCCCGCGACGTTATCGATAAGCTTTTCTTCTCCGATAAAAGATACGACCTTGGAGAGGTTGGCCGATACAGGATCAATAAAAAACTGGGCCTTAACACAGAAATGAATGTTAAGATCCTTACCCGTGAAGATATTATCAAAATTATCGGGTATCTGATTGAACTTATTAACTCAAAAACCGATATCGACGATATCGATCACCTGAGTAACAGAAGGGTACGTACCGTAGGAGAACAGTTGTATTCACAGTTCGGCGTTGGTCTTGCCCGTATGGCCCGTACTATTCGCGAAAGAATGAATGTGAGAGATAATGAGGTGTTTACACCGGTCGATCTTATCAATTCAAAAACTCTTTCATCTGTTATCAACTCTTTCTTCGGCACTAACCAGCTGTCGCAGTTTATGGACCAGACTAACCCTCTCGCTGAAATGACTCATAAACGTCGTTTATCAGCTCTGGGACCCGGTGGTCTTTCCCGCGAAAGAGCAGGATTTGAAGTAAGAGACGTGCACTATACACATTACGGACGGCTCTGCCCGATCGAAACACCTGAAGGACCGAATATCGGCCTTATCTCATCTCTTTGCGTATTTGCCAAAATAAATTCCTTGGGGTTTATCGAAACTCCATATCGTTCAGTTAAACACAGCAGTGATTTTATGGCTGACGGCAAAGTTGTTCACTCATCTGTCGACTTTACTGATGAAGGGGTAGTATGGCTTAGCGCAGAAGAGGAAGAAGAGAAAATGATTGCTCAGGCAAATGCTCCTCTGAATATTGATGGTACATTTACTGACCCTAGGGTGAAATGCAGATATGAAGCCGATTATCCTTTTGAAGAGAACCACAAGGTAGACCTTATGGATGTGGCTCCAAACCAGATTGCTTCAATAGCTGCTTCGCTTATTCCATTCCTTGAACACGATGATGCCAACAGGGCCCTCATGGGTTCCAACATGATGCGCCAGGCTGTTCCGCTTATTAATCCGGAAGCTCCGATTGTGGGTACCGGACTGGAAGCACAGGTAATTAGAGATAGCAGAATTCTCTATATGGCTGAAGGTGACGGAGTAGTTGAGTTTGTCGATTCAAATGAAATTGTTATCAGATATACCCGTACCGACGAAGAGAAATTTGTAAGTTTTGATGATGACATCAGGCGCTATACTCTTCCCAAGTACAGAAAAACAAACCAGAATACCTGTATCAACCTTATTCCGGTTGTCAGGAAAGGTGAGAAAGTAATAAAAGGACAGGTTCTTACTGAAGGCTATGGCACCAAACATGGTGAACTGGCTCTTGGCAGAAACCTCAAAGTGGCTTTCATGCCATGGAAAGGCTATAACTTTGAAGATGCAATTGTTATCTCCGAAAAAGTTGTCCAGGAAGATTATTTTACTTCGGTACATATCGATGAATATCAGCTTGAAGTACGTGATACCAAACGCGGACTGGAAGAACTTACATCAGATATTCCAAACGTAAGCGAGGAAGCTACCAAAAACCTCGATGAGAATGGACTTATCAGAATTGGCGCCCATATAAGGCCAGGTGATATCCTGATTGGAAAAATTACACCAAAAGGAGAATCAGACCCTTCCCCTGAAGAAAAACTGCTTCGTGCCATTTTTGGCGACAAAGCGGGCGATGTAAAAGACGCCTCTCTTAAAGCCGGCCCTTCTCTTGAAGGTGTCGTAATTAATAAAAAACTGTTCACCAGAGCAATAAAGGACAGAAAAGCCAAAGCAGTGGAAAAACCTCTGCTCGATAAAATTGAAGCTGAATTCAACAGAAGTGTTGATGATCTGAAAGCAAGGCTTGTTGACAAACTTTTCATCCTGGTAAATGGTAAAACCTCTCAGGGAGTTAAGGATTATCTGAATGTCGATGTTATTCCTAAAGGAAGCAAATTCACTCTGAAACAGCTTCAGGAAGTTGATTTTCTGAATGCTAATCCTAACAAATGGACCACCGATAAGAAGAAAAACGATAGTATCAAACAACTTCTGCATAACTATATCATTAAATACAAAGAGGTTGATGGCACTTACAAACGGAGAAAATACAATATTACCATAGGCGACGAACTGCCTGCAGGTATCGTTCGTCTTGCAAAAGTTTACATTGCCAAAAAACGTAAGGTAAAGGTTGGAGATAAGATGGCCGGTCGTCATGGTAACAAAGGTATTGTTGCAAGGATCGTTCGTGCGGAAGATATGCCTTTCCTGGAAGATGGGACACCTGTCGATATAGTACTAAATCCGCTTGGAGTTCCTTCGAGAATGAACCTTGGCCAGATCTACGAAACAGTTCTCGGATGGGCCGGACAGAAGCTTGGAGTTAAATTCTCAACACCAATCTTTGATGGTGCAACAGTAAGTCAGATAAATGATTATACAGTTGAAGCAAACCTTCCACTGTATGGAAAAACATATCTTTATGACGGTGGTACAGGCGAACGATTCGACCAGCCTGCAACCGTTGGTGTTATCTATATGCTGAAGCTTGGCCATATGGTTGATGATAAGATGCATGCAAGGTCAATAGGACCTTACTCACTTATTACTCAGCAGCCGTTAGGTGGTAAAGCTCAGTTTGGAGGTCAGCGTTTTGGTGAAATGGAGGTCTGGGCCCTTGAAGCATTTGGTGCAGCTCATATTCTTCAGGAGATACTCACAATAAAGTCTGATGATGTTGTTGGCCGTGCCAAAGCATATGAAGCAATTGTGAAAGGCGAACCAATGCCTTTACCAGGTATCCCGGAATCACTGAATGTCCTCCTTCATGAACTGAGAGGTCTCGGACTGAGCATAATACTTGATTAAGTATCGCGCCAGGTTTTTGAATTTTTAGTTTTAGAATAAAAAAATATTCATATATGTCATTCAGAAGAGATAACAAAACAAAGACCAGTTACTCAAAAATATCAATAGGTCTTGCTTCACCTGAAGAAATACTTGATCGTTCAAGTGGAGAAGTACTGAAACCAGAAACAATAAATTACCGTACCTACAAACCTGAACGCGATGGGTTATTCTGCGAAAGAATTTTTGGTCCGGTAAAAGATTATGAGTGCCATTGCGGAAAATACAAAAGAATCCGTTATAAAGGAATCGTTTGCGACCGTTGCGGTGTGGAGGTAACAGAGAAAAAGGTAAGACGTGAAAGAATGGGCCATATAAGCCTGGTTGTCCCTGTTGCTCATATCTGGTATTTTCGTTCATTACCTAATAAAATCGGCTACCTTCTTGGACTTCCCACTAAGAAGCTCGATTCTATAATCTATTATGAGAGATACGTTGTCATCAATCCGGGCGTAAAGGCTGTGGATGGTACCAAATATCTCGATTTTCTCACAGAAGAGGAATATCTTGAGATAACAGAATCACTTCCAAAGGAAAATCAGTATCTCGAAGATACCCACCCCGATAAGTTTGTTGCTGATATGGGCGCAGAAGCTCTCTATAAGCTTCTCGGACGTATCGATCTGGATGAAATGTCTTACTCTCTCAGACACAGAGCAAATACTGAAACTTCACAACAGCGTAAAAATGAGGCACTTAAACGTCTTCAGGTTGTTGAGGCTTTCAGAGATTCAAAACATATAAACAAGCCTGAGTGGATGGTTATTAAAGTGGTTCCTGTTATTCCTCCGGAATTAAGGCCACTTGTTCCTCTCGATGGCGGACGTTTTGCAACAAGCGACCTTAATGACCTCTACAGAAGAGTTATTATCAGAAACAACCGTCTGAAAAGACTAATTGAGATAAAAGCTCCGGAAGTAATCCTGCGTAATGAGAAACGTATGCTTCAGGAAGCTGTTGACTCTCTTTTCGATAATTCCCGTAAAGCAAATGCTGTTAAAACAGATGCTAACAGGCCTCTGAAATCGCTTAGCGATAGTCTGAAAGGTAAACAGGGACGGTTCCGTCAGAACCTGCTCGGTAAACGTGTCGACTATTCTGCCCGTTCGGTTATTGTGGTTGGTCCGGAACTGGCTCTACACGAATGCGGCTTGCCAAAAGATATGGCTGCAGAACTTTATAAGCCATTCATCATCCGTAAACTGATTGAAAGAGGTATTGTTAAGACTGTTAAATCGGCAAAGAAAATTGTTGACAGGAAAGATCCTGTTGTATGGGATATTCTGGAAAATGTTCTCAAAGGACATCCTGTACTCCTGAACCGTGCACCAACTCTTCACCGACTTGGTATTCAGGCTTTTCAGCCAAAACTGATTGAAGGAAAAGCTATTCAGCTTCACCCTCTTGTCTGTACTGCATTTAACGCTGACTTCGATGGTGACCAGATGGCCGTTCATCTTCCTCTTGGCAATGGTGCAGTTCTTGAAGCTCAGATGCTGATGCTTGCTTCTCATAATATTCTTAACCCCGCTAACGGTGCGCCGATAACTGTTCCTTCACAGGACATGGTTCTTGGTCTCTATTATATTACCAAAGGAAGAAAAAGTTCTGAAGCAGAGAAGGTTAGAGGCGAAGGTCTCATTTTCTATTCACCAGAGGAGGTTAATATCGCATATAATGAAGGTCAGATAGACCTGCATACTTATGTTAAAGTTAAGGTAAACGACAGGAAAGATGGTGAGTTTGTAAACCACCTTGTTGAAACAACTGTCGGAAGGGTAATATTCAATCAATATGTACCTTTTGAAGTAGGGTATATTAATGAGTTGCTGACTAAAAAATCATTAAGGGATATTATCGGAAGGGTTCTTAAACTTGCCGGTACCGCTAAAACTGCAGACTTCCTCGATTCAATAAAGAACCTTGGATTCTATTCTGCATTTAAAGGTGGATTGTCATTCAACCTCGACGATGTGATCATTCCTGAAGAAAAAACAAAATTCGTTGCTGAAGGGTATGAGCAGGTTGAGGAGGTTCTGAGTAACTATAGTATGGGATTCATTACCAACAACGAACGTTACAATCAGATTATTGATATCTGGACACATGTAAATGCAAGGCTTACCCAGACGCTGATGAAGCAGCTTTCGACAGACAAGCAGGGGTTCAACTCAGTTTATATGATGCTTGACTCAGGCGCAAGGGGATCGAAGGAACAGATACGCCAGCTTTCAGGTATGAGGGGACTTATGGCAAAACCACAGAAATCAGGTTCAGCAGGTTCAGAGATCATTGAAAACCCTATTTTATCGAACTTTAAAGAGGGATTATCAGTTCTCGAATACTTTATATCAACTCACGGTGCCCGTAAAGGTCTTGCAGATACAGCTTTGAAAACAGCTGATGCCGGTTATCTTACCCGTCGTCTTGTTGACGTTTCGCAGGATGTTATTATTAATGAAGAAGATTGCGGTACTCTGAGAGGTCTGATCGCTACGGCAATAAAGAAAAACGAGGAAGTTGTTGAATCATTATACGACAGGGTTCTTGGACGTACTACTGTCCATAATCTTTATCATCCTCTTACAGGTGAACTTATTGTTGAAGCAGGACAGGAACTTACTGAAGATATTGCCAGAAAAATTGAAGATTCTCCTATAGAACAGGTCGAGATCAGATCGGTTCTTACATGCGAATCTAAAAAGGGCGTTTGTGCAAAATGCTATGGACGAAATCTGGCCAACGGCCGTATGGTACAAAGAGGTGAAGCTGTTGGTGTTATTGCTGCTCAGAGTATCGGAGAACCCGGAACACAGCTGACTCTGCGTACTTTCCACGTTGGAGGTACAGCATCGAACATTACCACAGAATCGAGACTTGTTGCCAGGTATGGTGGTATTGCAGAAATAGAAGAGATCAGAACTGTTCCTAAAAAAGATGTTGAAAAGGGAGATATTGATATTGTTATCGGACGACTTGCTGAGTTAAAAATAATTGACAAGAAAACCAGTATCGCTCTTACTACACATACAATTCCTTATGGATCAAAGCTTTATATCAAACCTGGTCAGGAGATTGAAAAAGGTAAACTGATCTGCGAATGGGATCCTTTTAATGCCGTTATTATTTCGGAAATGGCAGGAAAGATCGGCTATGATTTTCTTATAGAAGGTATTACATTCCGCGAAGAGTCTGATGAACAGACCGGATTTAAGGAGAAAGTTATTATTGAAAGCAGGGATAAAACAAAGAACCCGGCAATTAAAATATTGAATGAGAAAGGCGAAGAGCTCAGGATTTATAACCTTCCTGTCGGATCGCATCTTGTTGTCGATACTCATAAAATGGTTGAAGCCGGTGAGGTATTGGCCAAAATACCAAGGGCTGTTGGAAAATCGGGTGATATAACCGGTGGTCTTCCCCGTGTTACGGAATTGTTTGAAGCACGTAACCCTTCCAATCCTGCAATAGTTTCTGAAATCGACGGCGAAGTAACATTCGGAAAGATAAAAAGAGGTAACAGGGAAATCTCAATAAAATCAAAAACAGAGGAGACAAAAAAATATCTTGTTCCGCTTTCAAAACAGATTCTTGTTCAGGAAAATGATTATGTGAAAGCAGGGATTCCTCTTTCTGACGGAGCTATAACTCCTTCAGATATTCTTGCTATTAAAGGTCCTACAAAAGTTCAGGAGTATATTGTTAATGAGATACAGGAAGTATATCGCTTGCAGGGTGTTAAAATTAATGATAAACATTTTGAGATTATTGTGCGCCAGATGATGCGTAAAGTTGAAATAGTTGACCCGGGAGATACTAAATTCCTTGAGCGTCAGGTTGTTGATAAACTTGAGTTCATGGATGAAAATGATTGGATCTATGGAAAGAAAGTGATAGTTGATTCGGGCGATTCTCAAACCCTTCGTCCGGGAATGATCATCTCGGCACGAAAACTGAGAGATGACAATTCTGTTCTTAAACGTCGCGATCTTAAAATAGTTGATGCAAGGGACGCAATTCCTGCTACATCAAGTCAGGTTCTGCAGGGTATTACAAGAGCATCTCTTCAGACAAAGAGCTTCTTCTCTGCCGCATCATTCCAGGAAACTACAAAGGTTCTTAACGAAGCAGCAATCTTAGGAAAGATTGACAGACTTGAAGGGCTGAAGGAGAATGTTATAGTTGGTCACCTTATTCCTGCAGGAACAGGTCAGCGTCAGTATAATGGTATTATTGTAGGTTCGCTTGAAGAATATGAGAGCCTTGTTGGGGCTGAAAATGTATCAGGACCCGGTAAGTAATTAACAGATAATGATATGACAGATCCTAAAAACCCGGCTCAGATCAGTATTGAACTGAATGAAGAAGTTGCACAGGGAACATATTCAAACCTTGCTGTTATAACTCATTCCGCCTCTGAATTTGTTGTCGATTTCGTAAGGATTATGCCGGGAATACCAAAGGCACAGGTTAAATCCAGGATAATCCTTACCCCTGAGCATGCCAAAAGACTTGTGGCAGCTCTGCAGGATAATATTTCCAAGTATGAATCTGTTCATGGTACCATAAAAGAAGTGAAAGGGTCAGGACCATCTCTGCCATTAAGTTTCGGAGGACCGACAGCTCAGGCATGAAATAATATGGTTTCCTGACCGTTATTTACTTAATTAAATGAATTAGAATATCTGAAATGAGAGGAAAAATAATAAGAAAAATTCTTGTTGTACTGATAATAATTACCCCGCTGATCTCTTATTCAGGTTGCAAAAAACAGGCAAAATGCGGTTGCGGAAAGGATGTTCTCTATACCCTTACAAATCAGCAGGCTTATGTCTATTTTTCAGAACCGGCAGCAGGGATAACATTTACTTCGGTCGGTGATCCTTATTCAACATATAATTTCTGCAATCCCAGCGAAATGTTCCCAAAGCTAAAAGACTATAAATCAGGAGATATACTCCTGGTTTCAGGTTATGTGTACTGGGAGTGTAATTTTGTTTACCAGTCAAGTAATTATCAGTATCAGACTTATTATAAGGTTTATATGGTTGAAGTTACTGATGTCTATAAGAACCTTTACGGGAAATAAAGACTTCCTCTTTAATTGTTGTTTAATATTCATTGCTTAGAGATAAATAGTTAGAATTCAATATATTAAATACTAATTATGTCTTAACTCTTAAATTCACATTTGCAATGATTCAAAACAGAATTTCTTTTGCAGGAGCAGGCCGGGTAGCCGGTTCTTTATGCAAAGAGCTGTTTATTGCCGGCCTGAGTATCGATCTGATTGTATCTGAATCTGAAATAAATGGTTGTTCGCTCGCTGAATCCTGCGATGCCGGATGGTCATCTGAACTTATTTTTCCCGATTCAACTGATATTATAATCGTTTCTGTACCAGATCACCGTCTGGAAAGTGTTTTAAGTAAAATCAGGTGCCGGCAACAGACGCTGGTAGTTCATACCGCTGGCAGTTTCGGGATGGATATATTTCCTGAACAGATCATTAAGAGGGGAATATTTTATCCTTTGCAAACATTCTCCAGAGAGCGGAAAGTGGATTTTAAGGATCTTCCCTTTTTAATTGAAGCATCAGATATTCAATCTCTGGCAGTTCTTTCTTCACTTGCAGAAACAATAGGAGGAAAGGTTCATCTGGTCGACACTGAGCACAGACGATTGCTTCATATTGCTGCGGTCTTCATCTGCAACTTCACAAATTTCATGGTTACTGAAGGAGCCGGAATTGCATTAAAGGCGGGTTTTTCTATGGAACTCCTTACTCCATTATTGAAAGAGACTATCTCAAAAGCAGTTGCCTCAGGAGCTGAGAAGTCACAGACCGGTCCTGCTGTTAGAAATGACAGGAATACAATTGAAAAACATTTGGAATTACTATCTTACTCACCTGATTTGCAGAAACTATATTCTGAGGTAACAGAAGCAATAATTAAATACTATAATAAGTCGTGATTAATGGCTAATTTTAAAGAAAACCTTGACAGAGTGAAGGCTTTTATTTTTGATATTGATGGAGTTTTATCACTTCAGACAATCACTCTTAATAGTTTTGGAGTGCCCAACAGAACAGTTAATCTCCGCGATGGATATGCTTTGCAGCTTGCTGTAAAAAAAGGTTATCATATAGGTGTAATCTCGGGGAGCAGTTCAAAAGAATACAGGAAGAGACTCAAACTGCTTGGGGTAACTGATATATATCTTAACAGCAGGTCAAAACTGGACCATTTCAATACATTTCTTGATAAGTATAAGCTTGATAAAGCGGATGTTTTATTTATGGGCGATGACATTCCCGATTTTGAAGTGATGAAAGAGGCAGGTGTTCCGGTATGTCCTTCAGATGCCGATAGCGAAATCAAACAGGTAGCTTCCTATATCTCCGATAAAAAAGGGGGGGAAGGCTGTGTGCGCGACGTTATTGAACAGGTATTGAGACTGCACGACAATTGGATGGATTCTGACGCATTTACATGGTAATATATGAAAGCATTCCTTAATCTGATAAGATGGCAAAATCTGCTTATAGTTATTCTGACTATGGTGCTGATGAGATATGCCGTACTCGGGCCTATTTTAAGCAAAGTTGGCGTTATCCTTACTAAGGGTACCGGAGAAGAAACTTCAATGATACTTCAGTTTGCGTGGTACGACTTTTTTATGCTCGTTGCAGCAACTGTCTTTATTACAGCGGGAGGATATGTAATTAATGATTACTTCGATATCAAAACTGATCTGATAAATAAGGGAAAGGTCATTGTCGGTACGAAAATTTCCAGGCGTAAGGCCATGATGTGGCACAATATTTTTAATATTGCCGGTGTTTCTGCAGGGTTCTATGTCTCCTGGAAAGCCGGTTATTTCTGGCTTGGAACACTTTTTCTGGTGGTATCAGGGTTGCTCTATTTTTATTCGGCAAGTTATAAGAGGCAGTTTCTTATCGGTAATATAATTGTCGCCCTGCTGACAGCTATGGTTCCGCTTATGGTTGGTTTCTACGAATGGCCGGCATTGTATAAGTATTACACAATTAATGCAATAAAGCCTCCTGAAATAAATTTTATATTCTACTGGATCGGTGGTTTTGCACTTTTTGCTTTTCTTACAACCCTTACCCGCGAAATAATTAAGGATATCGAAGACTTTGATGGAGATGTTGCCTATGGGAGAAATACATTACCCGTAATAATCGGAGTGATTTCTTCCAGAATAATTTCTGTCTGCCTCATTCTGATTACAATAATGTTACTATACCTGACATGGTTCTTCTTCATTAATGATATCTATACCTTTGTTTATCTTTCTGCATTAATTGCTTTACCACTCTTTTTTGTTGCTTATAAAGTCATAACCAGCTCCGACAAGCTGCAGCTTCACACAGCAAGCAGGCTCATGAAAGCGGTAATGCTGACCGGTATTCTTTATTCTGTTGTGGTAAAAGTTATTCTCACCTGGAATCTTTTCTGACAATGCTGACCGATGAACTGAAACCCTACAGGATTATTCTGGCTTCACGCTCACCCAGGCGCCGGCAGCTTCTCGATGAGCTGGGTCTTGAATTTGACGTTGTAGTTAAAAAGTATGATGAAACATTTCCTGAAGGGTTGAATGGGGAGGAGACTGCCCGGCATATCGCATACCATAAGGCACTCACATTTAAAAATGAATTATCGGATAAAGCGATTGTTATTGCTGCAGATACTATTGTCTGGTGCAATAAAAAGGTGCTTGGAAAACCGTTGAATGCAGAGGATGCTTTCAGGATCCTGAGGGAAATTTCCGGCAACACTCATGAAGTTATTACCGGTGTATCTCTCATCTCTTCGTTCAGGGAGACGACTTTTTCAGTTTCTACAAAGGTTACATTCGATTTACTTTCCGATGAAGAGATAGGATATTATGTTGAAAAGTTTAAGCCATACGATAAAGCCGGAGCTTATGGGATTCAGGAATGGATTGGCATTATTGCCTGCAGCCATATTGAAGGGTCGTATTTCAATGTTGTTGGTCTGCCGGTTCACAGGCTTTGTAAGGAACTTCAGAAATTCATTAAAACATGATTTTAAAGGAAATTGAATCACTGAGGGCAAGCCCGTTTGGGTTTTATCATTTCACCAAAGCTTTATCCTGAATAAAACATAAAATGAAATTATTACAGAAAAATAAATTATTATAAAATGAAAAGTAAGATCCTGATAATAACATTGTTGCTGGTAATAGTAATGACTCCGGCAATGAAAGCCGATGAAGGAATGTGGATTCCGCTTCTGATAGAAAAATATAATATTAAGCTGATGCAGGAGAAAGGTTTTAAACTTTCTGCAGATGACATATACAGTGTAAACAAAGCCTGTATGAAAGATGCAATCGTCCAGTTCGGCGGTGGTTGTACAGGAGAGGTAATATCTCCCGATGGACTTATGATAACAAACCACCATTGCGGTTATGGACAGATCCAGAAACACTCTTCGCTCGAACATGACTATCTGAGGAACGGGTTCTGGGCAATGTCGAGGGAAAAGGAATTGCCAAATCAGGGTCTGACGGTTACTTTCCTTAAGAGAATGGAGGATGTTACTGAGGCTGTATTGAAAGGAGTTACTGCAGAAATGTCCGATAGCACTCGTGAGAAACTGATAGACATTAATATTACGGGAATAAGGAAAAAAGCATCAGAAGGAACAGGCTTTTCAGCATCAGTACGACCATTTTTTATGGGAAAACAGTATTTTCTTTTTGTCAATGAGATATTCAGGGATATTCGTCTTGTTGGAGCTCCCCCTTCATCAATCGGGAAATTCGGCGGGGAAACAGATAACTGGATCTGGCCACGTCATACCGGAGACTTTTCGCTCTTCAGGATCTATGCGAACAAAGAGAATAAACCTGCAGAATACTCAAAAGATAATGTTCCCTATAAACCGGCATATCACTTTCCAATATCGGTAAAAGGTTTTAAGGAGGGAGATTTTACGATGGTATTTGGTTATCCGGGAACAACTTCAGAGTATGTTCCTTCCTACCATGTTGATATGGTAAAGAACTATCTCAATCCGAAGATGATAGTTATCAGAACAAAGAAGATTGAAATAATGGAGACAGCCATCAATTCCGATCCGCTAATCAGAATTCAGTATTCAGGTAAAAAGACCGGCATTGCAAACTCGTGGAAAAAATGGATAGGTGAGAGCCAGGGGTTGGAAAAAATGGGGACTATCGACAAGAAAAAAGCATTTGAGGATAGGTTAACATCATGGATAAATGAAGATAAGGAGCGGATTACCAGATATGGAAATATCCTTCCAGAATACAGGGAGTTATATAAAAAACTTAATGTTTACAGTCTTGTAAACAGCTATACCAACGAAGTATTTTTTACCTCCGGAGCTGAAGCGGTGGGTTTTGCACGATACCTGAAGCCTCTGTCCGATTTGATAAAGAATAAAGGTGGAGAGGATGAGATAAATGTGATGAAAATCAACCTTATTGAAACAGGTAATAGCTTTTTCAGGAACTATAATCAGGCCACAGATAAGAAACTCTTCCTGGCTGTTATGTCTTTATATGGAGAAAATATTGATCATGACTGGCAGGCACCTGAATATATAAAACTCAGAAGCTCATGCAAAGGCGACTTTTCAAAGATAGCGGATAAGCTTTATGAGAAAACGGTTTTTGCTGATGAAGAGAAGTTTGAGACTTTTGTGAAAAGCTTAAATGCTTCTAACATTACCAGACTGAATAAAGACCCTTTTTATCTTCTTGCAGTTAGTGCAGGTGAATTTCTTACCACAAACGTCAGACCTGAACTCAATAGTATTAATAATGAGATTCTCAGGTTGAATAAGAATTATATGACAGTACAGATGGAGTTTGATAAAGAGAGAGTATTTTATCCCGATGCCAATTCAACTTTGAGGGTGAGTTATGGAACTGTTAAAGGTTATCTCTCAAAGGATGCAATCTGGTTTTCCTGTTATTCAACTCTTAAAGGCATAATGGAAAAGAATAATCCTGATATTTTCGATTACGATGTTCCTGATAAACTTAAAGATCTCTATCAGAAAAAAGATTTTGGACGTTATACCCAGAATGGTGAAGTCCCGGTATGTTTTATAGGCAACAATCATACAACAGGCGGAAATTCCGGCAGCCCTGTAATAAATGCATATGGACAGCTTATTGGAGTCAACTTCGACAGAGCATGGGAAGGCGTTGCCAGCGACATTGCATACAATCCCGAACAGAGCCGGAATATCAGTCTTGATATAAGATATGCCCTCTTTATTATCGATAAGTTTGCAGGTGCAGGGTATCTTTTAAAAGAGATGACTATTGTGGAATAAATACTCCGAAAATCCGGACGAAAAAAACGTCCGGCTACCGATTCCTGGCTATTAAAACCTTATTGTATATTTCACTTTAACCCTTGCTTCATAGACCTCAGGTCTGAAACGCTCAAGAGGATCGATTAAGGGTGAATTAAAGGTCAGGAAGATCTCTTTTCCGGGCTTGATAATCCATTGAAACCTCGACTGCCATCCAATAGTTTCATTCTGGTTTTCATATTGTACAAAATTATACCACGACAGATTCGGACTGAACATAAAATTCATGTTCATCCGGTATATCTGTGTTACAAAACTTCCATCAGGTAGATCAACCCATTTCCGGTCCGATTCGAGGCTGATGAACAGAGGTACAAAAATTTTATATCCTGCCTGCAAAAGGAGATCATTGCGTTTCCCTGAATAGAATGAACCTGTTCCTGCTTTGGCTGAAATCCAGAAGATCCTCCGTTTGGCCGATGAAAGCTGAAGTGAATGTCGCCAGAATTGATACTTGTCAACGGGTATAATAAAATCGTTGAAAATATGAAACTCATTCTGAAGTGCTTCAAACTGATATTGTGATGACAGTAAGATTTTATCACCGCTTAAAAATATTATCTCAGCAAGGTTCAGATCAATCTGGGAAGTTTGCAAACTTCCGCTGTTCAGATCGGTAATAAAGGCATATTTAATACCTGTCTTGACCTGCATAACAGGTGAGTTTTTCGGACGCGGTCCGATTCCTATTCCGCCATAGAAATCGCGAATATTCTTTCGTGGAATAAATCCAAGGCCGGGTGTAAAATTCTCTCCTATCTGGAGATAACCCAACCTGAAATACAGAAAGTCATTAGGATAGTTTATCTCAGTGCCAAAAGAAATATCATCTCCGTGAAGTCCTTCGGTGAAGGATTTCAAACCATACAGATTATATGTTAAATTTTTATTTCCCGATATCTGCGAACTTGCCAGACGAAGATCAAATCCGCCGAGAGAATTGACAGCTCCGGAAAAAGCATTCCCGTTAGTTCCTATTAAACCTATTGACGACTGTTTGCCAAGATTTCTTGAAATTCTGCCGACTGTATATCCCGGATTATCAAACTCATTATCATCTTTTATATGAAGTGCCCCTATATTCCAGTTGCCTATTTTTCCTGTAAACTTTCCACCGTATTTAACCGCAACAGGATTGCCGTCAGTATTTAATCCTATTCTCCTTGAAAAGAAAGGGATCATCTGAGTGCTCTGCGGATTATCAACATCTCCATTTATGCCAAAGGTAAAATAGCTTGCTCCGTCAAGAAAAAAATCTCTCTTTTCGGGAAAGAAAAGGCTAAAGCGGGTAAGGTTAATCTGTTTTTCGTCAACTTCTGTCTGGGCAAAGTCAGTATTTACGGTAATGGCTGCTTTGAGTGATGGAGTAATATTGTAAAATGCATCAACTCCTCCATTCAGAACAGATTTACTGTCAGCTGCCTGCTTTTTGCTAAAACCTCCTGTCAGATAGGGTATTATATCCAGACCAATCCCCTGGGTAATATCTGTAAGCCCGGTTATGCGTCCGGCATCGGATATCTGAAACCTGTGAGCATTAAGGGATGTTGCGGGCCAGGACGAGGTTTCCGATTTTCTTTTAATATATCTTAAGAGCTTCAAACCCCAGGTGCTGTTTTCTTTATTAAATCCAAGTGTTTTAAAAGGGATAATCAGTTCCCCTTCCCATCCTTTTTCAGTAATTTCAGCTTTGCCATCCCAGAGACCATCCCACGATTTGTTGAATTCCTTTCCGTTTTCATTTATCAGAGCATCGCCGATACTTCCTCTCGGACCAATCTGGAACCAGTAACCACTTCGTCCGTCAAGATAGGTGTCGAGGATTATCTGCACCCTGTCATCTTCGCCAAGATCACCGTCGCGGGTCATCTCTTTGGAAGTAATGCCATTGGGATCATCGGCACATTTTATGCCTATGTAGATATTATTATGGTCGTAGAGAAAGAGGAATTCAGATTTTTCTGTGGCAGGTTCTCCGTTTTTAGGCTCTCTCTGGAACAGTTCATTGATTAACGATGCTTTATTCCATACTTCATCCTTCAGTGATCCGTCGATTACCGGAGCTGTTTCAGTGAAAACAGCTTTTATTTCGGGTTGGGAATAGAGCTCAGGCATTATCATTGTGCCTAAGCAGAAGGCAATAATCAGTGGGCGGGTCATGTTATCTATTTAAGCCGGCAAAGTAATAATTTTCAATTGATTTGATTTCAGTTTTGATATTAATAGTTACAATAACGGGAAAGTAGTAACTTACACCCAAAATTTGCATAAGATGAAGATTGTTGCCGACAATAATATACCTTTTCTTCAGGGAGCCCTTGAGCCATTTGCTGAAGTTGTTTATATTCCCGGAAGTGAGATCAGCAGGGATGTTCTGATAGATGCTGATGCATTACTGATACGTACCAGAACAAAATGCAATGAGGCCATGCTAAATGGTACAAATGTAAAGTTTATTGGCACTGCAACCATTGGGTTTGATCATATAGACACAGAATACTGCGAAAAGAATAAAATAAAATGGACTAATGCTCCTGGCTGCAACTCATCATCGGTTCAGCAGTATATTACAGCTGCACTCCTGAAGGTTTCCCTTAAATCAAAGAGTTGTCTGAAGGATAAAACCTTGGGTATTATAGGAGCAGGGAATGTAGGTACAAAAGTTCAGAAAATTGCAGAAGTACTGGGAATGAATATTTTGCTTAACGATCCTCCACGGGCAAGGTTGGAAGGCGATGTTGATTTTACATCTCTTAAGACAATTCTGAAAGAGTCGGATATAATAACGGTTCATGTTCCGCTTAATATGAAAGGCGAAGATTGTACCTATCATCTTTTCAATGATGAGTTGTTCCGTCAGATGAAAAATGGTGCATGGTTTTTCAATACTTCCCGGGGCGAGGTGGCCGATACGGCAGCCCTTAAGAAGGCTCTTGAAGCAGGTAAACCGGCCGGAGCTGTTCTGGATGTCTGGGAGAACGAGCCTCGTATTGATCTTGAATTGCTTGATAAAGCTTTTATTACAACACCCCATATCGCAGGATATTCTACCGACGGAAAGGCAAACGGAACCTCTATGGTTGTCAATTATTTAGCTGCCTATTTTAATCTTCCTCTCAAAAACTGGTATCCTGAAAATATCCCCGAACCTCAATCAACGGAAATTGAAATTGATTGCAAATTCAAATCAGATGAAGATATTCTGAGAGAAGCTGTTTTTACTACTTACCGTTTAAACGAAGATATTACAAGACTTCGGATTATACCTAGTGATTTTGAGAGGCAGAGAGCCTATTACCCTTTAAGAAGAGAATTTCCTTCGTACACGATCACTCTTAAAAGAATGACAAATGAAATTCATAAAACCCTCTCTGATATGGGATTTAAAATTTCAGGTTAACCCAACAGGGCAGATATTCTGCTCCTTACCGGAAGGATCTTAAAACATTGAAAATAAAAACAATTTTTGTTAATGGAAAACAAGATGAAGAAATCAACAGGAATTACCCGCCGGACATTTGCTAAGTCGCTGGCAGTAACAGGTATTGGATCGGCAGGATTACCTCTGCTTGGGAATTATGTTAGCCCAATGGGGGCACCAGTTAAAGAGAATAATGAAAGCCTGAAGATAAGTCTTAATGCCTTTTCATTCGATAAACCTCTTCGTCAGGGAACAATGTCAATCAGCGATATGCTTGATTATTGCGCACGAGTTGGTTTCGACGGAGTTGATCTTACCGGTTACTATTTCCCGGGTTATCCTGTAGTTCCGTCCGACGATTTTATTTATGAGGTGAAGAAGAAAGCTTACAAACTCGGATTGGGAATAAGCGGTACCGGAGTCAGAAATGATTTCACATGGTCTGATCCTGTAAAAAGGGCTGAAGAGAAAAAGCTTGTTAAGGAGTGGATAGTTGTGGCTTCCAAGCTGGGAGCACCGATTATCAGGATCTTTGCCGGCACGCTCTCGAAAGAGGCTTTTACATGGAATGAGAGACTCAAATGGATTGCTGAGGATATAAATGAATGTGCTGAATTTGGAAAGAATCACGGAGTTATGATTGCTCTTCAAAACCATAGCGACTTCATTAAAACGGCATCAGATATTGAGAATGTGTTAAAAGTGGTTGATAAAAACTGGGTAGGTTTATTACTCGACATTGGCAGTTTTCATACTCCTGATCCTTACATTGATATAGCACAAAGCTCAAAGTATGCTATCTCCTGGCAGCTTAAAGAGAAAATATTTATCAATGATACACAGGTAGATACTGATTATACTAAAATAATCTCAATTGTCAGGCAGTGTGGATACCGTGGTTACCTCCCTCTGGAAACCCTTGGAGAAGGCGATCCTGCCGCAAAGATTGAGGCCTTATTTAAGAAGGTTCGGGCGGTGCTTAATGCCTGATCATAACATAGCACTCTCAGATAAGCATAATATACTGAATATTAGTAAGATATATTCAAGGACTTTTATTCAGAAATTTCCTCCGGGAATAGCGCTAACCCTCTAAGCAAAAACCGGTTCAGGGGCCATGGCATATTCTTTTACCTGAAATACAAAAGCCTGAAGACGAGTATCGAGTGAAACGGTATCCTGGCCATCATACGCAATATTTATAAACGGGATATTGTTATGATCTTTTCTGAATGAATCACTTACCGATGCTACAACTGTTCCGGGCATGCATGTAAAGGGAAGTATGGCTGCAATACCGGAAACACCTCTTTTAGCAAGAGCAACAGCTGTACCCATTGCAATTGGCGGATCGCCATCGTAAAATTGATTTACATAAGGATTGCAAAGATCAAGGATCTCATTGAGCGACACATCATTATTCTGGTCGGTGTATTTCTTTATGCCGCGAAGAAGTGAAGCAGCAATTACCTCCTGTCCAACACCCTGGATTTTTGATTTTATGATACCTTTGTTATCATTTTTCCAGCGGCTGTCACGTGTGAATCGATGGGTTGAATATGAAATCCATTCGGAGAACGGACCAATAACAACTTCAACTCCAAGATCTTCCAGCCGGTTGGCAATGTTCCCGTTACATCCTGCGTTATCCCTCATAAATATCTCTCCAATGACACCAACCACAGGCTTTCTATGGCTCTTGTCTACTTTTACTGACATAAAAGCCAGGGCAATTTCTGAAAGGATTTTATGAAGACCCTTCGAACCGTTCTCAATACAATTCTCCAGTTTTAATATGGAGTTATTATAAAGGTTATCTGTTTCTCCCCTGTTTATTTCGTAAGGACGGGTTTCCCTGTATATTTTTCTGATGTAATCGAAAACAATAAAGCCTTTCCATGCGTTTATCCTGAATTTCTGACCATGCTCTCCGGCTACATCTTCATACGACGTATCATTTGATGGTGTTATAAGCTCAGCATCTTTGTAACCAAGTCTGTCGAAAAGGATCCTGTGGAACTGGTTATACTGCCCAAACCGGCAGGGACCGTTATGGTCGGGCATGAAGAAACTTATTTTTGAAGGATCAGCACCGGGTTCCTGAAGTTTCTTAATAAAACTGCCAGTGGTGCAAATCATTGGGAAGCACTCTTTTGAAGAGGTATATTTTCTTCCTATTGCCAGATCTTCTTCAGTCTGCCGGGGAAGTACTTCTGATCGGATCCCGCAACTCCTGGCTGCAGCAGCAATCAGATAAGCGCCATCGTGCATATAAGGGAAGTACAATACCCGCTGTTTCTGAGGCGATGAGAGACCGGGACGGGGCCTGAAGATGGTCAGATCTTTTTTCTGGTTTTGCTCAGCGCCGGCAAGACTGTCGAGAAATGCTTCAATCCGGGTAACCATCCCTGCGTCAGCAGAATGCTCATCTACTTCAAGATGCAGAAACGGCTTGCCTTTAAGTTCTTCAGTAACATAATGCCAGATAAAAGAGTCGGGGCCACACCGAAAGTTGCTCAGATAAACGGCATGAAGATTCTTGTCTTTTGCAACTAATTGAGCAGCAGCAATAATCTTTTGTCCGTTTGGCCAGTACATATTTCTGTAGTTGCTGAAAATATTAAATGGAGAAAGATCAAGCATGTCTATTGGCACAGGCATGACATTCTGATTGATCAGTTTTTCTATTAACCCCAGATTAAGATGCGGGTCTGCACTGTTATACGGTCTTCCCAGAAGTACAACAGGCCTGCAGTTTTTGGGAATAGCAGTGAGAATCTCCCTGCCATAATCAATTAGTCGTTTCTCAAATGAACTCTGGATTTCATCGGATTTGTAAATTGCTCTCTTTATTAAGACCTTGCTTATCCCGAATTTTTCATTGAAATACGTTGTCATTTCACCAATGAGTGCTCTTTCAAAAAATCTGAAATGAAGGGTGGGGGTAAGTAGTTTTGTCTCATCAACTTTTCCGCGGAGGGCAGCTTTTACCATGAAAGGATAGGTCTGAATCCATGGACAGTTACAGTTGAAAGTGCTGTTTCCCTCTTTGGCTTTACCATTAACAATAAATGGGAGAAAAATGAAATCAACATCTTTCTGCACCAGATCCATAACATGTCCGTGCATAAGTTCCACAGGCAGACATGCCTCAGTGGTTATTATCTCTATAGATCTTGTTACCAGCGATTTGTCTGATTCTGCTGAGATGACAACCGTGAATCCGAGTTCCTCGAAGAAGGTTCTCCAGAAGGGGAATTGCTGATAGAAGACCATCAGAGCTCTTGGAATTCCTATTGAAGGAGAATTACGGTTCTTATTTTCCACGAACCCTTCCATAAGTATTTCCGTTCTTTTCTTAAAAAGGTTCGGGATATTATTATTGATTTTCTTCCGGTCGTCAGTTTCATATTTTTCGCACCGGCCTCCATAAAACAATGATTTCTTTTCACCGGTTATCTTTACACGTCTTATTTCGCAATGGTTAGTGCATTCCTGACAAGTGAATCGGCTTACTTTGTAGGTTGCATTTCGTACTCCAAAGCCTTTGAACCTGCTCTTCTGGCCTTCCACCATCGATTTCTGAGCAAGTATTGCAGCCCCGATTGCACCAGTAACATCAAAATGTGGAGGTATTATTATCTTTTTTCCCAGAACCTGTTCGAAGGCTGCAACAACTGCTTTATTATTTGTAACCCCCCCCTGGAAAAAGATCTTGCTGCCAATCCTGCGATCGCCTACCACTTTCTGTAGATAATTATACACGATTGAATAGGCGAGACCGCCGACGAGGTTTTCGTTTCTGGCACCCTTCTGCATAAATGAGTTCAGATCAGATTCCATGAAGACGGTGCAACGGTCGCCAAGTTTTACAGGGCACTCCGAACTCAACGCCATACAACCGAATTCCTCAACAATATTAATATTCAGTTTCTCCGCCTGCTCCTGAAGGAATGAACCGGTGCCTGCAGCACAAACCTTATTCATTTCAAAATCAACGACAACGCCATTTTCTATGCTGATATATTTTGAATCCTGCCCGCCTATTTCGAAAATAGTGTCAACCGTAGGGTCAAAATCTATTGCAGCCGTTGCCTGGGCAGTAATCTCATTTCTGATAGTGTCGGCTCCGATGAAATCACCTGTCAGATACCTTCCTGAACCGGTGGTTCCGGCTCCAACCACTATGACATCATCTCCAACCTCATCATAGAGCTCAGACATCCCTTTCTGGATGGCTTCCAGAGGCTGTCCGGCAGTTGGGAGATAGCGTCTTGCAACAACGCGGTGTTTCTCATCAATCAATACTACATTTGTACTTAGGGAACCGATATCAAGCCCAAGGTAAACAGCTGTTTTCTCTTTCCCGTTTTTTACAAAGCTAACTTCCTTATTATATTTTGCTTCAGACTCAGTAAGGTGCGGAAGATTAATAAATTCAGAGGAAGCACGGGACAGATAGTTTTCAAGTTTTGAAATTCCCGGAAGATGGTTCATGCTGAGATTATTTGCGAGGGCATAATAAACAGCACCTATTGCTCCCATAGAGGCATAATGAGGAGATATGATCAGTTCTCCGTTATTCAGGTTCAGAATCTCCCGGAATGCTCTTACCATTCCTGTATTTGCTGCCACTCCACCGGAAAAGACAATCGGGGTTTTTATCTCTTTGCTCCTGGCAACATTACTGCGGAAGTTTCTTGCAAGGGCAAAACATAATCCGGCAACAATATCATGGAGTGGGGTTGCAATCTGCTGCAGATGGATCATATCGCTTTTAGCAAAAACGCTGCATCTGCCGGCAATTCTGGGTGGATCAACAGATTTTAACGACATCTCACCGAACTCATCTTCAATAGGAACGCCGATCCTTCTGGCCTGCTGATCAAGAAAAGATCCTGTGCCGGCTGCGCAGATGCTGTTCATCTCAAAATCGACCAGTCTTGAATGGCCGTTTTCCGGATCTTTCTCAAGAATGATGAGTTTGGAATCTTCTCCGCCGATCTCAATAACTGTTTTTGCTTCCGGATACAATGTTCCTGTGGAGGTTGCCTGGGCAATAATTTCATTTACAAATACGCCTCCTATAAGGTCAGTAGCCAGCTTTCCTCCTGAACCTGTGACAGCTATTCCCTTTAGCGATTTATCTGAATATTTCTTTAGAATAGAGGACAATCTGTCCTTCAGAATATTGAATGGTCTTCCGTGAACATAATCATAAAAATCTTCAACGATGTTGAGGTTATTATCAATTACAGCAGTATTAAGTGAAACGGAGCCAATATCAAATCCAAGATAGAAATCCGGACCAGATAATTTAGGGGAAGAAGATTTAGACGCCATAAAGAGAGGTTTAAAAGAGAACAAAACATTTCTTCAGGTACAGAATTAACCACTACCAAATATATAAAATCTTCCTCTGAAAACAACTCAAAAAAAAATCTATTTTATAGGTCAGGTTGTTTTAAGCTGATTGTCTCTTAATGGGTAAATCCTCTTTAGTATCTCTTTATAACCTTCATTTATCTCATATTCAAATCACTATTAAATCCACTCTTCCTGAATAACCTCTCCGCTAATGCCGACAATCATCTTCTTTACCGGCACTTTTCTGGTTGCATTTGCCAGAGCTGCTTTTACCATCTGTAACAATCCACCGCAACAGGGAACTTCCATCATCATCACAGTTATGGTGTTTACTTTTGAAACATCTATCATGGCTGTCAGCTTCTCAACGTATTTCTCAGTGCCCTGATCAAGTTTAGGACATGCTATTGCAAGCGACTTCCCCTTCAGGTAACTACTGTGAAAATCTCCCATTGAAAATGCCACACAGTCAGCAGCAATTAAGAGGTCAGATCCAATGAAATAGGAGGCATTCGGGTTTACAAGATGCATCTGAACCGGCCATTGTCTCAGTTCTGATGGCTGATTTGCAGGAGAAACATTTTCTGAAGAATTTCCCGGCTTTTCAATGACCATTGCTCTCGATCCCGGACACCCACCGCCTTCATGTCCATGATGATGTGAGTGCACCTGAACCGGCTGTGGTGTTTTAATAACCAATCCATGATTATGTACTTCCCTTCTTACTTCATCGAGATTAAAATCGAGCTCTGACCTGTGCTCGTTAAGATATGAAACCCCTTCCTGAAGGAATTCTATTTCACCATGATCTTTAAGATGTTTCAGATGTGCCAGGATGGTATTTTTTCCCTTATTTTTCATCTGCTCCATAACGCGTGTTTCGTTGTAAGGCTCTGCTTCCCTGGTCTCAATGGTAATAGCTCCTTCAGGACAATGGCCGATACATGCCCCAAGTCCGTCACACATCAGCTCACTTACCAGCCTTACCTTACCATCGATAACCTGCAGGGCACCTTCATGGCAATTTGGCACACACTGGCCACATCCGTTACACAGATCCTCATCAATTTTAAGAATATCTCTTTTCATCTCTTTGGTTTTTATATTATTTCGGTGCAAAAATGCATAAATTCAACACCCTGATTTGTAACATATGTTACATTTTTGTATTTTTAATAAAAAAAAGATGGACTATATTCAGCTTTCAAGGGCACCTCTGTTCAAAGGGATATCGGCAGAGGAAATTGGAATAATTTTATCGGATGTTCCTTACAGGATCAGAAAATTTATGGCGGGAACTCTGATTTCACAAAGCGGGGAATCTGTTAATTCATTGATGGTTGTAATTAGCGGAGTTGTGAAGGGAGAGATGGTTGATTATGCCGGGAGGGTAATAAAAATTGAAGATATACCTGCTCCGGGTGCTCTGGCTTCGGCATTTATGTTTGGCAACAGGAACAGGTTTCCTGTAAATGTAATAGCAGTATCAGAAGGCGAACTGCTGTTAATTGATAAACAGGATTTTCTAAGATTGCTGATGAAGAACGGTGTTATCCTTGTAAACTTTCTGGATATGATTTCAAACCGGTCTCAGTTCCTCTCCGAAAAAATTAAATTTCTCAATTTTAAAACAATAAAAGGCAAGCTTGCCCAATTCATACTACAGAAAGCAGGAAAAGAGCTGTCTTCAGTTTCCTTTGATATTACACAGAATGATCTTGCAGACTTTTTCGGTGTTGCAAGGCCATCAGTTGCAAGAGCTCTTGGTGAGATGGAGCATGAAGGTTATCTTGAGGCTAAAGGTAAAAACATCAGGATAATTGATAAAGAAGGACTTGCCCGTCTGACCAGGGACTGAAGCTATTTTAACCCTCTGTTTATCAGCAGGGCATCAATCCCAGGCTCTTTACCCCTGAAGGCTATATACATATCAAGAGGATCTCTGGTTCCTCCTTTAGAGAGGATCTCTTTTTCAAACTTTGCAGCAACCTCTTTATTGAAAATATCACCAGTCTCCTTGAAAGCCTGAAATGCATCAGCATCAAGTATTTCACACCAGATATAGCTATAATATCCTGATGCATAACCGCTTGTCCAGATGTGGTTGAAATATGTTGATCTGTAACGAGGTTTTATCTCAGGAATAAGTCCGTATTTGTCCATAGTCTTCTTCTCAAATTCACGGATATTGAGATCAACCGGTTCGGTGAAGGAGTGGAATTCCATATCAAGAAGAGCAGCGGCAAGATATTCAACCGTAGCAAACCCGGTATTGAATTTACCTGCTTTATCAAGTTTCTCAACAATTTCAGCAGGGATTATTTCGCCTGTAAGGTAATGTTTGGCATAAACCTTAAGTACTTCAGGTTCAAGTACCCAGTGTTCCATTATCTGTGAAGGTAATTCTACAAAATCGCGTGCAACTGAGGTTCCAGAGACACTGGGGTATGTTGAATTTGAAAGAAGCTGATGAAGGGCATGGCCGAATTCGTGGAATACGGTTGAAGCCTCATCAGATGTAAGAAGCGCCGGTTTATCGGCTGTTGGCGGAGTGGAATTTGTAACCATCGTAACAATGGGAGTTATCATTTTCCCGTTGATGTCGCGGTTCTGGCCTCTGAAAGCGCCACACCATGCGCCTCCACGTTTGGAAGGGCGCGGATAATTATCGATCATAAGAATACCAACATGCTTGTTGTTCCGGGTAACCTCGAAAGTCTGAACATCTGCCTGGTATTTTGGTATGTCATTCCTTTTTGTAAATTCCAGTCCATATAGCCGGTTGGCAACATAGAACATACCTTCCATTACATTGTCTATCTTGAAATATGGTCTGGTAATTTCATCGCTAAGGTTGTATTTTTCCTTCTTTATCTTTTCTGTATAATACCACCAGTCCCACGGTTCAAGTTTGAATTTACCCCCTTCACGCTTAATCATATCCTGCTGAGCGGCTGCTTCTGCTTTGGCAACAGGAGTAGCTGCAGCCCAGACTTTTCCAAGAAATTCAGTTACCTTTTCAGGTGTCTTAGCCATATTCCTTTCAAGCACAAAATCTGCATAACTTTTATAACCAAGCAGATGTGACCGTTCAACTCTTAGTTTGGCTATATTTGCGATAATAGCCTTGTTATCATGTTCGTTATCATTATCGCCTTTCATGAAATAGCCTGTGAAAAGCTTTTCTCTCAGATCGCGTCTGTCTGAATACTGAAGGAAAGGTGTCATACTTGGTACCTGGAGGGTGAATACCCATTTCCCATCCATATTAAGATTTTTTGCCATTGTGGCTGCCTGTGCAATTACTCCATCCGGTAATCCGGAAAGATCCTCAGTTTTATCAATTATAAGTTTATATCCATTGGTTTCTGCAAGAAGGTTTTCGCCAAACTTAACAGATAACATCGACAGCTCTTCATTGATTTTGCGCAGCTTCTCCTTACCTTCTGGCGAAAGGGCAGCACCGCTTCTTACAAAACCTTTATAAGTGTCATCGAGTACCTTTTTTTCCTCATCGGTAAGTGTAAATTTCCCGCGGTTATCAAATACCGACTTTACTCTCTGAAACAAGCTGTCATTGAGGCTTATGTCATCTCTGTGCTTAGATTCCAGAGGTGAAAGCTCCCTGTTGATTTTCTGCAGGGTATCATTCGTGTTTGCTGAATTAAGGGGACTGAATACGCTGCTTACCTTATCAAGAAGCTGGCCACTGTATTCCAGTGCTTTTATTGTGTTTTCGAAAGTCGGCTCCTGCGGATTATTGATGATCGCTTTAATCTCCTCCCTCTGTTCTTCAAACCCTTTCAGGTATGCAGGAATAATATGAGCAGCTTTAATCAGTTCAAAAGGTGGCACTTCAAAAGGAGTTTCATATTTGTTGAAAAAAGGGTTATCACTCTTTTGTTCCTTTTTGCATGCTGTAAATGCGAAAGATGTCATCAGCATAATTAACAGAGTCTTTTTCATTGTATTATCATTTATTTATTATTGCTTGAATTGGCAAATTTATAAAATATATTCAAAATCATTGATGTCCGGTAAATGTTGCATCTTTTATTACAAAAACTTATGATATTAATCTTAAAAGAAAGGAAAGACACCGTGTGATGTCTTTCCCTGATTAACCTAAAACCTGAACATAGAATCTGCCGAATGGCGATTGAAGAGATATTAAACTATTATTAATTATCCTTTTCTCTATAGACGGGCAGAGCTTTAAAATGTTGCATGAAGTATGGTTAATGATTTGTTAAAATATTCCGTCTTTTGATCGTTTTTCCGTAGACTTTGCAAAGTTTAAAAGCCTCGGCTTTATCTTCTTTTTAAATATTTCCTGAAAATGATAAAATTTATCTAACTTGCAACCATCATTGATTTAGTATGATCGCAAAACTTAAATATCGTTTTATGATGCGACGCCTTGGCAGAAGGCTTTACAGCTGTCTGATGTTCTACAGCTTTTAATTCTGCTGTTTTCTGGATCTCCGGACTTTTTCTTCCTTTTAAAACATTTTATTTCAATTTCAACCTTATTTTAAATGAAAGGCCTCATTTTCAGCGTTAAACGATATTCGATCCACGATGGTCCTGGGATAAGAGTCACATTCTTCATGAAAGGGTGTCCTCTGAACTGTATCTGGTGCCATAATCCGGAGGGAATATCTCCATTGGCCGAGACTGTGAGCAGGATTAATAAAGTGGGGGAGAAGGAATTCAGTACTCCTGAGGTGGTGGGGAAATTATATTCAGCAGAAGATATCCTTGCAATTCTTGAAAAGGAAATAGTTTTTATCAATCAGTCAAAAGGAGGAGTTACCTTCTCTGGCGGGGAACCGATGCTTCAGCATGAATTTCTTCTCGAAGCATTAAAAGGATGCAAGGAAAATGGTTATCATACTGCAGTCGATACTTCAGGTTATTCATCGACTGACAGTTTTAAATCGATAATTCCTTTTACAGATCTTTTCCTTTTCGATATAAAACACCTTGATAACGCCCGGCATATTGAACTAACCGGGGTCTCAAATGTCGGAATTCTTGATAATTACAGGCTTCTTCTCGGAAGCGGAAAAGATTTGATGATAAGAATACCGGTTATTCCCGGTTATAATGATGATGCAGATAATATGTCAGGAGTGAGGCAGCTTCTTTTAACTTCAGAAACAGGTTCTCTGAAAAAGTTAAACCTGATTCCATTTCATAAAACTGGTTCTGCAAAATATAAAAAGTTTAATATTCCCTGCAGAAGCGGGGATATTCAGCCTCCATCAGAACAAAAAATGGTAGAGCTGAAGAAATTTTTTCAGGATGCAGGCCTTAAGGTTAAGGTTGGCGGATAAGTTGTTTAACAGATCGTAATGCTTTGAAATATAAATCAATACTGCAGTTATGAAAATGTCGGAGAGAGTAAGCCGGTTACGCAATCAGAGTCTGAATGCTGTAAAAAAATTAAGTGCCGAAAGGGCTTTGCTTATGACTCAGTTTTACAGGAGTAATGAGGCAAGCGACTTATCGGCTCCTGTGAGGAGGGCAAAAGCTTTTAATTATCTTTTGAAATACAAGCAGATATTCATCGGTGAAGGAGAGCTTATAGTAGGAGAGAGGGGTCCTGCTCCCGGTGAAACGCCGACTTACCCTGAGATAAGTCTTCATTCCATGACGGACCTGGATATTCTGAATTCGAGGGAAAAAGTCTCTTTCAGGGTTGATGAGGTTGTGCGGGAAATTTATGAAAAAGAGGTCATCCCTTTCTGGAAAGGAGGGAGCAACCGCGACAGGATTATGCAGCTTATGACTCCTGAGTGGATGAATGCCTACAATGCAGGGGTGTTCACTGAGTTCCAGGAACAGCGTGCCCCCGGACATACTGTATTGGGTTACAAGATGTTCAGTACCGGCTTTGTTGAAATTAAAGAGGAAATAAAGAAGTCGGTATCGTCGCTAAACTTCGATTCTGATCTCCACGCCAGTGAAAAGTTAGAAGAGCTTAAAGCAATGGATATAGCATGCGATGCAATAATTATGTATGCACATCGCTATGCCTGTAAGCTTGAAAGAATGGCAGCGGCGGAGAAAAACATTTCAAGGAAAAGTGAGCTTCTTAAAATGGCAGCTGTTTGCCGGAAGGTACCCGCGGAGGCCCCTGAAACAGTTCATGAAATGCTTCAGCATTACTGGTTCATTCATCTGGGGGTAATCACAGAGCTTAATCCCTGGGACTCCTTCAATCCGGGCCGGCTTGATCAGCATCTCTATCCGTTTTATAAGAAGGAAACAGAGGAAGAAACACTCTCTTCAGATGAGTTGTACGACCTTCTGGGATGTTTCTGGGTTAAATTTAATAATCATCCATCCCCACCCAAAATGGGCGTTACCGCCAGTGAGAGCAATACCTACACCGATTTCTGTCTGATTAATCTGGGAGGACTTAAATCAGATGGGACTGATGCAGTTAATGAAATGTCGTATATTCTTCTGGATGTAATTAAGGAGATGCGGATCCTTCAACCCGGTTCGATGGTCCAGATAAGCAGCAAGAGTCCCGACAGCTTTATCCACAAAGCTCTTGATATCATCCGTACCGGTTTCGGACAGCCGTCGTGCTTCAATACGGAAGCATTAATTCAGGAGATGGTCAGGCAGGGAAAGAGTATAGTTGATGCCCGTAACGGAGGTGCTTCCGGATGTGTTGAGACAGGGGCTTTCGGAACTGAAGCTTACTGGCTGACAGGTTATTTCAATCTTCCTAAAGTACTTGATCTGACATTGAACAACGGAATTGATAAGAGAACAAACAGGCAGGTCGGACCGGAAACAGGTTTTGCAAAGAATTTCAAGAGTTTTGATGATCTGATGAATGCTTTCAGGTTGCAGCTTAATTTCTTGATTGACATTAAGATAACAGGAAATAATGTAATTGAGAAGACATTTGCAGAATGGTTACCCGTTCCCTTTTTATCGTTACTTGTTGAAGATTGTATTGCCGGCGGGAAAGATTATAATTGCGGAGGCGCACGGTATAACACATCATATATACAAGGTGTAGGACTGGGAAGTATTACCGATATGCTCACCTCAATAAGGTATAATATTTTTGATAATAAGAAGTTTAGCTGGGATGAGATGAATAGAGCCCTTGATGCTGATTTTGCAGGATATGAGAATATTCAGCACGAGCTGATCTTTAATACTCCGAAGTTTGGTAATGATGATGATTATGCCGATCAGCAGGCAGTGGCTGTTTTTGATATCTATTATGATGCAGTAAACGGGCGTCCGGTTTTAAGGGGCGGAGTGCATCGTATTAATATGCTGCCGACAACCTGTCATGTCTATTTTGGAACTGTTCTTGGTGCTACCCCCGACGGGAGAAAAGCACATAAGCCACTTTCTGAGGGTATTTCGCCTAGTCAGGGTGCTGATAAGAACGGCCCGACATCGGTTATTAAATCAGCTTCAAGGATCGATCAGCTGCGTACGGGAGGCACGCTTCTAAACCAGAAATTTACACCTTCTTTTTTTGAAGACGAAGATAGTTATGCTTGTCTTACAGCTTTGATACGCAGCTATTTCAGTCTCGGCGGACATCATATACAGTTTAATGTTGTTAATGCAGAGACCCTGCGGGATGCGCAGAAGCATCCTGAGTTATATAATGACCTTATTGTTAGGGTGGCAGGTTACAGTGACTATTTCAACGATCTTGGTGAAGATCTTCAGAATGAGATAATAGACAGGACTGAGCATGAGGCGGAAAGTTGAGCTTCCCCGCAGTATTTACAAAACAAAAAGGGTTGCATCATATTGATACAACCCCCTTATAATTTCTCCGGAACTATTTTACCTTTTTATCTTTTGTCTCATTAAAGACCGAAGTGGCAGTAGCTATTACTCCTGCAATGTCGGTCAGATTGGATGGGATAATAAGTGTGTTGTTTATTTTTGCAAGTTTTCCAAATTCAATAAGGTATTGTTCAGCTATTCTGAGGTTTACGGCGTTCAGTCCATTTTCTTCCGAGATTGCTGAAGAGATGGCTCTTAAACCGTTTGCGGTTGCTTTTGCAAGTTGCTCAATCTCCGATGCCCGTCCTGCAGCTTCGTTGATACGTTTTTGCATTTCACCCTCAGATTTTTTAATCAGTTCTTGTTTGTCACCTTCTGCGTTATTTATCTTAGCCTGTTTTGTTCCCTCTGATTCAGCGATTACAGCTCTCTTTTCTCTTTCAGCTCTCATCTGTTTTTCCATAGCATCTTTAATGCTCTGTGGAGGGGAGATGTTTTTAACCTCATAACGTGATACCTTGACACCCCATGGTTCACTGGCTTTGTCAACAGCTTCAACAATAGAGACATTGATAGTTTCGCGTTCTTCAAATGTTCTGTCAAGTTCCAGTTTACCTATCACGCTCCTCATTGTTGTCTGAGCTATCTGAATGGAGGCAAATCTGTAATTATCAATTCCATACGAAGCTTTTTGAGGATCCAGAACCTGAAGATAGAGAATCCCGTCAACTTCAACCGCAATGTTATCGCGGGTGATACAGATCTGTGGTGCAACATCAATTGCCTGTTCCTTCAGGGTGTGTCTGTACCTAACTTTGTCGATAAAAGGAATTAAAAGCTGGAAACCTGCTGTAAATGTTGCTCTGTATTTTCCAAGTCTTTCAACGATAATAGCTGTCCTCTGCGGAACAATTTTAATCATAGACGCAATCAGGATAAATCCCAGAAAGATTATCCCGACAAGAATAAAAGTAGTGCTCGATCCTTCCATTTTATTAATTATTTAGGTTTGACTTTTAAAGTGAAATTTTCTTTTTTCAGAACTATAACTGTTTGCCCTTCATTAATTTCTGAAGCAGATTCTGCTTTCCATGAAGTACCTTTGAATTCAACTTTTCCGTTTTTTTCAGGACCAAACCCTGTTGTTGCCAAAGCCTCTTTCCCGGTGAACTCATCTTCTACATCCTCCGACAGACTGTTTTTGCCGTCAAAGAATTTCTTTTGAATAATTTTTCTCAGAGCAACAAGGGAGAGAACTGAAGTAATTGCGAAGATAATGATTTGCAGATTAATACCAGGATTTCCAATAAGACAGACAAGGGCTGTAAACCAGGCTCCAAGTCCGAAGAAAAAGATAAAGAATCCGGGAATAACCAGTTCAAGCAGAAACAACACCAGTCCAATAACAAACCACAATAGTTCGGGTCTGGAAATAATAGTTTCGATCATAGCGGATATTTTAAAATGTTAACGAGGCAAATTTATTGACGAAAGTAAAGATATGAAAAAAACTGATCAGCAACTTCCATTGGCAAAAAAAAAGTTTCAGCTGTGGAAGTTTAGTTACCTGCTAAACTTCTATTGATATCGCGCATCCATTCAGTAACTTTTTTGGTAAAAAAATTAAGATTCTCACAGCTGAAATCTCCTTCCATTTTAATTATAGTACCCTTGTATGATTTTTTGTCTGCCATAAACTGGTAACAGATAAATTCAAGTGAACCTGCATCAGCGGCACCCTCATTTTTCAGAGCTGATACCTTGGTTGATGCAAAGTTCCTGATATAGTTTGAATATTTCTGAAGTTCATCTTTAGGAACTTTTTTACCGGAAATAATGCACCTGCTGATATTCTGAGCAATCTGGGCATCGCTGAGACTTAATTCCTTATCCGGGAAATTCCATTCTGGCGGATTATAGTACGTCAGTATATTACCTTCACTGTCAATGAAATACCCATTATGCTGATAACCCCAGGCATAATTCACATAATCAAGCTGGAATAGGATTGCCTGCTTTTCATTTATCACACTTTTCTTTTTGCATCCGGAAGAAGAGAGCAGGAGGAAAGTTATCAGAATTATTTTAAACGGTTTTGATGCCATCCGGAATCTGTTTTATTTGATTAAATGCCTTTCAGTATACATGGCAGGGATATTTAAAAAATCTTTAATCCTTTCTTTGTTTTAACATAACAAAGAATGGTCGGGTAAGATGAAGTACCTGTACAGGCAGAGCCCCGGTAAACCAGAGGAGATATGCATAATGGATTATTGAGCATAATTCCTGATAATTATGTTAGTTGAAATTAAAAGCCTGTCCATATTTCATTTACTGACCTTCTGAACTGCAAAATTATGATTATATTTTCATAAAGATTACCCTGATAAATAAATTTTCAGGATTCAATTTTTCTTTGTAAATTATATGGTCAATAAGTTCCAGGGAACAGAGATTTGATAAAGTCTTATTTGGCTATTTTATTTCTACGGTAACTTGTTAATATATAATAAAATACGTGTAGGATTTTATAGTTAGGAAACTGAACAGACATGGAAAGGGGGTAACCAAAATGCAAAAGTTTTTTGATTATTTCGATGAAAGGTATCGGGAATCTGTATTAAGTAAACCAACTTCTGAAGATGGTCCTGTAATTTCACTTTCCCGATTGACAGGATGTGACGCCCGCCAGATAGCAGCTGTTCTTGTAGAAGAGCTCAACAGGAAATATAATACCACCAAATGGCGATGGGTTGATAAAGACATAATTTATGCGATTGCAAAAGAGTTGAATACCGATACTCAACGTGTTGAAAATTTCTATAAAGGGATTGAATTATCGAATATCTCGGAGATGATAATGGCTTTTTCCGGAGGATTTGTGAGTGATTTGAGAGTAAAAAAAGCTATCCGGGATGTTGTTCTTTCTATCTGTAAGGAAGGATATATTATTCTGGTTGGCAGAGGCGGGGTCTCAATTGCCCATGAGGTTAAGGATTCACTTCATATCAGACTTATTGCTCCATTTTACTGGAGAGTGGACAATGTGATGAAAAAGAAGATGATAAACATGGAGGCGGCAGAAGAATATGTTGTTGATACTGATGAAAAAAGATTCAACCTGATACAGGCTTTTCTCGATAAGAAACCATTGAATATCGATTACCTTTTTGATGCCACAATAAACCGAAGCTCATTTACAGTTAAGGAGACTTCAGAACTTATTATCGAAATGTATGAAAAAAAGGTCCGCCGACAGATTTCCGAAAGGAAAAAGAGCGGCATGGTTTTTTAAACTTCCAGACGGAAGGTATGTGAAATGATTCTGAAAATTCTTTTGTAATCGGCTAAGCTCTTGTTTATAAGTAATTTACATTTCGTTAAATTCACCTATCTTCTTTATGTGTACACTAAGCCTTTTGTCAAGGTTTTTCTTGTAGGCATCCCAGTCGGTTATCGGATGTTTTGCCACTCCTGTCTCCATTGCTGCCCTGGCAAC
The DNA here is from genome assembly GCA_903824785.1 of uncultured Bacteroidota bacterium. Classification (GTDB taxonomy): domain Bacteria; phylum Bacteroidota; class Bacteroidia; order Bacteroidales; family VadinHA17; genus LD21. The sequence goes on from CAIJYD010000115.1 coordinate 105,122, forward strand.
GGCAGGTGCCACACATGACAAAAGCCGCGGGTCGACCGGCTTTGGAATAATATATTCTCTTCCGAATTCAAGTTTATCAACATTGTAAGCCTTGCAAACGGCATCGGTTACAGGTTCTTTGGCCAGTGCGGCTATTGCTTTCGATGCAGCAAGTTTCATCTCCTCGTTTATAGTGGAAGCCCTTACATCAAGGGCGCCCCGGAAGATGTACGGGAATCCCAGAACATTGTTAATCTGGTTAGGATAATCAGATCTTCCGGTAGCAAAGATCAGATCATTCCGTGTTGACATAGCATCTTCGAATGAGATTTCCGGATTAGGATTGGCCATTGCAAAAACAATAGGGTTGGCAGCCATCGAAGCCAGCATCTCTTTAGTCATCATATTGGCAGCTGAGAGGCCAAGGAAAAGATCTGCTCCCGACAATGCCTGGGCAAGCGTGTTAATATCTCTGTCGGTAATAAACTCCTGCTTATATTTATTTAGGTCATTTCTTTTACGATTCACAACACCCTTACTGTCAACCATTACTATATTTTCCCTTTTCACACCAAGTGAGACGTATAGCCTTGAACAGGATATTGCTGCCGCACCCGCGCCGCAGACAACCATTTTTATTTCCTCAATCTTTTTTCCGGTAATTTCCAGTGCATTCAGTAATCCCGCACCGGAGATTATTGCAGTACCATGCTGATCATCATGGAAAACAGGGATGTCAAGCATAGCCTTAAGCCGTGTCTCTACTTCAAAACATTCAGGCGCCTTAATATCTTCCAGATTAATTCCTCCGAAAGTAGGTGAGATGGCAGCACAGATCTGAATAAGCTTTTCAGGGTCTTTTTCGTTAACCTCAATATCAAAGACATCCACATCGGCAAAGACTTTGAACAGAAGTCCTTTGCCCTCCATTACAGGTTTACCCGCCATAGCTCCGATATCACCGAGGCCGAGTACTGCAGTTCCATTCGAAATTACGGCAACCAGATTCCCTTTCGCTGTATAGTTGTAAACATCTTCAGGGGTCTTTTCTATTTCCAGGCATGGGTAAGCTACTCCGGGAGTATAAGCCAGGCTGAGATCAAACTGAGTACTGTAAGGTTTTGTTGGTATTACTTCTATTTTTCCGTGGCGGCCTCTGCTATGGTAGAGAAGCGCATCTTCTTTTGTTACTTTTGGCATGGATCGGTTTTTTAATGTAATCCTAAGTTCACAATATAAAAGAAAATGCTAAGTAAAAATAAATAGTGCTAATTTATCATGATAAAAATCCTGAAAATCACCCTGAAATATAAAAAATGAGTTATCTGAAGAATAAATTTTGCGTTTATAACAAAAATAGATATTTTCAACGGCAGTTTTAGAATCACTTTTAATATTACTTTTAGCAGGTTATTAATATTACCATTTTTTATGAATAAAAACATTGGAATAGGAACTGATATTGGGGGAAGTCATATCAGTTGTGCCGCAATAGATCTTGATTCAGGAAAAATACTCCGGGAGACTTTAACTGAGCGGGCTGTTAATAATCAGTCTCAGGCAGGTGCAATTATTGGTGTCTGGACAGAGGCTCTCATGGGTGTTTTAGGTAAAATACCTTTTGACAGAGTTAAAGGAATCGGGTTTGCAATGCCGGGTCCCTTTGATTATGTTAAGGGAATTTGCTATATCCGTGGAGTTGCAAAATATGAGAATCTTTATGGATTTAATATTACAGATGCCATCTCAAGCAGTCTGAATGTTCCGGAAGGTTTCCTTATCAGGTTTATGAATGATGCTTCATCATTCGCTGTAGGAGAGGCATGGGCCGGAAGTGCGACTAATGTAACCCGTTCATTGTCAATTACTCTTGGAACAGGCTTTGGATCAGCCTTTATCAATAACCGAATACCGATTGTTGATGGTCCCCTTGTTCCAAAGCTGGGCTGTGTTTATCACCTGCCTTACAGGGATGGAATTGCGGATGATTATTTTTCAACACGCGGTCTTCTCGGAAGATATAAGAGTATAACAGGTAAAGAGCTTGAAGGTGTGAAGGAGCTTGCAGCTCTGTTTGGAACAGAAAAGACGGTTGCGGATCTTTTTACCGATTTTGGCGATAAGCTTGGAGAATTTCTTGCCCCATGGCTTAATGGATTTGAAGCAGAGACTCTTGTTATTGGAGGGAATATATCTCATGCCTACAGCCTTTTTGGTGACGTTTTTGAAGCAAGATTGAAAAAGGAAAACTGCAAAGTCAATACAGCCCTCTCTGTACTTAAAGAGGATGCCGCCCTTCTCGGAAGTGCATACCTTCTTAACGATGATTTCTGGAAATCGGTCCAGCATGCATTGCCGCTAATGTAAATATGAGGACACCCTTTATCAGCGTCTGAGGAAGGTACTCCTATATAATATAAGGTATAAGGCTTCTTGCAGACGACACCATAAACACTTTTATAATATTAACATCAAAAAAATAAACTATGACCACCCAAAAAGGAAACATCTCCCAAATTCTCCCCGTGCTTATGGCATTTTTTGTCATGAGCTTTGTTGACCTCGTAGGTATAGGGGTTGATCGCGTAAGTAAAGATATGGACCTGAGTGCAACTCTTGCTCAGTTGATCCCTTCAGCAGCATTCCTCTGGTTTCTTCTTCTCTCTGTTCCTGTAGGAGTAATGCAATCACGACTGGGAAAGAGGTTTATCCTCAATATAGGGATGGGAATAACAGCTTTAGGATTACTTGTCCCTTATTTCTTTTATACATTTGAAATGGTGCTTGTAGGTTTTGCTCTTCTTGGTATAGGAAACACAATTGTTCAGGTATCAGCCAATCCGCTACTGGTATATGTTGTTCCTGGAAACAGGGTATCAAGTTTTCTCAGCTTCTCTCAGTTTGTAAAAGCTATCGGGTCGATGATAGGAGCCCCGCTGGCAGCTGTTCTTGCTGCTCAGTTTGGTGACTGGAAACTGCTGTTTCTTGTATTCGGAGTAGTATCATTACTGTCGGTTATCTGGCTGGGATCGGTTAAAATAGAAGAAGAAAAACAAGCGGAAGTTAAGGCTACTTTTGCCTCAGCTTTCAATCTCCTTGGAAACGGTTTTGTGCTCATGATGGTTTTTTCAATTTTTCTGGTAGTTGGTATTGATGTAGGTTTTAATTCCAATTCGGGACAGTTCCTTATCAAACAGTTCGGGATTGATCAGACAGCTGCAGAATCAGGCAGGAGTGTCTATTTCTTTGGACGTATGCTTGGAACGTTCGCAGGTGCCATTATGCTTACCAGGATCTCATCGCGTAAATTCTTTTTATGGACATCCATACTAGGAATTTTATCTTTAGTGGCTATTCTGATAATCCCTTCACCTGTAATAGCATGGGGACTTGTTTTCGTAATCGGACTGGCAGTTGCCAATATATTTCCACTCGTCTTCTCAATTACTGTCGAAAAATACCCTACCAGGAGCAATGAAATTTCAGGTCTGATGATGATGGCTATTTCCGGAGGGGCAGTGATACCTTTATTAATAGGTTGGGTAAGCGATATAAGTAGTGTTGCATTCGGAATGTCAATACTTGTTGTTTGTATGATATATCTTTTGACAGTTTCTGTTTATAGCCTTAAAAAGTAATTACTCTCAACCGGACAGTAAAGCTTCCTTAATATACCCCTGTTATTTTACACTATTAACAGGGGTTTCATTTACATTAAATCAGGCTTACACACAATAATCTGGTTCCGGAACAGCAGGAGTACTCTTAAAATGGTTATTAAAAATTCCATTCATCCCAAAAAAGCAGCTGTTTGTACCAAAAAAATGATGTTTGGTAAAAAACAGATGGAAACAGTATTGTAAACTGCTATATTCAGTATATCTTAGCAGAGAAATTAAATGACACCAGTTAAACAACATATATAATATTTAATCGTTTAATAAGAAGATAAAAAAAGAAATTAAAAGCTCATTTGTTCCGGAGTTCCCCATTCCCCAATTTCCCCTATATCTCCGGAACATTATATCCCCCTTCAACTGAAATAGTTTTCTGACAGTTAGCTATTAAAGAACGAAGGGGGTTCTCTTTTGTACCAACTACCATCTGTTTTCATCTCATCTTTTGCATCCTCGACCGTCAAAGAGTGGTTTATTAAAAATAGGACTTCTTGTATTTGTATTTTGTTCATAAAACTTGCAAATTGCAGTATTATTTATTAAACCATAAATTCTCCGCTTTATGAAGCCGGCAATCTGTATTTAGTGCCCTGTACTTCAACTTATAAAAATTCAATTACTAAAAAATCATATTACTATGAAAAAAGACAATTTTGGCAGACGCGATTTTCTCAGAAAAACAACTGCTGCTGCCCTTGCTTTTACAATAATTCCGCGGCATGTTCTTGGTGGAGCAGGGTATACTGCTGCCAGTGATCAGCTTACAAAAGGAATAATAGGTGTTGGAGGAATGGGGCGCGGACACTTCGATTATGAAGGCACACGGCTTCTTGCTGTCTGTGATGTAGATAAAAAGCATCTTGATGATGCTATTGCAGCAGGTGGTGGAAATATAACCGGTTATCACGATTTTCGTGAGCTTATCGCACGGCCTGATATAGATATTGTTCATATTGCCACACCTCCTCACTGGCATGGTATAATAGCCAAAGCAGCTGCTGAAGCAGGAAAAGATATCTGGTGCGAAAAACCAATGACACGTACTATCGGCGAAGGGATAAAAGTCGTTGAAGCAGTACAGAAACATGGTCGTATGTTCAGGCTTAATACCTGGTTCAGGTTCAAGGATCAGTTCTATGGCCTGGGAACAACTGTCAAACCTCTTAAAAAACTTGTCGACAGCGGAGTTCTTGGCTGGCCGCTAAAAGTAACTGTAAGCGGAATTACCGGTTACGACTGGAAATTCTACTGGAGTGGTCTCCCTAATCTTCAACCTATGCCCGTCCCTTCAGAACTCGACTACAACTTCTGGCTGGGCCCGGCACCATTTAAACCTTACAACCCTGAACGTGTTCACGCAAAATTCCGTGGCTACTGGGATTATGACGGTGGTGGTTTGGGCGATATGGGTCAGCATTATCTCGATCCGGTCCAATATATGCTTGGCAAGGATGATACCGGTCCGGTCTCAGTCGAAATTGATGCACCTCAGCAACATTATGATGCTGTCGGATCTTGGAGGAGAATAACTTACACCTATGCCGACGGATGCCAGATTATTCTCGATGGTGAAAACCGCGATAAGAATGCAGCATATATTGAGGGTCCTCACGGAAAAGTATTTAAAGGATTCCGGTCAGATGTTCCTGATCTTGAAAAACTTATAAATTCTCTCCCCGATCCTGCTCCTCAGATAGGAACATTCTCAGAGTCGGTGCGGACACGACAGAAATTTGCACTTAATGAATCCAACGGACACCGTTCCTGCTCCGTTGTTAATCTTGGCATAATAGCTCTGAGGCTCGGACGGAATCTTAAATATGATCCGGTTAAGCAACAGGTTATCGATGATGATGCTGCAAACAGGCTCATTAACCCTCCTATGAGAGGTCCATGGAAAATCTGATAATTGTATTAATTTGAAAATCTGAAAATTTGAGATTATGAAAATCCGTAATATTTTTATTATAAGTTTAATTCTGCTGGTTACACCTTATATCTGTTTCTCGCAGGATAAAAGAACCACCGAAACAAAAGTTGCTGACCTCCTTGCCCGCCTTCCTGCAAATGACTTTCAGTTCTCCGATAAGCTGATGAGCGATATGCTTATGCTTGGAGATGCCGGAATCAGGCAGATTTGCGATCAGATTAAACCTGCTGGTACAGGTGATGATACCCGTCCAAGATATGCAGTTGAAAGTCTTACCCGTTTTCTCTCCCGCCAGGCAAAAGAAAAAGAGAGAGAGAAAGAAAAACTGATATGGGAAAAAACATGCATCAGTTATGCTACTGCACAAAAAGATAATGGTGTGAAAGACTTTTTTATGAAACAACTTCAGATCATTGGCGGAGACCAGTCCACTGAAGCTTTGAAAGTCTACCTCACCGATAAAGAGCTGTGTGAACCTGCACTTGCTGTAATATTTGCCGCTGGTGGTAAAAATGCAGAGACGATCCTGGCAGGGGCACTGAAAAATAAAGATCTTCCCTGCGCAGCAGCCGTAATGAACAACCTTGCTCTGATGAAATCGCAGATAGCAGTAAATGAGTATATTACATGGGCGGCAGATAAAAATTCTGATATCAGAACCTCTGCCTTAAATGCTCTGGCACAGAGCGGCAGCCCACTGGCATTTCAGGTTTTATCAGATGCGGCCAAAGCAACTATGTACAAATGGGAGCCAACCGGGGCAACAGTATCTCTGCTTAATTATGCAAAAGTTACCGGTCAGAATGGCGATCTCAAAACCATGGATAAGATTTGTAAGCTTATCATCTCAAAATGCGACGACAACCTTACAATTCATTATAAAACAGCTGCTCTTGATACTTATGCTAAATTTCACGGGATTGCTGCAATGCCTGCTCTTCTTAAAGCCGCTGCTCATTCTGACTCAAAGTACAGGAATGCCGCTATGCGAATCTCCCTTTCGATTCAGGGTGAGGAGGTAACAAAAAAATGGATCGGATTTTATACTAAAGCCATTCCTGCCGCAAAATCTGAAATAATAGCCATGCTCGGCATACGTGGTGATAAGATGGCATTGCCGCTGGCAACTGCGTCATTGTCCGATCAGGATTTTAATGTCAGAGAGGCATCTGCAAAAGCTGTTGTTAAATTAGGAGGAAGTCCTTCCGCTAATTCACTTATTGATTATATGCTGGAGTTCAGTAATACACCTGATCAGGAAGCTGCAAAATCAGCACTGATGAATGTGATGGGAAGCGATAATATGAGGTTTCTTATCCCTGTACTGAAAGAGGGATCATCTGCTGCCAGAAAGAGTGCAATTGAACTTTTTGCATGGAACAAAGACAACCAGTATTTTTCCGAAATACTTTCGTATGCCAGATCGGCTGAAGAACCTGTTAAAACAGCTGCCGTAAAAGCACTTGCCAGCCTTGCCGGCAGGGATGATCAGCCTAAACTTATAGAACTACTGGATGCTACTGAAAATAAGGATCATATTGCTGATATACAGATAGCTATTGCTGCTGCTGCCGGAAAGAATCCGCATGCGGAGATGAGATCATCACTACTTATCCGGGCTCTGGAAGGTAAAATTCAAAAAGAGAAAATTATTCCCGTTCTGGCAAAAACAGGTGGCCGCGAAGCACTTGCAATTGTATTAAAAGAATTTGAAAATGGAAATACAGGCATGCGCGATGTATGCTTTGCAGCTCTTTCAAACTGGTGCGATTATTCTGCTTCTTCAGCACTATATGAGATATGTGCTTCAAAAAATAAAACTTATGAAGGACCTGCCTTCAAGGGTTATGTGTCACAGATCAGATCAGCATCTCTTCCCAACGATCAAAAGTTGCTGCTTTACAGAAAGATAATGCCCTTTGCACTTAGTACAGACCGTCAGACAGAGGTTCTGACCGAGACCGGAAAACTAAAGACCTACCAGGCTCTCTATTTTGTGGCAAAATATCTCGATGATCCTGCTGTTTCAGCTGCTGCTGCGAGAGCTGCAATGGGTATCGCACTACCTTCCGCAAATTCAAAGGCAGGTATGTATGGAAATCTTGCTAAAAATATTCTTGTCAGGGCAGCAGATAAACTTACAGGACAGGAAAGTGCTTATGAGAAAGAGATGATAAATAAATACATCTCCGGAATGGCTGCCGATGAAGGATTTGTTCCAATGTTTAACGGGAAAGATCTTACAGGCTGGCATGGTCTTGTAGAAAACCCGGTTACCAGAGCTAAGATGAAGCCTGCAGAACTTGCAAAGAAACAGATCGTTGCTGATAAAAAAGTTGGAGAGAACTGGAGTGTTAAGGATGGCTGCATTTGGTTTTCAGGCAATGGTGATAATCTCTGCTCCATTAAGGATTACGGTGATTTCGAGATGTTTGCAGACTGGAAAATATCAAAGGCCGGCGACAGTGGTATTTATCTGAGAGGATCACCACAGATTCAGATCTGGGATACTTCGAGGATTGAGGTGGGAGCCCAGGTTGGATCGGGTGGTCTCTACAATAATCAGAAAAATCCTTCAAAACCCTCTAAGGTTGCTGATAACCCTGTGGGTGATTGGAACACATTCAGAATTATAATGACAGGAGAGAAAGTTTCTATATGGCTCAATGGTGAACAGGTTGTGGATAATGTTACACTAGAGAATTACTGGGATCGAAGTATTCCTATTTTTCCGGCTGGAGCAATAGAACTTCAGGCTCATGGTACAGATCTGGCATTCAGAGATATATACGTGAAAGAGATCAGGGAAAAGGAGATTAACCTTACTCCTGAAGAAAAGGCAGAAGGGTTCGTTGCACTCTTCAATGGCAAAAACCTTAATAACTGGATTGGCAATAAAGAATCGTATGTAGCTGAAGATGCAATGGTTGTAGTAAAGCCGAATGATGGATCAGGCGGGAATCTTTATACTGAAAAAGAGTATGCCGATTTTAATTTCAGGTTCGAATTTCAACTTACTCCTGCTGCAAATAATGGACTCGGAATACGGACGCCTCTCACAGGGGATGCTGCTTACGTTGGTATGGAACTTCAGATTCTGGATAACAGGGCTGCTGTTTTTGCAAATCTCGAACCTTATCAGTATCATGGATCCGTTTATGGTGTAATACCTGCAAAACGTGAGTATCAGAATCCTGTTGGTGAATGGAACTATGAGGAGGTCATTGTTATAGGAACCCGGATAACAGTTATTCTTAACGGAACTACCATTGTGGATGGAGATATTGCCGGTCCGAGAGATAATGGAACCATGGATCATAAGGATCATCCCGGATTAAAGAACAAAACCGGACATATCGGATTCCTTGGCCATGGCTCAGAACTTAAATTCCGGAATATAAGGATAAAAGATCTTACCCAGTAGTGGAATAATTCAATTAACTGTAAGGTGTTTATTTAATAGTTCACTTATACCTAATTTCGAAATAATGAAAAGAATTGCTGGCCTTCTGATTTTTATAGTCTCGTTTTATGCCTGTTCGGATGTTAAACCTCCAGAACCTTTCGGACCGCTGCCATCAGAGCGGCAGATTGCGTGGCACGATATGGAATACTATATGTTTGTCCATTTCACTGTTAATACCTTCACAGATAAAGAGTGGGGTTATGGAGATGAAAAGGAATCAGTTTTCAATCCTTCTGAAATAGATTGCAGGCAATGGGCCAGAGTAGCAAAGGATGCGGGCATGAAAGGTATTATTATTACAGCCAAGCACCACGATGGTTTTTGCCTGTGGCCATCACAGTTTACAGAACATTCAGTAAAAAACTCAATCTGGAAAGATGGAAAAGGCGATGTACTGAAGGAGCTGAGGCTGGCATGTGATGAATATGGACTGAAGCTGGGAGTCTATCTTTCACCCTGGGACAGGAACAGCTCATTTTATGGCACACCGGAATATTTAACTTATTACCGTAGTCAGCTTAAGGAACTTCTAACTAAATATGGCGATGTATTTGAAGTATGGTTCGATGGCGCCAATGGAGGCGATGGCTATTACGGAGGTGCCAGGGAGAAACGGAAAATTGATAATAAGACATTTTATGACTGGCCAAATACTCATAAGATTGTCAGGGAGTTGCAACCTTCTGCCGTAATGTTCAGCGATGCCGGCCCCGATATCCGCTGGGTAGGAAATGAAAGCGGAATGGGAAGTCTTACTAACTGGTCTCTGCTGAATAAAGATGAGATGTACCCGGGTGGCGATTTTGCAAAAATTCTGGGTGAAGGACATGCAGATGGCAAATACTGGGTACCTGCTGAAGTAGATGTATCAATAAGACCGGGTTGGTTTTACCATCAGACACAGGATTCACTAGTGAGAACACCCGAAAACCTGATGGAGCTTTATTACTCCTCGGTGGGACGAAACAGTAATCTTCTTCTTAATGTACCTCCCGACAGAAGAGGTCTTCTTCACGAAAATGATGTCAGGTCCCTGCTTTCTTTCAGGGAGTTGCTGAACAAGGAATTTGAAACAGATCTGGGTCAGGGAAAAAAAGTAACTGCTACCTCTATCAGGGGAAAGGGATATGAAGCCTCAAATGTAAATGATAGTAATCCTGAAACTTATTGGGCTACAAAAGATTCCCAGACAACCGGAGACATAATTATTGATCTCGGTGCGGAAACAGAAGTGAACAGAGTGCTGATCCAGGAGTATATTAAACTTGGTCAGAGAATAGAGGAATTTAAAGTATCAGCTTTCGCCGGTGGTGAATGGAAGCCAATAATTGATGGCACAACAATAGGCCATAAAGTAATAAGGAGATTTCCTGTTATAAAAGCTTCAATGATAAAAATAACTGTAAGTAAATCAAAAGCTTGTCCGGTAATTTCGAATATTGAGTTTTATAGGGCCCCCGGATTGTAGGTTTAATAAGTCTATGCGTGGAATTTATACAGGTTCAGATCTCCCTGCCGGGAGGCAGGGAGCTGAAATCTGTAACCTCGTAATTAGTAACCAATATAGAACTCAATGCTCTGTTCAGCCTGATTCCCTAATTTATCTTTAGTAATAACCTTGACCAATTGTTTCTTCAACTTCTTTGATTTATCAGGTTTCTCTGAAGCATCAAGAGTGTGAGGGCTTGCATATTCTTTCATCGGAGAACCGTTCGCCGAGAATAAGATGTTGTCAGCTCCAACCTGCTTGTCGGTTGCAGCCAGATACATTTTGGTATACGGAGGATATACATTCAGACCATCTTTTTTGTCTACTGGACTGATGCTGAAAGTAAAGAATACCACAGGAGGGGTATTGTCAACCACACATGAGCTTAAGTTGGCACTTTCCTGATTATTAACTTTATCTGTTGAATAGTAATCAATTGATTTAAACCCTTCTTCTTCAATTTTAAAAGATGAAGAATATGTATTATTGCCTCCTGCATTAATAGCATATTCTGTTTTAAGGATCCCGGCACCGTCATCAACCGGATTAAGAGTCAATGTGGTATTCTTATTGATAAACAAAGTGTCGCGGGTAAAGAACTGAGGCCTGCCGTATGTAATAGTTGTTTTTGGTTTGGTGTTGTCCATAGTTACGGTAAGGTATTCTTTATTTGCAACGTTCGCAACTTTATCAATCCCCCAGTATCTGATTGTATGTACGCCATCGGTCCATGGAATCAGAAATGGACTGCTATAGGTGGTTTGTCTGCTGGTATCAACTGTATAGAAAATATCTTCAACACCTGCCTTGTTGTCTGTTGCAGTAAGTTTAATACTGGTACGGGCAGAAATATATGTCTTAACACCTGCGAACTGATCTCCGATAATCTCATTGGAAACAACCGGAGGTGTCTTGTCTAAATAAAACTTATAGGTAACAGCTGTTTCTTCATTGAGAACATTGTCAGTTGAATAATAGGTGAGAGAATGATCTCCGTCAGCAAGATCAGGAAGAGCAAGAGGTGTTGAATATATTTTGCCGGCCTTATTGTCGAAGTCATATTTAGTGTTTAATATTCCGGATAAATTATCTGAAAATGAAAGTGTTATGGTTGCTTTTGGAGAAATGATATCTCCAAGTTTAGGATCACTTACAGCATGTGTGGTTACCGGAGAGCTTAGATCAACAGTAAAACTTTCTGATGAAGGTGCTTCAGCATTTCCAACATTGTCAGAACCGTAATATTTAAACACATATCCTTTTTCTTTGTCCATCGGCAAAGTGGCAGAATAGGTCTGATAAGGAGCTGCATCAACTGAATAGTGTATATTTTCAACTCCCGAGATCTCATCTTTTGACTTTAGGTTTATTGTCAGTCCTTTACCATAATAAACTACACCTCCTGAGGTGTGTTTGGGAGCAGGTGCAAAAGTTAAACTTGTGGAAGGTGCGGATCCGTCGACATAGATATCGAAATCGACAATAGTTTGAGGAATGACAGATTGTTTTGTCTCCTGATCAACAGCAAAATCGTGCTTAATGTTGTTTCTGCCCTCGGTATCAAAATACATCGGATTTGAGTACTTTGCCTGACCTTCGCTTTTTAATAAAATTGCGTCGGACTTTTCTGTTGGAGAGGTTGTGAACCAGAGATAAACCGGTAAGACTTTGTTAATGAAAACCTTGCCGTTGGCATCAATGTAAGTTCTTTTTACGTGGTCAATCTGTTGCTGTGCAAAAGTTGTTGAAACGCAAAAAATCAGTAAAAGAAATGTAATTAGTCTGTTCATTTTAATAAAGTTTAATTAGTTTTACCCCATTACTTAGTCGTAATAATCAACATATTAAATTCAGATTATAAATCAGATAAGATTATTTCCAGAGTTGACAGTTGGAAATATCTAAGGCGCAAAGATACAAAATTCTCTTTCCTAAATATAATTCTGATCTTATTTTTATTTAGAGAAATACTTCCTGAGGGATCCTTTCTGATGTTTTTTAGGTTTGTCTTTTTTAATAGTTATCTTAGCAACTCAAACTTTGGGCATGGCTTTAAACTACATCTGGATTACGTTTTTTCTTATCGGTTTCATTGTGGCTCTCGGGCAGCTTATCTTTGCCGGAAACACGCAGATTTTCAATGAAATGGTTAACGCTGTTTTCTCAAACTCAAAAACAGGTTTTGAAATATCTCTTGGACTTACAGGTGCTCTGACTCTTTGGATGGGGTTGCTGAAAGTGGGAGAAAAAGGGGGCGTGGTGGCAATTCTAGGCAGACTGATTGGTCCGCTTTTCGAAAAGCTCTTTCCGGGTCTGCCGAAAGGTCATCCTGCTTATGGTTCAATTATGCTTAACATTTCTGCCAATATGCTTGGGCTCGATAATGCCGCGACACCTGTTGGTCTGAAGGCGATGAAAGAGATGCAGGATGTAAATCCAGATAAAGAGAGTGCCTCCAATGCACAGATTATGTTTCTGGTTCTTAATGCAGCCGGCCTCACTATTATTCCTGTAAGCATTATTGTTTACCGTACCCAGCTCGGAGCAGTTAATCCTGCAGATATTTTTATTCCTATTCTTATCTCAACATTTGCTGCCTCTCTTACCGGAATGATAAGTGTTGCAATAATTCAAAAAATCAATTTATTCGACAAGGTTATCCTGGCTTATCTCGGCGGCCTTACTGCAATAATAGCAGGTATAATTTTCTACTTCAGCGGTCTGCCGAAGGAACAGATCTCAACTATTTCAACCTTTTCAGCCAACTTCATCCTGATGTCGGTTATTGTACTTTTTATAGTTCTGGCATTCCTGAAAAAGGTAAATGTTTATGATGCCTTTATTGAAGGGGCAAAAGAGGGTTTCAATATTGCCATAAAAATCATTCCATTCCTGGTGGCTATTCTTGTTGCAATAGGGATTTTCAGAGCTTCAGGCGCAATGGATTATATTATCGGAGGAATTGCGGGATTCTTTGCCTGGCTGGGAGTTGATACCCAGTTCACAGGCGCTCTTCCTGTTGCCTTTATGAAACCTCTGTCAGGAAGCGGGGCCCGCGGACTCATGATAGATGCAATGACGACTCATGGAGCCGACTCTTTTATCGGACGTTTAGCCTGTACAATGCAGGGAACAACCGATACCACATTTTATATAGTGGCAGTATATTTCGGATCTGTTGGTATTAAAAATTCAAGATACGCCATTGGATGCGGCCTCCTGGCCGATCTGGCCGGCTTTACAGCAGCTATCTTTGTGGCATATCTCTTCTTTACATAGTTTTAACAATGAGGGATTTAAACACTTCAACTTAATACACATAAAACTTATGAACCGACGTGAATTTGGTAAAAAGGTTATAACCGGAACAGCAGGAATTGCTGCTGCTCCTTTACTTTTGTCTCCGGGCTGGAAAGGAGCAAACGACCGCGTAAATGTGGCAGTTATTGGTATCAGAGGGCAGGGACGAGACCATATTTCAAGTTATTCAGGCTTGAAAAATGCCCGTGTGGCTGCACTTTGCGATGTGGACAGTAACCTTTTTGGAGGTATTGTTAAAAACTATTTCACAGATAAAGGGCTGGAAAAACCGAAGATCTATACCGATATGCGAAAGCTTTTCGACGACAAGGATATTGATGCGGTTTCAGTTGTAACACCTAACCACTGGCATGCGCTGGCTTCCATCTGGGCACTCCAGGCGGGAAAACATGTATCTGTTGAAAAACCATGCTGCCATAATTTTCATGAAGGTCAGAAACTTGTAGAAGCTGCTGAAAAATACGGAAAGATAGTTCAGGATGGCGCCGAACAACGCAGTAATCCTTGTGCCCAGACAATGGCCGATTATCTCCATAAGGGAAATCTGGGTGAAGTTTATATGGCTAAAGGGCTCTGCTACAAGTGGCGCGATACGATAGGCAAAACTCCCGACGAGCCGGTTCCTGCAGGTGTCGATTATAACCTTTGGCTGGGCCCTGCGCCTGAGAGACCTTTCTCGAAAAACAGGTTTCATTATAACTGGCACTGGAACTGGGACTTTGGCAATGGTGATATGGGTAACCAGGGTGTGCATGAGATGGATATCGCCCGATGGGGACTTGGTGTTACCCTGCCTTCAAAGATAAGTTCTATTGGTGGCCATTTTATGTTCGATGATGATCAGCAGACCCCGAATGACCTTATAACAGTATTTGAGTTTCCAAATCCAAACGGCGGTGGCGACAAAAAGAAAATTCTTCAGTTTGAAGTTCGTCACTGGATAACAAACCGCGAAGGTATTGTAAGCGATAACCAGCAACCCGGAAACAATTATATGTTCAGTTCTGAAAATATCGTAGGTAACCTCTTCTATGGTTCAAAAGGTTATCTGACAAAGAATGTCAATGAGTGGCAGTCATTTCTTGGTAAAGAACGTGTTGCGGGAGAAAAAGGAAGCGGACTTGGTGACCATTATAAGAATTTTATTGATGCCATTGTTGCCAATAACCAGGATCTGGCTATGGGAAATATCAGGGAAGGATTTTATTCCTGTGCTTTAATGCATCTTGGAAATATAGCTTATCGTTTGGGTAGGACCCTTGAGTTTGATCCGGTTAAAATGAAGTTTATCAATGATCCTCAGGCAGATGCATTACTTACCCGTCAATACAGATCTCCTTTTGTTGTTCCTGAAAAAGTTTAGTTTAGGATAAGAAAAGATGAACCACCGATATATTGCCGAACAGATTTTTCTGGCCGGAATCAATAGTGTTCTTCCGGAAAGGCTGATAACCGGAATGGTGGCACTAAAGAGCGAAACTCTTTCTATCGGTCATCTCAATTTCTCATTGCAGTCGCTCAGGAATATTTATGTCATCGGTGCAGGAAAAGCAAGTGCCGCAATGGGTGCCGAGGTGGAGAAAATTCTTGGAGACCGTATTGCCGGCGGACATATTGTTGTCAAATATGGACATTCCTGCCGGCTTAAGTATATTAATGTTACTGAAGCCGGTCATCCGGTACCCGATTCGAACGGGTACAAGGCTACTGAGGAAATTTTAAAAATTGCCGGAAAGGCAGATCGAAACGATCTGGTAATTTGTCTCTTATCAGGAGGCGGATCGGCACTTCTTGCCGATTTCCCCGAAGGCTCGTCACCCGGGGAGATAGCCATTGTAAATAACCTCCTCATAAACTGCGGAGCCTCTATCCAGGAGATAAATGCAGTCAGGAAGCATCTGTCGCGGATAAAGGGAGGTCAGCTTGCCAGAGCAGTTTCTCCTGCAACCATTGTGAGTCTGATCCTTTCAGATGTGGCAGGCGATCCGCTCGACGTAATCGCTTCCGGACCAACGACTCCTGATCCTTCAACTTTTAAACAGGCACTTGATGTTCTTGAAAAATATAAACTAGACAAGTCGTTCCCTCCGGGTGTTTTAAAATATCTGAATGATGGCAATAATGGCTTAAGGCCGGAAACAGTTAAACCTTCAGATCCTGTTCTTGTAAATACACATAATATACTTGCCGGGAATAATATTCTGGCACTTGAGGCGGCAAAGGAAAAGGCACTTGAGTTTAATATCAATGCTGTTATAATTGATAATCAGCTCCAGGGTGATACGGCTTCGGTTGCAAAAAATGTTGTGGCAGAATCCTTGAAATTTCAACGCGATAATAATGTGGTTAAGCCTCTCTGTTTATTGTTCGGAGGCGAGACAACAATAAGGATGACAGGCAGTGGCCTTGGAGGGAGAAACCAGCATCTTGCCCTGCTTAGTGCAATTCTGCTTCAGAATAACAGGGGTATTACCATTCTTTCTGCCGGAACTGACGGCACCGATGGGCCAACCGATGCTGCAGGTGCTGTTGTTGATTCAGATACTGCAACTGATGCACTTTCGAAAAAGGCGGATCCTGCAAAATACATACAGGAGTTCGATTCATACCATTTCTTTAAAAAAGCCGGGGGACATATAATTACCGGCCCCACAAAAACGAATGTTATGGATATTATAGTTGCTCTGGTGAGATAATCAGAATCTCTTCGGCAGCCTTATTTATAGTAAGGTATCGTCTGTGGCCCTTCAGGCAGAATACAGATTTCAGCCTGAGGTCCTGTTTTATTCACAAGTTCAGCAACAAGAGCGGCGATATTACTGACAGGTTTGAAGAGTGCTTCTTTAATAGTTTCATCATCAAGCTTATCACTAAACATATACACATCCGCTTTCTGCTGAATAAGTGCCTGGAGATAGATCTGCCAGGTGTCTTTTAATCTTCTCTCATTCTCTTTAACAAATGGCATCAGGTTATTAACGTTACCGACGGTTTTTAAAATTCTCGCATAGTCACTTGCAGATGGTATCCCGTCCCAGCATTCTGCAGCCATAATAATAGTTCCGCCTTTTTTAACTATTTGTGCTGCAGCACTCATTCCCTTTACCGTCTGGTAGATATTTAAATCGAGCGGGTAGCCCGAATTGGTTGTTATAACTATATCATAAAGTTTATTTACAGGAACCATTGCCGATTCTTTTGCGAATCTGCATCCTGCTCTGTGTGCTTCAGTCAGGTCTCCTGCAAAAACACCGGTTATTTCTTTGTTCTTATTAAGGGTGATATTTAACAGAAACACTCCCGGAACAAACCGGGCAGCTTCCATTATCTCCTCCCAGATAGGGTTTCCTTCAGTTATACCCCACACAGCATTCCTCTCCGACAGATTTACAATGGAATGGTTATATTTAATTGTCTCCGCAAAAGCCATCCCCGGGATCATGGCTTTTCCTCCACCTGAAAAACCGGCAAAAAAATGGGGCTCAATAAACCCTGTCAGGATTTTTATTTTGCAGCTAAGAAGCTCCTTATTTATAATAATCCTGTTTCCTGAGGTTGTTGTTCCGACATATTCGTGCAGCTCCGGATTATTGGTGTCATTCTGAACAATCTTATACCCTTCTGCTGCAGATTTTCCGAGGATCCTGTTAAGTTCTTCGATGGTTGCAGGTCTGTGAGTTCCTGTTGCACAGAAGAAGATAATATTTTCGCGTGGAATATCCTTCAATTCATTTAAAAGTGCGGGCAAAATAACATCATACGGAGTTGCTCTTGTAATGTCGCTGAAGATAACAGCAATTTTATCATCCTTCCCGACGATATCCATCAATGGTTTGCTGTTGCAGGGATTCCTGAGAGCTTCTGTTATTGCATGGCCCTGATCTTTAACGCATTCAACCCAGAGAGGTTCAATAATGTCAACGTTTAAGGTATCCGGTAATTCGATTATATACCCGGTTTTTCCATATGCCAAATTAACTTTCATATTCCGGAAAAATTAGATTATTTTGTACTCTAAATATAACTTAATCTGCCATATCAAAAGTATACGCAAATGAATAACAGGAATTATCTGAAGAACCCTCTTGGAATCTGTTTGGTGACCACATCGGCGATGTCATTATTTACTACCTGCAGTTCTGTTGAAAAAGCCGCAATAAAACCAAATATCATTATGTTTCTTGTTGATGATATGGGATGGCAGGATACTTCAGTACCCTTCTGGACTAAGAAAACCCCATTCAATGAACGATATAAGACACCGGGAATGGAGCGGCTTGCCCGTGACGGAATGATGTTTACACAAGCCTATGCCTGCAGTGTCTCTTCTCCAACAAGGGTGAGCTTAATAACAGGCATGAACGCTGCCCGGCATCATGTAACCAACTGGACTCTCCAGAGGAATGCCTCTGTTGACGGAAAGAGCGAAGTCCTTTCTTATCCTGACTGGAATGTAAACGGAGTACAACCTGTTGATACCATTGAACATTCTACCTATGCAACTCTGTTACCCCAGCTTCTGAAAGATAACGGGTATTTTACAATTCATTGCGGGAAAGCACATTACGGAGCCATAAGTACCCCTTCGTCGAATCCGTTGAACTGTGGTTATGATGTAAATATTGCCGGACATGCTGCAGGAGGTCCGGGAAGTTATTTAGGCCTGGAAAATTTTGGAAATGCTGAAAAAGGAGGTTACACTCTTCCATGGGGTGTTCCCGGACTGGAGAAATATCACGGTGATTCTATCTTTCTCACAGAAGCACTTACCCGCGAAGCACTCAGGTCACTCGATAAGGCAAAAACAACCGGGAAGCCATTCTACCTTTATATGGCCCATTATGCAGTTCATATCCCTCTTTATGCCGACGATAGGTTTTACAGGAAATATATCGATATGGGACTCGATGAATATGAAGCAAGATACTCTTCGATGGTTGAAGGAATGGATAAAAGTCTGAGCGATATTATGGATTACCTTGATAAAAACGGGCTTACCGATAATACTGTTATCCTCTTCATGTCTGATAATGGTGGCTTCAGCCTGCGTCCTCGTGCAGGAGAGCTGCATACACATAATAAGCCTTTGAACAGTGGAAAAGGATCGGCCTATGAAGGAGGAATAAGGGAACCGATGATAGTGAAATGGCCGGGTAAGGTTCAGCCTGGCAGCAGATCGAATGATTATCTGATTGTGGAGGATTTCTTTCCTACAATCCTTGAAATGGCAGGAGTTAAAAAATACTCAACTGTCCAGAAAGTTGATGGCAGGAGTTTTATACCGATGCTGCTGCAAAAAGGAACCACTGCCCGGGGAAGAGATCTTTTCTGGAATTTTCCTAATAACTGGGGCCCGACAGGCCCGGGTATAGGAGCAACAAGCACTATCCGTAGCGGTGACTGGAAACTGATATATTCCTATGAGGACCGCCATTTTGAGTTATTCAATATAAGTGAGGATATTGGTGAACTTCAGAATCTGGCAGGTAAGGAGCCGGAAAAAGTGAAGGCACTGGCAAAGAAGCTGGGAGAATATCTTCGCAGTGTGGATGCACAACGCCCGTCAATTAAGAAATCAGGATCCCTTGTTTCGTGGCCCGATGAGGCTGCCTGAGAGCTGAGATGACGACCCCATAAAGGAATAATAGGTTATATAGAGATAGGCAATAAGCGGTACTAACATAGCAACTGCCATACTATCTGCAGCTTCAGCAATAAATCCCATTAACGGAGTAAACAGCGATCCTCCGATGATTGCCATTACAAGAATGGAGCCGCCTATTTTGGTGTTTTCGCCCAAACCTCTTATGCTGCTTGCAAAAATAGTTGGATACATCAGCGACATAAAGAAGCTTGTGAAAAAGATAGCCCACATTCCAATCCAGCCGGGCACCAGCACACTGAACCCGGTAAGTGCAACATTGATAGCACTATATATACCCATCAGGTGACCTGGTTTAATATAACGCATAAACCATGTTGCTGAAAAACGCCCAATACCGAATGCTACCAGAGTTCCTGTTAAGAAATAGCCTGCCACCTTTTCCGGCTGTCCGGTGTAATCCTGAACGTATGGAATGAAATAACTCCAGGTTCCAACCTGAGCTCCGACATAGAAAAACTGAGCAACCACTCCTTTCCAGAAATGAGGAAAATGTAACAGATCACGGAAACTGCCTTTTGAATCAGCCACTTTATTCTTTTCGGCTTCAAAAACCGGAAATTTTATCCTCATAATTAATAGTGCCCATCCGATGGCAAATAACGCCAGGGCAAGGTATGGTTTTACAACACGCATGGTTTCATTCTGAAGAAACCCGGAATAATCTCCTGCAATTTTCATTGATGCAATTTTTGTTTCATCAGGTTCAACGCCTGAAAAAATGAAAATAGTTCCAAGAAGCACTCCGGTTACAGATCCTATCGGATTAAATGCCTGCGAGAAATTCAGCCGCTGTTCTGATGATTCAGGGTTTCCGATTAGTGTTATAAAAGGATTTGCACCGGTCTCAAGAAAAGCCAGTCCTGAAGCTATTACAAAAAGAGCCAGAAGGAAAACCCCGTATTTTCCAATTATGGCAGCTGGCCAGAATAAAAGGCAACCTCCTGCATAAAGAAATAAACCGAATACAATCCCTGTTTTATAGCTGAACCTTTTCATCAAAAGAGCAGCAGGTACAGCCAGTACGAAATAGCCCATATAAAATGCCGACTGGATAAGACCGGCCTGAAACCGGGAGATCTCCATCGACTTCATAAATTGTTTGATCAGTACTCCGTTCAGATTATTGGGAATACCCCACATAAAGAACAGAGTTGTAACCAGTATAAATGGCAATAATGATCCTGGTTGAATAAATTCTGTTTTAACCGGATTAGTAAATACACTCCTTTGCCGCATCAGCCATAATTTTAATATTATCTACCGGGGTCTCAAAAAAATGATCTGAACAGGCACAGATATAACCTCCATCGTATCCTACTTTTTCAAATAAAGTATGAACCATGTTTCTGATTTTCTCTGCAGGTCCATCGGTCAGAACATTATACTGGTCAATTCCTCCGATAAGAGAAATGCGGTTTCCTGTTTTCTCTTTTAGTTCCCATGGCTCCTGATTTCCGCCGATACTTACAGGAGCAAGGGTCTCTGAGCAATCTGTTCCGTTCGAAATTATATGTTCTTCGATACCATAAGTTCCGCCACAGGTATGATAGGTTATTTTAAAGCCAAGTGAGTGCAGTGCATCATGCATTTTTCTGTCGTAGGGAAGGCAGAATTCTTTGTGGAGATCGGGCGATACCAGCGTTGATGATGAGGAGCCTCCGCCTGTCTCAATAAGGTCAAATCGGGCTCCCTTCATTGAATCAATAAACTGAAGTTTTTTCTCAAGAAGAATATTCATCAGAACATGTACCCACTCAGGGTCGGTCATAGATTTAATAATCAATTCGTTAACATCCATTAAGCAGGCTGCGTGCTGCCAGCACCCTGCCTGATCGCCCCATACAAACCCTCTTACAATACCGCTGTCGCCAACCTCATTATAAACTTTTTCAAGAGGCTTTTTATCAAGGTCCGGTACCGGCATGTACTTTCGTATCAGCTCCAGATCCTCATCTCTTTTGATAAGGTATTCAGTTATCCAGGTTGTTTTTCTGTTCCCCGCCGTTTTGTAAGACAGGTTTCCACCAGGAGTAATTATGGTATGGTGATTGATCCTTTTTTCCGGATGAGTGCTGATTGCCTTTACCTCATCTTTCCATTCAGGTGTGGAGAATTTTGCAAAATCAGCATCAACAAGCCAGAATTGCCCCATATCTGCAAAATATTGAATGGCAGCATCCATACCGACTTTTTTAAAAGCTTCCAGCGGGGTTATACCATCCATGTATGTATCGAGGTGATACCCTTGCCACTGATGTACAGTAACCGGCAGCCTGTCAGGCTTCTCTCCGTTGATGGCACACATCATTCTTTCTTTTGAATTCACTTTTTAATGTATTTAAGGGTTACAGTTCTGAGGGTCTTCAACAAGCAGAACATTCATTTTTTAATAAGCTAAATTTAACAATAGTATTCAAGAGAGGATAAAAAAATCAAAAGAAATAGCGTAGGGTTTCATTTTTGTAAACGTTATGCATTATCTTGCATATTGAATTTAAATACAAAAACCGGAACATTTAAAATAAACTTGAAACTAAATCGCAATAACTATGAAAGCTGCATTCCTGATTCCTCTGTTTTTAGTAAGTCTGATTTCGTGTAACAACAGGCAGTGTTCTGTACCAGTAAATGTGGCCCAATCGGGAAAACAAATTGCAGACTCCTCAGAAATGACCAATAATTTTTATGATAATACTGAATCGTACCCCCTTCCGGTAAAGGAGTTGATGATTGACGGTGAGATAGCAGAACCGGGGAAAGTTGATTTTTCTGCTCTTCCTCTGCATTCCGTCATTATTAAGGAGACATTGCTCGACAGTGCAGGTGGCGACAGGTTTGTTGGTTCTTACAGATACGATGGCTATTCTCTGTTTGATATTCTTGATAAGAAAATTCTAAGGAAAGAAAACAGTGCAGAATTTAATCCGATCATTGATCTTTATGTGGAAATTGAGAATGACAAAGATGAAAAGGTTGTTTTCAGCTGGGGTGAGATATACTATCCGAATAATCTTCACAGAATAATCATTGCTTCCGGTGTCTCGAGGATAGTACCATCAAAGACAAAAGAGTTATGGCCTCTGCCTGTAACATCGCGGATTATAGCAGGAAGCGATCTGGTTACTGAAAGAAATATATCTGATCCGGTAAGGATTACTGTCAGGTCAATCAGAAAATCATTTCAGGTAATTAAAGGGATGTCTCCGATGTATTCAAAAGAGTTCAGATTATTTGACGGTGAAAAACAACTGGCGGCCATTGCACCCGAAACAGGGGGAAAAGAAATAACATTTAATACTGTTTTTTATGGCAGAGGAAAAGGTATTCACAGTACTTCGCCTTTTACAGGGCTGAAGCTCCGGGATGTCATAGGAAAGTATTATCCGGAAAGCAGGGTTAGCCTTAAGACCGGTTTATTCTGTTTCGCTGGCACTGATGGTTACAGATGTGCTGTCTCCTACTCTGAACTTTTTAACAGGAATGACCAACAGGAATTCCTTCTCATACGGACAGCCGATCAGGAGGATGGCGGGCTATACCGCATCTTTGCCGCGGCAGATTTTTTCTCCGACAGGGCAATCAAGTCGTTGAGTGAAATTCATCTGATAAAGTAAGCTTCCCTCCGGCCGGGCTATATTGTTATTTTTTGGTATTGGATATAAGCCACTCCTGCAGGACAGCTTTCATCTCACCGG
This sequence comes from uncultured Bacteroidota bacterium, assembly GCA_903824785.1. Taxonomy (GTDB): domain Bacteria; phylum Bacteroidota; class Bacteroidia; order Bacteroidales; family VadinHA17; genus LD21. The sequence continues at coordinate 128,344 of CAIJYD010000115.1, forward strand.
TTATTGTTGCATAATCAGGGTTTTCAGCCAGATTATGTGAATCGGGATTTTTCTCATTTCTGTCATAAAGTTCCACTTTCATTATTCCGTCCTTCATAAAACCAACGCATTTGTAACCATCCTTTATGTACATTACCTGTCCGTTTCGTCCGTCGGGTGATGATAATGAGGAGTATGTTTTATTCTGCCAGGCAGACTCTCCGGTAAGAAGCCTGCGTATTGACCGCGAATTTCCTGCAGTCTTACCGTTTGTAACACCTGCGTAATCAAGAAAGGTATTGTAAAGATCAATAAGGTTTATGACCTCAGGAAACTCCCGTTTTGCAGGTTTGGTACCGGGAGGCTTTATAAAAAACGGAACTCTTACACTGCTTTCAAGCATGGTCCCTTTACCCAGCTGGGAAAAATCTCCCATGTGATCCCCATGGTCGGAGGTGAATACAATAAGTGTGTTATCCCATAATCCCTTCTCTTTAAGTGCTGCAGTAATACGGCCTATCTGCTGATCAATAGAACTGATGTTTCCTGAATATGCAGCAATGATTTCGCGCCACATTGACTCCGGCCAATCGGCGTGAAATCCTTTCTGGGCTCCGGGCTGAATCTTTCCCAGAGTGGGTGGCAAGGTAATTTTTGCAGTATCGTACATTGAATCCCACGGCTCTGCTGTTTTGTATGGATGATGTGGTCCAAAAAAGGAGATATGCAGGAAAAACGGCTGCTCCTTATTATAGCCGCGGATGAAAGAAACTGCCTCATTGCCTGTCCATGTGGTCATCTGGTGAGCATTGTCGGCCCAGCTCCAGCCAAGCCAGAAACGGGAATCATTTACTCCGCAACGTTCACTGCCGCCTCCCAGTATTGCCATCTGTGCGGGGGTGATGTTCATTTCACCTGCCGCCCACGGTAAGTAGTCGTTGACGCGCACCTCGTTCTTATCATACACATCATATGGAGAATCGCACATCCTTCTGTAACTGAATCCGTGTGCTGAGTCGATGGGGGTGAGGTGGAGTTTGCCGATCATGGCATTATAATAACCTGCTCCGGCAAGTCGGTTGGTAAGGAGCATTGACTCTCCTTTTAACGGGATCCAGTTGGTGGTAACACCGTTCTGTAGCGCATACTGTCCGGTGAAGATCGACGCGCGCGACGGGCTGCAGACCGGAGATGCCGAATAGGCTGAACGGAATATAACTGATTGTGTCGAAAGGGCATCAAAGTTTGGAGTTTTCAGTTCGGTACGCCCAAGGCATCCAAGATAACCGGCATTGTGCTGATCGGTCATTATGAATACAATGTTGGGTGGTTTTGTCGCGCGGTCTTTCTTTGGCTGCTGCTGCTCAGCCGGTTGACCTGCCGCTGCAAAACAACCTGATAATGAGCCGTAAGAAAGTACCGCTCCCGCAAACATTGATTTCATTAAATACTTCATATTCCTTATTTTAAGATATTATCAAGATACTTTAAGACAACAGGCCCAGATAATCCTGATCTTATATTGCCTCTGTATCGTGTTGGGATGGAGGTGTAATTGTTAGCCGCAGTGTTGTACACCAGTACTTCTTTATTTTATTTTCTCCTTTTACGGCAAATTCAGTAATGTCGAAGGTATATGGAGGAGAAAGCCTTATACCTGCACTTCTGCCATTTACAAATAATTCGGCTGAGGAGACAAGATTGCCAAGGTCAATCTCAAGCTTGTTCTTAATATCAGCATCATTTATGGATATCGTTTTTCTGTACCAGGCACCTCCTGAATAGGCTCTTAAACCATCAATTTCTGACCAGTCGCCAAGTGTTATTGAGCCTTTTCCGCAATTTTGCTTCAGATATTGAGGAATTGCTCCTGCTCCACGGTATCCCGGCAGATATTCTATTTTAATTACCACCTGCGAAGTTGTTTGTTTTGCCTTATTAATGTTCACCCTGTAGTCTGTCAATTTGTCGGCCTGTTTTTCGAGAGTTGCGGGCTCAATCTGAAATCCATCAACCATTACCGTTACCTTTCCATATGCTGCAAAAGTAAATGATTGCAAACCGGGGGCCGATTCAAATGCAAACAGTCCGGATGAATTGTTATTTGAATAACAATCGAATGGCAGAACCCCATAATCTCTGTACCAGCACATTGATATTGGCTGTTTTTCCGGGCGGGGTGTGCCCGGTTTACGAAAGACAAGATAGGTTTCACATGCCTTATTGTAGACAACCAGTATCCGATTGGCTCCTTTCTTTAATTTAATCGTGTTATTGTTTATATCGGTTTTTGACCTGTTTACAAACAGAAGATAAGGTTTTGTTTCGCCTGACAGGAGGTCGAATGTTCCATCTGAAGGTGCCAGTACTGTGGTGTAAAAAATGTAGTAGTTACCTGCTGATTCGGGAACTCTTTGTTTCGACATCCTCACATCTTTCATGGCTCCTGTGCGTATGAAATTATCATACATTTCTCCTTTAAGTCCATGATAACCCTGATGGCCATAATCCCCTTCCACTCCCTGCTGCCAGGAAAAGGAATACTCTTTCCAGCTCATTATTTTTCCTGAAACGGTAATCTCTTCTCCACCTTTTTCAGGATTCATATTTATTAATTCTGCATCAGAAGGGAGATCAGCCAAAGCTCCAAGTTCAAAAAACTGAGTTCCAAACCCGCAGGTTATTTTTCTCCATTTATTATCGAAAGTAAGTTTTTCTCCCTTGTAATCAATTTCTTCACTAAAGATGAACTGGCGAACCTGTGCTCCCAGCAACTCATTACTGGCAGGCAGCTGAAAATCGCCCCACTTATTGTCGAGTGATGGTTTAAGTTCAAATTCCCAGTTATTGCCAAGGTTGACCTCGCTGATTACTATATTCTTTTTCAGGACTTTATTGGCTACGATGATTTCAGGATCGAAAACTATTATCTGAATCTCTTTTTCGGTTAGCGGTAATGTTACTTCCGTACCTTCACTTGTCTGAGTAGCAAATTCAGACAATGAGGAAGTTTCTCCGGTCCATGGATTCCACAGTTGAACAGACCCTTTGGCTCTGAAAAAGCATCTGCTTCCTGCCCTAAAATTATAAAGAGCATAGACAGTGCGTTTCCCTATTATCCTGTTCATCACATAGGGACGATCTTTCTGTTCGGTAAGAATTTTAAAACCTGCTTCATATTTTCCCGATAATTCCGCAGGGACGCTTTTTGCATCGGGGCACAGAATCATATTCGGACTCTTTGAAAATATTGATTTAACGAGGGCAGTCATTTCAGGATCACCGGCTCCGTTTTTTTCTGTAGCTGCGGGTATTTCGCCAATATTTATGATCACACCACCGCCATTTTTAAACTCTTCAATTTTTTTAAGAGATGAAAAGCGTATTGCTTTCATCGAAGGGATAATCAGGACCTTATACTTTTCACCGGATACCTCCAATTCCCTGTTTTTAACTTCTGAGCGGGCCAGAGATTCAAAATCAATAAAATCGAAATCAACGCCTTTATCGTAAAGTTTCTCTCCGGTTTCAAAGGCAATGCTCACTGATTTTTTGCCATCCATTTCTGCTATTACAGGTTCGGTGGGATAAATGACTGCAACATCGCAGCTGTGATAACCTTGCGACAACAGGAATGAGAGTCGTTCCACACAATTCATCAAAGGATCAATCTGGCTCCAGTATGGCATACGGAAATGGTTATCAGGGGGTGCCCATTCCCACCAGCCTCCAAGGGTTGAATAGTATAAGCCATGGAAGGAGAGAAGGTTGTAACCGGCAACAAAATTGGCGAAGATGGCCTCAGTCACATCTGCCGATGAGGTTCCCCAGCCACTGCTGTGAAAGCCTTCGAGCCAGACACGCGGACGGAGATAGAGGTGGGAAATGGATGATGCAACCTTAGCCTTTATAATGTCTTTAGAGAGCTGTGGCTGGTCAGACCCAGGCCCCTGGTTCCATCTCTGTGTTCGGAAATAATCACCAAATTCCGCAACATCCCTTCCGCGCCCGCCATGGTCGCAACCAAAAATCATTCCTCTTTCCTGATGCCATTCATACACAGGCTTGAAGAAGTTTTCTTCGCTGAGGCTTACAATAACATCATTGTAGTCGAGTTTTAATTTTGGAGTTATGGCGCCGATATTGACAAACAAGCCGTCGAGGTATGGAATTATGTCATACCCTTTTCTTTTTTTGAATTCTTCTGCAAAGCTGTCGTTCCACAGGTTACCTCCGACTCTGAAATTCAATTCATCAGAAAAGAAAAAATTGAGAGCATCTGACCCTTTTCCGGGCAAAGCTTCTTCAAACTTTTCAAAAAAGTATTTATTGTAAGCTTTACCGCTCCGGGGGTTCATGGGATCGTAAGAGGGAATTAACTTCTCCGGGTAAACCCCAGTTATTTTCCATGTTTCATCTTTAAAGTTGAAAGGTAAGTTGCCCTCTTTTACCAGCGGAAGTATATTTTTTCTTGTCTCAATGATTATGGAGCTATCAGTTTTCATTTTGACAGCAGACAAGGCAAGAAGGTTTTCAGCTAGTTTCAAGGTTCCGTTGCCAGAGAGAATTTTAGTAAAGCTTTTTAACTCCGACCCATTGAGGTCAGGATTATTTTTAATCGCTTCATCCATTGAAAAACCCTGTCCGATTCCCAGGGTGTAATCGCTAAGGCTTACTGTCATATCGCGTTTCCCGGCTTCAGAAGAGAACCATTTAAAAAGGTTCCACCACTCATCGGTAAAGAGAGCCGGCTTCCCGGGCCGCGACAGTCCGTATGTGAGACCGCCATAATCGAGGTGACTGTAGTTTATCTGGAGGCTTGAAATGTTTTTATCTTTTAACTGATCCAGCTGCCAGAGCAGCCGCTCGTGCGTAAGGGTGTCGCCCTGCCACCAGTAAAAGGGAACTTCGCCATAGCCTTTTGGCGGATTGATGAATCCCGGCAAAACATCAAACGAACTGTTTCTGTCAGGATAACCGGCAGGTAATTTTGTCTGGGCCATAGTCTGCAATGTGGTCAGAAGGAATAATATAACCTGTAATTTAAAATATTTTCTCATCTTAATTCTATTTAGTCCAAAAGAGAGAGAACTAATAACAAAATAGTTTTTCAATTTTCAAAAGTCTGTTTTTCGCTATTAGCCGGAAAAGATCTTCAAAATATCAAAGATACAAACTGAAAGCAATTCACAGCATAAATATATTACTGACGGTAAATAACTGTTCTCTGAGCCGGATTTGTTAATCCGTAAAGTGGAAGCATAGTTTCAAAAATCAGAAAAAGTCAATAACAGATAAAATACGGGGTTTTACTTAAATAACCGGCCTCTCTGCTTAACTTCTTTGCAGCAACCTTCGTTTGTAGTTACATTTGTTCAGATTCTTTCCGGACAAAGTTATAACATGTGGCATTAAATAATTAATAAGAAAAAAAATGATTATTAAAGGAAACATAGCACTCAGCGATAACGGGTTTGTTTTCAACCCATCAACAGGCGACTCCTTCACCATGAACAAAACAGGCAAGGAAGTTATTATGCTGATAAAGGAGGGCCAGGATCTCAGTCAGATATCACAATCTCTGCTGGAAAAATATGATGTTGACAGTAATACTCTGGAAAGATATCTGAGCGATTTTGTGAATGATCTTAGTGTTAATAACCTCATGGAGGAATAATAATGACTCCACAGAAACTAACTGTAGCTGTAACCGGACTTAACAACATTGACAGTCCGGGACCCGGAATTCCCGTAATACGAGGTATCAGGGAATCAAAGGATTTCGAAGTAAGAATTATAGGACTGGCTTATGAGCATCTTGAACCGGGCATCTATATGAGTGAACTTGTTGATAAAACATATATGATTCCTTATCCTGCTGAAGGGAAGGATGCATTATTCAACAGACTGGTGGAGATTAATGAAAAAGAAAAAATTGACGTTATCATACCTAATTTTGATGCCGAACTCTTTTCTTTTATTAAACTTGAAAAACAGCTTGAGGGTATTGGGATTAAAACCTATCTGCCTACCATCGAACAGTTCGATGAGAGAAACAAATCAAACCTGCCCGCCTACGGTAAAAAATATGGTGTTAATGTTCCGGCCGGAACAGAGGTCTTTAGTCTCTCTGATTTAGGCAATGCTCTTAAGTCGATGAATTTTCCGGTAATGATTAAAGGGAAATACTACGATGCCTACCCGGCTGATTCATTGGAGCAGGCAGAAGGATACTTCTCCAAAATGTCAGCAAAATGGGGCTATCCCGTTATTGTTCAGGAATTTATCAGGGGAACAGAAGTGAATGTTATTGCCCTTGGCGATGGCAAAGGAAACCTCATAGCTGCTGTCCCAATGCGCAAACAATACATCACCGATAAGGGTAAAGCATGGGGAGGCATAACCATTGAGGATCCATCTCTGCTCGAACTGGCCAAACAGATAATCTCACAAACAAAATGGAAAGGTGGTATGGAGCTGGAGTTAATCAGATCGGCTGATAAAAAGCTTTACCTCCTGGAGATTAATCCACGGATTCCTGCCTGGGTATATTTAGCTGTAGGGGCCGGTCAGAATATTCCTGAAGCGTTGCTTAAGCTCACCCTTGGAATGGATGTTACACCATTCACAAGGTATGATGTGGGTAAAATGTTTATAAGGTACTCATACGATATGATTGTTGACCTTGAACTTTTCTCAAGATTGACCACTTCGGGAGAGTTATAACCTCTTTATTAAATAATCAGTAATTGCAATTTTAAAATCATTCTAAATAAAAATATCATGTCAAAGCTATTATTCGAGAGACCTGCGATAACCCGTTTAACTCCCGGTGTACCATCCAAACATGGTGCAGGGACAGTAATTGCGCCAATGCCATTAATTGATGGTGTTAAAGTGGATGATCTTATTGATAAGTACGGTTCCCCGTTGTACGTCTTCTCTGAACGTACAATACGAAAAGGGATGGAAGATATCAAACGAGCATTCAGTCTGAGGTATCAGAAAGTTCAGATGGCATGGAGCTATAAAACCAATTACCTCGATTCAATATGCAGGATTTTTCATCAGGAAGGATCCTGGGCTGAAGTGGTTTCCGGTTTTGAGTATGATAAGGCAATCAGGAATGGCGTTAAGGGGGAAAATATCATTTTTAACGGGCCTGGTAAGAGCATTGAGGATCTTGAGAAAGCTGCAAGAAACGGATCGTTTATTCACATTGATCATATTGATGAACTTTTTATGTTATCTGATGTCTGTCAGAAAAAAAATATTGAGGCAAGGGTAGCGGTAAGAATAAACATGGATATCGGAATTTATCCCAAATGGGACAGGTTCGGACTTAACTATGAGAATGGTGAAGCCTGGGATGCAATAAATCGTATTATGATGAACCCAAAGCTGAAGCTGATGGGTTTACATACTCATATCGGTACTTACATAATGACGGTTGATTCTTATCGCATTGCAGCTACTAAGCTTGCTGATCTGGCTGTTAATATAGCTCGTAAGTTCGATCATAATATTTCCTACATTGATATGGGCGGAGGATTTGCTTCCAGAAATACTCTGAGGGGAGCGTACCTCTCTGGTGAGGACACTACACCGTCATTTGATGAATATGCTGAGGCGATTACTTCTGCGTTAATTAATTCCCAGATTAAACCCGATAAACTTCCTACTTTAATTCTGGAAACAGGTCGTGCATTAATTGATAATGCAGGGTTTATTGCAGGCTCTGTACTTGCAAATAAACGGCTCTCTGATGGCCGCAGGGCTACTATTTTTGATGTTGGAGTTAATCTGCTTTTTACTGCATTCTGGTACGATCATAAAATACATCCGGTAATCAACCATTCAGGCTTGGTTGAAGAGACTACAATCTTTGGCCCCCTTTGCATGAATATTGATGTAATTCGACCATCATTGATGTTCCCTGCCATTAAACGCGGTGACAGATTTGTAATAACCAGAACCGGAGCTTATAATAACACTCAGTGGTTACAGTTTATTACTATGCGCCCAAATGTTGTATTAATAGATATGAACCATAATGTCCATCTTATAAGACGAGCTGAAACAATGGAAAATGTATCTGAAAATGAGGTTATTCCGGAGTATCTGGCATAATGGCACAGGGCTCAGGGCACAGAGCACATAGCATCGGAATAATAAAGGCTTCCCCCTCTTTGCAAAGCAGAGAGGGGCGCAGGGGGTGAGTTCATGAATAAAAGACTGAAGGTCTACAATATATAAAGGAATACAATGTTAAAAAACGATACAATATCAATTTTTTTTAAGGGCGTGCTACGAAGCTATTCTCAGATCTTCTTTTCGGAGAGCTACTGGTTTGCAGTTCCACTTATTCTTGTGTCGTTCCTTGATATTTCAGCTGGTTTTGCGGGGCTGATTTCAGTATTGACAGCTAACCTTGCTGCTTCATTATTGAAGTTCGATAAGCTGACAACCACGAAAGGGTTTTATGGCTTTAACAGCCTTCTGGTTGGATTAGGGTTAGGTTACTATTTTGAGTTGACCCTGACAATAATTTTCATTGCAGTATTATCAGGTTTATTAACACTTTTGATCACAATTGCAATTCAGGGGATACTTGGTAAATACTATCTGCCATATCTCTCACTTCCGTTTGTTTTAAGCATCTGGATAGTTTCAAGTGCAGGAGGTATGTTGAGTGGTACCGAAGATAATCAAAGCGGTGTTTATATCCTCAACAGATTGTTTATAATAGGAGGTTATTCTCTTGTTAATCTTCAGCAATGGTGGGTCGGGATTATTACCTCCGATTTTCTTAACAGCTATTTTTTATCGTTGGGGGCAATATTTTTCCAGTTTAATGTTTTTGCCGGGCTTGTAGTTTCTCTGGCATTACTTTTCTATTCAAGGATAGCCTTTCTGCTTTCGCTGGTTGGTTATACTGTTGCTTATATTGCATACTCCTTCCTGGGGATGGATCTTACTCAGCTGGGATATAGTTATATAGGATTCAATTTTATTTTAAGCTCCATTGCTATCGGAGGATATTTCTATATACCCTCACGGCAATCGTTTTTTTGGGCGTTTGCCATAACACCCATAATAGCTTTAGTTGCTGCTGGACTGCTCGGGATACTTAATAAATTTAATCTGGCATTGCTATCGCTACCATTTAATTTAATCATTATAACATTTATTTATTCCTTCAGGTTCAGAACCTTACCTGGTAAGTATAAGGAAGTTCTGATTCAGGAGGGTACTCCCGAGCGTAATTTATACTCCTCCCAGAGTTTTACAAAGCGGTTCCCAAATTTTGGTTGGGTACAGATTAAGCTGCCTTTTTATGGCGAATGGCACATAAGTCAGGGGCCTTCTGGCGAATTCACTCATAAAGGCGAATGGTCAGATGCATGGGATTTCGTAATAAATGACAGCGATCAGTCTCAATTTACCGAAAAGGGAAACAACCTCAGGGACTATTATTGTTATAGTCAGAATGTAATTTCTCCGGCAAGCGGATCAGTGGTTGTTGCAGAGGATGGAATCGACGATAATCTGGTTGGTGAAGTTAACACAATAAAAAACTGGGGAAATACAGTAATTATTAAGCATGCTGAGGGATTATACTCAAAACTCAGCCATCTTCAAAAAGGTTCGGTTGTAGTAAAGGCTGGCGATAATGTACAATATGGTCAGGTTATTGGAAAGGTCGGAAACTCAGGACGTTCTCCTTACCCGCATCTCCATTTTCAGCTTCAGGCAACGCCTTATATAGGTTCAAAAACATTGAAGTACCCTTTGTTCTCATATCTCGAGAATGGGAAGGAGATAAAAACGTTTAGCTACCCTTCATCCGGGCAGAGAATAAAACCCATTGAAGAGAATTCGCTTCTTAGAAAGGCTTTTAATCTCATCCCCGGGACACAGTTGAAATGGAATATTGAGACATCCAAAGAGGTGGTTACTGCCAATTGGGAGGTTTTTACAACTCCATATAATACATCCTATATCTTCTGCCATAATTCAAAATCTTTGGCATATTTTCAGTACGATGGAGTTCATTTTTCCTTCACTCATTTTTCCGGTAATAAAAAATCGTTTCTGTATTCCTTTTATCTGGCAGCTTTCAGATTACCACTTATATATATTGACGGATTAAATTTAACTGATTCTTTACCTGTTAACAAGACATTTAAAGGCTGGAGGCTTTTTATTCACGATTTTACAGCTCCCTTCTTCTTATATCTGAATGTTATTTTCGAGGTAAAAATGAGAAGGATTGGCAGTGAGTTTGATCCCGAATACATAGAGTTTGATTCAACTCTTTCAGGGTACTCATTTAATCATCTGGTCTGGAACAAAGGCTTCAAACTGGTTGTGAACAGAGATAACAGTTTAATATTTGAAAATAAGAACTTAGAAATAAAAGCTATATGCGACGTTTATTAATTATTGCTGCCACACTTATGGCGATATCAACAAAACTGTTGGCCCAAAACGATTTTTTATCTATCGATAAGCAAACTTACGATTATTACATGAATGGCGATTACAGGAATCTCAAAAGAACAGCCGACACAATGCTTTCACAGGGTATGGATTACTATTATCTGCGTATGAGACTGGGAATACTTTCCTATAATAATGAATTATATTCCAGCGCTTTAAAACATTTTAACAGAGCACTTGAGTTTAACTCAGGAGATACACTGTCAAGGGAATATATTTACTATAGTTACCTCTTTTCCGGAAGAAAAACTGATGCACTCCTTTACCTTGAAACTATCCCCTGGAATCAAAAAAACATTGCATTAAAATCGTTAAGCAAAACCGGACCTACTGCTATATTTGCAGGTTCCTCTGCTTCCGGCTCAGATGTAACTTTATATAATTCTAATAGCCTTTATTATGAGGCTGTAAAAAGTAGTTTAAGTTTTAATGCCGGGTTTGAAAGTTATTTTTCAAATAATCTGAAAGGAACATTTGCATTTACAAACTTCCGGAAAGCAGGAACGGCTTACTCCGAATCCGATTCATTGGGCACTGATCTTAATTTCAGCCAGAATCAGGTTTATGCCAAACTTACCGGTTATCTGTTTCCGGGATGGGAGTTTTCAGGGTTTGGGCATGTTGCTCTTTACTCCACGACTAATACCGTTGTAGCAGGGCGATATGGACGGTATAGTAATTCAGTAGTAGCAAAAACAGAGTATACAGTTGGTGGGGGAATTTCAAAAAATGGATGGAAAATCCGAGCCGGAGCAAACATATCGCTTAGTAATCTTGGCAATTCAAATCAGATGAGAGGTGAAGGATATATAACCTGGTTACCTTCGGGAAATTTGAAACTGTATCTTACCTCCGGAGGGATGTATCAAAACGATATTAACTGGGGTAAAACATATCAGATTAATCAGGAAATAGGATTAAAGCTGTCTAATTCTCTTTGGCTGGAATCAGGAATTGTTAAAGGCAACTCCTTTCTATATGCCAGAAATCAGGGATATGCGGTAAATAATTCATTCCAGTCACCTGCAACAACAATTTATTCCAATATTATAATTCTGCCGGGGAAACATTTTAGCATTACCGTTACTCCATTCTTCACTAAAAATGATATTTACTCGTGGGATCTAAATGATTATACCAGAACAGATAAGCTAATTACTAATTCTTTTGGAGGTTCGATTAAATTAATATATAAAAACAAATAAATCATGAAAAAAACATTATTAGCAACAATTTTTATTTTTTCGGTCCTGTTATCAGGGGCTCAGGATTATAAAAAGTTAACTGCTGCATTCAGTGACAGCTATGCGAAGGAAAAGACTGGTAAGTACGGGGATGCTGTTACAGCATTGAAAGCGTACTACGACCCTAATTCTTATGAGATTAACCTTCGGCTTGGATGGTTAACCTATCTTCAGGGGCAATTCTCAGAATCCACCGGATATTATAATAAAGCTATCAATCTGATGCCTTATGCCATTGAACCCCGCTTTGGTTTAGCATTGCCGGCCTCCGCCCTTGGTAACTGGGATCTGGTGTTAGCACAGTATAACAAGATTCTTTCCATTGATCCCAATAATACTGTTACTCTTTATCGGATGGGACTCATTTCATATGATAAGAAGGATTACAAGCTTGCCTATCAGCAATTTGAAAAGGTTGTTAACCTTTATCCGTTCGATTACCAGAGTGTAATCATGTTTGCATGGTCAAATTTTAAGCTGGGAAAAACCCGGGAAGCAAAAATCCTTTTCAATAAGGCATTGCTTTACTATCCTGAGGACGCCAGTGCTAAAGAAGGACTTAGCCTTATTAAATAATGAAACGTAATCCCCTTCCTGATCTGCTCAAAGGATTTGCTGTATTCCTTATTATTCCGATTCATATTCTGGAAACATTTATCGATTATCCGGGGAGGGAAAGTACTATTGGTAAAGTTCTTCTATTTCTTGGGGGCCCGGTGGCAGTCCCTGTGTTTATGATGGTGATGGGTTATTTTGTTGCTGTCAGCAACAAAAGTACCAGGGAGAATATTGTAAGGGGAGTAAAAATATTTATCCTCGGATTTCTTCTGAACATTGGTCTGAATTTCAATCTGCTGATGAAAATAAAATTTTCCGGATGGCAGATCGAGCCGCTTCAGTATATTTTTGGCGTTGATATTTTTTATCTGGCAGGTTTGAGCATCATTATTCTTTCAGTAATAAAAAGCCTTAACAGAGGGCAGCAATGGATTACATTTGGACTGATTCTTTTTGTCAGCGTTACAAGTTCTTATTTTAATAATTTATTGTTGGGAGCCAAGAGTAATTATATTTTACCTTTTATCGGAGGTGAATACTCGTGGTCCTATTTCCCTATATTCCCCTGGCTCTCTTATCCCCTGATAGGTTTTTTATTCCAAAAAACAGAAAATCCTTTATTAGGGTTTTTCAACAGGAAGAAAGCTGTTTCTGTCGTCATTCTTACGGTAATATTTATCAATGTGGCTCTATTTTCTCAATTCGGAGTAGAAACAACGATAGCACTGAATAAATATTATCATCACACTTTTTTGTTTTTTCTTTGGGTACTGGGTGTTGACATTTTATGGATTTTGCTTATCTGGTATGTGGATAGGAAATTTTCTGAATTCCCGATAATCGTTTTCCTAAAATGGCTTGGGAAAAACATAACTGCCTTTTATGTAATTCAATGGCTGATCATCGGAAACATTGCAACCAATATCTTTCAGACACAAAAGCTTTCTCAATTTGGAATCTGGTATGGAGCAATATTCTTAGTTACTCTTGGAATTACTCTGATATATGAGAATATCAGGAACAAGTATGCATTTTAAAATCTGAATATCTTAATAATTTTGAATAAATGTCAAAATGAAACCACCTAATAAAAAAATAAAGTATTCCGAAATAGCACTAATCATTCTTGTATGGTTAGTTCTATTGTTTACACCCTTTCTGTTCAGAGAAGATATCTATAGCCCTCTCCGAAGAATTGTAGTTATACAGCTGCAAACCCTTATCCCATTGTTATTCTTGTTTCTCATCAACCGTTTTATCCTGGTTCCTCAATTACTTTTTAAGGGGCGACAGGCGTTTTTTATTGTATCAGCTTTGGGACTCATCATCCTATTTACTACAGGTTCATATATTTACGATACAAAATTCAAAAATGTTCCTCCTCCTGAAGTTTCAGGGAATGACTTGCGGATAACTACTCCGCCTTATGCTTTCCCGGGGGGAGTCGATCATTTTGGAAATCTGCGTCCGGCTCAGACACGTCAGTCAAGACCAATACCCCCATTTGCTAACTTTCTGATTCTGGCAATACTTATTGTTGGCTTTGATACCGGTTTAAGGTCAGGTCTGCGTGGTATTAATATCGAAAATGAAAAGGTACGACTCGAAAAAGAAAATGTGGCTTCTCAGCTGGTACTCCTTCGTAACCAGGTTAGTCCGCATTTCCTGATGAATACCTTGAATAATATACATGCGCTGGTGGATATTAATACCGATGAAGCTAAAGAGGCAATAATAAAGCTGTCGAAAATGATGCGCTATTTATTGTATGAAACCGAAACTGAAAAAACAACATTAATAAGAGAAGTGGAATTTCTTGAAAGCTATATTAATCTGATGAAACTCAGGTTTAATGAAAAGGTCAAAATCAGACTTAATCTGCCGGCTCTCATTCCTGATAAAAACATTCCTCCGTTCATCTTTACATCATTAATTGAAAATGCTTTTAAACATGGAGTAAGTTATAAAGATGAATCGTTCATTAATATTGACCTGACAATAGGGGCGGATCGACTGTTGCTTGTTGTAAAAAACAGCAAAGCAGATAAAATCAGTAATACCGAATTTTCGGGAATAGGTATCGAAAACACCCGAAAAAGGCTTGAACTCCTGTATGGTAAAAATTATCATCTGGATATTATCGACAATAAAAATTTATTCACTGTAAACCTTTCTATACCAATATGATAAGATGTATTGCAATAGATGATGAGCCTCTGGCTCTGAAGCAGATCACTGCGTATATAGGGAAAACACCTTTCCTTGAACTTGCCGGTCAGTTTGAAGGTGCTTTTCAGGCGATGGCGATCCTGAATAATTCAACTGTTGACCTGATGTTCGTTGATATCAACATGCCCGACATGAGCGGAATAGATTTTGTGAAAACCCTTGATAACCCGCCGAAGATTATATTTGTCACAGCATATAGTGAATTTGCTCTGGAAGGTTTCAATGTTAACGCAATAGATTATATACTGAAACCCATAAGCTATGTCAATTTCTTAAAATCGGCCAATAAAGCAAGAAATTACTTTGAAACTATATCAGCTCCTTCTTCAAAGAAAGAGAATGATATGGATTACATATTTGTAAAATCGGGATATAAGACTGTCCGGGTTAATGTTGCCGATATTATTTATATTGAAGGAATGCGGGAGTATGTCCGGATTCATCTTGAAGGTGGAAAATCCCTCATGCCGCTTATCAGTCTGCGTGTTCTTGAAGAACAGCTGCCATCAGCAACTTTTATGCGGGTGCACCGTTCATATATTGTAAACATGAAGAAAATAACCACTATTGACCATTACAGGATAATTTTTGAGGATAAAGTATATATTCCTGTAAGTGAGCAATATAAAGAGTCATTTCAAAAATATATTAATTTGCGTTCTTTAGGTTGAACCTTCATCTTTTCCAGGTATTTATAATTGTTAAGTTCCCTTTGAAGTTGCAGAACCCGATTTGGGTGAATAATCTGGGTAGTTCGTTGAAAATATTTTTTATTAGATTTTGCCGGTTGTATTTTTGACAGGTAATATTTAAAATAAAAATTAAATAATAAAAAATCATCAGTTATGAAAAAACAAGTTAGAATCATTTTGGCTACAGTTCTCTTAAGTGTTCTCTTATGGAGTTGCACAAAGAACGATGGGAGCGTAAATAACCTCTCTCTTAACCAGGCTATTAATCAGAGCGCTATGGATCTGAATACTGCAATGGCTGCGATTTCATCATCAAAAGCTTACAGCGTTTTAACTTTCAGTGACGAAACTCAGAAATCTGTTGTCACCGATCCTGTTTATAAAGTTTATATTCCACTTGACAAGATAAGCGGAGTATATAATTATAAACCTGTGGCAAATACAGACAGATGGGGCATTTCACTGATCAAATATTTCACCAGGGCTGCTGATAACAGTCAGATGATTGTTAATATTCCATTGAAAAAATTGTCAAACCCCAGATCTCTGAGGGAATATGTACCGGCTGATTCATCTCTGGCCAATAACTTTTCAATAGCTGTTTCTGACTACCATAATAACTATAACAATTATCACGATTTTGACTATGTTCTTGCATCAGAAATCAGTATTGATAATGCTGTTGCAGGGAATCTTAACATCGACTATTTTGTGAGCCCGACTGATGGGATTACCTACGCCTCACAATATGCATTCACTGACAGTTATACTGCAGATTATAAATATCAGTCAGGCGACACCACTGTTTCAAGCTTTATTATTACCGGCGATAAGAAAGTTCTGTATGAAGAAAAACGTCTTACAATAAAGAACGATACAGCCAGGTTTGGACGCGAGCACCAGTACATTCTTACCATCGGTGACGTACAGATTATCAGAAAATCAGCAACAACAAGTGTTGAAGTAATGGTAGCTGGGGTATTACAGCCTGATGCAAAAGTTGAGATCATTGATAAGGAAGTTGACCTGGAAGCCTCAGTTTGTAATAAACGCGATGTTCAGATAACCTTTGAAGATGGTACTGTAACAACTGTCTCCGCTTTAATCGGCGAATCAATAGCTGACATTAAAACACTGTTTGATTCCCTGCATCAGGTTTATTTCGCAGCTTATGTCATCGACTGGATTGCCTATGACATCTATTATGAGAGAAATTAATTTCAAAAATATAAGGTTTCGTAGTTTTTAAGTTAGGTTTTATTAGGGTTTTTAGGTTGTAGTTATTTCTTCCGAAGCATTTCATAGGGTGCATACGGGAGAAATAACTTTTTTACGTTGGTGTGTTAACAGATTATTTGTGTGCAGCCAGTTCGTCTTCAGATTTAGTCTCAGATAAGGTTGGCAGTTTCAAAGCTGGAACAAATATGAAAAAGTATTTCAGTCTCAGATTTTGAATATAGCAGAAAACAGTTAGCTTTACTATAAGGAAATATCTGCTCCTTTTTTTTATCAGGAGGTGAGAATTTCACTAAATAATTTTCAGTTCCAATATGATCAGATGCCTTGCCATAGATGACGAACCACTCGCATTGAGACAGATTGCGGATTACATTAAGAAAACACCATTTCTTGAACTGACAGGGCAATGCGAAAGTGCTCTGGACGCAATAGCAGTATTGGAAAAAGTTCAGGTTGACCTGATGTTTGTTGATATTAATATGCCCGACCTCAGTGGACTTGATTTCGTAAAAACTCTTGAAAACCCTCCTAAAACAGTATTTGTGACTGCCTATAGCGAATACGCACTTGAAGGTTTCAGAGTCGATGCGCTCGACTATCTCCTAAAACCTGTCAGTTATGTTGATTTCCTGAGGTCGGCTAATAAAATAAAATTATGGTTCGACACCCATATTCAGAAATCTGATGAAGTAAAAAGCAACAAAGAGTTCCTGTTTATTAAATCTGAATATAAAATCCTGAGAATAAATTTTGACGATATTAAATATATCGAAGGAATGAATGAATATATTAAAATTAATCTCTCTGCCGATAAACCTGTAATGACCCTCCTGAGTATGAAGGCAATTGAGGAACAGTTGCCGGCAGACCGTTTTATGAGAGTTCACAGGTCATATATTGTTAACCTGTCAAAGATCTCTGTTATTGAAAGAAGCCGTATTGTTTTCGACGGGAAAGTCTATATTCCTGTAAGTGATCAGTATAAAAGTAATTTTCAAAGTTATATCGACAAGAACTTCTTAACCTAATGGTTTCCGTGAATAGAATACCTTATACTGAACAAAAAACATTATCATAGAAATAGTCTGAATCTGCAGCATAATTTAAGCTCTCATCACTCAAATAATAAACAGGAACCAATGCGCATAAAAATAATATTTGTCTTTGCCCTCATTCTTTGTATTAGTTGCAAACCGGTCAAGGTTCAGGTAAAACCCTTGCCTCAACTTCAGAAAGAATTTCTCGGTTTGAAATTTGGGATGTTCCTTCATTTCAATCTGGCTACTTATCATAATGTCGATTGGGCCCTTGGCACCGAGGATCCTCTTATATTCAAGCCATCATCTCTCGACTGTAATCAGTGGGCACAAGTTGCAAAAGATGCGAACATCGGATATGCTGTATTAACCGTAAAACATACTGAAGGTTTTGCATTGTGGCCAAGCAAATACACCGCTTACAATATTCAGGCAGCCCGTAATTTCAGGGGAGGAAAAGGAGATCTTGTGAAAGAATTTACAGATGCTTTCCGGAAACAAAATATCAAAGTTGGTTTATATTATTGCTTTCCCAATAATTTTGGTTCCGATTTGCATGGTTTGCCAAAAGAGGCACAGGACGATTATGTAACATTCATTAAAAATCAACTCACTGAACTGCTAACCAACTATGGCGACATACTCCTGGTCTGGTGCGATCAGTACAGTAACAAATATACCGGCGACAGGTGGAAAGAGATCTATCAGCATATTAAAACGCTTCAGCCGAACTGTCTGGTAATTGCAAATAACAGTCTTGACTTTTCAGAAACCGATATTCATTCGTACGAATATCCCTGGCTTTTGTCAGCAGGGAAGCAGGCTTATCCCATTGCAGATAACAAAGATGCAGCGGAAGTATGCGATTGTTCGGAGAATGCATGGTTCTGGAAAAAAAATTGTGCGCTGAATGAAAGTATCGATGTTAAAAAAGAACGGCTGAAAATGATAACACAACGAAACAGCAATTACCTTCTGAATACCGGTCCCGATACAACAGGACTTATCCGCAGCGAAACAGCAGATCTTTTTAAAGAAATTGGAAGGGTATTAAAATAGCTTAACTCTTATGTAGCTTTTTTATGGTTATCTCCAGTCTGTTCAATCTTAAAAGGCTCTTCACCTTCAATACTTTTATGGCCGTAGGTCTGAAATAATATAACGTTAGATGAATCTTGAAGTAGTGAGATGCATCCTTCTATCCTGAAAAAGGCCGTAGGCCAGACATAATCTAACGTTGGGCGCAGCCCGACGTAAACCACACCCCACCCATCTCAGCCCCGTAGCGGGCGTAATAAAACCTATCATACCGTTTGAATCCTGATGTTAAA
>CAIJYD010000116.1 GCA_903824785.1 uncultured Bacteroidota bacterium
CCCCCTTCCGCTTTTCCTTTTCTCAAACGGAACAGGAACGGCAAGCACGAGCGGGCAAAAATTCCTTCCCCCCAACCCCCTTCCTTTTTGCCCGCCTGCTTGGGCTTCGCCCCCAAAACTTTTCGGCGGACGATGATCTCCTTAAAATATTCACAAAACCTTCTTCTCGCTTTGCCAAATAAATGGATCAGAAAGCTTATTTGGGTAAATTATATTCTCTACTATCTTGCCAAGTTTCTCTAACAAGTATTCTTCATCGTTGGGTGAATTCAGAAACTCAAAAACTAACTCATAGATATCTTTATCAATCTTAGTAAGTGACTCAAATAACCTTTTCCTTTTAGGAAACCAGACACGTTTGTTAATGTACAAAAGCCTTAGAGCATCCCACAATAAAATATTCATAAGCGACCTGGCCAAGTTGGGATTTTTTATTCTGACGTCCAGAATGTCGGTGTATTTATCCCACAGTAAATATTTTTCATATTCAAGTTGCTCATCTGATATTTTGGCAGGCCCTTTCTCAAATAAGCCCTTGGCGAGATTTTTAATTCCTTCAAAATTTTGAGTTTTTGAGAAAACTAAAAAGCCGTAACCGACCATATGCATATCTTGGTAGTCCATTCGTTCAAAAGATTTTTCTAATTGATTTTCAGAGTAGACAAATAGTTCATAAAATATTCCATCGCTCACATCTTGTATTCTCTGAGAATAATCAAATTCTGGTTTTGTAATTGCGATAAAATCTAAGTCTGAATTAGGCCCAGGATCACCATTGTAAAAGGAACCAGAAAAAAATAAAGTGTCAATTTCTGGATTTTTTAAAAGTTTTTCTGCAATATTTTTAAATGCATTGAGATGCTTCTCTGTCAAATCGTTTGGGATATTAATATTCATATTTTTTTAGAAATTTTTCAGTGTTATAAAAATCTATAATCTCGTAATTTGCCAAATTAAACGATGCAACTGATATTATACAATCTTTTGACGCAAAGTTACTGAAATATACTTTATGTGCAACCTCTTTGGATAGAGAGAATCTGCCATTTTTATCTTCAACAAATTCTATGTTGGTTATTGAATTATCAATCCCTGTACCAATGAGCTTTAAATATGCTTCTTTAAGCGTCCATATTTTATAGAAGTATTCATATTTGTTGATTGATCCCTTCAATTTTACTAATTCGCTTTCTGACATAAATTCCTTAGAAACATTGAGATTAATACTATTAATTTTCTCAACATCAAGACCGATCATATCGTGTCTGACGATCGCTATATATACATGATCATTGGTATAGGAAATACTAAATCCACATTCTTTAGACTCTAAAATCGGTTTCCCATTTTTACTGAAAAGATACTTGATAGAAATAATACTAAAATCTTTCTTAAAAATTAATGAGCAGAAATAAAGACCGACACTAAACTCATTTTTTGCATTAGTACACGGTAAATTCTTATCTATATTTTTAAGTGTATATTTATCACTTCTAGCAAGTGGAATATGATAAATTAAAACATCTGATGTTTTACTCATGGTTAACACAATTAACTATAACGTCAATAACGTGTCCCATCTCTTCTGAAGAAATACATAGAGGCGGACTTATGATCAGTATACTTGGCAAGTCAGCAGAGCTGGAAAAAATACCATTTACCAGCAGGTCATCCTTTACTTTCTTGAAGAAGTCTTCGCTATTAAACTCAACCGAGATCCTTAGACCCATCCCTCTGATCTCTTTAACGTTATGATTGGCACCAATTTTTCGTTGCAACTCCAACAAAGCCTCGGAGCCTAATTTTTCAGAGTTTTTCACTAGATCTAACCTCTTATATTCATCCAAAACAGCGGACGCTGTTTTGCAGGCTAACGGATTCCATGCAAAAGTCGCGAAATAATCGAAACCTTCAGCAATTTCTTTTTTTGTAATTGTGGCGGCTATCGGAGAATAACCACAACCAAGACCTTTGGCTATGCAAACAATATCTGGCTGGACTTCAAACCTCTCAAAAGAAAACATCATTCCGGTTCTTCCAAATCCAGTTAATACTTCATCTATAATCAATAACGTTCCGTATCTATCGCAAATTTCTTTAAGTTGAGTAAAAAAACTTTTTGGAAGTACGTAATTCCCCGCACTTGTAGCCATTGTTTCCGTAACGAATGCCGCATACTCTTTTGTACTAAGTCTCGTTTCTATTTCGACAAGAGTCTTGGATACATCTGATTCGGTCATATGTATCCCGCTGGAGATATGTGGATGTTTCAATGTGTCGGACTCTATAAGGGGCAGGAAGTCTTTCTTGGTTCCGTCATTCATACCGATCGCCATTGAGGCGATTGTGTGGCCATGATACGAATGTTCAAAACTTAAAAACTTAGATCTTTTTGTATATCTTTTTGCCAACTTCAAAGCAACTTCGACGGATTCACTGCCAGTTGTAACTCTCAAAATTGTATTTAAATATTTTGGGAATAGTCGT
This sequence comes from uncultured Bacteroidota bacterium, assembly GCA_903824785.1. GTDB lineage: Bacteria > Bacteroidota > Bacteroidia > Bacteroidales > VadinHA17 > LD21. The sequence goes on from CAIJYD010000116.1 coordinate 2,488, forward strand.
ATTAATTTTCCTGAGAGCTCTTCCGCTTCTTCTGATATGCACCACGGTGGAGAGAAAATCAGTTTATTAAGTTGTGTTTGCATAGTTGAAATTACTCTTTCGTTCGCATATCCAATATTTGCAACACTCGCAGAAGAAGTTATATCTATAAATTTTCTACCATTTTCATCAAACAAATAAATACCCTCTGCTCTTACTATTTTCATTCCCCAAGAATGAAAAGGATATAATTCATTTTCTATATTACTCATATTATTTTACATTTTATCAAATACTTAATAATTTTCGACACATATGGCCCATCTATTATTGGCCAAAAAAACTTCAGATCCTCTGCTATTTCATTAAAGTTGGCACTATCATACGTTACGACATTTCCTTTTTCTGTATTTAAGTAATTGGTTAGATAGGGTACATATTTTTTAGGTAATTCCAACTCATTGCTTGCATTACTTATATCGTATATCCCCATATGGTTTACAAGGTGTACTAATTCACCCATAGAAATCAAGTTTGGATTATAAACATTAACCACATTGCCTTGTAAATCATAGTTACAGATTGATTTGACAATGAATTCAGCACACTTATCGACTGGTGATATGTTAGTTATATACTTATCTAGCCCCCAAAGACTTTTTGTATTGATAACTGATTGAAGCATCATTGTGAACGCGTTTTCTGTAAGATTTTTCTGCATAAGTCCGGTAGCAGAGTCATTCATGATATTACCCAGTCTAAAAATACCACCCCTGCCTCCAGATTTATAAAATTCTTCTAAATAAACCTCTGCCTTAAATTTCGTCTCATCATAAAAATTGTCAAAAGTTTGACCCACTCCTAAATCATTCTCATAAACAACGTTCCTACCATTTGGTACTTTCCCGAATATTGACAACGTGGATATTTGAATAAACTCAATATATTTCTTTCCTATGGTTTCAATAATATTTTTTACTGAGTGTGCATTATTTTTTTCAAAATCCTCTTGCTTTCCAAGATGCTGCACTTTGGCAGCGCAATTAATTACTGTATCGATACCCGCTAAAATCGTTTTATCTTCTTTGGACACACTCAAGTCCTCGGCAGAAAAATCTCCCAAGATCACTTTAGTTTTTGTCAGATTTATTTGAGGATAATAAGACTTAAATTCTTCTTTAATTCTACTTTCAGCTTCAAATAAATCCCGTGCGCGTACAAGTAGATAGATATCACTGAAACAATCAGAAAGGATTAATTCCTTGAGTATATGCGCGCCAAGAAAGCCGGTGGAACCCGTTAATAAAACTTTTTTATTTCTTGTTACTGAATTTTGTTTTTTAATTTTTTGTTTTATTGACTTTTCAAATAGATTTTTAGTCACCTCGCCAGGTTTTCTCTTGGAGTAAACAAGGTCGCAAAAGTTTTTGAATATAGTGTTTCTGTAAAAATCAGATACTGAGACATCTATATTACAATCCTTCCTTAAATAATAGATTGTCTCTAGTATTTTCAAAGAGCTACCTCCCAATTCAAAAAAATCACTGTACAGATCTAGTGCATTAATGTTTAGTGTTTTACACCATATATTTTTAACGATATTCTGTTCTGGCGTTAAGTCTTGATTAAGAATATCGTATGCATCCTTAATCTGTCTGAGCTTATCGATATCTACTTTCCCGTTCACTTTATTTGGCATTTTGGATACGTAAATCACCTTAGACGGAATCATGTAGTTAGGAAGAAATTCTCTCAAATATGCTTTCAGAATTCGTCCATCAACTTTTTTATTTGAGGAGTAATACAAAATAATACTTGAAAATCCGGAGTCATTTGTTTGGACATCAACAAGACAAGAAGATACGTCATCGTGTTTCAATGCCAAATTCTCAATTTCACCAATTTCGATTCTATAACCGCCGATTTTTATCTGACTGTCTTTTCTGCCCAGGAATACGATGTTGCCGTCATGAATAAATTTTCCGATATCTCCGGTTTTATACATGTATTGCGCTGGTTTTAGTTTATCCTGAATAAAGGCCACCTTTGTTTTATCGGGATCATTCAAATATCCATTAGACACTCCGACGCCAGCGATATAGACCTCGCCAGGAGCTCCAATCGGCACGAAATCTAAATTTTCATCCAATATATATACCCTAGTGTTGTCAACTGGTTTCCCAATAGGAACTACATCAATGACCTCTTCATTACTCTTTTCCCAAACCGTTGTAAAAATTGATGCCTCAGTCGGACCATACTCAAAGAAAAAATCAAATTTGGTAGACAAACTCTTTGCCAAACTCGGTGAAATTTTTTCAGCACCGGATGCGAGGGATTCCAATTCTATATCTTCAAGATTTAAATGATTTAGAATGGTAGGTACAAAATGCGCAAAGTTAATTTTCTTTTCTACCAGAACCTTCCTTATTTGTTCAGGGTCTTTAAGTTCATCAGACGAAAATAACACCAGAGCACCACACTTACTAAACACAGCGTTCATTATCCCGAGAGAAATATCAAATGTAAAATTGGACGTATGACCAGCAATTGTTTTCTTGGTTATGGAATATTTTCGTGCAATGTAATCAATAATATTTATATATCCAGAATGTGGACACAAAATACCTTTCGGTCTGCCTGTTGATCCGGACGTATAGAATACACAAGCAATATCAGCGTCATCTCTTTTGATTTTGAAAGCCGCAACATTTACATCGCTGATGTTCTTAGCGTAATCCGCCCAAGACAAACTAGGTAGCGTTTTCTTCAATTCAGATTCAAGCTCGTGAGAATTACTCGCGTTCACAATAGTTGAAATCTTGTTACTTTCAACTATATTTTTGATTCTCTCTACAGGATACTCTGGGACAATGGGGATATATGCCGCTCCGCAATACATAACAGAATATATTGATACTAATGAAGCAATATTTCTCTCCATGATCACGGGAACAAAATCACCCTTTTTAATTCCATTTTCTTTCAAAAAATAAGCGAAATTAAAAATTTTTTCAGCAAATTCTTGGTATGTTATAGAACTGCCATGATCGATGATGGCAATATGTTTTGGGTTCAAATGTGCACCTTCTAGAATGTAATCGAAAAGTTTTTTATCTTTATTAAACGGCACTCTTTTACCTGTAGATAATTTAATTACCTCTTTGGTTTGTTTTTCATTCATTATCTTAATTTTTCCAATTTCAGTATCAAACAGATCTTCAGAAAAGATGGTTTGTACCAAAGTTCCAAAGTGGTCTAAAAATCTATTGGCAGTATCCAGTAGAAATAGCTTAGAATTAAATCTAAAGTTTATTTCAAAATTAGCTTCTTTCTTTATCGCGTCAAAAATTAGACTCATAGCTCCCACATCATCAGAAATTACCCGCGACTCGGAAAGAATGTGGTCTTTCTTTAATGTGGAAGCTTCCTTGAAGCTAAAGAGTGTTTGAAAAACGGGGTTCGTATTGGAAATTCTTTTAACTCCAATCTTGTCGATAAGTTTGTCAAAAGGAACAAAAGCATTGTCCATGCATTCCAAGTAGTTTTCTCTGAAAATTGAGCACAGCTCTCTAAAATTTGATTTATTATTAACAGCGAACCTTAAAGGTATGGTGTTTGCAAAGTAACCGACGGTTTCCCAGAAATTCTCTTCAATGCGATTGGCAATAGGTGTGCCTATGATAATTTCTGACTCAGAAGACATTTTTGATAAGAAAATAATAAAAAGCGTTATGAAAAGATTAAATTCTGTAACCCCGTTATCGTGGCAATATTTTAGGATGCGCTTAGAAGTACCCTTGCTAATCTTGAGTTGTAATAAATATGATCCATCTGAAGCACCAACTCTTTTGAAGTTTAAATCGACAGGCAATTTTGTATCTCTATACTCATGCAAGTAGTTTTTCCAGAAAAACTCCGCCTGCTCCATTCCAATTGCCACCGTATCTCTTTCAACTAAAGAAAAATCAACATACGTGCTAGGCAGATTGCCATCTTTACTATTTGAGCCTATATAGAATTTAGAAATTTGGGTGTTTAAAATTTCAAGAGACCTAGCATCGCAGGCGGAATGATGAATATTCATTAGTAAAAGATTTTTTCGTCCACTTTTTATTAGAAAAATCTTAATGGGTAAATCCTTACTAAGATCAATCCTAGTCTCTTTTTGTCTCTTGATCAATTGCTCCACTCCGACTTGATTGAGTTCAAGTCGCAGAACTTTTATCTTTGAGGAACTGTCTATTTTTTGATAAATACCCCCTTTATGCTCAACAAGGAGCGTCCTGAAGATACCATGGACACTTAAAGCAAATTCTATTGCCTTTTCGAGACGATCTAAATCTATGCTTGCTGGCAATTCGCAAACCTGCACAATGTTATAAAACTTATAATGATCGAGGTTATTGAGAAAAAAACTTCTTTTTTGATTATGGCTCGCTGGGTACAGCCCAACTGGAATTTTCATGTTGGAATTTACACTTCGTAATTCCTTTTCTTGCGTATCAATGACATACGCAAGTTTTGAGGGAGTTGGATTTTTAAAGAAAGAGCTTATTGGTAATTTTATTTTAAATTCAGTGTTAATTTCGTTGATAACAACCATTGCAAGGAGGGAATTACCGCCCATCCTGAAAAAATCAGAATCAATTTCTACTTTTGTTTTGAGATGGTTCTTTAGAATTTTAACAATAGTTTGTTGGGTTTGTGTATATGTTGTTTGTTCGCTACCGGCAATACTAGAAACATCTTGATTTATTAGATTTAATAACTTGTTTCTGTCTAGTTTTCCATGCGAAGTTGTAGGTATTTCTTTAATTTTAATAAAAACATTTGGAATGGAGTAAGACGGAAGATAACGTTCTAGAATTTGAATAAGATCTCCTTCGTGTATTGGCTGGTTGGTTATATAAAAGCAGATTATTTTTTTATCTTCATTTAGTTCATTGCTATCAATAACGCAACACTCTGATATGCTCGAATTCTTTAAAATAACTTTCCGGATTTCATCCAACTCTATTCTATTACCTCTGATTTTTACCTGGTTATCTTTGCGGCCCAAATACTTGATATTTCCATCAGGAAGCTCAACCCCAAAATCTCCGGTCTTATACGTCCTAACGCCAAATGGATCTGAAACAAAACTTTCGTCAGTCTTTACTTTATTATTAAGATATCCTCGTGCTAAATTTATTCCCTGAATTACTATTTCACCTTCTTCGCCTTTTGGCACCTCGTTTAGATTTTTGTCGGCAATGAACACCTTATTATGGGTGATCGACTTACCGATAGGTACAAATTTGCTCGATTTGGATAGTTTGTCGCAAGCAAAATATGTAACATCAATAGCTGCTTCTGTGGGGCCATAAAGATTATGAAGTTCTGAGCCATTTGCACCGAACAATCTTCTAAATCTTCTCACACTATCGATAGCCAAGGCCTCGCCACTCGTAAAAACCTTTTTGAGGGAGATGTTGGAGAGATTAATTTTGTTTGTATCAATGTAAGAAAGAAATACGTTCAACATTGATGGAACGAAGTGTAGGACAGATACCTTTTTCTTCTTAATTATTTCCAATATCTTTTGCGGATCGCCCTCGAAACCGTCCTCAAGAATTACGAGTTGTGAGCCATACATTGTCCACCAGAATATTTCCCACACAGAAACATCAAACGAATATGGAGTCTTGAATAGTATTTTGTCATTGTCATCTAAAAAATACTTACCTTGCATCCAATCGAGTCTGTTGAACAATGAGCCATGCTCGATCATTACTCCCTTAGGTTTTCCAGTTGAACCAGATGTATAAATCACATACGCCAGTTGTTGATTATCAATTGCAATATTTGGATTATCAAATGACAGATTCTTTGTGTCAGGTAAGCACACTATCGAATTATCAATATCTTTAAGTATGCTATCGTTTCCTTTTTTAATAACAACATCATATCTGTACATTGAAAGTTCATTCTTAATCTTGCCGATCTTATCAGAAAATTCAACCGAATTTATTCTTATATCCTTTTTTGAAAGCTCAATAAAGAATCTTTTGTTCACGTACAAATCTTTGTCGAGACTTTTCTTCAAGGAAACGGCATCTGCCGCGCCTTCGTTGAGATCAGATTCATTTTTCTGCGACAATGATTCATAAAAGGAATCTCGTAATTCAGGATCTCTAATATCACCAACAAAAACGATGCCTCCTTCATTTACCTTATTTAAACAATGCGATATCACTTTTTCTAATTCACTATAATTTATATAAAATTGAGCAACACTATTTATTATCACAATATCCACTTTCTCCCTTAAATCAAAAGTGTTGTCATTATCTATTTGTAAAAATTCAACATTGCTTATTCCTTCATGCTGAAGCATTTGTTTTGACTTTTCCAAAACTACGTCGGATATATCCGCGCAGATGTACCTGTTCACTTTTGGGGCTATTTCTTTTGCGATCAATCCACTACCTGATCCAATCTCCAATACTGTCGAATCTTTATTAAGATTAATTGAAACTTTTGAAATAACATTTCCAACTAATTCATCAATTTCCATGCGACCAAATGGCTTATTTGTGTAACTACTAATCCATCCAGAAGATTCTATTAAGCTATTTTTAGTAGATATAAAATTCCATAGCTTTTTACTGTCGGTAAAATCTGTCTTGGACTCGTGTTCTTTGTCAAGAAAAATTAATTTTTCTACAAACGGAGCATTGTAAAAAATTTCCAGAGCTATATTTTTAAACTTATGTTCCGTAACCAAGACTTTACTTTTTGAATCATTTAATATATCCAATACTCGACTAACAGGATTCTTGGTATTTATGGGAAGGTAAGCGCAGCCGGCCTTTTCTATACCAAAAATAGTTGATATCATTCCAACTGATCTGGTCAAAAACAGAGCGACTGTGTCGTCTTTTTTGACATTCTGCCCCAATAAATAATGAGCAAACTCGTTTGACTTCTCATTCAATTTTGAATAAGTAATAGTTGAGTTCTTACATTCGACAGCAATCTTATTGGGGTGTTTCGTAACCTGTTTTTCAAAATTAGAAACTACGTTTTTCATAACTAAAATCAATAGGCCTTTGCAAATAAAACCTTGTTAGGAGCATCTTTCTTGCAATAAATACATTTGCCAGCATTCCCCAAACCACCCTCAAAAGGTATACATCTGGTACTCGCATTTGTTTCTTCTTTTACTTTCTCTTCGCAATTTTTGTCTAAGCACAAATGAGTAAAAATAAATCCCTGTTTTTCACTCATAACTTCCTTAAACTCCTCATAGTCAGAGACTTCACGAGTGTTTTCTAGTCTAAATTTATTTGACTTCTCACGTAGGGCTTTCTGCATATTGTCCAAGCTCTCTTTTGTGAAAGATATTCTTCTTTCATTTTGAACAAATTCCTTCTTACCAGAAAGCCTCTCAACAATCACCACTGACTGTTTTTGAATATCTTTAGGACCAATCTCAATTCGGAGCGGGACACCCTTTCGCTCCCATTCAAAGTACTTGGAGCCAGGCCTTCCTTCTCTTTCGTCTACTTTGTATGTGATTTCGGCCGTTTCAAGTTCAGTTTTAATTTTCTGTACTTCAGCAAAAACAACTTTCTTTTCATCATCACTACTCCAAATAGGGATGATGACCACTTGTATTGGAGCAATCATAGGTGGTAACACGAGACCTTTATCATCGGAGTGTGACATGATAAGAGCGCCGATGATTCTCGTGCTGAGACCCCAGCTTGTCTGCCACGCATATTGTTTCTCCTGATTTTCATCCAGAAATGAAACGTCAAAAGATTTCGCGAAGTTTTGCGCCAACATGTGAGACGTGCCTGACTGTAAAGCTTTGCCGTCCTGCATCATAGCTTCTATTGTTGAAGTGTACTCGGCTCCGGGGAACTTCTCGATTTCTGTTTTCTTTCCTTTCACAACAGAAATAGCCAGGTATTCCTCCACAAATTTTTTATAGACTTCCAACATCTCAAGAGTCTTTTCGTCTGCCGCTCTCCTTGTGCTATGAGCAGTATGACCTTCCTGCCAGAGAAATTCTGTTGTACGTAGAAAGAGTCTTGGACGCATTTCCCAACGCACGACATTACACCACTGATTGATGATGAGGGGCAAGTCCCTGTATGAATGAATCCATTTTGAGAACGCATCATAAATAATCGTCTCTGACGTTGGACGAATAACAAGCGGTTCATCAAGTTCACCTGCAGGCACTAGTTTCCCGTCTTTTTCTTCAAGTCTATGGTGCGTAACAACTGCGCATTCTTTTGCAAATCCTTCTACATGTTCAGCTTCTTTTTCTAGAAAACTTTTTGGTATTAGAAGTGGGAAATATGCGTTTTGTGTGCCGAGTTTTTTAAACTCCATATCTAAAATTTTCTGTATGTTTTCCCACAGAGCGTAGCCAAAAGGTTTTATAATCATAGAACCTCTGACCGGAGAATTCTCTGCCAAATCAGCTTCGCGAATTACATCAAGATACCACTCTGAAAAATTATTTTCGCGAGAAGTTATCTTATTCATTGAATCATTGTTGTTTTTATTCATAAAGTTTATTTTATTAGCTCATCCACACCAACACCGAGTGCGTTAGCAATTTTTGAAAGGGTATCAATGGTTGGATTGTCTTGTTTGCCTGCTTCAATGTTAATAATCGTGTTATTAGAAACATCCGCAAGGCGGGCTAGTTTTTCCTGAGATAAGCCCATTCTTTCTCGTAACCGCTTTACGGTTTTTGCTATGTTATTTTTACTTGACTCTGCCATAACTTATTAGTAATATTAAATTGTGGTATACTTATATATCAGCTTCATTTCTTCCAACAATCTAATGTTACTAAAATATTTGACAATTGTAAAGAAGAAAGGGAGTAAAGATTTAAAAGCACGCGCACGGGAGGGTGGGGCAAGTGCTTTTACCGCTATGTTATCTTTCTTTTCCGTTTATTCTGTTCCGCCGTCCGTCCGCCGAAAAGTTTTGGGGGCGAAGCCCAAGCAGGCGGGCAAAAAGGAAGGGGGTTGGGGGGAAGGAATTTTTGCCCGCTCGTGCTTGCCGTTCCTGTTCCGTTTGAGAAAAGGAAAAGCGGAAGGGG
>CAIJYD010000117.1 GCA_903824785.1 uncultured Bacteroidota bacterium
AGTTTTCGGATCAAAAACAGGAAGACAATTTTTAATGAAAAAATTTAACCTATTTTTGACTACGTAAAATGTACATCCGTGTTGCCATTTTCTGTACATCCTTGATTACCGAAAACTGTACATTGTCAATTTCTGGTTACAGCCAGAACTCAACAAGATAAAATTACATTCGAACCACAAAAACTGAATTTAGCAGATATTTGTAAGAATATTCTTGAGATTCTTAACCCAAGTGCCAACACAAAAAACATCACAATCAATTATTCTATACCAGATATTGTTACTGTTTTTGCAGATATTGATATGTTAAGCACGGTTCTCAGAAATCTTGTTTCTAATGGAATTAAGTTTACTAAAAACGGTGGAGTAATAAATATAAATGCAGAGCAGGATTCTGAAAATATTACAATATCTGTTTCGGACAATGGAATAGGAATAAAGTCTGAAAATATTTCAAAACTGTTTAATATTTCACAAGTTTTTACAACAAAAGGTACTGCAAAAGAAACCGGTACCGGACTAGGACTATTAATCTGTAAAGATTTTGTGGAAAAACATGGGGGAAAGCTTTGGGTAGAGAGTGAAGTAAGGAAAGGGAGCAATTTCAGATTTACTTTGCCCATAAATACAGAACAACCTGTGTAAATAGTTGCCTAAAAGGCAGATATTTAAATCACAAAACAAGCCGTTATACTTACTTATTTCCTTACAAGTGGATACAATGATTTTGAAGAATTTTAAAGAATCAATAATCAAAAAAAATCTAAAATGGTGAGCAGAATCACCATATTTTAATTATCTTTGGTGTTCCTAATAGCGAATTTAGCAAGAGTAGTTTTTAATACATTGATAATTAATGGAAAAGCTCCTGGAAAAATCAAAAAAAAGCATTCAATCTGTTTCTTTTCCGTATCAGCGCGACCTCATTGGGAAGATCAACTGGGAGTGGAGGATGAATGGAATAATTGGAGCAAGGGGAACGGGTAAGACCACTTTGTTACTTCAAAAAATAGCTCAATATCAAAAAGAGGGGATTGATGTGTTGTACGTCCGCATGGATGATCTTTATTTTGCCGACCATCATATTTATGACCTGGCCGATTCTTTCCGGAAGAACGGGGGAAAGTATCTCTATCTTGATGAAGTTCATAAATACCCTGATTGGGCGAGGGAATTGAAAAACATATACGATTCCATACCTGAGTTAAAAGTAGTATTTTCAGGCTCATCCATCTTAGAGCTTACAAAACATGATGCTGATTTAAGCCGACGGGCTTTAATATATGAAATGACAGGGCTATCCTTTCGTGAATATCTCCTGATAGCTGATATCATTACGCTCCCATCATATTCCTTAGAAGATATTTTAAAGAATCATATAGAAATAGCATTTTCAATCGTTAAAGGAATTCCTGTTTTAAAGTATTTTGCTTCCTATCTTCAAGGTGGTTTTTACCCGTTTTTCCTTGAGAAAGATCGGGATTATCTTATGACACTTGAACAAATCATCACAACTGTTATGGAAACTGATATGAGATTTATTGAAAATTTCGATATCGCCCAGAGTAAAAAAATGTTGACTCTGTTAAAAGTTATCGCGGCTTCGGTACCGTTCAAACCAAATATTTCTAAAATCAGTGAAAAAACCGGATTGCATCGTCAAACAGTATTACAATATTTCCAATTTCTTGAAAAGGCAAGAATGATAAAATTGGTCAATCAACCTGAAAGGTATATAAGCCGATTGCAAAAACCTGATAAATTATTTCTGGATAACCCGAATTTATTTTTTGCCCTCAATCCGGAAAGGGTGAATACAGGAAATCTAAGGGAGACATTTGCACTGAACCAGTTAGCAGCAAATAATGAGGTATTTCTGCACGAAAAGGCTGACTTTCTGGTGGACAATAAATACATTATCGAAATTGGCGGCAAAAACAAAGACAACAGGCAAGTGAGGGATTATAGTAATTCTTATGTTTTTCCGGATGATATTGAAATAGGGCATCATAACCATATTCCATTGTGGTTATTGGGGTTCTTATATTGATGGCTCAGAATATAAATCATCAGGTTCACATTCAGCTTCTTCTAAAAGTATTACCTTATAGTCCATTAAGCTGATTTGTATTTCAACTTAATGTCATCCCAAGACTTAAAACCGGCTTTCACTGCATTTATTTTTGCAAGCCAAGCTTCAGCACAACTCATTTTAAGTCAATTGCAAAAAGAGAGAAGGAGATCCCTGGCGCTCTGGAACTTAATAAAAAAGATGTGCATAAAGATTAGATTTTGAAGTTGGGGAAACTTCCATTTAACTCTGTTTTGACGATTCTACGTATTATGGTTTGAAACCATAGCCGTTTTGGAGGGTCAACATCACTGAAATATCCAACATGCAGGATAATGATACCCACAAAAGTGAAAAATTATGCTTAATTTA
>CAIJYD010000118.1 GCA_903824785.1 uncultured Bacteroidota bacterium
CTCTACAAATATCCAGTAAATCTGCGTACGACTGGGTTGCTTCATTTCTAAAACGATGAGCCTCATCTACTACTATATAGTCATATTTACTGATTCCTTTTCGGATAATGTTATCAAGTTTCCCTAAGGATTCAACTTCAACCGGGACTCGAAAATCTAGCAAACTTTCTTTCCAATATTCCTGAAGAATGGGGGGACAAATAACTAAGATCCTCCCTCTTAATTGTTGTAAAAGTTGAGCCGTAATAAAGGTTTTACCCAAACCAACAACATCCGCAAGAAACACTCCATTATATTCCTCAAGTTTTTTTAAGGCTTGTATTACAGCTTGTTCCTGATAATCTAATTTCAAAAAACCATCAGGTAAAAAGGATTCGTATTTTTCTTGTAAATTAATATCCTCTTGCAGGTATTCGTAAATAAGTTTTAAATAAAGTTCATAGGGTTTAATTGTATTGTTTAACCAGGTTTTATTTCTTACTGCATCAACAAATTCTTCTGAAATATCCACAGAATCTTGCCAGAGGGATTCAAACTGGTCAAGGGCAAATTCAACATCCCGCTTGTCTTTTAAATGAACATTAAATTCGCGGTTGGCAACTAACCCTGAAAACGAAAAATTACTTGAACCTGTAATTACAGAGCCATACTGAATATGACTAATATTTTCTTTGTATCTGCTGATATAAACTTTTGCATGGATATTTTGTGATGGATATGCTTTAATTTCAAGTTTTCTACCATTCCCTTTTTGCTTTTTATCTGCGATAGGGTCTTTACATTCTGTTTGTAAAAAACGGATGAAGTGTTCTAATCCGACTTCCAATCTATCATCAGCTTCTCTTGAGTTTTCAATTTCACTTATAAGACTTTTTTGAAATTCTTTCTTTGCAGTATGGTGAGATTCAAAATCAGCCAATGTTTGAGTTTGGTGTTGATTAATGGTTTTATATGCTGTTTCATCAATACCTAATCCAACAAGAATCCTTACTTTATCAATTGGATCAATAGATTCATATAATTGATAAAAACCACTTGAGCGGAAATAGCCTACCAAGACATCGAAATACTGTGTATCTTTCAATGTTGCCCTAAACCGGTCTAACAGTGTTTTTCCGGGTTCATTTGTGAAAAAAGTTAGGTCGGTTTTTCCATTTCCAGTTATATTGTGTTCATTGTCAATCATTTGTTTCCTGCCTTTGTTGTGTTTCTTCGTAAACTTGCTTAGTCTTGCATACCCTGATAATCATGACCAACCAATGCCGATATCATCTCATTAATTCAAGTATATCATATTCAGATAGTTAAAATGGTCAATTTATACTAAAAACGGGATAAAATAGTACATTTTAACAACACTATAAAAGTATGTAGAGATTAACAACACGCTGTTAATAAATAATTTGCAAAAGTATTGCAAATAAAAATGAAGCATATCAATTTAGGATTGTCTAAAACCTACCGATATGCTTCAAATAAATCTCAGCGAAACTGAAATTCAACGACTAAATTATGAAAGATTTTATTATCCATGTCCAATAATTCAAAAAAGATTTCATGCGGTATATATGAAAGCGACATTATCTTCATCCGATACAATGATAGGGCTTTTGACTGGGTTAAAACGACAGTCTGTAAACCGTTGGGTGAAAGTCTATCAGACCGGTGGATTTGATTCTCTTTGCCAGTTTAATTATGGCACCAATAAAAGTGAATTGGTAAAGCATTCTATGAGTATTTTACAATCATTTACCGAGCGACCACCCATGACCGCTTGTGAAGCAAAGGCACGTATTGAAGAATTAACGGGCATCAGTCGTAGTCCTTCACAAGTTCGCACCTTTATGAAAAAACAAGGGCTGCAATACATTAAAACAGGTCATATACCAGCTAAAGCAGATGTTGAAAAACAACGAAACTGGGTCACAACAACATTAGAACCAGCTATTAAGGAAGCACAAAACGGAAAATGTCATTTGCTGTTTATAGATGCTGCCCATTTCATATTACAGCCTTTTATTTGTGCCATGTGGTGCGTAACGCGCTTGTTTATCAAAGCAGCTTCAGGACGAAATAGAATCAATGTATTGGGAGCAGTAAATGCTATCACCAAAGAAGTACTCACGCTCAGCAACACCACCTATATAAGCGCCGATACCATTGTTGCTTTTTTCATAAAACTCAAAGAACATTATGGTGATTTGCCGTTGAAAATTGTTTTAGATAATGCTCGTTACCAACATTGTGAATTCGTTGAAAATGCAGCAAACAAATTAAATATTACGCTTTTATTTTTACCACCGTATTCCCCAAATTTGAACATTATAGAACGATTGTGGAAGTTTACAAAGAAAACAATTCTATATGCAAAATATTATGAAACCCCTATTAAATTTCATTCGGCAATAAACGGATTCTTTCAAACAATTAACCAAAAATACAACCCTGATTTAAAAAAACTTTTGACCTTGAAATTTCAATTCTTTGAAAAAGAAAATGTATTAATTTATCCCGTTTGAAGTATAACTACACTGCTTGTTGCCCATTTCATACTGAAAAAACACCCAGTTTCATGGTGAACCCTGCCAAGGGATCATATAAATGTTTCGGGTGCGGCAGATCAGGTGATGCCATTGAGTTTCTCAAGGAACACGAAGCAATGAGCTACACCGAGGCGCTTACCTACATTGCCGGCCATTATAATATTCCTGTTCAATCGAATGAATCTGATGCCCTGTATAGCGATGCCGAAAAACACCGTGATGGC
>CAIJYD010000119.1 GCA_903824785.1 uncultured Bacteroidota bacterium
AATGTCAAAATCGGAGCAGAATGCAAAAATGAAACTGAAAACTCATCCTGAAAACTGACTCGTGAACCACCGGCTAAAAAAACACTGGCTAAAAAATCAAATTTTATGCTTAATTTTAGGTTTGTGAATAAATCAGGTTAGCATTATGGAAAAGGTTAACAATTCAGAAGAAGACAATCGCAAACTTATTCATCATCTTGAGGTTACCGAGATAGAACTGAAGGCTCAGAATGAAGCACTTCTCCTGGCACAAAACGAAGCCCGGGATACTGCCACAAAATATTTCCAATTATACGATTTTGCACCATTGGGTTTCTTTACACTTTCTGCATCTGGTGAAATAGTGGAATTAAATATGTCCGCTGCCGGTTTATTTGGTAAAGAGCGGAGCAAGCTGATCAAAAGTTCGTTTGGATTCTTTGTTTCGGATGATACCAGGGATCTCTTTATCCTGTTTCTCGAAAAAGCCTTTAACAGCAGAGCCAGAGTGTCGTGTGAGGTTACACTGTCGGTTAGCGACCGATTGCCTCTATATGTTCAGATTACAGGAATTGTGGATAATAACCACTGTTTTTTAGTTGTTACAGATATCACTGAACGTAAACTGGCAGAGGAACGATTGCTGGAAAGCAATAATAAAATAAAACAATCAGAATTTGACCTGAACAAAGCCCAGTTTTTAGCCCATCTGGGTAACTGGAAATTCAATACTAAAACAAAAGAGGTAGCATGGTCGGATGAGATGTACCGGATATTTAATATCGATAAAAAAACTTTTACCGGACATCTGGGTTATGTTGCCGCCACCATTGTTCATCCCGACGATCTTCATCTACTCGTCCCTTCTAATCCCGATAGTTTTGTCAGCAGGAAATCTTTTGAATACCGTATTATTTTACCTGATAATTCAATCAGGTATATTCTGGCAGAAGCAGGTGAGAGTATCACAGATAATCAGGGTAATATCCTCTTTCTTACAGGTATAGCCCAGGATATTACACTCTGGAAGAAGATTGAAACAGAGCTCCGTGAATCAGAATTCCAATACCGGAATCTTGCTGACTCCGGCAGCGCTCTTATTTGGACTTCCGGTACAGATAAACTTTGTAATTTTTTTAATAAGACATGGCTTGCTTTCACTGGGCGAACAATTGAACAGGAGCTGGGGAATGGCTGGGCAGAAGGTGTTCATCCCGATGATTTTGATAGTTGTCTCCAAACTTATGTTTCCGCCTTCGATATCCGCCAGCAATTTGAGATGGAGTATCGTTTGCGACATAACAGTGGTGAATACAGATGGCTCATTGATCTGGGCACTCCAAGTTTTAGCAGTACTGGCGAATTTAGGGGCTATATTGGTCATTGTTTCGATATCACAGAACGAAAAAAAACAGAGGCTTCACTAATAAAAGCGAAGCTCGATGCTGAAAAGGCAAACAAGTCGAAAAGCATTTTCCTTGCCAATATGTCGCACGAAATAAGAACTCCGTTGAATGCCATCCTGGGTTTTTCGCAGCTGATGAACCGTAATAAACTTTTAACCGAGACACAAAAAGAGTATAACCTTTCAATTATCCGTTCAGGGGAACACCTTCTGTCGCTTATTAATGATATACTTGAACTGTCGAAAGTTGAAGCCGGCCGTATAATATTAACACCGACAAATATTGACCTGCATCTTTTTTTACAGCAGATTCAGATGATTTTTAAAGAACGGGCTCAATCAAAAAATCTGAAGTTTATTTTTGAAACAGATGAAAACACTCCCCGTTATGTTTCAGTTGATGAAAGTAAATTGCGAAGGATCTTTGTAAATTTAATCGGAAATGCCATTAAATTTACCGATGAAGGTAGTATTACAATTCGTTCAAGGGCTGACAAAACCGATGAGGATTCCTACAGACTCATAGTTGAAATAGAGGATTCCGGTCCGGGAATTGCGAAGAATGAGCAAATAAATATTTTTAAACAGTTTGTTCAGACAACATCCGGGATTAAAAAAGGAAGTGGAACCGGCCTGGGACTCGTTCTTAGCCGTGAATTAGCTATCCTGATGGGTGGAAACATTACCTTTTCGAGCGAAGCAGGAAAAGGATCAGTATTTTCTTTTCATTTGGAAATGAAAAAGGGAAAATCAACATTGGTCAAAACAGATAATGCAAAACGTGTAACCGGCATTGTTAAAAATAAAGAGTCTTACCGTATTCTTGTTGCCGACGACAAAGAAGAAAACTTAAGAGTGGCAGTAGATCTTCTCAAACTGGTTGGATTTGAAACAAATGAAGCAGTTAACGGAGAAGAAGCTATTGCAAAATTCAAGGAGTGGAGCCCCGACCTTATCCTGATGGATCTGAGAATGCCCGTAATGGATGGTTATGAAGCAGTCAGGCTTATTAAATTAACAGAAGAAGGAAAAAGGACACCGGTTATTGCTTTAACTGCCGGAACTTTTGAAGAGATCTATGAAAAATCAATACTTATGGGGCTCGATGGTTGTATTCGCAAACCTTTCAGAGAAGAGGATCTGTTTGGTAAAATAGGGGAGATTCTTGGAATTGAATTTATCTATGATTCTGAGCCAGTCTCTCCAAAAAATATTTATCTAAATGATGATGTAGCTCTTGAAAGGGGTATTGCCACACTTCCAGATAGTCTTGTTTTGCAAATGTCTGATGCTCTTGCTATTGCAGATATGAGTCTTTTGATAAAACTGATTAACAGTATTGGCCGTCATAATTCAGAACTTTCACGGCACCTCTCTGAATTAGCAGCTAATTATGATTATGATTATCTGCTCAGAATATTAAGTTTAAAAAAAGAAAACTAAGATGAAACTCTTATCAAGCAACATCCTGATGGCTTTGATCATCCTTATTGCAGGCCTTACTTTTACAGGAGGAGCCGTTTTTCTGATTGTACGTGATATTGAAAATACTGTAAAGTCGGAATTCTCTTTGGTTTGCAACGAAATAAAGACCAGAGTATTTACCAGGCTAAGTGCACATGCTCAGCTTCTGAGAAGCAGTTCAGCTTTATTTGCAGCATCAGATACAATAACCCGTGCCAAATGGAGAACTTTTAACGAACAGGAAAAAATAAGTAAAAACCTGCCCGGTATTCAGGGTGTCGGATATTCAGTAATCATTAAACCGGATAAGTTGCAGGAGCATATTGAAACCATCCGGAAGGAAGGTTTTCCCGATTATAATGTTATTCCCGCAGGCAAAAGGGATGTTTACACTTCGATAATTTATCTTGAACCTTTTACCGGTCGAAATATTCGCGCATTTGGTTACGATATGTTTTCTGATCCGGTACGACGAAAAGCGATGGAGATCTCTTGCGATTCAAATGTAGCAATGCTTTCAGGGAAAGTTGTTCTGGTGCAGGAGACAGGTGAAGATTCGCAGGCAGGTACACTTATGTATGTTCCTGTTTACCAATCCGGAATGGCTGTCAGTACTGTGAAAGAGCGCCGCGCTGCAATAAAAGGCTGGGTTTACAGCCCATATCGGATGAACGATCTGATGTTTCAGATTTTGCGCCCCTGGGAATCGGTAAATAATAACCGGATTCATTTGCAGATCTACGATAGTGAAATCACTACCAACGATTCATTATTATTCGACAATAGGGCCAAAGACACTCTGAATATAGATGCTTTTTTATTAACCACTCTTAGTTTACCTATGGACTTTAATGGGAAGGAATGGTCATTGCGTTTTACCAGATCAAGAGATCAGTTTTCATATTTCTCAGGAAAAGTTATGATTGTTTTAAGTTCCGGTATTATTATAAGCTTTCTATTGTTCTTTTTATACTTATCATTTCTGGTTGCAAGGAATAGAATGCGTACCGCAGAACAACTTTCACTTGAGGTAAGGGAAAGCGAAAAAAAATTCAGGACATTGTCGACTCAGTTTGAAGCCATCCTTGACCATATCCCCGGCCATGTATTTTATAAAGACAAAAGTAACAACTTTATTCGTGTTAACAGATTCATGGCTGATGAGCATGGTAAATCCAAGGATGAGCTTGAAGGTAAAAACCTTGCAGATTTTTATCCCGAAGCGGATGCAGCAAAATATTATGAGGATGATCTGTTGGTCTTCAATTCAGGAGCTCCAAGATTAAATATTGAGGAGAACTGGGTTACTCCTAAAGGGGTAAAATGGGTTAATTCAAGTAAAATCCCGTTTGTTGATGATTCAGGTAAGACTATAGGTATTATCGGAATATCTATGGATATCACCGAAAAGAAAAAATATGAACAAACCCTAAGGGAGACTAATGATTATCTCGAGAATCTTATAAACTATGCCAATGCACCTATCATCGTCTGGGATACTCAATTCAGAATAACCCGTTTTAACCATGCCTTTGAATTTATTACCGGTCGTACCGAAGAAGAGGTACTCGGACTCTCGGTTGAGATCCTGTTTCCTCCATCACTGGCAGATAAATCAATGGGGCAATTAAGAAAAACAGTGACCGGAGAGCGTTGGGAGACAGAAGAGATAGAGATCCTTCATCTCGATAAATCAGTACGAACGATACTGTGGAATTCGGCAACTCTCTTTACCAGAGACGGTCATGAACCAATAGCAACTATAGCTCAGGGACAAGATATAACTGAACGCAAGAAGTCAGAAGCCTCTCTTTTGAAAGCCAAAAAGGAAGCTGAGACGGCAAACAAGTCGAAGAGTATTTTCCTGGCAAATATGTCGCATGAAATAAGAACCCCGCTCAATGCAATTATTGGTTTTTCGCAGCTTATTAGTCGCGATAAGCTTTTAACTGCCACCCAGAAAGAGTATAACTTGTCAATTATCCGTTCAGGTGAGCATCTTTTATCGCTCATTAATGATATACTTGAACTGTCTAAAGTAGAAGCAGGCCGTATTGTTCTGAATCTGACAAATATTAATCTGCATATTTTCTTGTACGAAATTCAGACTGTTTTCAAAGATCGTGCACAATCGAAACGTCTGCAGTTTATTCTTGAAACAGCTTCCGATCTGCCGCAATATGTAGTGGTAGATGAAAGTAAACTTCGCCGTATTTTTGTCAATTTAATTGAAAATGCAATTAAATTTACTGATGAGGGTGGTATAGCAGTTCGTGTGCGTGCTGATATGGCCCGGGATGGTGCCGGTAAACTGATTGTAGAAGTTCAGGACTCAGGACAGGGGATCTCTTTGAGTGAACAAACCAATCTTTTTAAGCAGTTTGTTCAGACAAGTACCGGGATAAAAAAAGGGAGCGGAACAGGTTTAGGCCTCGTACTTAGCCGCGAGCTGGCCAGATTAATGGGAGGAGAAATTAACCTTACCAGCGAAGTGGGAAGAGGATCGGTATTCTCATTCAATATTGAAATAAAACCGGGAAAAGCGGAAAGTGTCAGCACAAATGTCCCAAGACGTGTTATTTGCATCGATAAAAAAGAGACAATTTACCGCATCCTGGTTGTTGACGATAAAGAGGAGAACTTGAGAGTGGTTGTTGATCTTCTCAGAATGGTAGGATTTGAAACCAATGAAGCAGTTAACGGAGCAGATGCAATTACTAAATTTGAGACCTGGAACCCACACCTTATCTTAATGGACCTGCGTATGCCATTAATGGATGGTTACGAAGCAGCCAATCTGATTAAATCAACAGAAGCCGGAAAACGGACACCGATAATAGCATTAACAGCCAGTGCCTTTGAAGAAATACATGTTAAGGAAAAAATGCCATGGCTGCAAGGTTATATCCGCAAACCTTTCAGGGAAAACGAACTATTCAGTACAATCGGGAGTATTCTTGGAATTAACTATAATTATGAAAATGATACACCTGTGGCACAGACAAAATACTTAAATAAACATGAGTTACTTGTCAGTGAAATTGAAAAATTGCCGGAAAAACTTGTCTCGCAGTTAACAGATGCGCTTGCTGTTGCAGATATCAACCAGATGATAAAACTTATAAACAGAATTGAATCTGATAATCCGGAACTGGCACAATACCTTCTGACTCTTGTGGCCGATTACAACTATGACTATCTTTTAAGAATATTTAACAGAAAGGAGACAACCCTGTGAACCCTGAAATTATTAAAAACACTGCTTCAAACATCCTTATTGTGGATGATTTGCCTGCCAATCTTAAAGTGTTGGGCGCCATTCTTGAAACTGAAGGGTACAATGTCAGGCCTGTCCCGAATGGCAGACTGGCATTGCAGGTTGCAGACAGGGAGAAGCCTGATCTGATCCTACTTGATGTTATGATGCCGGGAATGGATGGGTTTGAAGTTTGCAGGCAGTTAAAAGAGAACATCAAGTTAAGTGATATTCCTGTAATCTTTATTAGTGCTTTAAACGAAACTAACGATGTTGTTCAGGCATTGAGTTCCGGCGGAGTAGATTATATAACCAAACCCTTTCAGTCCGAAGAAGTTTTGGCAAGGGTGAAAACGCACCTTAATACTTACAGACAAAGAAAGGAAATTGAAGAGCAGGCCAGGGAATTGAAGAAACTGAATTCAGAGAGAGATAAAATATATTCAATTATTGCCCACGACCTACGCAGCCCCTTCAATAGTTTTCTTGGGCTTACACAAATACTTACAGATGATCTGCTTCATTTGCAAACTGAAGATATACAGGATATTGCAGCTAATATGAGAACCTCTGCAACCAATCTTTACCGTCTTCTCGAAAACCTTCTTGACTGGACAAGGATTAAGCAGGGATTAATTCATTTTAATCCGGAGGTTCTTAAATTGCAGACTGTCGTAAGTTCAAGTTTAGTAATGGTTAAGGAGCAATCGGAAAATAAAAACATTGAAGTGAGCCTTATTATTCCACCCGGCCTGCAGGTTTTTACAGACAAAAATACACTTCAGTCGGTAATACGTAATCTGGTTTCAAATGCAGTGAAATTTACGCCAAGAGACGGAAAAGTTATCGTTACAGCTAAAGAGACCGGAAACAAAATGGTTGAAATATCAGTTAAGGATTCGGGTATCGGGATGAGCAGGACATTGATCAATGATCTGTTCAGAACCGGGGTTTCGACAAGCAGAACAGGTACTGAAGGAGAAGCTAGCACGGGTCTTGGTCTGATAATCTGTAAGGATCTCCTCGGAAAACAGGGGAGCGAATTATGGGTTGAGAGTGAGGAAGGAAAAGGAAGTACATTTTATTTCACTTTGCCCTATGAAAAGTAAAAATAAAAATGAAGATTTTGAAAGTCTGAAGCTTCTGCACGAACTTGATGTTCATAAGGTTGAGCTTGGAATGCAGAATGAAGAACTTATCAGGGCAAGAACAGCTGCTCAGGAAGCAATAGTGAAATATACTGAGTTATACGACTTTGCGCCGGCTGGCTATTTTACACTTTCCAGAGAGGGCAAGATAATTAAGCTGAATCTCAGCGGGTCTAACCTTCTTGGCAAAGGACGTGTCTATTTCAAAGACAATATATTTAGTTCTTTCGTCTCAAACGAAACAAAACCAGTATTCAACCACTTTTTAAGAAAAGTTTTTATCAGCAGTACCAAAGAGTCCTGCGAAGTGATAATCTCTCCTGCGGGACATGCACCTGTCAATGTTCATATTGAAGGTATTGTAACTGAAAAGCGGGAGGAATGTTTTGTAAATGTGGTTGATATTACCGAGCGGAAACTGGCCGATGAGAGGATCATAGAGAGCGAGGAGAAATTTTCCACAGCTTTTAAAACAGCACCCTATGCAATTACCATCACCCGCCCGGAAGATGGATTGTTTCTGGAAGTAAATGACGCTTTTACAACAATTACAGGGTTTACACGCGAAGAAGCTATTAACAATTATTCCATTGCTTTAGGGTTATGGGCTAACCCTCTCGACCGGGAAAGTGTGGTTAATCAAATTAAGAAGGGCAGCGATGTTGTTGGAAGGGAGCTCCATTTCCGGAAGAAAAACGGAAATATTATTACCTGCTTGTTCTCCGCTCATCTTATCAGGATCAACAAAAATGACTACCTTTTATCAAGTATCAACGATATTACAGAGAGAAAAACTGCAGAATCGCAGGTACAGAAATTAAATGAAGAGCTTGAACAAAGAGTACTCCTTCGTACACAGCAACTTGAAGATGCCAATAGAGAGCTTGAAGCATTCACCTATTCAGTTTCTCACGATCTGAGAGTTCCTTTGAGGGCAATCCATGGTTTTACCAATATTCTGCTTTCGGAGCATGAGAAGAATCTTGATGAGGAAGGTAAAAGGCTCTTCTGGATAATAGCTTCAAATGCCACAAAAATGAGCGAGCTTATTGATGATCTGCTCACTTTCTCCAAACTGGGAAGAAGTGGTATGAAACCTGAAATATTAGATATGAGATCCATAGCTCTATCTGCTTTTGAAGAAAATTCCAACCTCAATGAAAAGGAGAAGATAAATATACAAATCGGGAACCTACATAAGGTGAGCGGTGATCATAATCTGATAAGACTGGTCTGGAATAATCTTATTTCTAATGCTGTAAAATACTCCTCCGGAAAGAAAAATCCTGAAATAGTTATTGAGTCTGTTTCTGAAGGAGATATGGTTACATATTCTGTAAAAGATAATGGTGTAGGGTTTAATATGGAGTATAAAGATAAGCTGTTCAAGGTGTTCCAAAGGCTTCATTCCGAGAGTGAATTTGAAGGAAACGGAATAGGGCTGGCATCTGTTCTGAGAATTATTTCGCGGCATGAAGGAAAAGTATGGGCCGAAGGTGTAATCGGGAAAGGAAGTATATTTTATTTTTCATTACCTTTGGGCCGAGAGAATGGGAATGTAAGAAAAATCAAAACGCTTAACGATTAATCTGAAAAATCATGGACAGGGAACTGCGGATATTGTTTGTTGAAGATGTAAAAGATGATGCCGAACTTGAATGGAGGGAGATTGAAAGAAGCAATGTCGTTTTTGAAAAGCTTGTTGTTGACAACAGGGAGGATTATCTCAAAGAGATGAAATCTTTTAATCCGGATATAATTATTTCTGATTATTCCATGAAGCAGTTTGATGGAATGGCTGCTCTCTCCATCAGAAATGAGATTGCTCCTTTAACACCTTTTATCCTTGTTACCGGTTCAATGAATGAAGAGATTGCAGTAACCTGCATGAAGGCAGGAGCTGATGATTATATTCTTAAAGGAAATCTGGCCCGCCTGGGTCCTGCAGTTCTGAATTCTGTCAATAAGATAAAACTACTGAAAGAAAAAAGCATTGCAGAAGAGAAACTTATACAAAGCCATGTTCTTAATGATTCATTGCTCAAAACTATTCCATTTGATATCGATATAGTTGATGAGAGCGGCAAGGTATTATTCCAAAGCGAGAATTTTCGGAAACTGTTTGGAGAAAAAGCCCTCGGTAAGAGATGCTGGAGTCTTTACAGAGATGATAAGATTCAGTGTAAAGATTGTCCTCTTTTAAAAGGCATAATAATCGGAGGAACAGAGATTACTGAGTCAAATGGAGTTCTGGGTGGGCGAATCTTTGAGATTATACATACAGGGATGGTTTACCAGGGAAAAAAGGCTCTGCTCGAAATTTTCATAGATATTACAGAAAGGAAGAAAAAAGAAGAAGAGCTGATAAACGCCAAGGAAAAAGCCGAGGAAAGCGACAGACTGAAAACAGCTTTTGTTCATAATATTTCGCACGAAATACGGACACCGATGAATGCTATTGTAGGTTTTTCCGCACTTCTCGGAGAACCTGATGTGGATCCCATTACACGGCAGTCGTACATTGATGTTATTATGCAAAGCAGCAACCATCTGCTGTCAATAATTACTGATATAGTCGACATTTCTAATATCGAAGCCAATCTAGTCCGAATAGTAAAAAATGAGATAAACATCAATTCGAAACTCAAATCTTTATGCAATCAGTTTACAGCAAGAGCCGATGAAAAGGGAATTGAACTTTCCTGTGAAAATGGTCTGGAATATACTGAAGCTTTTATACTTACAGACAGTATCAAGCTGTTCCATGTACTGTCTAGCATTGTAGAAAATGCACTTAAGTTTACCGATAAAGGAGAGGTTAAGCTGAAATACGTGCTGAAAGATAATTTTCTGGAGTTTTCAGTTTCTGATACCGGTATAGGAATTTCGGACGAGAACCAAAAGAGGGTATTTGACCGGTTTTACCAGGTCCAGAATACAATTTCAAGGATCTATGAGGGCACCGGACTAGGACTCCCAATATCAAAAGCATATATTGAACTGTTGGGTGGAAAAATCTGGCTCGACTCGGAACTCAGGAAAGGATCAACTTTCTATTTTACAGTACCATTCGAGAAATCATATACAACAGAGGAAGCCGCTTTCGACAGAAAATTACCTGAAAGACCAGTTTTAAAAAATAAGAAAACAATACTTATTGCAGAAGATATTGAGAGTAACTTCAAGCTGTTAAAATATTTTCTTTCTGGTACGAATCTTGAGATACTCAGAGCTATAAATGGCAAAGAAGCTGTTGAAAAATGTCTCTCAGGCAAACATTTCGATCTGGTGCTTATGGATATTAAAATGCCTGTAATGGATGGTTTTAGCGCTGTCAGACTAATCCGCCAGAAGAACAATTCTATTCCGATTATTGCTCAGACAGCTTATGCCGATGACAGGGAGAAAGCTCTGGAATGCGGATGTACAGGATATATCTCCAAGCCATTTGATAAAACTACCCTTCTGAAGGTGATAGGTGAATTTATTTAGCCTGAATTATTCATAAAAAGTTTTTTTTGTTCTTTATTTATAACTTATTCAGCTATATTTAAAGTTGTTACAACAAAATAACCCCTTTGTACACCGATATACAAAAAACTGAAACTATTGCTTCCGTACTTAGTTAAACACCAGATTTAAGTCCGATAAAAAAATTCTCCCCTCCTTTAAAAGTAGGGGAAAGTTCCATTAACTTTAGAACCAGCGATATGGCAGAATAATCAACCACCCCGGCCGCAGATAAAGATCTGCAATAAACTTATTATTTTGTGTTGCGTCCACCCCTCCTTCAAAAGTAGGGGAAACTTCCATTAACTTTAGAACCAGCGATATGGCAGACTAATCAACCACCCCGGCCGCAAATAAAAATCTTCAATAAACTTATTATTTTGTGTTGCGTCCACCCCTCCTTCAAAATGAGGGGAAAGTTCCATTAACTTTGGAACCAGCGATATGGCAGAATAATCAACCACCCCGGCCGCAAATAGAGATCTGCATTAAACTTATTATTTTTTGTTGCGTCCACCCCTCCTTCAAAATGAGGGGAAAGTTCCATTAACGTTCGAACCAGCGATATGGCAGACTAATCAACCACCCCGGCCGCAGATAAAAATCTTCAATAAACTTATTATTTTGTGTTGCGTCCACCCCTCCTTCAAAAGTAGGGGAAACTTCCATTAACTTTAGAACCAGCGATATGGCAGAATAATCAACCACCCCGGCCGCAGATAAATATCTGCAATAAACTTATTATTTTGTGTTGCGTCCA
>CAIJYD010000120.1 GCA_903824785.1 uncultured Bacteroidota bacterium
CCTTGATTCATGGATTAATGTTTTATTCAAAGCAAAAATCCAACTTTTCATTCAAATCGTCACGCTACAAAAAACATCTACAATTGCGATTACTTCATAATTTCAAAGAACAAATTTTAAAATCTAATGCCCACTAGTGAAAAAATATGTCAATTAATGAGTTTTATTACCATTAAGAGCCTATTTTTGCAAACTGATAATAAACCGGAATTTACCTTGCAAATAATGAAACCATCAGCTCTATTTCTTGACAGAGACGGGGTAATAAACGTGGAAACTAACTATGTCTGGCGGGTTGAAGATTTTAAATTTACGGAAGGTATTTTTAAACTTTGCCGGAAATTTCAATCAGCGGGATATCTGATTTTTGTTATCACAAATCAGGCAGGTATTTCAAGGGAATATTACTCGGAAAATGATTTTTTTACCCTTAATAAGTGGATGCTCAACAGGTTTTCAGAAATGGGAATTACCATTACAAAAGTTTATTATTGCCCGCATCATCCGGAGATAACAGGTCCATGCGATTGCAGAAAACCGGAACCCGGAATGATTAAACAGGCTGAAAATGAATTTGATATTAATCTTCCGGATTCTGTGCTGATAGGTGATAACATCAGTGATATTACGGCAGGTAAGAATGCAGGTGTTGGAACAAATATCCTGATCCAGACTAATACTATTCCTGAATATCTTTTAATTTGACTTATGAAAAACATGACGTCTGTCAAATCAGAATTTTCTCCCTCACACCAAACCTATTGACTGACTATTCTACTTATTGAAATCAGTAGAAAACAGAAAAACAGACTTATAAAGTACAACTAAAATATTGAATCAGAAATGAATGTAAAAGAGAGAATTATTAAAAAGGGCTGGGGTCACGAATTGATTTTTGCAGACTCGGAAAGTTATTGTGGTAAGTTATTAACTTTTGAAAACCAGGGGAGCAGGTTCAGTATGCACTTTCATGATAAAAAGGATGAAACCTGGTATGTTTCGAAAGGCTCTTTCAAAATACGGTATATCTTAACCGAAACAGCAGAAATCAAAGAAGAGATTTTAAAATCCGGTGATTCCTGGCATAATCCACGACTGTTTCCTCATCAGCTTATTGCACTGGAAGATAATTCTGTCATCTTTGAAGTTTCCACTCATGACGATCCCACCGATAGTTTCAGAGTATCGCCGGGTGATAGCCAATAGTGATTTAAGGCAGGTTTAAACGTTTATCCGGGTCTATGGTTATTTTGTGTTCAGTTCCGTTTGCTATTACCCTGCACGTCCCTCCTTTTTCAGAGTAAATTACTGCTTCATCAAGTTTCCCATTGCTCCATTTCATATCGACTACAAAGCCACCTCTGGCACAAAGGCCCTTTACCTCGCCGGTAGCCCATTCCTTTGGTATGGCAGGAAGTAACCTTATAACTCCATTATGAGACTGGATAAGCATCTCAGCAATTCCGGCAGTACCTCCGAAGTTACCATCTATCTGAAATGGCGGATGAGTATCAAAGAGGTTATAATGTGTTGATTTCCGAAGCAGTCCCAGAAGGTTTTCATACGCCTTATCCCCATTCTGAAGACGTGCGAATAAGTTAATAATCCAGGCTCTGCTCCATCCGGTATGACCACCTCCGAAAGAGAGGCGTCGCTCAATGGTAGCTTCTGCTGCCTTGAATAATTCGGGTGTTTCAGGTGTAAACTGGTTAAGCGGATAGAGTCCGAGAAGATGTGACATATGACGATGACCCGGTTCAGGTTCGTCATAATCTTTTATCCACTCCTGTATAACACCTTTTGAATTGACAGTAACAGGAGGAAGTCGTTTTTTTGCAGCCACCAGCCGTGCTGAAAAATCGCTGTCGATATCCAGAATTGCTGAAGCTTCAATGCAGTTGTCAAAAAGAGCATTTACAATCTCTATGTCTGTAGTGGCTGCATATGTGAGTGCCGATGTTTCTCCGGTTGCAGCAACTCTGAAGTTATTTTCAGGTGAATGAGAAGGGTTTGTAACCAGATAACCCTCAGGCGATTCGACAAGAAAACCAAGCACAAATTCAGCAGAACCTTTCATTAATGGATAAGCTTTGTTTCTCAGAAATGTTGTATCCCTCGTGAATAAGAAATGTTCATAAACCGGGAATGTCATCCAGGGCCCGTCCATAGGGGTTATTCCCCATACACCGTCAGCCACTCCTGTCCGCCCGAATGGATCGGTAAGATGGTGAATCACCCAGCCACCTGCTCCATACATCTCCTTTGCCGTTGCTGTACCCGGTACAACCAGTTTTTCCATGAAAGTGGTCAGTATCTCCGACGTTTCAGGGAGGTTACAGACTTCAGCCGGCCAGTAGTTCATCTGGAGGTTTATATTTGTATGGAAATCGGCATTCCATGGAGCTTTCAGATCTTTATTCCATATCCCCTGCAGGTTAGCTGGCAAGATGGCAGGTATACGCGAAGAGCACATTAGCAGGTAACGGCCATATTGGAAATAGAGGGCTATGAGTCCATTATCTGTACCCCCTTTTTTTATACCATCAAGACGCTCATCGGTAGGCTTAACAGAAAGAGAGTCAACACCGAAGGAAAGGCTGACACGGTTAAACATGGCCTGATATTCCAGTAAATGGCGCTTTTTCAGATCTGTAAAAGAGGTGTTTGACGCTTTGTCAAGAATTGATTTGCAGATTCCGGCGGGCTCAAATGTACTGTCAATGTCAAGCTTATTAATATTATAATCGGTTGCAGCGGTTAAGCGGAGAGTTATCTCTTCAGCCTTTATAACTGAAAGAACTCCCGCACGGGAGGTTGTTGTGCCTTTTATTGCCGAGAGTCTCAGTTCTCCTGAAAACCTCATGTGTTTTCCTCCCGGCCCCGACTTTGGATCCTCTTCATCAATGATCTGACCGGTAAGAGTAATAGTATTGTCATCAACTGACTTAACTTCAATATCTTTTTCTCTTTTCAGAGTGAAATCGGCATTAATAAGTCCGCCATCGGGTGATTGGATATGAACCACAATCATATTATCGGGAGATGATACAAACACTTCCTGCAGATATTTTTTCCCGTCAGCAGTAAAAAAAGAAGTTACGACACCCGTATTCAGATCGAGCTCCCGACTATAGTCTGACGGCTTGCTATTCCATTTATAATCAATGAAAAGATCGCCCAGTGGCTGATAAGAGCGGACTCGAGGCGGAGTACCCAGGAAATTTGAATCTGCAATTTTCAAAGCATCTTTAAACCTGTTCGCGAAGAGTGCTTTCTGTAATTCAGGAAGGGCTTTAAGAGCATCAGGGTTATTGTTATTAATTTTGCTTCCTGCCCAGATACTCTCTTCATTCAGCTGCAGTCTTTCGTTCATGGGATCGCCAAAGACCATTGCACCAAGCCGGCCATTTCCAACAGGTAAAGCTTCCTCCCATACAGAAGCAGGCTGTTTATACCATAGCTTCAAGGAGTTGCCTGAAGATCCGGGATCCTTTTGACATCCGGAGAAAGAGAGGAAAAGGATAAAAACAGTAAGTATTGCAGATAGTTTTTTCATGACATAATGGTTTTACAGATCAGAACCAAGATAGGAAAAATCCGCTTTCCCGGCAATAAAATATGAAATCAGACAGGAAGAATCAGCTTTTTCCTTCAAGATAACTTTTCAGGTAGGCAAAATAGCCGGTAAGAACACCCTCTGAGATAATGGTTGCCCTGCTTATCATATTGCTTTCATTTCCTGTAAAGATATCATCGAGAACATTCTGCATCAGCTGCATTCCGAAATCGTGAGAGGCATTACGGGGGAGTTCCCCCGGCAGGTTATCGATTGACATTACTGTTATATTATCGGGCTTGAGGAATGGAGGCTGCTCTGTTTCAAGATGAGGGTTATAGTCATAGAATGGATCAGAAATAACTGTTGGTCTGACTGTTGATGGTATAGGACCATTTATATCGCAGCTGATATCGGCGATAACTGAAATCCTGAATTCAGGCTGTTTCATATCCTCTTTTGTAAAGAAACAAGGCGAACGCGGATCCCAGTAATGGCCTGTAATTAGAAAATCGGTTACTCTTGTATAGGGAAGGAAGGTGGAGACATACTCCTGAGGATTGGTTGCAAAATGGGTGAAACTGAAATTCTGACCGTTTTTGTTTCTTGTATAATCCCCGGGACCTATCTGACAATAGACAGGAACATCAAAATCAGTTGAAAGAAACTGATCAGGCTTCACCCTGACAATATTTGCGGTATTTAATGTTTCCATGGCACCGCAGGCTACCCGTCCCTCACCTGTAATAAGGATCTTAAGTCTGCTTTTAATTTCAATAAGCCGGAGGCCTCTCCACAACTCATCAAGATCGTGGCACTGGTTAGCAGGTTTAAGGTTGAAGCTGCCTGACCTGATTCCTATTGCCCTGAGACCGTTATAAGCCCCGACGATACCGGCATATCTTCCAAAAGCTACCACCCTCTGACCTTTTTCTGTAGTCAGGTATTCATAATCAATGAGACTAATTTTCTTCTCAGACATTGCTGTTAGCATCAGCCGGTTATGAGGTTGTTTTTTACCAACATGAGAAAAGAACATATAAACCTTCCCTGGGATAAATGTTTGTTTGTCAACCTCTTTTACGCCCATCAGAATATCGCAATGGGTAAGATCCTCGGCGAGAGGGATATTAAGCTGTTCAAATTCTTCATTTGAGAAGCAGCGCAAGTTGGCTGGCTGGACAAAAAACTTAACAATGGGATAGCTCTTTTCGAGTGCACTGATCTGAGACGGCGTAAGGGGAACCCTTCTGTCAGGCGGGTTTTTCGTTTCCCTGAGAATCCCTATGTTCAATCTCTTATCCATGGTTGCAATTACCATTCTGATGGTAATGTGAAGTTACGAAAATAAGTTCATAATCGTCAGGATAAATGGCAAAAAGGGGTTGAAGGGGTTGAAAGGGTTGAAGGGGTTGAAAGGGTTGAAGGGGTTTCGACTTCCAACTATTTTTTATATCTTTGCGGTTCATAACCCCGGGGCTGACCTGGTATTGACAGCATGAGGGGTGTTATGTAAGCATGCAGGGTGTGGTGGCGCGTTCCTTAAACAGAGTCACAAACAAACAAAAGGCGAAAACAATTACGCTCTCGCAGCATAAGCGAATAACAGTAGCTTAAGCACTTTACGCCGAAAGGCATAATCTCCCGGCACATGTGTTGGGACGAGACGTTTCCCGGACGGTCAAGCCCTGATCCAATCCGACACGGAGACGCACGCAATCCGGGGCTAGTCTGAAGGTTGTTCCGACCCGATGGCGAAACAAACAGGAAATAAGGGCAGGTTAGGTTGTTCTGCAGCTGACATGTCACGAAAATCAAGCAGAAATAAGCATGTAGAAAGCGTATGACTTCCGTGTTTGGACCGGGGTTCGACTCCCCGCAGCTCCACTGAACAAAAAAACAATCCACTTCAAAAAGCCTCAATGTGTTGATACATTGAGGTTTTTTATTTATATTTGAATTCATTTTATATCAAATATTGTCAGTTTATATGCACCTAATCGGTGACCTCAAAAGGTAAAATGCAAATAGGTAACCGAATTGTAATATAATGCGTTGAATATATGTGTATTGTGAGTAGTGAAAATAACCCCAAAATATAATAAAATGTTTCCTATAGGCGTAATATTTACTTACCCATCTTACCCGAAATGATATAAACACCATAAACAAAGGTTTTGAAGTGGGTAACTTAAAAAAAATTAAA
>CAIJYD010000121.1 GCA_903824785.1 uncultured Bacteroidota bacterium
CAGGAAGATATTTTAAAAAAATAATGACGGAGCAGAAAGAGTCACGCTATCTATCTAATTTATCCTTACTGTTATACTATATTGAAGGCAGAGGATTATTGTTTGAAAGGGAGAACTCTTGCGGGAGCATGCCCTTCTTTTTTTGTTTCTGGTTATACATCAATTGATCCGCATTTAACAAGAGTTCGTCAAGAGAACGGGGATTTTCAGGATCATAGTAAGAGGCGCCTACACTGATTGAAAGTCTGCAACTCCTGTTTTTCTGCTTATTTCGTGTACCAATTAGAGACTGCAACCGGACAGTAAAGATCTCGGAATCTTTTTCGGTTATATCGATAGCAAGGGTGGCAAATTCATCTCCTCCTAGGCGAGCAATGATATCGGAAGCTCTGAAGGTATCTTTCAATGCGCTTGCTGCTTCAATGAGCGCTTTATCTCCTTCCTCATGACCAAGGTTATCGTTGATCCATTTCAGCCCGTCCAGATCAACAAAAAAGAGGATCATTCCCTTCTTTGTCCTTCTTGATACTGCCATTTGTTGCTGGGAAAGAGTGATAAACCCTCTTCTATTATATAAACCGGTAAGCTCATCTGTAATGGACATAGTAGAGAGCCGATCCTCCAGTTGCTTACTCTCTGTAATATCATTTAGGATGAGTGATATCCCGCTAAACTTCTGGCTCACATCAAGCATTCTTTTAAGTTTTACTTGAAAGTGGCGAGCACCCTTGTTAGTCTCAAGTGCCCTTTCAAAGGCATATTCCATTTGGTTACCTGAAATAAATGCAGTGACTTCGTCAATCTTCCAAGGGAGAGCCACTTGTGTTACTCCCACCGCGTAATAGGTTGAGCCAGGTGTTTCAATACCGTAGAAAAGTGCAGCGGCAGCATGATTCATGTTATCTATTACATTATCTTTGCTAAGGAATATAACAGGATTGGGAGTGCTTTCAAAAATAGTTAGGTATTTATTTTTCTCATTGGTCATTGTTCTGTTGGAGGTTTGGAGTTCTTTTATTTTTTTGTTTTCGCTTAATGCGGACCATTCCACGGTAAACCCTATCTCTACACGGTCGAAAAAACGCTCTATAAAAAGGCGGCAATTTTCTTCATATATTTTACTAAACCCTGCTTGTGTAACAAGGTCAATATAGCTCTGCTTGTAATATTTCATCAGGCCAATGAACATGCTGAGCGTAACTCCCCGTGAACGGTGTCTCTGGGCTTCTGTGATACCAAATGAGGCAATGGGGTCTGTTATGAAGTTATCATCGGGACTAAGTTCAGGGGGTTCATTGCTTTCTTTTATTACTCGCATCAGGGGTTCTGAAAGACCTTGAATGGATGCTCTCCATGCCTCCGCCAAGGTAGAGGTGTACTTAGTATAATTATGTAACCGAGCATGGTGAAGAACCCGATTCATTAACCAGTCTTCGTGGGTGTTGATGAGGTTATATAAACGCTGCATGCTCAACCTTTTTCTCAACTTCAGGATTGGACTGAAGATTGTCGAAAATAATCAGGACACTTCCAGGTGACAACCTTTCTGCTCCCTGTCGTGATAAACGCGATGCCGGGTAAAAATAAACATGAAGAAGATATTTTGCGTAAATAAATTCACGCAAAATCTACTGAATATCTATTGATATGTCAAATGGAAAATAAACAGAAAAACCGTCAGATGCTTATAACCACTTGAAAGCATCCATTTTATTAAAGGTTGCCGATTTGTGTAGTTCAGGAAG
>CAIJYD010000122.1 GCA_903824785.1 uncultured Bacteroidota bacterium
ATTCCTCCAAACCTCCGCAAGCTCCGATTTGTCGGAATTCGGGATGACGGGTTATTTTTTGGGACATTGGTACGGAAGCAATAGTTTCAGTTTTTTGTATATCATTGTACAAAGGGGTTATGTTGTTGTAACGACTTTAAATATAGCTGAATAAGTTATAAATGAAGAACAAAAAAACTTTTTTATGAATAATTCAGGCTAAACTGTTTCTTCTGATTGATGTATCCTATTTTGTATTTTCAAGGATCCTTGCTTCAGTTCTTCTGTTTAGCTTTCTGCCTTCTTCGGTGACATTATCCCCCCGTGGAGTCATATTTCCATAGCCTTTATATTTTAGTCTGGCAGCCGGAATTCCCCTGGATACAAGATAGCTTACAACTGATTGTGCTCTCTTTTCAGACAGGATCAGGTTATATGCAGCTGTTCCTGTTGAATCGGTATAACCGCCTATTTCAATATTAACCTCTTTGTTAGATAAAAGGAGCTTTGCCAGGATATCAAGTTCTGCCAGAGATTCCTTTTTCAGTTGCCACGAATCAGTTTCATAGAATACATTTGAGAGCTGAATCTTCTCTCCTGCCTTAATCGGACTCAGCAATATCTTCTTAATATATGGTTCCATTACGGTATGCAGTCCTTCAAACATAAAATTTTCGGAATAAAAGAGGTATCCTTCCTTGCTGACATTAAGACCGTAATTATACCCGGAAGGGAGGCAGACCAGAAAATTACCTGTGCTGCCGGTAGTACTTTTTACTGTGATTTCGTTTGTAGTAAGGTTTATTAACTCATAATCTGCCTTTAATAACGTCCCTTTATCCCTGTCATAAACTTTGCCTTTCAGATACGATACGGGGGTTGGTCTTGCAGACTCATAAAGATTAAAGGAGAAAATATCTTTCCCGTTTGCTTTATTTCTGACAGAAGAGAAATAAGCTTTTTTTCCGCCTGATTCAATAATAAGTCCCATTTCGTCATTCCAGGTATTAATAGGGTAACCCAGATTCTGCGGCTCTGTCCATGTACTGTCCTCATTCATCCTCGTGAGATAAATATCAAACCCTCCCATCCCTGTTCTGCCATCAGAAGCAAAGTAGAGTGTTTTTCCATCGAAATGGATAAAAGGTGACATTTCATCTCCCTCTGTATTTATTGCCTTTCCCATGTTAACAGGCTCGGTGAAAAGACTTATATCATTCATTCTGGAATACCATAAATCTTTTCCTCCGGAACCGCCTGGTCTGCTGCTTGTAAAAAAGAGCATCTTTCCATCTGAACTTATTGATGGCTGCGATTCCCAGTATTGTGTATTTACAGGAGAGCGGATGTTTTCCGGTTCCGACCAGATCCCCTCATTAAATGATGAAAAGTATATGTCGCAGCTTCCTGATCCTCCTGATCTGTCGCATGCAGTAAAATACATGTAATTACCGTTTGAGGAAATGGTCTGGGCTCCCTCATTTTTGGGAGTATTAAGGGGCGCGCCGGCATTGAAGGATTTTTGCCATAAACTGTCTGTCAGGAAGCTTATATAGAAATCTTCCTGAACCTGTCCGTATAATGAAATGTTATCACCCGGATTAAGCTGTCTGGTAAACATCAGCATCTGACCATCTGCTGTTATCGATGGCCAGTATTCATCATCGGTTGTGTTTATTGAGTTGCCGACACTTACAGGGTTGAAAGGAACAGGATTTTTAAGGGCGACTATTGCAAATTCGCAGTTTTTCACCCTTTTTCCTGCAGTGATTTTATTCTTTTCAGACATTCCTGCCTGTTCGAGATAGACTTTGAAATGGATAAGTGCATTATTATAATCACCCGACATCATCTCAGCATTTGCAAGGTTATAGAATACCGGCTTAAAAAACAGAGAATCGATCTTTACAGCTTTTCTGAAATTTATTGAAGCTTCAGAATACCGCTTTAATTTGAATTGCAGTTCACCAAGCATCATAAAAGCTTCATAAAACCTGTTATCGATCGAAATGGCCTCCAGTAAATTTGCTTCAGCATTATTGAAAAACAGATAATCAAAAGCCGTAACTCCTTCATTATATGCTTTAATAGCCTTCCCTGAGTTTGTATGAAAGTTCTGAGAAGAGCCGATTTCTGTTGCTAAAAAAAAGGCAATCCCGATAAATATTGAGGAAATATAGTTCATAAACGTTTTAAGGAATATGCATATATTTATGTACCTGAAGGGAAATTCTCCATTTTGGATTTTTCTTTACATATTCCACAATTTCGGGAATAATTGTTTTGAACCTGCTCCATTCGGGCTGAAGAAA
Organism: uncultured Bacteroidota bacterium; assembly: GCA_903824785.1. Classification (GTDB taxonomy): domain Bacteria; phylum Bacteroidota; class Bacteroidia; order Bacteroidales; family VadinHA17; genus LD21. The sequence continues at coordinate 2,292 of CAIJYD010000122.1, forward strand.
TAACCGGCAGTTTCCGGTGACCATCAGTCTGTATTTCTCGGCCCATAAGAAATCGTTTGTTTCCTGAATTATTACTTTAAGCTCATTGGCAACATTACAGATATCTGCAGAAGGAGGCATGTTCTGTTTTGGGGAGAGGCAGATCCAGTTCCATTCTCCGCTTAGTGGATATGCTCCGGATGTTTCCAGATAGGTCAGAATATTTTTTTTCTTCAGTTCGGTGCATATATGGCTGAGGTTCCACATCAGAGGCTCACCACCGGTAATTACTACAGAATCAGCTCCGGAATCGACAACACGTTCAATTATTGCATCCGTTTCAACCATCGGGTGAAGGCCCGGGTTCCACGAGAAAGGGGAATCGCACCAGCTGCATCCGACATCACATCCTCCCAGCCTGATAAAATATGCTGCTTTCCCTGTATGAAATCCTTCACCCTGAAGCGAAAAAAATTCTTCTACAAGAGGAAGACGGTCTCCGTCAGGAAATTCATCCGACCTGATTCCCATAATTATGTTTGAGTGAAAAAATATTTACTTTTTAAGGTTCAGCAGTTGAAGAAAAGTATCCAGAAAAAAAGTATTTTCATGTATCCCTGAAAATTTTTCTGCTCCCGGTCCTGATGAAAATATCGGAACCATTACACCGGTATGCTCCGCTCCAGAAAATTTAACAGTTACTTTATGTTCCTTCAGGCTTCCTTCCTGTAATGTCATTCCTCCTGTTTCGTGATCGGCAGTAACAACAACCAGTGTATTACTGTTTACTGAAGCATATTCCATGGCAACACTGACTGCTCTGTCCAGATCGACCATTTCCGATGTTACATAATCTGCGTTTTGTTCATGTGCTCCCCAGTCAATCATCGATGCTTCAACCATCAGAACAAACCCGTTTTTATTTTTGCTCAAAGTCTCTATTGCCTTACGGGTCATAATTTCAAGAGCACCTGCACGGCCTTCCGATGCTTTTTCCATATGCTCTTTTGCAAGCAGACCGGCAATCTTCTTTGAATCAGTTTTTTTCAGGTCGTCAAGGGTATAAACCACAGCGAAGCCCTGTTCTTTAAGATCAGTAGTCAGATCAACACTATCTTTTCTTAAACGGAAATGGTTAGCTCCTCCTCCGATGAAGAGGTCAATTGATCCTTTGGTAAAGTCTTTTGCAATATCTTCAATATTTCCACGGCCGGAGTTATGGGCCACAAATGAGGCTGGTGTAGCGTGGGTTATTGCGCTTGTGCTGACAACACCGGTAGCCAGTCCGTTTTGATGAGCGATCTCCATGATGGACTTTACAGAACTGCCATCTGGTGCGACACCTATCATTCCGTTATTTGTTTTTATTCCACAAGCAATGGCTGTTCCTCCGGCACCGGAATCGGTAACATAACTATCAGCAGAATAGGTTTTGCTGAACCCGGTATATGGAAATTTCTCGAGTGTAAATGGCAAATTGCTTACAGTCATTCCGGAATATACCTGGGCTACTCCCATTCCATCGCCAATAAAAAGGATAATATTTTTTGCTTTTGCACCATCCTTTTCCGGCACAGATCTGTTAAAGGCCTTGAATCCCGGGAAGATGAGCAGTGTAATTAAAATTATTGTTCTGACTGAATTTGCTTTCATCATTTCTTATTTTTCAGGGTTAATTAAAAGAGCATAAATAAATTATTTTGAGGTTCCGAAAAGAAGCGGATATTCGCGTGAAGTTGCATCCTTAACCCATTTTTCCGGGATTACTTTCCAGTTATTTATTGGTTCAGGGTTAACTGTTTTTTTTGCTTCAATGGATTTTAATATATAGTATCTTAAATCTCTGTCGGTTGATGTCAGAAGACGTTTCCTCAGCTCCTCTTTTGCAATCCCGGCACCCTCTGTAAAATGGCCGCCTCCTCCGTTGCCTCTGTATGAGTTAACGGCTACTTTATACATTTTATTATTTTCAAAAGGTCTTCCGTCAGAAAAACCGGAAATAAGAATCCGCGAACCTTCAGGCTTGCTTACATCAACGGTATAATCTATGCCCGCAGCCGAATCAAAATTATAGGATTGATTTTTCAGCCAGGCCTTTCCGTTGGTAAGCAGTGGTTTTCCATCTTTGCCGCTTCGGAACTTAAGAAGCGTTTTACCGGCTCCGTTCATTGTATTGAACCATCCTGAGTAGGAGAATTCAATGTATTTCCTGATCTCCTCACCTGAAAGGCTCATTGTATAGAGCATGTTTTCGAACTTGTATAACTTGAACATATCACCGACAGTAATTGGTCCGGCCGGAATCTGAACATCAAAGGATAATGGCGCGGCAAAAGAGATATCGGCTCCTGTGATATCAAGTTGTATGATATGAATAAGGTCAATAAATGCGGATGGCCCAAAATAGGCATCCCTGGATGTAACAGTAGCCTCAGAATTTCCTATTACCTGATTTACATACTCAAGGATCTTTTCATCCTGAGGTTTGAATCTGTTTATGAACTCAGGATCGGGTTTATAATCGGCAACGTTAACAATGGAGCCGGTTAGTATTCTGTTCTTTTTCCCTTTGGACTTTCCTGCCCGAAAAGTTATATCTGCCTGAGCAATTTTCTCCGACCTGCTCCCACCGTCAAGTATTAAAACTGTATCGCCGGCTGAATTGACTATTTTTTCATTAGCCAGCCGGTGATCATGTCCATTGAATATTACATCAAACCCGGGAACGTTATAGGCAACGGCAGAAGAGCCATTCTCATATACCGGATCACTATTCTGACTTTTCTCAAGCGATTTGTCCCAACCGGAATGGAACAATCCAACAACCAGATCAGGCTTTTCATTCAGTATTAAAGGCATCCAGAGTTTAGCCGTTTCAACCATATCCCTGAATTCCATTCCTGAATAAAGTTCAGGTGGCAGCCAGTTGGGAATTGCAGGTGTGACAAGTCCGAAAACGGCAACTTTTATTCCATCTTTTTCAATGATCCGGTATGGCTTAAAATAGGGTTTTCCTGTTTTAAGGTCAATGGCATTGGCAGCAAGAAGAGGAAAATTATACTTTCTTACAAGCCTGTCGTAAACAGCATGACCGGTCTCAATATCATGATTGCCGACTGTACCTGCATCATATCCCATAAAATTCATTACTTCACTTAAAAAATGGGGCGACAGGGTATCAATAAAATTATAGTAATATACCTCAGGCTGACCTTGCAGGTTATCTCCGTTATCCAGAAGAAAAACTGTCCGCTTTTCATTTCGCATCTGGGTGATATATGTGAAAGAAGAGGCGAGTGAAGAGTTTAATTCCTTTTTTTCAATATAATCATAAGGGAGTATAACTCCATGAATATCTGTTGTTTCAAGTATGCTTATACTCTTATTGCCGGTTCCTGAACAGGAAACGAGAAGAAAAGATAAAAGAAGAATTATTGTCAGAATGCCGGGCTTTCTTATTCTCATTTGAATGTTTTTTAAAAGCCCAAACTTATGAAAGAATAATCATTTTCAATTAATTTAATAGATGTTTTTGATCAGTTAGGTCCGTTAATTATATATTTGTCAGCAAAACGACTAATATGGTACAAACAGGTCTGGAAGCTATTCTTAACCACTTTCCGTCAGAACTTAAGGGCAAACGAGTGGGAATTCTGTGTCATGCTCCAAGTGTCACCAGAAAATTTGACCATATTACTGATCTGTTTTTTCAGCGTACCGACTGCACTCTTTCTGCAATCTTCGGCCCACAGCACGGTATTCACGGACAGACCCAGGATAACATGATAGAGTGGCAAAGCCTTAAGCATCCTGTTTATGATATACCACTTTACAGTCTTTATGGGGAGCATCGCAAACCGTCACCTGAAATGCTAAGGGATATTGATGTTTTATTAATAGACCTGCAGGATGTTGGTGCCAGGTTATACACCTATATCTGGACAGTAAAACTATGTCTTGAAGCATGTGCGGAAGCAGGAATTCCGGTATTGCTGCTAGACAGACCTAACCCGATAGGACGACTTCCTCTTGACGGACCTGTACTGAAAAAAGAGTTTTTTACCTTCGTAGGCGGAGCATCAATTCCGTTATGTCACCGGATGACAATAGGTGAAATGGCATTGTGGTTAAAGGAAAAGTATTATCCTGAATGTGACCTCACCATTGTGTGGATGAAGGAGTGGAAAAGGTCTTTACTATTTGCAGAAACAGCTCTTCCCTGGATTTTGCCTTCGCCAAACATGCCTGCGATAAGTTCAGCAGTAGTTTATCCGGGAACAGTTCTTATTGAGGCACTTAACCTATCCGAAGGGAGGGGAACAACTTTGCCTTTTGAGCTCTTCGGAGCACCATTTATTAATGCAGAAAAGCTAAAAAGGAATCTCGATGCGCGACATATAAAAGGATGTGCTTTCAGGATCCATAATTTCATTCCAACCTTTCATAAGTTCTGCGGTGAGTTGTGCAACGGAGTGCAGATTCATATAACTGATATAAATCTTTACAGACCGGTTGGAACTGCTCTCGATATTTTTGATGCAATAATTGAAACCTCTGCTCCCGCTTCACTTACCTTTAATCCTCCACCCTATGAGTATGAAAAGATACTTATGCCTTTTGATATTCTGGCAGGGGATTCGGAGATGAGAAGATCATTGGAGAACAGAGCGGATGTCGGAATAGAAAAAGAGAGATGGGCAGATGAAGCAGAGCTGTTCAGAAATGAATTCCGGCACCTTGCTGTGTATCCGGAATAACAGATTCTGAAATTACTGGAATCCGGTGACACTCTTCAGTTCCGGCAGTCCGGATCCGGACAGACCGTTCTATTCAAAAAGTCCGTCATCTCTGAGAAGAAGCAGAATTGCAGAATGCGGAACAACAATATATTTTTCCTTATTGAATTCGATCTCAATTGCACTGTTCTGTAAATAGACAGCCTGGTCACCCTCTTTAGGCTGAAGCGGAACATACTTTGGTTCGTCAGATCTGTTTTTCCATGGTTCGTCATTGTCACTTACAGATGGAATCGGATAACCCGGACCAACCTTAACAACAAATCCGATCTGAACTTTTTCGTTCTCATTTACGCCCGGAGGAAGTAGCAAACCGCTTCTTGTCTTTGACTGAGGAACTTTTGGCTTAATAAGTATCCTGTCGCCGATAACAATAAGCTTATGTAAATCCTTTTCATCTAATAATACACCCATACTTAATATTAATAGAGGCAAAAGTATTCTTTTTTAAGAATTGGCAGTTACCGGACAATCAGAATTAATTAATATTGTAAACAATTAATAGAAATATTATGGCCTGTTCTGATTATAGATTCATCTTATCCCATCCCAGCCAAATTGTAAAATATTATGGAATCAGATAGCTATAAGACAATTAAAGCACCATCACAGGGAATCTATAAAGACAAGGGAAGCCGGTTTCTGGCGTTTGCATATCCTGTTTCCGATCCTGAAGAAATTGTTCCTATAATACATGAAATAAGAAAAGAACACCATGATGCCAGGCATCACTGTTATGCTTATATGACCGGTCAGAAAAGAGATATATGGCGGGTGAATGATGACGGAGAACCTTCCGGAACTGCAGGCAGGCCAATACTGGGACAGATAAACTCTTTTGGTTTAACAAACATACTGATTGTTGTAAGCAGGTATTTCGGAGGCACATTATTAGGAGTAAGCGGATTAATAAACGCTTACCGTTCTGCTGCTGCTTCGGCAATCGGCAATGCGGAAATAATTGATTGCACGCTTAAGGATTATTACGAAATTTCCTATCCCTACCTTCTGATGAATGATGTTATGAAGATCCTTAAGGAGGAAGAAATTGGCCAGTCCGATCAGCTGTTCGATAACGAATGCCATATCAGGATAAACTTCAGAGCTTCATATACGCAAAAAATTATAAACCGCCTTTCGCGGATTGAAGGTCTTCAGTACAATTACCTTGAAACACGCTGATAAAAATTCTACAGTAAAAGTTTTTAATTAATTATCAACATTTATCAATAAATATTCAATTCTTAAGTAATTTTGATTTTGGCTCAGATTTGTGCCCCTAATGTGCCAAAATGATGAAAAACAGAAGTTTAGTTTCAATTGATGATTTTTCTACAGAAGAGATTCTCAGGATTCTTGATCTGACTGAAGAATTTGAAAAGCAACCCATCCGGAAATTGCTCGAAGGTAAAGTAATAGCGACGCTTTTTTTTGAACCTTCCACCCGCACACGATTAAGTTTTGAAAGTGCCATTAACAGACTTGGCGGAAAGATTATCGGATTTTCCGATTCCTCAAGTTCCAGTGTTTCAAAAGGGGAAACCCTTAATGACACAATTAGAATGGTAAACAGTTACTGCGATCTTATCGTTATGCGGCATCCTATTGAAGGAAGTGCAAGGTTTGCAAGCGAGATAGCCACAGTACCGGTTATCAATGCCGGTGATGGCGCCAACCAGCACCCTACCCAGACTTTGCTTGATCTCTATTCCATCCGCAAGACACAGGGCAGGCTCGATAACCTGAATATTTTCATGGTAGGCGATCTTAAGTATGGCAGAACAGTGCACTCTCTCGTTATGGCGATGTCGCGATGGAATGCCACTTTCAATTTCATCTCACCCGATGAACTTAAAATGCCCGATGAATTTAAGATGTATCTCGATAATTCCGGACTAAAATATTATGAGCATAATGATTTTACGGAAATCATCTCCAAAGCAGATATTATTTACATGACGCGGGTGCAGAAGGAAAGATTCTCTGATCCCATTGAATATGAGAAAGTCAAAAACGTATATGTTCTCAGAAATTCGATGCTTAAAAACACTAAGCCCGGAATGCGCATCCTCCATCCGCTGCCAAGGGTTAACGAGATTCATCCTGATGTGGATAACAATCCTAAAGCATACTATTTTGAACAGGCTCTGAACGGAGTATTTACAAGGCAGGCAATTTTATGTTCACTTTTAGGAATTAATTAAAAAGGAAGAGCAATGAAGGAAGCAAAACAAATGAGCGTCAGCGCTATTCAGAACGGAACGGTTATAGATCATGTCCCTGCCAGCAACCTTTTTAAGGTAATTCAGATACTTGGGCTCGACCGTATTGAGAACCAGATTACTTTCGGAACTAACCTTGAAAGCAAAAAACTTGGTCTTAAAGCCATTATAAAGATCTCCGGTGTCTTTTTCGAAGATAAAGATATTAACAGGATTGCACTTGTTGCACCTGACGCCAAGCTGAACATCATAAAAGATTATGAGGTTGTAGAGAAAAAGGTTGTCGAAGTGCCGGAAATAATTGTAGGAATAGCTAAATGCATGAATCCTAAATGCATTACGAACTTCGAAACAGTAACAACTAGATTCAGTATCGTTTCAAAGAAGAATATTTCCCTGAAATGTCATTATTGTGAAAAGATAACCAACCAGGAGAACCTTGAGATAATTTAGATTTATCTCAACCGGTCATATGATTTTATCAACCGGTCATCTTTAAGAATCCCCCTGTAAGCAAGGAGTGCGAAACCCAATATCACTATTGGAAGAAATGTCTTTATTCCCGGAACAATTGAGACACCTGATGATGAAATAACCATCCAGGAATAATAACCCAAAAGAATAATCAAGCCGGCAACAAGGATATTAATTAACAAAGCAAAAAGCAACTGAAGTTTTCTGTTCTTATAAAGGAATATGGTAATTAAGGATAATGCAGAAATGAGGATGATGATTACAGAAAGCGGTAAAAGCCTCTCCGTCATAATTGAACCTTGTCCTTCAGTATATCTGACAACCCCATTGAATGTGACTTTTATTACACTGCCCGATTTGTCTGCAAAATTTAATAAACTCCCTTTCAGGAATAATAACGGCAGCAGAGTTGTCAATGAAAGATAAATGGATTGAATACGCTGAATCATGAGTGAATGGTTTATAAATTTCCGGTAAAAATAGCTTCTTTTCAATAATTAAACCAGAATGCAGCTTTAATATGCTTTTTGACAAAAAGGAATACCGACTGACAATTAATATTTAACATATTTTAAGCATTTTGAATAGCCTCATAAACTGTAAATTATCTATTTTTGTCAATTCCGGTTTAAGTGTCTTAATCCAATAAAAAAATACTTTAATAAACTCAGATAAAGGCTGAACATTTAACAATTAATTTACAGAAACAACTTTTCAATAAGATACTTTTTATGAATAAAAAATTAAAACTGATAATAACCATCCTGATCATTCTTGTTATAGCAGGATTAATTGCCTATCCTAAAGTAAAACCTCTTTTAAAGGAAAAACCAAAAGGAGCCGTTAAAGGAAATGCAATGATGACGCCGGGCAGGCAGGTTTTGAATGTAAGCGGATATGTTATCAAGCCTGAACAGCTGAGCGAATTTGTAAAAGCCACAGGTACTTTAAGACCCGACGAAGAGGTTGACATGGCATTCGAAACATCAGGAAAGATAGTCAGCATTAAATTTACTGAAGGAACCCGTGTGAAGAAGGGCAATCTTCTGGCCAAGATAAATGACAGGCCGCTGCAGGCTCAGCTGGAAAAACTTCTTGCACAAAAGAAACTTACTGAAGGGAAAGAGTTCCGTCAGCGCAGCTTGCTTGACAAGGATGCCATAAGTCAGGAGAGTTACGATCAGATAGTTACTGAACTGCAGACTATCGGCGCCGACATCAATCTTATCAGGGCAAGGATATCAGAGACAGAACTGCGCGCTCCATTTGACGGGATTATAGGATTACGTTATCTGAGCGAAGGTGCATACGCAACATCTTCAACAAAGATCGCAAAGCTGATAAAAATAAGTCCTCTTAAAATTGAATTTTCTATTCCTGAAAGATATGCATCTGAGATCGAAATAGGTTATCCGGTCACTTTTGTGGTGGATGGAAATAGTAATAATTACGAAGCTTCAGTTTATGCGGTTGATCCCAAGATTGATATTGATACCAGAACAATTGTGCTTCGCGCTTTGTATCCCAACACAAAAGAAGAGCTCAAATCGGGACGATATGCATCAATAACACTGCGGATGTCGCAGGTTGAGAATGCTATTGCCATTCCTTCTGAGGCTCTTATTCCGGAGATGGAAGGTGAAAAGGTATTTATTTTTAAATCGGGGAAAGCTTCAACAGTAAGAGTTAATACCGGATTACGGACTGAATCAAAAATACAGATAACAAACGGACTGAAGTTTGGTGATACTTTAATTGTTACCGGAATTCTTCAGCTCAGGCAGAACCTTCCTGTGGTTCTTGATACTCTAATGAATAACAATTAATAGGGCAAACTAAAAAGTATGAGTCTCTCTTCAGTTAGTATAAATAGACCTGTTCTTGCTACTGTTCTGGCAATAGTAATCCTGCTCTTTGGTGCTGTAGGATTAACATTTCTGGGAGTGCGCGAATTTCCAAGCGTTGATCCGACCATCATTTCAGTAAGTACATCCTACCCGGGTGCAAATTCTGATGTTATTGAAACACAGATTACTGAACCGATTGAGCAGTCTATCAACGGTATCCCGGGTATTCGTTCTCTTACCAGCGTAAGCCGGCAGGGTGGCAGTGATATAACAGTCGAGTTCGAACTGTCTGTTGATATGGAGACTGCAGCAAATGATGTCCGCGACAAAGTTTCTCAGGCGATGAGGTTACTCCCCCGCGACTGCGATCCGCCCGTTGTTGCAAAAGCCGATGCTGACGCCAACCCAATAATATTTCTTACAATAGAAAGTGAAAAAAGATCCTTGCTGGAACTTTCGGAGATTGCTGAACTGACACTGAAGGAACAACTTCAGACAATTTCAGGTGTAAGTGCAGTCACAATTATGGGTCAGAAAAGATATGCTATGCGTTTGTGGCTCGATCCGGTAAAGCTTGCCGGTTATGAGCTCACTCCCATGGATGTAAGGAATGCAATATCGCGTGAAAATGTAGAGCTGCCGTCAGGTTCAATTGAAGGGACTAATACCCAGTTAACAATAAGAACCTTAGGATTAATGACAACTCCAAAAGAGTTTAATGATCTTATAATTAAGCAATCGGGCGACCAGATTGTACGTTTTCAGGATATTGGAAGAGCAGAACTTGGTCCGGAAGATATCAGGGGAATCCTAAAAAGAGATGGAGTTCCAATGGTTGGAGACGGTATTGTTCCGCAACCCGGATCGAACCATATCGAGATTGTGGATGAGGTTTACCGCAGGCTTGAGTATATTAAGAAAGACCTCCCGGATGATGTCAAGATTAAGGTTGGTTATGATAATACCCAGTACATACGATCTTCAATAACAGAGGTAAAGGATACTATTTATATTGCATTTATTCTCGTAGTAGTTATTATCTACTTCTTTCTGCGAAGCTGGCGTGCAACACTTATCCCTATACTGGTAATTCCGGTTTCACTTATCGGAGCTTTCTTTATAATGTACCTCGCTGGTTATACCATAAATGTTCTGACGCTTCTTGCCATTGTGCTCGCCATCGGTATTGTTGTCGATGATGCTATTGTGGTTATGGAGAATATTTATGTAAAAGTCGAACAGGGAATGAATCCTCTCGAAGCAGGTTTAAAAGGGTCGCAGGAAATCTATTTTGCAATTATTTCAACAACCATAACACTGATCTCCGTCTTTTTCCCCATCGTTTTCCTTGAAGGTATAACAGGACGGCTATTCCGTGAGTTCAGTATTGTGATGGCCGGGGCTGTCGGAATCTCTGCTTTCCTTGCTTTATCGCTTACCCCGATGGTTTCGACAAAATTGTTAAGACACGAAAGCAAGCACAGCTGGTTCTTTCGAAAGACAGAACGTTTCTTTCAAAACCTTAATAATACCTACAAAAGAAGCCTAGAATCATTTCTGGAAAAAAGATGGATCGCACCCCTTATTATATTAGCTGCTTTTGGAATTATTGGCATTTTGTGGAGAACAATTCCCGCAGAGATGGCGCCTCTTGAGGACCGGTCGCAAGTATCAATTAACACATCTGCGATTGAAGGTGCCACCTATGAATTCATGCTCGATTACGTTAACGACGTGGCAAAAACTGCCGAAGAAAAAGTTCCTGAGCGTGACGGTTATATTATGTTTGTCAGAGGTGGTGGCGGTATGGTAAGAGTAATGCTTAAGAGCCCTAAAGAGAGGAGCCGTACACAACAGGCAATCGCTGATGACTTGTCTGACATCCTCAGAAAAAAAACAAAAGCCAGATCATTCGTAATGCAACAGTCAACCTTTGGAGGAAGACGCGCAGGAATGCCGGTACAATATGTTTTGCAGGCTACTTCAATAGAAAAACTAAAAGAGGTTCTGCCCGGTTTCATGGCAAAAGTGATGGATAATCCTGTTTTCCAGATGGCTGATGTGAACCTTAAATTCACGAAACCTGAATTGCGGATCCATATTAACCGTGAAAAAGCAACTTCCCTGGGTGTTTCCACGCAGAATATCGGACAGACACTTCAGCTTGCCTTAAGCGGACAGCGATTCGGATATTTCTTCATGAACGGGAAACAATATCAGATCCTTGGAGAGCTGGCAAGAAGCGACCGGAATAAACCACTCGATCTAAAATCGCTTTATGTTCGAAATAATTCCGGCAATATGATCCAGTTCGATAATCTTGTTACCCTTACTGAAGAGACCGCCCCTCCACAGCTTTTCCGTTATAACAGGTTTGTCGCGGCTACAGTTTCCGCAGGACTGGCAAAAGGAAAAACAATCAGTGAAGGACTTGCAGAAATGGATAAAATTGCAGCAGAAGAGCTCGACGACACATTCCGTACTGCCCTTGCCGGCGATTCAAAAGATTTCCGTGAAAGCTCATCGAGTCTGATGTTTGCCTTTATGCTGGCACTTATCCTCATATTCCTTGTTCTTTCAGCTCAGTTTGAAAGTTTTAAAGATCCGCTTATCGTTATGATGACCGTTCCGCTCGCCTTAACAGGAGCCCTGTTGTTTATGTGGTATTTTAATGTTACAATGAACATATTCAGTCAGATAGGAATAATAATGCTTATAGGACTTGTATCCAAAAACGGGATCCTTATAGTGGAATTTGCCAACCAGCGAAAACAGGCCGGACTATCAAAATATGAAGCAATAAAGTTTGCCACTGCAGCACGTTTCCGTCCTATCCTGATGACCAGTATGGCAACCATTTTAGGCATTTTACCATTGGCACTCGGATTAGGAGAAGGTGCTCAGAGCCGTGTCTCAATGGGTATTGCAGTTATCGGAGGATTGTTTATTTCAACTTTCCTCACCTTGTATGTTGTGCCTGCAGTTTATACATATATCTCCAGTGAAACAAAAAAATCTGATAATGAAAATGAGGTTCCTCTTTCTTAATATATTATTGCTCTCTGCTTTTCTGTCTGCCGGAGGGCAGAGTGTTTACACCTTGAAGGAATGCATTAGTACCGGCCTTGAAAAGAATTTTTCGATCCTCGTTGCCCGTAACAGTGAAACAATTTCAGCCAATAACTTCACAAAAGGAAATGCCGGCTATCTTCCCTCACTGGATCTGACTAGCCACTACAGCGGAACACTGAACAATACAACACAAAACCTCGCAGCGGGCGGACAAAATGTTTCCAATGGCATAAATAACACAACTGCAAATGCCGGAGTAGCACTTGGATGGACTATCTTCAACGGGTTCGCCGTCCAGACAACGTATAAAAAACTCAATGAACTAAAGCAGCTCGGCGCTCTTAATACACAGCTTACAATCGAGAATCTGATTGCTGATATTATTTCGGGATATTATAACTACATCGAACAGGTGCAGATGCTGAATAATATGAAGTATGCGGTTACCCTCTCAAAAGAGCGTCTCAGGATTGACGAAGACAGGTACCTTCTGGGATCAAACTCAAAGCTTCAGGTATTGCAATCGCGGGTGTATCTTAATGCCGACAGCTCAATGCTTTCAAAGCAATTTGAGGTTGTAAGGGCTGCCCGTATCAGACTTAATGAGCTAATGGCTGTAGAGGATCTTGGGAATCAGTTCATCTCAAAAGATACTTCCATTGAGGTTAATCCGCAGCTTTTGTATGAGAAACTTCTTGAGGAGACTATTACCGGTAATCCGAGCCTTATCATTGCAACAAGAAATAAAGTGATCTCAGAGCTGGATTACAAGTTAATTACCTCACGATCATATCCGTACCTTAATTTTTCAACCGGATATAGTTATAACCTCTATACATACCAGACCGGCACCTATAATAACCAGATAACAAACGGTATGAATTACGGACTCACACTCGGGTTTACGATCTTCGATGGTTTTAATCAGAGAAGGAGTATCAATAATTCAGCACTTGAGCTAAAGAATAAAGAGCTGAAATATCTGGAGATTGAGCAGTGTATCAAAGCTGATCTTATAACGATCTACAGTGCATACAGTAATAATCTGAGACTTATAAAACTTGAAGAACAGAACCTTCAGACCGCCAGTGAGAATCTTTATATAGCACTTGAGAGATATAAGCTCGGAAGCCTTGCCGGAATAGATCTAAGGGAAGTGCAAAAAAGCCTTCTTGATGCTAAAGAAAGGCTCTTATCTATACAATACCAGACCAAGCTGGCTGAGATCTCACTCGTATTGATCTCCGGAAAGATAATGAGTTACTATAATTAATTGTCCGGATACAATAAGGAAGGCGACAGTCTCCCGACTTCTTAGGTCATGACGTTAGGGTGGCGACTGGCACCTTCTGAAATATATTAATTTCAACCTAAGGTAAATCTGCAGATTATTGTAATTTTAAATCCTAATTATTTACTATGCAAAAGAAGACTGAACTTATTACAAATAAAGACGGGAGTATATTTCACCTGAACCTGCTCCCCGGAGATATCTCAGACAAAATAATTATTGTTGGCGATCCCGGTCGTGTTGACATGCTTGCTTCTATGCTTCACGATATAAGGGTCAGAAAAGAGAACAGGGAATTTCGCACAGTTACCGGCACTTATGATAACAGCGAAATAACAATAATATCTTCAGGTATCGGAACAGATAATATCGATATCCTGATCAATGAGCTTGATGCTCTTGTAAATATTGATCTGAGTACCGGTCTCTGCAAGGAAGATCCTGTCTCTCTGACGTTTGTAAGAATCGGAACATCGGGTGGTTTAAGAGCCGACATCCCTGCCGGATCGTGCGTTCTGGCCGAGACAGCCATCGGGTTTGACGGACTATTGCATTTTTATGAAGGCTATGACTGGATACTTGATACCGGCCTCGCTGACACCCTTGCAGAATTTCTTGAATGGCCCGACACCCTCTCCTACCCATATGCAGTAAATGCCGATAAAGAGCTCGTTGAATTATTCAAAAATGAGAATTTCTCAAAAGGAATAACTATTTCTGCCCCGGGGTTTTATGCTCCGCAGGGAAGAAGGCTCAGGCTTGAAACTTTTGACAATGAGATCAACAGCAAGCTTTCGGAGTTTTCATTCCGCGGAAGGGTTATTAGCAACTATGAAATGGAGAGCTCGGCTATTTATGGATTATCAGCCCTGCTCGGACATAAAGCTTTAACTATCTGCCTTGTTATAGGAAACAGGGTAACCGGAGAATTTATTCAGGACTATAAGCCATTAATGAGCGAGCTGGCATTAAAGGTTTTCAAAATTCTTTAACCGTCAATTACTCGTTTGTATTTAGTTCAAATTTGAATATATTTGTAACTTAAACCAGTCAATATTATTAAATATGCCTGAAAACACAGAAAATAAGAATGTAAAGGATGACGAGATTGACCTTCTGGATCTCTTTAAACGAATGGGAAAAACAATCAGCAACTGGCTGAATGCCCTTGGAAGAGCTTTCCTTGTAACAACGGTTTTCCTTTTAAAAAGATGGTTGCCTCTGGGGCTGAGCATCATAATTGGAGTTGGCTTCTCATGGATGGCAAAAAATAATTCAAAAAAAATCTACTCTTCAGAACTGACTATTAGAAGCAATGCAGTTCCAAACAGCGACATGATATCGTATATCAACCGTTTGCATCTATTTTGTATCGAGAATGACAGTTTATCTCTGGCAGCAGCCCTGGCAATTCCTCTTGAGAAAGTCAGATCTATTGCAGATATTGAAGCATTCTGGGCAATAGATCTTGGGAAGGACGGTGTTCCTGATAAAATAGATTACAAAAACAACTATAGTGTAACCGATACAGTTAACATCAGGATGACAGACCGTTTTGTCGTACGGGCCAGATTGACTGTTTCACATGATTTTCCATTATTGAGGGAAAGAATAATTGCCTATGCAGGTCAGAATATACTTTTCCAGCAGAGGAATCAGGTGCGGTTAGCCCAAAATAAAGAGATTCAGGAAAGACTTGTATATGATATCAGTCAGCTTGACAGTCTTCAGAAGGTAAAATATTTTGAAGAGACACGAAGCAGGATCCCCTCTTCCGGCGGACAAATGATCTTTCTTCAGGCGCAGAACACACAGCTGATATATACTGATATTTATGCATTATATGCCAGAAAACAGGCAATTGACAGAGAGATGGAACTTTATAATGAGGTGCTTACCCTGTTAAATGATTTCACAACACCTGCTATTCCTATTAATGGATTACTCTCATATGGAAAAACTTATATTCCTTTCTTTTTTATTCTGACACTTCTTTTTCTGATAGTATTCGCTAACAGGAAGAAGCTTACAGAGGTATATAAGAAATACTAAAATAAAAAATGGGAGCCACTCGCTCCCATTTTTTATTTATATTATAGTTCCACTTAATCTCTTTTGCTTTGACCGATAAAATATTCATTTACAGGTCATTAAACCAATTTAAGTTTCAACGCTTATAATCTTCAGTCACGATCTTCTTCCCTCTATTTCCCTGAACATGGATCAGGAGAAAAGAAAACAGCGCAAAGAATGAAACTCCTCCTAATCTGTTCAGCATTGTCTCAAAAAGAAAAGAGGTAAAAACAATAACCAGGAACATGGTGTACAAAATATTCTTTTCAGAATAGGCCAGATAAAACATCATTCCAAATGCTGACAAGAATATAACCAGCCCAATTAGTCCATGTTCAAGTATTACTTCTATGAATTGGTTATGTGAATTAAAATTTCCTTCAGCAAGTTTGGAATTTCCTGTTTTAATATACTCCTTATTCAATTCACTTTGAATATCGCCGGTACCAACTCCAAATACAATATTCTTTTTCAAAATATTGTTAACAGAATTCCAGATAACCATTCTCCCCTCCTTAGAAGTAAGATCACTCAACTCTTTCCCCGATTTCCAATGTACGAAAGTCTTAACCCGCTGATTTGTCAATAAAACAGGTACCAGAATGAGAGTACAACCTAAGACGACAATCCTTAAATACCTAAATCCTCCACCAATTTTTGATTTGAAAAGGCCGTATAGGGGAACCGTAATTATTGTTGTCAGTATCGCAGCCCGCGATGATAAAAAGTATATTGAAGCTAATAATATCAAACTTCCTGCCAGCCAGAATATTCTCATATTCCTTGAAATCAGGACATCCAGAAAAGACTCAATTGAAATGAAAGCGGCTAAAAGGATATACATGGAAAGGTAAGAAGGGTGTTGAAAAATTGCTAATTCTGAAGCATAGAAATAATTCAGCCATGTATATACAGGAAGATGTGGATTAAAGATTAGGATCCCGTTCTGAAAGCCAATTGATCTGTAAAGGGCAAAGCCATAGCAGACTAAAAGAAAAAGAAAAGTGCTCAGGGCAAATAGTTTAAGGAGGGTATTAATTTTAATCTTAATAATACTACCCGGAGAGACGAGAACAAGCGGAAAGAGGAACAGGGAAAGATGAAGGGAGATATTTCTTATTCCTTCCTTTGAGTTATCAGAGTAAAGCAATCCAATTACCTGCCAGACAAAAAAAGAGATAAACAGAAAAAATAGAACTTTATGCTTATATTCAATACTAAGCAGATCTTTATATCGTAATCTGATTTCATTGATCCACACAACTCCCCATAATATCATAATAAGCGGAAGATACCAGTGATATACCGGCAACAGAACCATTGTAATACATGCAAAATAATATGTGATTGAACCATTTAACCACATATTTAGACTCGAAGATTTTTTTAAAAGAGCTGACATAAATTTCAGAATTCCCATTTCTCAATCCCAATTCGCCGGATGAAATAATAATATCACCTTTTTACCGGGTTTTACTGTATCAAGATTAACCATACTCATGTTCCACCTTTTTCCATTCTTAAAATTACTATCAGAGAAATAATAGTCGTGCCCCAGACGGCCCCCTTCATATAACCCATAATTTTCCAGATAGTCTTTTTCTATTTTAATGGTTTTAACACCCTTTGTAATATACTCATAATTCCAGCCATTATCGGGATATTCATACCAGAAGTAACCATTGAAATATTTATAGATATAGCAATACTGTGAGCCGTGGTATGTCGTTCCCAGAATATTGATATTATTCCCTCTGAGATAAGCAAGTTCATCTTTCAGGTACTGTCGGGATGAGATTCCATATAATAGCTGAAGAGTTATAAGATCATTATGAAATCCTATTTCCTGACCAAAAGCATTCTGAATTTTTTTGAGATAAAAGATAACATTATCACTTCTTCTGAAATACGGTCCAATCATCTTGCCACTGGTTCTCTGAAAATGTGTCTCAACCATCTGGCCATAATAATTAGCTGAATGTAACACAAAAAATGTTCCCTTTATCCCATATTTATGATTTCTGTATGCAAGCTTTACAGCGGCATTTATATCTTCATCAACATCAAATCTTAGTGATATAATAACCTTATCTGTTGAACTGGTTTTTTTAAAATCTTCTAAAGGAACAATAAGAAAATGATCTGAATTGGCTATATATTTCAAAAAATCATCATAATACACGAAGTTAAAAATAGGACGTTTTACTTTTACGCCATTATCAATAACTATTCCATCTGCAATTGAAATTGTATTATCTACTTCTGTATAAAGGGTCTCATCTTCTTTCGTGCAGGCTGTGGACCCAACAATAAAAAACAGACAAAGACCTGATAACATGGTTAATATATACGATCTTGTTTTTCCCATTAAGTTATTTTTGCATTCCCCTCTATCAATTAGTTCCACAATAATAATAAATAAAAAGATATCTCAAAATAAAATATGATAAATGGATAACAGAAATCATTTCAATTGACCTTGCTGATTTTGCCTTCCCTGCACTATTCCGACTTTACCCGGGCTCCAAACTAATTTATTTCAATAGCTGATCGCAAATAAAATCTATCTGCGATTCAGTAATCTCCGGATATATAGGAAGAGACAATATCTCTTTTGAAGTATTTACGGAAACAGGGAAATCATCTCTCTTATGTTTCTTATAATTATATGCTTCAAGGAATGGCAATGGAGCGGGGTAATGAATACCGGAGGATATATTACTATTACTTAGTGCTTCCATTATTTTTTTCCTGTTTTTAATCCGGATAACAAAGAGGTGAAATACATGCTTTTTGCCAATTTCACTGGCGGGTAAAATAATCGAACCGTTCCCCTGAAGCCTTGACATATACTGTTTTGAAGCAGTAATCCGGTTGGTATTCCATTTATCAAGATAAGGAAGTTTAACATTTAAAACTGAAGCCTGTATGGAGTCCAGTCTGCTGTTTCTGCCCACTACGGCATGATGGTGTCTTGTCTGGAGTTGTCCGTGATTTGAAATCATTCTCACTTTGTTCGCCAGTTCCTGATCATTTGTCACAACTGCACCCGCATCTCCGAAAGCTCCAAGGTTCTTACTCGGGAAAAAACTAAAAGCAGCTGCTATTCCTATAGTCCCGATCTTTTTCCCAGAATATTCAGCACCATGTGCCTGAGCACAGTCTTCAATAACAAACAATCCGGATCTTTGCGCTATTGCGGTAATTTCATCCATATCCGCAGGAGATCCATAAAGGTGCACAGCTATTATTGCTCTTGTCTTTTTATTTATCTTCTCCTCAATTTTTCTTACATCAATTGTATAGTTATTCTGATCAATGTCAACAAACACAGGCTCGGCACCTACATTATTTACGGCTTCCGCTGTTGCAATCCATGTTAATGCAGGGACAATTACCTCATCGCCGGGCCCGATATTAAGTGATTTCAGGATCAATTCGAGAGCATCGGTTCCGTTTCCGCAGCCAATGCAATGCTTCGCACCCAGGTAGCCGGAAAATGCATTTTCAAATTCAGTAACTTGTTTCCCTTTAATGAAATTACCTTCTGCAATACATTCATTGATTGCTTTGTCTATTCCATCCTTAAGATCAAGATATTGTGCCCTGAGATCAACCAGTGGAATTGAGTGACTCCTGTTCATTAATTTCTCTTATTAGCTGCTGTATATATCTTATCAATTATTTCAACCGTTTTCAATCCCTCAAATCCGTTTGTTGCAATAATACCCTGATTTACCAACACTTCTATTACATTCTCGTACACCCGGTTATGATTTGACATTGAACCTACATACTGACCATAATTATTAGGCGGATTCCCTGCAGGAAGATTGGTAATTTTATAATCCTTTATATTCTGATATTCAAGTTCATTTAAATACTGCCCCCCTATTTTTACTGTTCCTGATTCTCCAAAAATAGTTAACGATCCTTCCATATTCTTTGCATAACTATTTACATTATAGTTAATTGTCCCGATTATCCCATTATAGAATTCGACAATAACCACCCCGGCATCTTCAAAATCAATGATTTGATCATGCATAAAATTCCTTGTTGCAGCCTCAACATTTTTAACATCCCCGAAGAGCCAGTAAAGAAGGTCAATAAAATGGGAGAACTGGGTAAACAGGGTTCCGCCGTCTAGGTTTTTAGTTCCTTTCCATTCCGATTGTGTGTAATACTCCGGATTTCGGTTCCAGAAGCAGTTTAACTGTATACTGAAAACCTTTCCAAGTCTGTTCTCATCAAGAACCTCTTTTACAGCCTGGATTGGAGGATTGTAACGATTCTGCTTCACGATAAACAGTCTTTTGTTTGCCCTCTCGGCTTCTTTTATCATTTCCCCACAATCGAAAACGGTTATAGCCATTGGCTTTTCGCATAAAACATGAAATCCGGCCCGAAAGACTTTAATGGATTGTTCAGCATGAAGACCGTTTGGAGAGCATATTGAAACGACATCAATGTCCTTTTCATTTAATAACAACTCCTCTATGCTATAGTAAACCTTGCAGCCATATTTATCACCGAATTTATTTGCACGTTCTTCATTAATATCGCAAACTGCGGTTAAGGTTGCCAATCTGGCTATCTGCTCCGCATGCCTTTCCGCGATACGGCCACAACCAACAATTGCAAAATTCAATTTATCCATTACAATAAGTTTAATTACTGCTATTATTCAATTCATTATTAATAATTTCCATAATAGTGATACACCTCTTCTCAACAGTGTGAAAAGATAAGGTTTTTTGCTGACCTGCAAAAGCAATTTTTGCCCTTTCATCTTCATGGTCAAGCAACCATTTAGCTTTCTCTATGCAATCTTCGACACTTGAATAGACCACCACCTCAGCATCCGGAACAAACAGGTCACCGATATTTTTCTTATTGTCTGTCAATATGCAACTGCCAATACCGGTAACTTCAAACAGGCGCATATTTCCTGCATAATCTCCGGCGGCACCAATATGCAGATTCAGGACGATTTTTGAATTGGTAAAAAGCCGGTACATATCCAACCCGAAAACAGGTTCGTGTTTTCTTTCCAAAAGGGCTCTTGAGTAGTTATTAACCTTGCTATCATTGTATTGAAGTAACGGAACCAATTTTCTTATTTTATCCAGGTTCAACTTCCGAAGAAACTCATTCGTCCGGAACAGAAATTGTTTAGCTCTTATTTTATAGGCTTGCTCCAGGTTTACATACAATGCCAGATCAATATTTGCTTTAAGTATTCCTTCAACTAATTCAATTCTTTTCTCATGATAACCTGAGCCTGTTGCAAGGGAACCTGAAAAAACAAAGTTATTCTGAGGAAATGTATTATCATTTTTAATTTTTGGAAGAAGATCAATATCAAATCCGTGATAAACAAGGTATGATCTGAAACCTTTATTCTCCATATCCAGTTTTAGTCCGGGAGTACATGTCAGTACGAAGTCGACATGGTTCAGACGATCATATATTTTTGGATTAAAAGGAGAACAGTGGTAGGCAATTATCAGCTTTATACTTTTAACGCTATTTTTAATAGTTGTCAGAAAATCAGTATCGGTGCAGTTTAAATCTTCAATCCAAAGCACTTCAGGTTGATTTTTTTTTATCTGCTCAAAAAGAATATTATTCCAACTCTCCCCTTTGCTGCCGTTTTCTGATTTCCATTTGTTCTGAAGGATGCTGTCATTGGCTATAATGCACTCCGCATCAACTCCAAGCCTCCTCAAGGTTCTGGTGTATGAACCGGCAAATTCTGTTGTATCAGTCAAAAGTAAATTATAATGCTCCTGATAAGGCATATTCTTTACTTCCTTAAAGTGGTTATAAAATGATCCAAGATACCCCGGATACATTTTACTGATGGTTAATAATCTGAATGACATGCAGGATTACTTTGGAGCGTACAAATTCAACTTACTTTCAGATTTAGTTTTCGCTCATAGTTTATTACAATATAAACCATGAAAATTATGCTAATCAGGTAACATAATACTTCTATTGAAACAAAAACCTTCAAGAAATCGAGGAAAGCTAAATTTTTAAATAGAAACAACGAAAGAATTGAAATAAAATAAAACACTTGCCAGATACTCAGCAACTTAATTTTGTTCATCGCAATAAAAACAGCGCTAAAGGAAGCCACAATAAAGCTTAGTGCATATGACCATACTAAAATTTTTGAAATAGTCCCGGAGAAACCATTTGATTTTCCATACAGCAGTGAAAACAGTTCAACCCCTGAAAAAGAGATTACCAGTATTTCAAGAGCTCCTATCGATCCAACTATCCCCAGGATGAGCAACAGATCTTTTTTGATGCTTCTGTTAACTTTGAATTTTTCAGTTATACTCTGCAGAAGAACGTTTGAGATCGAAGTTGCAATCAGTGCAAGTGGTAATGAAAGCAACAATTTTGAAAGATCAAAAAAGCCTGTTATTTCAACTGAATAAAACTTATTGATAAGGAGAACAGGCAGAGAGAAGCTAATTGCACTCATTAAAGAGGGAATAACATTAAGCTTCGGGAATTCTGAATATTTTGACGCAACATATTTAAGCTTGACCCTGCTTAAATATGATAACGAGAGACCTCTCTTTTTTCCCTGATATAAACCGGAGACTATATTTGCAAAATGACCAAAAAAATCACCAATGATAATTGCATGAGAGTTTCTGAAAAATGAAAAGACAACCTGAACAAATCCTTCAAATCCACGTCGTACGAACTTATTAACAGAAATAGGAAGAAACCCCTTCTTCCTTATAAGCCAGTAATTTATACTTTGATATAAGCTATAAAAGAAAATACCCAGTGGAACAAAAAACAGATATTCCGAAAATTTCTCCGACAGATTAAAAAACTTAAGGATACTTGTTTTCCAGATAATCAGTACAATAATTAAAAGCGTATTAAAGACAATATTAATAAATACCGTCAGGAAGAAGATATTCGCAGCATCTTTATCTTTATGAGGAAGGATGATAGCAAGTTCGTATTTCAAACATGATATGGCACCGAGTATGCCTATCAGACTCATATAAAAAGCATAAGCACCAAAAATATCTGTAGAATAGACTCTCCTGAAAATAAGGTGCAAGAGAAAAGGAATTAGCTGTGCAATTGCTGTACCGGTTATAAGGATTGACGTATTTCTTAATAACTCAGAATTTTTTAGCGACAGTAACAGTTCTTTGCGAGTCATAGCTAACTCTTCCAGATGATTATTTCATGTATTGTGAAAAATACACCAAAAATTAAAATAGATAGAAAAATCAAAGATCTTATCATGAATGACAACAAATAATTTACAAAGGGTCCTTAAATAATCCTGTATGTAATAATTCCTTCCATTCTATATTGAACTGATTAATAAGCTCAAGTTTTTTTTCTCTTGAGAACCCTTTAATCTGTTTTTCCCTGTCTATTGCTAAATCAATTAAATCAAACCTTTCAAAATAAATCAGTCTATCAACATTATATTTCTTTGTAAATCCCTTATTTTTCTTCTGTTTATGTTCAAAACACCTTCTTTCTAAATCATTGGTAACTCCAGTATATAGAACTGTATGGTTTTTATTTGTTAAGATATAAACATAATATACTTTAGTTATCATTACATACAGATTAATGATGACTTCAAAATGAGCGATGAATTACAATAAAGCAATATTTTATAAGTATCGGTTATCGAAAATTAATTCGAAACAATTGATTATTAGATCCCCTGACCATTTAGCTTGAGATAATCAGGTAATCAATCACAAAATTTCGAAACAATTGATTATGAGATTCCTCGCACCAGCGAAGGATCTCCAGATCCTTTGACCATTTAGCTTGAGATAATCAGGCAATAAATCATAAAATTTCGAAACAATGATTATGAGAATCCTCGCACCAGCGAAGGATCTCCAGCTCCCCTGACCATTTAGCTTGAGATAATCAGGCAATCAATCACAAAATTTCGAAACAATGATTATGAGAATCCTCGCAAGTAAGGGATCTCCAGATCCCCTGACCATTTAGCTTGAGATAATCAGGCAATCAATCACAAAATTTCGAAACAATTGATTATGAGATTCCTCGCACCAGCGAAGGATCTCCATATCCCCTGACCATTTAGCTTGAGATAATCAGGTAATCAATCATAAAATTTCGAAACAATTGATTATGAGATTCCTCGCTATCGATACTAATGACAACATTTTCTAACTTACACATTATGTGTAAATTTCAATTCAATTATATACCACCATTTCAGTTAAATAATATATCACTCGATAAAGATAAAAAGATTCTTGTTGTTTGTTGTTAGCTGCATTGAATAAAGGAAGGTACCTTC
>CAIJYD010000123.1 GCA_903824785.1 uncultured Bacteroidota bacterium
AATGTCAAAATCGGAGCAGAATGCAAAAATGAAACTGAAAACTCATCCTGAAAACTGACTCGTGAACCACCGGCTAAAAAAACACTGGCTAAAAAATCAAATTTTATGCTTAATTTTAGGTTTGTGAATAAATCAGGTTAGAATTAAGTAATCATGGTTACCAGTAAAGAATTGCTTGCAACTGAACCATGAGAGAAAATCAATAAAGCCTTCAAATAGTAAAAGTTTTTCAGAATTATTCCTTATTAGAGTTACATCTTTAGGAGAACTGGACCCTTTGAAATATTTGCACCTGAGTTCATACCCTTTGGAATCGTTCTGGAATCCAATGGAGTAAAAGTTTTTATCATTAAGAATAAATGAAACTTCTTTACAATACTCTTTTGCCAGTTTAAGATTTAGTTTGCGTGATTTTAAATAGTTAATGAGCTGAATATTTGATATTTCTTTAACATTTGTGATTAATACCTTCGAGTCTCCATTATATAAGTCTTTTTGATGACTAGAATAATGATTCACAGATAAAATCTTTAACGCATTCGAACTATCAACCTTAAAAAGCAAGCTTGTAAGTTTGATGATATCCCCACCATCTCCGATTCCAAAGTCAAACCAGAGATTTTTATAAGAATTAACCTTAAATGAAGGATTATTTTCATTCCTCAGTGGAGATTTATACCAATAGTTGACCCCTTGATTATAGTCAGGATTAATTCCATTTTTTGCAAGGAAACTAATTATGTCTATTTTTTTGGCTTCGTTACAGTTCATTCTGAACCTATTAATAATTTATAGCTCCTCTGACCAAATTGATAATTGGTTTTTATTTGCATCAGTAATCTTCTTTTTCTTCTTGATATAAGAATCTGCAAACGTTATCCTGTCACCATTGAATACAACTAAAGGATTCATATAGTATTTATATGGATTTGTTGACCTGGCAATAATTCCCTGTTCTACAAGACAAGACAAACCGGCACGAATTATATTATTAGCAGAATAGCCAGTAAAGTCCTTTGCTTCACCAAAGTCTATATATAATATGTCCTTGTTAGGTATTACACATTTTGTAAGGATATAGCCGAACACCTTCATTGCAGCCTTATTTAAATCATAGAAGGCAGCAAACCGACTTAAATAGACCTTTACAAATTGGCTTTCGTCCACTTCTATTGTTCGCAAAAATGCACTATGGGCTACAATCTCTCCATTATCGTTGATTACTTGGTTTAATACTGATTTATTCCCTCTGACAAATACCTTTTTTTTAATTGAATGCCTGCTTATCTCTTGCAAAGCATTCTCCATGAATGGGTTCTCGTCATACTCAGGGAATTTATTTAAAGGGATATATTTCATACAAGTAACTTTTAAACGGTAAAATGATATTTTTCACGCAACTTCTGCATACCTGAAAAGTATCTATTATGGGTTAAATGAATACCTTATTAGTATCTAGTGCATACTTTAAAAGTATCTCATAGATACTTTTGCTATACTGATTATAAGCAAGTTGCATTATCTCTTCTTATGTTCTTTAATACCACTTTTAAGAAGATCTATTATTTCACTGCGAAAAAAGAAAAGGCTTTCATTTATGTGATGGCCTTTAATTATATCGGCCTCCATCCAGTTGTAGATTGTCTGTTTGGATTTTTTAAGGAGTTTACAAACATCCTCTATAACCAGGATATCCTCTTCGTTTTCTTTACATGGGTTTTCTTTATCTAGTTCTTCCCGTATGACTTGCTTGGTTATTTCACGATGCTTATCCCAAAAGTCGTTTGGATTAACTATAATGATATTTTCCATGTTGTACAATTTTAATGTCCAGCACAAAAAAATGACAATATTTTATCTATTTAAGTCAAATTCAGGTCTGAAAAGACTTTGTTTTTAGGTAGTTTTATCCAATGCACTAAACAAATTTTCAGTATTTTTAGTAGCAACCTGTAGAATTGTAATTGTATTACGTAAAGACTCTTTTATTGCTTCAATTTTTTTTAACTCACTGGCCTTCAAATCTTCTTTGTTTTTTATTTTGTTTAAAACATTCAATGATGTTTTTACATTCGGGAAATCGGAATCACTTATCCTGAGAATACTCGAAAGCAGCAAGGCTCGTTCATCATTCTGAATTGGAATCTTGGTGGTTTCAATAATTTGATCAATTGCAATCAGCCGTTCAACCGGATTTGATTCATAATTTGTATTCTTATTTTTGTTACCGTCAAATGTTGGTTTCATTAATTCAACGTACTTTTTCAAGTAGGCTATTGGTTCCAGATGATAAATCTTATCAATGTCAATGATCATTTCCTTAACCTCAAGGTAATCAAAATCATAGTATTTTATTTTTTCTCGTACTAGTAAGATTCTGTCTCCTAAGCTCGTAATATCGACTAAGTCCGGTGTTTTAATAAGTTTGGTTACAACTATATAAAAGAAGAATAAGATCATAAAAGGGAATAATATGAAGAAAGCCAATGGGAGAGAAGGTAAGGCAATTGTTATTGCTATATATACCAGGCAGAATAAGAAATATGTTAGGGTAAAGCCCAACTTTGTAAATTTCAATTCAATTATATACCACCATTTCAGTTAAATAATATATCACTCGATAAAGATAAAAAGATTCTTGTTGTTTGTTGTTAGCTGCATTGAATAAAGGAAGGTACCTTC
>CAIJYD010000124.1 GCA_903824785.1 uncultured Bacteroidota bacterium
ATAATATTTAAATTATAACTTCAATAAATGTCAATATATATAAAGAGTTATATCTCAGAACCCGGAAGGTTAAGAAGAGGTTTAAAGGCCTGCGGCCGTTTCAAGCTTTGCCATCCGCCTTCGTCAGCCATAGTAAGTAATCGACGAACAAAGGCTGAAGCTGCAAGCTAAGGATGGGTTTAAGGACGAGTCAGAAAGAGTTGAAAAGGTTTAAAAATGGCTTGCTGAAGTGGAACTCTAAACCGAGGACCGCTTTAGCGGGATGAGCTCGGCGACATTGTCAGACGAAGTCTATAACGTAGTCTGAAGCCAAACTCTGAATCTTTAATGTTAGGTTGAGCTCCGGCCTCCTGAAAGATATTACGGTTGCCAAATAGTTTCTTATTTAAACTGCTGTAACAAATTTACTGGTATAGCCCGGAACAATTTCCATCATCGCTTCGACAACTTCTGTTCCTGTCTTTTTGTAAACGTTCAGAAGGGAATCGTTAATCCTTTCAAGAATATAATCGTAATCTGCTTCTGCAACTCTCGCAATACTGATCTTAGGGTTATGTGTTGGCAGCTGTTGCTCTGTGACTGCAAAAAGTTCTTCATATAGCTTTTCTCCCGGACGCAAACCGGTGAATTTAATTTCAATATCTTCATAAGGTCTATAACCGGAAAGACGGATAAGCTTTATGGCTATATCGAGAATTTTTACCGGTTCCCCCATATCGAAAATATAGATCTCGCCACCCTCCCCAAGAAAACCGGCCTCAAGTACCAGCTGACAAGCTTCGGGGATAGTCATAAAGAAACGGGTTATTTCTGGATCGGTAATTGTTAGAGGTCCTCCATCAGCAATCTGCCTTTTGAAAATCGGAATTACTGATCCGTTCGACCCCAGCACATTACCAAAGCGGGTTGTGACAAATTTAGTTTTCGTTTCTGTTCTTCTGGCCTGTGCCTGAACAAGCAATTCACAAATTTTTTTTGTGGCACCCATCACATTTGTAGGATTGACAGCCTTATCTGAGGAAATCATCACAAATTTCTCAGCACGATATTTGATTGCCAGCTCAGAAATAATCTTTGTTCCGCCAACATTTACCCTGAATGCCTCGTGAGGATTTGATTCCATCATCGGAACATGTTTATAAGCAGCAGCATGAAAAACTATCTCCGGACGATACTTATTAAAAATATAGTCCATCTTCGGCTCATTTGTTACATCACCGATAACTAAATGATACTTGCACCCGGGGAATTTATCCCTTAACTCGTTATCAAGATAGAAAGATGGTGTTTCGCCCTGATCGATGAGAATAAGTTTCTTACAATTGTATTTTGTAAGCTGCCGGACGATCTCTGATCCTATTGAACCAGCCGCACCTGTAACCAGAATTGTTTTATTCCTGAGTCCCTCCTCAATTCTCATAAGGTCAAGCTGAATGGGGTCACGCCCAAGAAGATCCTCCACCTCCACCTTTCTGAGTTGTTTCATCTGTAAATTTCCGTTCAGCCATTGGTCAAATGATGGGGTATCGAGTATTTCCAACCCAAGGCTGATCACAGATTCAAGTACATTTTTTTTATTTAAAGGTAAAATGTCCTTAATGGCAAATATAAAAACTGAAATGCCTTCTTCTTCAATAAATTCAGGTGTAAGTATATTCCGTGAAAAGACAGGGTATCCATCTAACTTTTTTCCCTGAAGCTTGCTGTTGTCATCAATAAAACCTTTAAGCTGATAACCACTCCGGGGATCACTCTCAATTACCCTCTTGACTACGATACCGGTCTCACCTGAACCATAAATAAGTACATTTTTCCTTGCCCGTGCCGGAACAGAGACAAAAACATAGAACATCTTTATGAAAACCCTGAAGAATATCAGAGAAACAGTAACCGTTCCGTAATGAATCAAAAGGATAGACAACGGCACATTATATACCAATGGTAATCCAAACTTCCTGCTGCTTAGTGTTAAAATTAATATTGCAATCATTGCAACAGAATTGGTAACCCCTATTATGAAGGTATCCTTTATTGTTGTCTGACGGATAAGCCCTGAGTAGGACTTAAAAATAATCATAAAGGCAACGTATGCAAGACAGACCAGAAATGCCTGCTTTACGGCAACAGTCAGACTGAATAAGGCGGTATCAAAATTGTACCTTAAAATATACGCAATAAGAAATGCCAGGAATACAGCACTGATATCAATCACAAGAACAATCCACCGTGGCAAAGAGTGTTTTCGGAAGATCTGGATTGTTCTGAATTTAATATTTTCAATCATATTTCAATTATTAATTTACGCAATTTTGCTCTTAATAATATAAAAGTAAAGATAAGCATTTTTCAGATCATGCCTTTAAAGAACATGCTTTCGCCACGTCAGTCACATTTATAACTAATTAAATGCCTGCTAATGTGCAACATATATAATAGTAACATATACTACAAATTATTCCGGAACCAATTTACTGCCTCTTCAAGCCCTTCAGCCACATTCAGCTTCGGCGAATAGCCAAGAAGTCTCCGTGCCTTTTCAATTGAAGCAAGTGAATGAGCTATATCTCCTTCCCTGGCAGGTCCGTAAACCGGCTCAATACTCAATATCTCCTTATCATACTTACCGGCCAGAGACCGGATAGTTGAGAAGAGCTGATTCAATGTAGTCCGTTCACCATGGGCTACATTATAAACCTGATTAAGAGCCTCTTTCTGACTAACAGTTGCCGCAAGCTGATTTGCCTGGACAACATTGTCAATATATGTGAAATCGCGCGAAACACTCCCGTCACCGTTTATAAGGGGAATTTCGTGCTTCATCAGCATCTTTACAAATTTTGGTATTACAGCTGCATAGGCTCCATCCGGATCCTGCCTCCTGCCAAAAACATTAAAATATCTCAGGCCTACGACATCAATGCCATAACCGGCTGCAAAATTGGAGGCAAAAAGTTCATCAACATATTTTGTTATTGCATAGGGAGATAATGGTGAGCCTATCTTATCTTCAACCTTGGGCAAATCGGGATGGTCTCCATAAGTAGAAGAACTTGCGGCATAAATAAAACGTTTTACACCAGCCTCTTTTGCTGCAAAAAGCATCTTTACAAATCCGCCTATATTTACATCGGTGGATGTAACCGGATCCTTAATTGACCTGGGAACCGACCCTAAAGCTGCCTGATGAAAAACAACATCAATGTTGGCAGCTGCTTTCTCGCAGTCGGCGTAGTTTCTGATGTCTCCCTCAATAAGTTGAAACGCCGGGTTTCCGGCAAACCCTTTTAGATTTTCCCGTTTACCTGTTGAAAAATTATCGAGACAAACTACCTGATTTCCGTCATTAAGCAACGACTCAACAAGATTTGATCCTATAAACCCCGCCCCGCCTGTTACCAGAACCCTGCTATTCCTCAATACTCGTTCCATCAGCTTATCCAAAGAATTAGATTTTATTGCAAAAATAAAACTATATTATCCAAAAACAAGATTATGATTTTTCGAACATCAGCAGAATCTCCTTCAATATAAATTCAGCTGTTTTACCATCGCCATAAAAACCCGGATAATCAAGCACTTCGAGGGAATCCATCAGACATTTAAACTCCTGCATGATCCGCTCCGGATCGGCATCAACAAGTCTGGAGGTACCATTATTCACAAGTTCAACCCATTCAGTCTCTTTTCTGAGAACTATACAGGGTCGTTTAAAAAAATGCGATTCTTTCTGCACCCCTCCCGAATCAGTTATTACCATCCGGCAGTTTTTCTCAAGAAGGATCATTTCCAGATAAGTTACCGGGGGGATAATTTTAACATATTTGCTCTCCGACAGCTCCTTATATAACAGGTTGAGTTTTGTTTTAAGGGAGATGATAGTCCTTGGATGCAAAGGCATTACAAAGGTGATTCCTCTCTCTTCAGCCAGGGATTTAAGGGTAACAAGGATTTCCCGCAGCCGTTCAATATTATCAGTATTGGTATCGCGGTGTATGGTAGCAAGTACAAATTCATTACGAACCAGCGCTAGCTTTTCGAGCCATTTAGCTTTCTTCTTTTCAGCAAGTCCGGCAAAGAATATTGTATTATCATACATAATATCGCCTGTAAAATAGATCTTTGGATTATCTATCGTATAAGGAGGGCTGTTTTCAGGCCGGAATCCTTCACTCATCAGGTTTTTAAAAGCCGCATTGGTAGGTGCAAAAAGAAGCGTGGATGAATGGTCGCTCATTATACGGTTAAGCTCTTCAGGCATGGTTTTATTGAATGACCTTAATCCTGCTTCAATATGAATTACCGGAAAATGAAGTTTTGATGAAGCCACGGCTCCTGCCAGGGTGGAATTTGTATCGCCGTATACAAGAACGCAATCAGGCTTTTCCTTCAAAAGTACCTCTTCAAGACCTGTAATCATCATTGATGTCTGCCTGCCATGTCCGGCTGACCCTACTCCAAGGTTATAATCGGGCTTATGAATCTCAAGTTCATCAAAAAATACTTCTGACATCTCCTTATCATAGTGCTGACCTGTATGCACAAGTATCTCAGTTATTTCTGTAGAAAAGTATCTCCGGATAGCCCTGCTTATAGCTGAAGCTTTAATGATCTGAGGTCTTGCGCCTACTATATTCACAATTTTTATCTGTGACATAAAGTCCCGGGATATTTCAGGTAATAAAGTTATTAAAAGTCAGTATGTTCAATCCGCATATAACAATAAGAACAACCGTTAGCGCCTGTGCTCTTACTGCCGCCGAAAATTATTTGGCATAGTTAACTGCTCTTGTTTCTCGTATGACGGTTATTTTAATCTGACCCGGATAAACCATTTCGTTCTGAATCTTTCTTGCAATCTCAAATGAAAGTCCTTCCGCCTCTTTATCGGTAACCTTTTCAGCACCTACAATAACGCGAAGTTCTCTTCCTGCCTGAATAGCGTAAGTTTTGGTAACACCCGGATACTGAAGTGCAAGTGACTCAAGCTCCTTTAACCGTTTGATATATGATTCCACAACCTCACGGCGAGCACCCGGACGGGCACCGGAAATTGCATCACAAACCTGGACGATTGGTGCCAGAAGAGTTGTCATTTCCGTTTCGTCGTGATGAGAGCCGATTGCATTGCAGATCTCAGGTTTCTCTTTATATTTTTCAGCCATCTTCATCCCCAGAATTGCGTGCGGCAATTCAGGCTCATCATCCGGTACTTTACCAATATCGTGAAGAAGCCCGGCTCTTTTTGCAAGCTTTGGATTTAGTCCGAGTTCGGCAGCCATGATTGCACATAGGTTTGCCACTTCGCGGGAGTGCATAAGCAGGTTCTGTCCGTACGATGATCTGTATTTCATTTTACCAATCAGCCTTATCAGTTCCGGATGCAAGCCGTGAATACCAAGGTCAATAGTGGTTCGTTTTCCAATCTCAAGGATCTCCTCCTCCACCTGTTTTCTGGTCTTTTCAACCATCTCTTCAATTCGTGCAGGATGAATCCTTCCATCAGTAACAAGCTGATGCAGAGCAAGTCGTGCAACTTCTCTGCGGATAGGATCAAATGCTGAAAGAACAATGGCCTCAGGGGTATCGTCGACAATGATCTCAACACCTGTAGCTGCTTCAAGCGCCCTTATATTACGCCCTTCACGACCAATGATCCGTCCTTTCATTTCGTCAGACTCAATATGAAATACAGTGACTGCATTCTCAATAGCATTTTCTGCAGCAACACGCTGTATTGTCTGAACAACTATTCTCTTCGCCTCTTTATTGGCAGTCATCTTTGCTTCATCGAGGATTTCGTTAACATACGACATGGCTCCGGTCTTAGCCTCCTCTTTAAGTGACTCGATAAGATGGTTTTTTGCCTCTTCAGCTGAATAGCTTGAAATAGCTTCAAGCTGCTCAACCTGTTGTTTATGAAGACGAGCTACCTCCTCAGATTTTTTGTCGACCAGTTCAAGTTGTGCAGTCAGGTTTTCGCGAATTGATTCAGCCTCATTTCGTTTCCTTTGTGTCTCTTCAATCTTTTGTGAAAGAACCTGTTCTTTCTGTTTTATCCTGTTTTCCGCCTGTCCTATCCAGTTATTTTTTTCATTTATTACCTTCTCATGCTCAGTCTTAAGTTGCAAAAATCTCTCTTTAGCCTGAAGTATTTTTTCTTTTCTCGTTACCTCAGCTTCTGCTTCCGCCTCGCTGATTATTTTACGGCTCTTGTTCCTGAGAGCCACCTGCCAGACGAGATATGAGGCCCCAAAGCCTATAACAAGTGCTGATATGCAAAAGGTAACCATCAGTCCTCCTGATAATGTTCCTATTAATAAAGTCATCATTTATCGTATTTAGTATATATAATAATAAAAAACCCGCAAAGTTCCCTCAGCTTTTATAAAACCCCATGTCTGAATGGCTGAAGCTACTAATCCAGTTCAAACGTCCACTGTTCCCGAAGGAAGCCCGACGAATCGGGATGAGGCCTGTTCTACCTGAACTAAGAGTTGCTTCAAAGTTTTAACTGTTGAGTTTCAAAAATGAATGAAGAAACAATGCGGGCAGTTCAATTTGTATTTTAAAGAACGCTGTTACTCTTTTATATCAAGAACTGAATCGATCTTCTGTATCAGTTCCTTTAAGGCAGCCGGGAGCCAGTCTTTATCAAGTTTTTCCTCTTCTTCTGTGAGTTTTATCACATATTGCAGGGCAGCCATTGCCAAAAAATCCTGTACATCCTTATCGGTGTACCGCTGCTTGTACTGCAGCACTTTTTCATTTATCATCCTGGCTGCTTTCCTGATCTTCTCTTCGTTCTCCCTTTCTACCTTTAATGGATAATACCTGTCGGCTACATTAACCCTGATTGAAAACTTATCATCCATTTTAATATTTTATCTGTTTAAAAGAGCAACACATCTGTCAATCTCCCGCACAAGTTCTGTTATTTTTTTCTTCGCTTCCGGGGCGTTTTCACCTTCACCCATTAATGCTCCTGATAATCTGCTTCTTTCGTATTTTATTTCAAGTTCTTTTAATTTTACCTCATTTCCCTGAAGCTGGGTTTTTAAATTTTCATTCTCTTTTTTAAGTTCTGTCAACTCTGTTTTCTGGTTATTAATTCTGCTAAGCAATTCATCCAGTTTCCTGTTTAAAACTATTATTTCTTCGTAACCCTGACCGGACATATTTAAATCTTTAGTACAAAATTAACATTGTTAATGATATTTTCAAAAGTTTGAGTGAAATAGTTTGGCTAAATGAAGCAGAAGTATAGCTTTGCACCTCTGTAGATCCCATAAACCAAAATTAATGTTTTTATCCAGATTTCTTTTCATTAGTATATTGTTTTTCAATACATTAAATGACTCTCCAAAAGATAAATCAATTTTCATTTCACCTGTAAAGATACCCCTTTTGCTCTCTTCAAATTTTGGCGAATTAAGATTTGATCATTTTCACTCCGGTCTCGACATTAAAACACAGGGAGTTACAGGAAAAGAGGTTGTTGCATCTGCTTCAGGATTTATTTACAGAATAACTGTTTCTCCGGGTGGTTTTGGGAAAGCCCTTTATGTGAGACATCCGTCAGGGTTTTCAACAGTATATGGTCATCTCGAAAGATTTACACCGGAAATTGAGGCTTATGTAGTTGCCAGGCAATATGAAAAGAAAAGCTTTCTTGTTACATTGTTTCCGGAAAGGGATAAATTTCCTGTTAAGCAGGGAGCAGTTATAGCCTATTCAGGCAATTCGGGAAGTTCAGGAGGGCCGCATCTGCATTATGAAATCAGAAAATCGGAAAGTGAAATGCCGGTTAATCCTCTCCTCTTCGATTTCGGGTCGGGGGATAATATTGAACCGGTAATCGAAAAGCTTGTAATATACCCTGTCAACCATCTCACAATAATAAATAATCAAAACACTCCCAAAGTGATAAATGTTTCAGGTGATCATGGAAATTATTACATCCCTTCTGAAAATGAGATCAATATAAGTGGTTTTGCGGGATTCGGCATTAAATCATTTGACCTTCTGAATGACAGTTACAATAAATGTGAAGTCTATTCTATTGAACTGGCAATTGACAGCATGACAATCTTTAAATATATAATGGACAGTTTCTCATTTTCTGAATCGAGGTATATCAACAGCCACATTGATTATGAGACATATATGAAAGAAGACACCTATATTGAAAGAACATTTTTACTTCCTGGTGACAAACTTAGTGTTTACAGGAAGGTAGTTAACAGGGGTATCTTCAATTTTAATGAGGATAAAACCCATAATGTTGAAATTACTGTTACCGATATCCATAATAATAGTTCATCTCTTTCATTTAAAATAAAGGCACACCCCTCAAAATCGAATGCTGTTGCCGAAACTATTGATGAAAATGTGAAGGTAATGCCTTTCAATAAAAGCAATAAATTTGATGCGGATGATATCTCTGTTTCCATTCCCCAGGGAGCCCTTTATGACAATTTGAATTTTTCATATAAAAAGAGTCCGGGAACAAAGGAGATGTTATCTGATCTGCACACAGTTCACAACAGGTTCACACCATTGCACAAAGCTTATACCCTCTCAATTAAACCAACAAAAATTCTTGCAGGAAAAGAATCAAAGATGCTTATTGTTCTGTTGAACGGTGAACAGAGAAGGATTGCCATAAACAGCAACTGGTCTGATGAATATCTTAGAGCTGAAGTCCTTTCTTTTGGGAGGTTTTATATCGGTATTGATACTGTACCTCCCACCATTTCTGCAAATGGACTGGTATCCGGTGCAAACCTTTCAGAGAAGAGTGAAATGAAGTTCAGGATCACCGATGACTTATCTGGAATTGAATCGTATGAACCATATATTGATGGGAAATGGGCGCTTTTTGAGTACGACCAGAAAAATAGCCTTCTGATTTACAAATTTGATGAGAAGAGGATTACCAGAGGAACAAAACACAACCTTACATTAACCGTAACTGACAATAGGGGAAATGCAAATTCCCTTAAAAATGAATTTATCTGGTGAATTATTCCCGCTTAATCTCTTAACAATCAGATACTTCAGATAATAAATTGGAAATACCGAAAAAATTGACTATCTTTGCGCAATGCAAGAAAGAAAACAGATCATTTTCAAAACTCCTGACATTACCAAAATGCAGGAAGTTGTAATTAATCACAGGACAAAAATTTATATTGCTGTGGGTGCAGATCCTGAAGAAGCCAGAACACGTTACTGGGCCAGACAGGATGCAAAAGGGAAAGCAATATTTGCACCAAAAAAGCCTGCTCTAACCTAAACCTGAAAAGGGTTTTCCAGACAGAACTTTAATAAATCTTAGCCGGGTAAACTCCTTTGGCTATCATTTTATTTATGCTCTCAACCACGAATGGCTTATCTTCACGATAGGTTACTCCGAACCATCTTTCATTACTCATTAAGATCTTAATGGTGATCTCACCGTTCTTAACGAATTTATCTATTGAAGTAGGAATATCCAGCTCAGCTTTGAGATCCATTCCGCTCAGATTGATAAAGTTTCTGAACTCACCACCAAGAAAACTGTAACATGAAGGTTTAAATCCCCACAGGTTCATTGAGACAACCTCATTGCCTGTAAACTTCAAAACAGTTCCGTCGGGTCCCGGAGCACAAGCGCCTTCAGGAGTTTTCTCGATCTGACGTGTTTCTACTATATTTTTAAGTAATCCGTCGGTTACTCCGCAGACACCTCTGTTAACATGGCCATGTTCAGATAATGTATTTATCATTTTATAACCGACAATGCAGTAACAATCAGGATCTTTGTCGTTCATTAAAAAATCATGAAGGATTTTAAATGAATCAACACCATAATAATCATCGGCATTAATTACACCGAATGGCTCACTGATCTTTGGTTCTGTAACCAGAATTGCATGACTGGTACCCCAGGGTTTCTGACGATCGGGAGTAACCTTTGTTCCTTCCGGCAGATTTGTGATCTCCTGAAAAACATAGTCAACTTCAATTTTACCTTTAAGCCTTTCAACGAAACGTTCCTTTACCTGTTCTTCGATATCACGCCGGATAACAAAAACAATTTTACCAAATCCTGCACGGATGGCGTCATAAATAGAATAATCAATAATTGTCTCGCCTGAAGGTCCTACTTCATCAAGTTGTTTATTTCCACCATAACGGGTTCCCATTCCTGCTGCCAGTACTAATAGAGTTGGTTTCATAAATATCAGAATTTTGTTCAGCACAATTATACAGAAAAAAATATTACTTTTAATACAATTTTAAAAAAATGAAATCCGCATGCATCATTATCAGGTTGTATGCCGTTTAATATACGAAGATTACTAAGAAAAATAAGAGCAATAATTATGAAATTTAAACTTGAAGTCTGTGTTGATAACATTACATCTGCTTTAGAGGCCCAGAGTGCCGGAGCTCACCGCATTGAATTATGCAACAGCCTTATTGAAGGCGGAACAACACCCGGATATGGAACAATTCTATCTGCCAGAAATAATCTGAACATCAGTTTGAATGTCATAATACGGCCACGGGGCGGTGATTTTCTCTATTCCGATCATGAGTTTGATATTATGAGAAGAGATATTGATATCTGCGGTGAAAGCGGCGTTGACGGAATTGTTCTGGGAATATTGCTCCCGTCGGGTGCTATTGACGTGGAAAGGTGCGCAAAACTTATTGAATTCGCACATCCCATGTCTGCCACTTTCCACAGAGCGTTTGACATGTGCTCCGATCCTGTTAGAGGGCTTGAAGATGTTATAGCAACCGGAGCAGACAGGCTGCTCACATCAGGACAGAAAGACAAAGCCGGTGACGGTGCTGAATTGATAAGTCAGCTTGTCGGTCAGGCAGATGAGAGGATAATCATTATGCCCGGCAGCGGAATAAATGAATCGAACATTGCCTGGCTGGCTTTGGTAACCGGGGCAAGCGAGTTTCACCTTTCAGGCCGCAAAACTATTGAAAGCGAAATGCTTTTCAGACGCGATGGCATAATGATGGGTGGTGTACCCGGAATAGCTGAGTTCTCCAGAAAAGTTACCGACCCTGAAATAGTGAAACAAATGATAAATATTCTCAACACAATCTGATCAACTTTCTTTCAGCCCATTGCATTTTTATTTTCACCCCTATCGGTAATGAGTAATAAAGTTTTGTGCCTTATGCAAATATTCGCATAACACCTATCCAATTCAGGACTTCCGGTTTACCATATTTTTTCTTAAGGTTAGGGATTGATAACAATCTCTGGGTATTCGTGTAAAATCAAGGGAAAGTTTACTGGATTACGAATATTTTTATATAAAGATAGCTCTTTCCAAAATATTTATTTAAATTTGTTTATTGTCTCGTAAGTGCTGCATAAATTTTCAGAACTGTGCTAAGAGTATCTGGAATATTAGATCGTTTGCTGGTCTGTTTCTTCTGTTTTGTATTAACGCTGAAGGTCTCTGGTCAGGGTTTTACACAGGAAGAAAAACGGATCTCATCGTTATTGGCTCTGGTCGAAACGGAAAACCGGATTGTCGGCGAACTCATTTCTGAAAACCTTACAAATCTGCCGGTCGGGATTAAGAAAACAATAAGCGGAACTAAAATAATAATTGCGATAGATAGCGCCAGGCTTACACCCCAGGGAATGATAATCAGTGCGTTTACTCAGGTAAAGCTTCCGGGGAGTGTGAGACCCGTCTCATTTGCTGCCAGAAATGTGATGGTAACTCCTTCCGGTTTATCCCAGACCACAACCACAAGGCTTGTTCTTATTAGTGAAACTCAAATCGATATAAATGATCAGCTTAAAATACTTCTTCCTGCTGACGGGAGGAATTTTATAGATTGGGATTGTAATGGTTTCCGTTCTGTTAACCTGAATGGGATATTTGAATTTTCGAATGAATTTTTTATTCCTGATCCTCTCCTGAGCAGAAACAAGAACAGAGTTACTGCCGGCTTTGAAGTTAACACCAGTGATCTTAAAAGTATTCTTATATCCACATCGATAGAGCCATTCATGGTCAGGGGCTTAGGCGACATGACCTTTGTGGCAAAACAGGTTACAGCAGATATGAGCGATTTAGTTAACTGCCAGGGATTTGCGATTCCTGCCGGTTATCAGAACATCTTTTCGGATGCCCCTCAGCTCTGGCGTGGTTTTTTTATTAAAGAACTTACCGTACTTCTTCCTTCGGAACTAAGCAGTTCCACAGAAAGAGCTGCAATCATTGCCTCAGATCTAATTATCGATGAGTTTGGATTATCGGGGTATTTTTCAGCAACAAATGTGCTGCCGTTTAATAAAGGTAATGCTTCGGGCTGGCCATTTTCAGTTGATATGGTCACAATTGGAATATGTCAGAACAAACTAACAGGAGGAGAATTAACAGGAGCCATTGGCATTCCGTTCCTAGGCAGTGATACACTGAGTTATCTTGCGCGGATTGCAGGTTCCCCGACAGGTTTGCAATACAACTTCGCAGTGCAGATAAATTCCGAAAGAGATTTTGCAATTCCTTTCGGAGGAACAGTGAAACTCGGTGAGGGATGCATCTTTGGAATGTCGGCAGTTAATGGGAAATTTATCCCTTCTGCAATTCTGAACGGGACGCTTACATTGCAAAACGACCTTGTTAAATTGGAAGGTCTGCGTTTCGAGGGACTTCATCTGGTTGCAGAGAGTCCATATGTTTTGGGTGGTACATTTGCATCATCAGCCGGAGCGGCTATAAAACTTTCCGGTTTTGATGCCGCTGTTAATAGTATTACTCTGGCAATATTATCAGGAAACGCTTCTCTGGTCTTTGATGTTAAGGTTGCTCTCATGAACAAAAGTGAAAAGGGGGTTAGTGCCAGTACCAGGTTTTTTGTTAACGCATCGCTGGAATCACAATCAGGAGCCTCTGATTACCTCTCTTCAAAACAAAAATGGAGATACGACGGCACCGTTGTTCAGAAAATATTTATAAAGGGCAACGTCTCAATTTTCTCAATAAATGGAGGG
Source organism: uncultured Bacteroidota bacterium (assembly GCA_903824785.1). GTDB lineage: Bacteria > Bacteroidota > Bacteroidia > Bacteroidales > VadinHA17 > LD21. The sequence goes on from CAIJYD010000124.1 coordinate 13,025, forward strand.
ATTGACCTTCTCAAAAACGATCCGGTATTTGGCAATGGATTCCGTGGGGAGGTCGGATTGATGATCAATAAAATTCTTAAGGATACGGCAAAAGTTGAAATCCGGTTTGGTACAAAAGATACTTACAAATATTGGTATGCCAAAATCGACATTCCTCTAAATATCCAGGTTGGAACTGCAGTTACACTCAAGAAACTGGCAGGGGGAGTTTATTGTAACATGGAGAAAAGAGATCTGTTCCCTGAGAGCAGGGATTATATGCCAAAGGAGAATGGAGGGCTTGGTTTTATTGCTCAGGCAGGCTTATCTGTTAAAGATGAAAAGCTATTTTATGCTGATGTGCTGTTTGAAATTGCATTTAATAAAAACAATGGTGTAAGAAATATAGGATTCACAGGAAACGGACAGTTCTTTTCCGGAGATACAGGAGGAGGAGCAAAAGTTCCTGTTCCAGCTACAGTTCCTGTATCAGCAACAGTGAATATGATTTTTGATAATGAGAATGACATATTTCATGCAAACTTAAAGGTATATATGAATATAGCCAATGCCATCAGGGGTATTGGTCCTGATGGATTATTGGGAGAAGCGGTTATTCACTGCGATCCGTCCGACTGGTATATATATATTGGTCGTCCGTCAATGCCTCTGGGTGTTAATGTATTAGGATTTTCTCAAACCCAATCGTATTTCATGGCGGGAACGAAAATTGAAAATATGCCATTGCCTCCATCAGAGGTCGCATCAATAATCAGGGATATCGATCTCGATTTTATGAAAAGTGAAAGTGGCGTTGCCTCGGGAAAAGGAATGGCTTTTGGGATAAGATTTAATGCAAATGCGGGCGTTGGTAAGGAAAAAGGGTTTGTTTATGCATACTTTAACGCCGGCGCAGGTGCCGATATTCTTCTTAAAAACTATGGAACCGTTCAGTGTGCAGGCCGATCAGGTCCAATTGGCATTAATGGGTGGTATGCATCGGGTCAGGGATATGCTTATCTGACCGGAAAAATAGGTGTCAGGGTAAAAAAATCAGAATTCGATATAATGAGCGTAGCGGCTGCACTCCTTCTTCAGGCTAAAATGCCAAACCCGTCATGGTTTCAGGGCAATATAGCAGCCCGATACAGCATATTAGGAGGTTTGGTTAAGGGTAAAGTCAATGTAGCTGTAACCCTTGGTGAGGAGTGTGTTATAGTAACCAATGGTAATGAGCCTGCGGGAATTAAACTTATTGGAGATATCAAACCTGCTGAAGGAAGCAGCAAGGTGGATGTTTTCGCATCCCCACAGGTCGCCTTTAATACAAATATCGACAGAGAATTCGGAATGATAAACATGGGAGATAAGTATGCTGTTTATCGTGTCAGGCTCGACTATTTTAAACTTCTGACATCAGATAATAAAACTGTAAATGGTATTGTTCAGTGGAACAATGAGCAAGATCTGGCTATGCTGAAATTGAAAGATATTCTGCCAGGCAATCAGACAATTACTTCATCTGTAAAGGTGCATATTGAAAAAAAATCACCTGCCGGGGTATGGGAAGCACTGTCTGTTGATCCTGAAGTTGCTGAAATTAAGTTTGTTACAGGAGAAGAGCCGGCATCACTTCCGGAAAATAATGTGGTTTACAGTTACCCTGTAAGAAATCAGTATAACTTCTATAGACATGAGTACCCGAAAGGATATATAAAACTTGGAGTCGGACAGCCTAATATTTTCAGCTCTGAAAGCGGAGGAGTTAAGTGGAGCTATCTGGCCAGATTTAAATCTGCCTCCGGAGATATTCTGGAAGCGGCTGTATCATACAACGATTCTGAAGCAATGCTCTATTTCGATATTCCAAAAACACTCACTCCGGCTTCTGTTTATGACATGACAATTGTCAGAAGACCTTCATCAGGAGGATCTTTGGATCGTAACCTTCAGAGAAGTGAACTCTTCTATGCTACAACTAATGCTGCTGACTCACTCAGTATGGCAAAAAATCAGCTTTCAGGAACTATTAACTCGGAAACGGAAACTATTCTTCATTCATATTCATTCCGCTCCAGCATTTATTCAACTTTTGGAGAAAAACTTAACAGCATGAGAAATTGGAGTGTTCAATATGCCATTGATGCTACTCTGATGAGTATTCCTGGAATTAAAACTACTCTTAATGAGACATTTGATAAATATGAAATTGAAGGAAGCGGAACAGATTTTAATCCTCTGGTATTTGCAGAGGCCGAACGAGGCCCCTATTGGATCGATTCACATGTGAATCCTCAGGTATATGAACTTTATGGAACGAACCAGGGAATTGCACTTTCCAGAAATACAAACTTACTGGGAGTTTTCCCTTTAAAAGCTATGGTGATCTATGATTCCGGCGAAAGAGGCTATGTTCTTGATGGTTCACAGTCTCATACACATGCCGGCGATGTTTTTATCCGGTATAATGTTCCTCACTATGTTTATTCCGATTTTTCAGAACTCCGGAATAAAGCAGCAGCATTGTATCTGGGTCGTTCCGGTATTCCGCCACAAGCGCAGCGACTGTTGGCTGGCAGCATTGATGATATATCGCGGGGAAACTATCCGTTCAGGATTAATTACAGATTACCAGGCATAAATGTCATAACTACTTTCAAAGAATTCAATATTAATTATTAAAGGAACCTGATTGATCACTTGATCTTAAATTATTAATTATGAAAACGTTACGATTAACCGTTCTGTTTTTAATTAATTTATTTTGTTGCGGGAGTTTTGCGTTTTCGCAAACTGATAATAGCCTTACCTGTTTAGCTCTCGTAAAAAGAGATTCAGTTGTACTCAGATGGGTCCCAAATTCAATTCCTGTATGGCAAACAGGCAATAAATATGGTTATGTGATTAAACGCTATACAATTGCCCGAGACGGTGCCTTTATCCCTGATGGTTTGAGTAATGCTGAGATGCTTACCCCTAATCCGTTAAAGCCTTATAGTAATGATGAATTCGAAATACTCACACTTTCTGAACCAAACTCCGCTATTGTCCGCGATGCAATTTTCGGTAATGAATTTCAGTCTCCAACCGAAAGTAATAATTTCATCGGTTTCATGAAAGGGTACAATGATCTTGAAGTACGTTTCGGCTTTGCCCTTTTTGCCTGCGATTTATCACCAAAAATTGCAAGAGCTGCCGGTTTGCGGTTTACTGACAGGAATGTATTACCCAACGAAAGGTATGCCTATAGCATTTCGCTGGCAAATATTCCGGATGGCATGGAGGTGGAACCAGCCGTCGTTGTTCTTGATGCCGGTTTGTTGACAAACCTTCCGGTAATAAATGATGTGGAGGCAATATTTCTGGACAGAGAGGTTAAGCTCCGTTGGCCCATATTACTGTTTAAAGGAATATTTACCGCTTATATTCTTGAAAAAAGTGTTGATGGAACCTCCTTTGCTCCTGTTTCGGGCTTGCCACTTGTGAATCTTACTGAAAAAGACAACCCGGTCTATTTTGTATATACCGACTCCCTCATTAATAACGATATACAAATATGGTACAGGGTGAAAGGGATAAGCCCCTTTGGAGAGACAGGACCGGTTTCTGATTTAATAAAAGGAAAAGGGACCCCTGAATTTACCGCTTATGCTGTTATCGATTCTGCTGAGGTAATAGAGAACAATAAAATCGTAATTCGCTGGCGGGTCTCTGAAAGAGAATCAGCCCCGGTAACCGGAATCTCTGTGCTCCGGTCCGGAACCCCTGATGGAGTTTTTGAAAGCCTGTCAGGAAAACCCTTACCTTCAAATGCAAGAATGTATTCAGATGTAAGACCGCGATTATCAAATTATTATAAAATATTATTAGTTGGCAGGAATAACCTCAAATCTCTTTCCTTCCCGTACCTGGTGCAAACAGTTGATAACGATCCTCCATCAGCTCCGCAGATGCTGACAGGGAAAGTTGATTCATCGGGTATCGTTACTATCGCCTGGAAAAAGAACTCGGAATCAGATCTGTTAGGATATAAGGTGTTTGTTGCCAACTCTCCGGATGAAGAATTTGTCTCCCTGAGCCATGAAATATCAAAACAAAATGTCTGCCATGATACCATCAGCCTTAATACTCTGACACAAAAAATCTGTTATAGGGTGGTTGCATTTGACAAAACGTATAACGGTTCCGAATATTCTGAAATCCTTCAACTTACTCGCCCCGACACTATTTGTCCGGCCCCGGCAGTAATTACGCGTATTGATGTATTTGATGGGAATGTCATCATTCATCTTGAAAAAAGTCCTGCAAATGATATTAAGAGTTATGAATTGCAAAGGATTACTGAAAATGATACAATCTTCATAGTGCTTAAATCATGGAAGGATAATCTTCCTGAATCTTTCAATGATGCATCAGCCGGTCCGGGACGAAATTATTATTACCTCTTGAAGACAATCGATTTTACAGGAAATGTCTCCGGTAATAAGAGAAATGTGTATGTACCTGATACTTCCCCAAAGACAATTAAACTTTCTGCAAAATATGGAGTAAGTGGAAGAAGTGTTTTGCTGATGTGGGATATGCCGGCTGGTTTTCAACCTGCAAAAACCATAATCTACAGGGGAAAGGAGAAGGAGCCGGTCACCATCCTTATTACGTTGGAAGGTGTTGATCAAGTATTTGAGGATAATGATATTGAAATGGATCTGACTTATACCTACCGGATGAAAGTGATGTGTAAAGGGAGTAATGCCATTGTAACCTCCGGCCAGATTTCTGTCTCCCCGGTATTGAATAAAACTTCGGAAATAAAACAGAATTGATATGAACACCCGGGATAAAATAATTCTTGGATTTATATTTTTTATTCTCTCATCTTTTTTTTCGGTTGAGGCTCAGGAGACATTTGCTACTATTACTATATCCGGAAAATCATTTCCCGATGCTTCCTCGGGAGGAAGTCTCAGTGGCAGAAACCTGAAAATTCAGGGTTTATATGTATATGTTAATGAAAAGTATATAGGATTTCTATCAGCTAATGACCTGAACACTTCCGGTGAAACCACAATAACAACGCAGATATCTGTCACCGATTCAATAGTTACTCCCAGATTCATTGTTTACTACAGATATTATAGATGGCCGGGTTACAGCCCTGTGTATTATTATAAAACTTTTTATGGTCCGCAAATAAATGATCTATACACCGATGGCAGAGGGCTAACGGAACCCCGCCTTTTCAATTCTTTCTCCGGAATGGAACTTAGCGTTAACTGGAGTATGTATTATAAGGTTGAAGTATCCCCATTTAAACCTGCGATCAGTTCAATAGGTGAAAAAAAGTGTTATAATCTGCCTTTCTGGGTGAAAATGGATCCTTATTCAAAAGATTTTTACAACCGGGTTTATTCTGTATACGACTGGGAATATGGCCTGATTTCTAATGATCTGGTAAGATCTCAGGAATTTAATGATTATTTAAATAAAATAACTTCATCACTCAATTATCGATGCCAATCATGCCCTGATATTAACCAAAATAATATTAATACGGCGATAATTAATACTGACTACGGGTACATGAAAAATTATCTCTATCTGTACGGAGATCTTCCCGGATCAAAAGAGTCTGTTGCGGAGCTGCTGTTGCAAGGTATCATAAACCAGAATACTTCATCCCTGACTCAAGCGGAAATCACATTTCTTTACGATTACTTTCCGGCAGAAGTAAAATATATCACAGCATGTCCGGCTCCTTATTTGTATGAAACCTCAATTAAGGAATGGCTTACTTTGGAAAAGGGTAAAAGTAAAACAGACTCTGTTGAATTTATTCCCGGTAACCATCTGGCAGAACTTAGCTATAAAGCAAGGGTTAACTTCAGGGTAAAACCCAGAAAAATTTATTCAGGTAAAGATGGCCCCTTGTCAGAACCGGCAATAGCTGATATTCTGCCTGCGCCACCTATGGCAAACTCTATAACATCAACTCTATCCTGTATAAATAATCCAACGGCAGAAATAAAACTTTCAGACGTAAGAAGCCCTGTTAATACAAGTTTATACACATATCGGATTCTAAATGGTGACATGTCATGTCTTTCAGATATTTTAGCTGATCCACCAATTGATTTTAATGGCTCTGAAATTGCAATTAAATCAATCAATCCGGGTTCATATAATTTGTGTCTTACTTATCAGTCTTCTGATCTTCATAATTGCTTCGCTGCACAGCCAATTACGGTCGGCTCTCTTCCAAAACTGAATTTTCAGATTTCCGGGAAAGATGTTTCTTGTCCAGGCGGTTCTGATGGATCCATTAATGTGAAGCTCTCGTCCTGGGCGGGTGATTTTCAGATAATAGCCAATGGAGCGACAGTTAAAAACAATCCCGATTATACATTCGAAGGACTGGCTAAAGCTAATTATCCGGTTAGTGTAACGGATTTTTGTTATAATGAAGCTCCTGTTTTTAAACCAATCAACCAGCCTGATCAGGTAGTATTAACTTCAGTTATCTCTAAAGATCCCACCTGTCTCTTAAATCCCAATGGAGGATTTAAAGTTACAGCAGCAGGTGGAACAAAGGGCAGATATGACTATTATGTTTATAAGGCAAATGATTTTCCATCTGGAAGTCCATTGTTATTTTATGCCGCACAGGGTTCTGTGTGGGAAAATTATAATCTGCCGGCCGGCTCTTATGTTATCAGAGTTCGCGACAATGACAGGCCTTCCTGCGATGGAGCTATATCCTCTCTAAAAATGCTGCAAGCAGTTGTTCCATTGGACTTAACGACAAACAGAATTAAAAAAGTTAAGTGCTACGGAGAAAGTACAGGGGAAATCGAAGTTTCAGCCAGTGGTGGTTCCGGCAATTACAAATTCAACATCGACAGCTATTCTCTCACCAGTAATCCTGCTGTATTCTCCTCTCTGAAAGCACTGAATTACACTGTTATTCTGCATAATAGTGACCAGAGTTGCACTGATGTGGTGTCTGAAACCTTAACCGTTGAGACAAATCCTCTGTTAGGTGCAACTCTTACCCCGAAAGATGCTAACTGCTTTGGAAGCAAAGATGGACAGGTAAATACTTCAATTACTGGTGGTTCCGGTAATTATAACTCTTTCAGCTGGGAGCAAAAAATTAATGGTAGCTGGTTTCCTAATACTTCTTCAACAGCTTCCCCGGCAAATTTTTATGCCGGGGAATATCGATTGAAGGTATCTGACTCAGAGGGTTGTTCCTTATATGCCAGCACAATAATAAATGAGCCTGCCCTATTAGAAATAACAGCATTAAGTTTCCACGATCCAGTCTGTTACGGAAATACCGGAAGTATTGATGTCACTGCTACCGGAGGTAATGGAGGATACCTTTTCTTATCATCTGAAACTCATGGTGCCAGTTTTACCGGATTCACCTCAGGAGCTAATTTCATCGAAGGCTCGTACCTTGTAAAAGTCAGAGATTCAAAAGGATGCGAGGCTATGTGGGAAGAATATGGAGAAGAGAAAGAGATCAGGATTACCGGCCCCGTCTCCCCTCTCAATATTGCTGTAACACCTTCTAACTTTAATGGATTCAATATTTCGGGGTATGGAATCAATGATGGCAGCCTTACATTAAAGGCTTCAGGAGGAAACGGAGAACGAGGTACAGGCGGAACTTACAGTGGATATATTTATTCATTATCCGGAAGAAGTGATCAGACAAGTGGAGTATATTCCAACCTTGGAGCAGGTGAATATGCTGTTAAAGTTATTGATGAAAGAGGATGCTCTTTTTCTAAGTCAGTTACTCTGACACAACCCGATATACTCAGCCTGTCAGTACTGGCACTTGAGGCTGTAAAATGTAATGGATCGGCAACGGGTAAAATTACAGTTTCTGCCTCAGGAGGTGTTAGTCCTTATACTTATCAGCGTAATAGTACTGGATTTGTATCCTCAAATGTATTTGGCAGCCTTTTGCCAGGTACACATCAGATTACAGTTAAAGACAGGAATGGTTATACACAAACTATTTCAGAAACAGTTGTAAATAAAAACGAACAGATTAAAATAACTCTTCTGCCTCAGGACGTAAAATGTTATGGAGAGAACAACGGCCAGATTTCCACAACTATTACCGGTGGATCAGGAGGGTTCGTTTACTTCTGGCAGAAATGGTTAACAGGTAGCTGGCAAACATACGGTTCTGGTTTGCAAAATATTAATCAGCTGGGTCCGGGTAAATATAAGTTAAGAATTACTGATTCTGATAATTGTTCCGCCTACGACAGTACAGTTATTTCCCAACCAACCCAACTTACTGTAACAAGCGTAGTTGCACATGATATTATTTGCTTTGGAACTAATGGAAGTATTGATATAGCTGCTGGTGGCAGTAAAGGAGGATATAAATTTTCTTACGCATTAAGTGAGGGTGGCACATATACTGAATTCGCCTCAGGATCGTCATTATCAGCTGCATCATATAAACTGAAAGTGACAGACTCAAACGGGTGCAACGCTTTGTGGAATAACGATGTTAAAATTACAAGTCCGGCTGCTGCTTTAAATTTTACAACAACTTTATCTGATTATAATGGCTACAATATATCATGTTATGGTATGTCCGACGGAAGTATAATAGTTAGTGCAACAGGTGGTAACGGAAACAAAGGGATCGGAGGAACATACAGTGGTTATAGTTATTCATTTTCGGGAGGTGTCGCAAAACCGGAAGGGGTATATACAAACCTTATTTCCGGAATATATAATGTTAAGGTAACAGACGCCAGGGGATGTTCTGTAACCAGTCCGGTTACTCTCATTCAACCTGATATTCCTGTCAGCTTGCTTGTCAAAGAACTTAAAGATACGAAATGCTTCAACGACTCTTCAGGTGTAGTAACATTATTGGCGTCTGGAGGTGCACAACCATATGAATACAAGAACGGACAGGGAACCTTTATAACTAATAATATTTTTGGAAAGCTTCCGGCTGGTAACTATAATTTTACTGTAAGAGACAAGAACGGGTGCAGTAACATTGTTAGTTCAGTTATCAGTAACATTCATCCTAAACCCGTTATAGAGCTGATATCAAATGACATAAAATGCTATCAGAAAAGCGACGGAGTTATACTCGCCTCTTTCACTGGTGGTTCCGGCAACTTTGACCTGAAATGGTCTGTTAAAACGGATAATGAGTGGCTAAATATCCGATCCGACAGCAGCAAAATTACAGGACTGCCACCAGGCGATTATCGTATTGAGGCATCAGACCTTGCCGGTTGTCCTGCGATTTATGACAGTGCTTCCGTATATCAAAAGGTTACGCCATTATTGATTAATCATGTTACATTAAAAGATATTGTCTGTTATGGCGACAGTGGCAGTATTGATATTGAAGCATCGGGCGGAAACGGCGGGTATATTTATCAATCTTCAAAAAATCATCAGCTATACATAAATTATACTCCAGGTGCATCAATTCCGTTTGGCGGTTACAAGTTGAAAGTCAGTGATGCAAAAGGATGTGAAACGTTATGGCCTGAAGAACAAATCATTACTCAACCGTCGGAAGCCCTTGACTTTACCTGGGCAGCAAAAGATTATAACGGATCAGGTGTGTCGTGTTTCGGCAAGAGCGATGGAGTGTTAACTTTAACCCCTTCCGGCGGAAATGGAGCCGGGTATAAAGGATACACTTATGTCTTAGACGGAAGACCGGCGCAGACAGAAACAGTGTTTGAAAATCTCTCCGCAGGAAATTACAATATCAGTATTACCGATGGCAGAGGTTGTACTGAAAGCCGGCAAGCTTCAATAATACAACCCTCTACCCCATTAGATCTGACTGTCC
>CAIJYD010000125.1 GCA_903824785.1 uncultured Bacteroidota bacterium
CGTATTGGCTGAATAAGTGGCTGTTGATGATATGCACAGAGGTGTGGTTCCTGATACAGAACCGATGCTCGCATCAGGAGTTATGGTAACAGACTGCTGGGCTGTTTTTGTACCGCCGCAGCCGTCTGATATTGTGTATATAATATCACATGTTCCTGCTGAAACTCCGGTTACAAGTCCTGAAGAGTTTACAGTTGCTATTCCCACTGTACTGCTGCTCCAGGCTCCTGTCCCGCCACCAAGGACAACCGTATTGGCTGAATAAGTGGCTGTTGATGATATGCAAAGAGGAGTTGTTCCTGTTACTGAACCAATGCTGGCTAGCGGATTTACCGTTACAGCCAGAATACTCGGCCCGCTTGTCCCATAAGTATTAGTTGGAGTTACAGAAATATCACCATTTTCCCCCGCAGCGCCAGTTGTAACTGTTATAGAAATCGTTCCCTCTCCGCTTGAAATAACCCAACCTGGGGGTACTGTCCATGCATAAGATTCAGCACCTGCAACTGCAGATATGCTATATACCTGAGATAATCCCGGGCATTGAGATGTAATTCCACTGATAGCTCCCGGGGTAGCGGGTGGATCCTGCCCCCAGCTATTGAGCGACATTAGGGAGAAAAGAGCAACCATAAGAAAAAACCGGGTTGATCTTGAATCATTTAAATTATTGATATTCAAACGAACAGCAGGTTTCATATGGAGTTTTTTCTTTAAAGTTTCAAAAACATTTATATATCGAGTGTAGAGCATATCAGGCTATGGTGTGAATTTGAGATTTGTATTTACTATCGATAACTAATGGCTGCTTAATATTTTTATTCGAAGTCAAATAATTTGTTACTCAGGTTATCCTTATTTTTAAAATATAAACTTCAGCACATACCTTTGCTTCGTAAGTCACATTTTTAAGTGACATCCCGAAGCAAAATTCTTCCTCTTTAAATCGTAAAAAAGAGAGGTTTTAACCAATCTTTAATTTCAAAAAAACATGATGAAGAACAAAAAATAGAACATAAGGTTCCGACTTATAAACAAGTATCCTGAAGCAAAGTTTAACAATTAAAATATAATACCAATTTTTATTTGACGAGCTATCAGAAAATGTCCATCAGAAGCACTATTTTTTAAACAAAAAAAAAGTGAGTTTTGAAAAAGCATTAAAAAATGAATCATTGAGTTGTTTTTACAAACTCATCAAAGGTTTTATTTAATCCTGATTTCCATAATTCATATCAGGTTTTTAATACTTTTACGCCGGTTATACCGTTCAGAAAACAACCATGTCAGATCGTACACAATCAGTAGTTGAACAAACTGAATCTACAGCCGGGAAAAAGCGAATCAGAATAGCTGTGGCTCTGGTTTATTTTTCTATGGGTCTCTGCTTCTCATCGTGGGCCAGCAGGATTCCCGATATCAAGACATTACTGCACCTGAATGATGTCGTTTTTGGCAGTATCCTTTTTGCAGTGCCGGCAGGACAATTTCTGATGATGACCTTTTCCGGAAAGCTGGTTACCCACTTCGGGAGCCGGAAAATTTTGCTTTTTGCATTTCCTGTTTATACTATTTGCCTGAATAATATAAGCCTGGCAAGGGAAGGCTGGCAACTGGCTATAGCTTTGTTTTTGTTCGGATTAGCCGGAAACCTATGCAATATTTCGATAAACACCCAGGGTATTTCTGCCGAGCGTCTGTATAACCGGCCTATAATGGCCTCCTTTCATGGAGGCTGGAGCCTTGCAGGGTTTACCGGAGCCTTAACCGGACTTCTGATGATTAACCTGAAAATTGCACCGACCTGGCATTTTATAATCGTCACTCTTATTGTGTGGACGATAGTCTGGATCAATAAGCCTTTTCTGATTAAGGGAAAATCAGGGATAAACAGGAATGAACCAAAACGCAGATTTTTCTCCAAACCCGACACTGTACTTCTTCAGCTCGGAATAATAGGCTTTTGCAGTATGGCGAGCGAGGGAGCTATGTTCGACTGGAGTGGTGTCTATTTTAAAGATGTAGTAAACGCTCCGCCATCTCTTGTCATTCTTGGTTATACTTCCTTCATGATTATGATGGCCTCAGGACGTTTCGCAGCCGATTACATTATTTCAAAAATCGGCAGAAAAAGGCTGCTTCAGATAGGTGGTATAACAATCTCAACCGGTTTGTTTACTTCAGTTCTGTTCCCTTATCTGATACCTTGTACCATTGCTTTCATGCTGGTAGGACTTGGCGTATCAAGCATTGTACCAACTGTTTACAGTGCTGCCGGAAAGCACACCAAAGTCCCGGCAGGTATTGCTCTGGCTACTGTTGCCAGTGTTAGTTTTCTGGGTTTCCTGATGGGGCCCCCGCTTATCGGCTACATTTCAGGGATTGCAGGTCTGCGCTACTCATTTGCAGTTATCGGTGTTTTCGGACTGGGGATTACACTTCTTGTGTCGCGTATAAAAGCGTTGCAGGATTCTCAGCCAACTGAACCGGAACAGGAGATGGAGCAACCTCTCCTGTTTCCAAATTAGGTTATTGCATTATTTCAGCCGGAAATGTCGGAGACAATCTGGTTGTTATCCCTTGTAACCCGCAGGTAACAAAAGTGTATTGAGCAACAGTCTCAGATTAAAATAGTAAGAGAACCAGACCGGATCAAAAGGTTTCCCTGATCACTTTTGAGAGTTGAAGGAACTTCCATCAACCGTAACCTTGCCTAAATTCTTTGTAAGGTTTATTTCTTTTGAAACGCCATTAATAGTTATCCTGTATTTTCCGTAAAAAGCTGAGGTGGAGAAATTGCCCTTATTATCGGCAGTGCCGGAAACTGTTGTCCACCACTCTTTGAAGATCAGATTCTTATATGCTTCAGCAGCGGGTGAAGGTGTCCAGTCGCGTTTGTATAGAGACGAAGCAGGAATCCAGTTGGCTCCGGCCCAGAAACCCCACATAATGATACCTTCCACCTGCGGGTGAGCGAAACAGATCCTGTAATAATCAACTATATCTTTGGCTTTCTGTTCCTCTTCCTGAGGAGTCATTTCGAGTTTTGTGTCTTTAAGAAATTTTGAACGCTGCCCTGGCATGTTGAACTCGGTAACACGAATAGGAAGTTTAAATATGGCAAGAGAATCAAGTGCCTTAATCAGCTGGTTTCTATCAAAAGATTCTGCATGAAGGTGTCCCTGAACGCCTATACCTGCAATGGGAACTCCCTGCTTCAGTAAAGTGCGGATCTGCGCCATGTATTCAGGAAGCTTAACACCTGTGAGTATATCATAATCATTCAGAAAAAGTTTTGCTCCGGGATCGCCGTTATGCACCCATTCGGCCATCTTTTTTGTTATCTCCGGTCCGAGTCTGTCCTCATAGTAGTTTCCATGAACCATCTCATTGTTAAGGTCATATTCCACAAACCTGCCCTTATAACGTTTTGCAAGGGTTTCAGCCCTGTTCTGAAGTGTCTTACTGAGTTCGTTATCATCCATTTCTTTCAGCCAGGGCTGCACACGGTTAGGAATACCCCAGAAAATATTATGCCCTCTCAGGGGTATATTGTTCTCTTCGGTCCATTTAAGGATGCCATCAACATTTGAGTAGTTTACTTCACCCTTATTCCGCTCCATATCAATCCATTTCACAGCGTTTTCAGTTACAGCAGAATTAAAATTCTCAAGGAATTTTGACTTGTATTGTTTAATATCTTCTTCAGACATTCTGCTGCCAGCAATTCCGTTGGTGATTGCTGCACCAAACCAGAATTCGTGGCTCAGCTGTTCAATAGATACCTTATCGCCAGGCTTTGTTTTTATTGCAATTCCTCCTTTCCGGAGTTTTGCGATATCGTCATTTATCTGAGGGTACTGGGCAAATGATTCAGCTGTCAGAATGAACTGAAATGCCAGGATTGCTATCATAGTCAACCCTTTTCTGCTGATTAACGGATTAGAATTTTTCATAAAAGTTAGTTAAGAATTGGTACCGGTTCCTTAAAACAAGTTTTCAGATCAAACTTAAATTGAAATTTTCATAAAACCATAAATTACCAAAAATATATTTCCAATATCCGGACTCTTGTTTTGTTACTTTTATTAAAGAATTCCTCCAAATCTTTTTTATCTTTTGGGAGTCTGGAAGGACTGAAACTCATTTTAAGTACTGATTCAATTCATATATAATTCTTTACTATTGCATAATCCGGCTCTTGCATGCCGAATATACAAAGTAGAGAGGGATGAATCTTAATTTCTGTTCAGGCAGCTCAGAAAATTTGTTCGAGGAGAAGACATACCCGACAGAACATTCAGAATATTCTTTAAGATATTGGTGCATACTTCTTAAGCTGCCTGCTTTGGCACTTTTAACTTCAACTGGTATTATTCTGTCATTCACTGCTATTACATAATCCACTTCTGCAGTACTGCTTTTGGATTGGCGACTCCAATAAAATAATTGATAGTTATTAATGGAAGCCAATTCCTGCCCGACAAATTGTTCTGCCATCGCACCCCTGTAAATCCCGATCAAATCATTATTAAAATACTCGTCCGTTTTATAGATTCCGCATAAATAATTCATTATTCCTATATCGAGCACGGTTGATTTAAAAACTTTTGAAGAGAGGGGAGTTAAGGGAAATCCCTGTGGATAAACAGAATTAATTTTGCAAACAAGTTTTGCCTGCACAAGTGTCTGGTAAGCTTTTTTCAGGGTGGGATTTGTAAAATCCTCACTTAGAGAAGCATATTTTGTTTGTTTTCCAACATTTTTGGCAATTGAAGTAAAAACATCTGTCAGGCAATTCTTATCGACATGCGGGTTGTATTTTGAAAAATCCTGTTTTAATGAATTGCAAATTTCTCCCTGTACTTCAATTGCCCTGTTAATTGATTTACTCTCTGAAAATGTTTTGACTGCTTCAGGCATACCCCCCACAAAAAAATAATCTTTTAATTGGCGAAGGAGGAATTCGTGTGAAGATTCCGACAACAAGCCCGGGGTACCGGTTAAATACCCGATAGCCTTTTCATTGCCTAAAGCCATTTGAAACTCTAAAAAATTTAACGGGTAAATTTCAGCAAATTGCACTCTTCCAACAGGGAATGAGATCTCTCCCAGAGCAAATTCCAAAAGAGAACCGGCAGCGATTATGTGCAATTCCGGTAGTTCCTCAAAAAAATAGCGCAGAGACATAATGGCTTTCGGACATTCCTGTATTTCATCAAAGAATAAAAGTGTCTCACCTGAAATTATTCGTTTACCAGTTGCAAGTTCAATGTCATTAATAATCCTGACAGGATTTAAATCATTTTCAAAAATCTTAATGAATTTTGAATCACGCTCAAAGTCAACAGCAACAAAGTTTTTAAAATCAGACCGCCCAAATCCTGTAATAGTAAAAGTTTTACCAACCTGCCTTGCTCCCCGAACGATTAAAGGTTTTCGTCTGGGACTGATTTTCCATTCAGAAAACATCCCTTCAATGACTCTTTTCATCTTTGTTATTTAATATTACAAGGCAAATATAATATTATTACTTTAAATACACAAGGCTATGTTTAAATATAAACCAAGGCAGATTTGCATCCTGACTATGTTTCGTATTTATCCTTTTTTCCCTTCGTCTATTAAACCGGTAATTAAAACGAAAATGTCGCACCTTTATCCGGGAAGGATTCTGCCCAGGCTATACCTTTATGTTTAACAAGTAGCCGATGTACGATCGCCAGCCTGATCCCAGTGTCCTCAAAATCCTTCGAGTAATGAAGGCGTTGAAAGATGTCAACTAATCTCTTTCTGTTCATCTGGCTTGTTCCCTTTGTTTAATAAATCTATCTTTAATCGAAACAATCTTTTCAGAGAATGTAGTGTCATTAATTGCATTTCGCACCTCCAGAGAATCCTTTTTAAGGTCAAAATATTCCTCGTAATTATAATACGGCCAGTATATATATTTATCAGAATGTGTCACAAGAGCTTCGGATGAAGGGATCCTCTCTTCATTGGTCACAAAGGGGTGTTCGTAGAAGAATTCCTTCCTCCACTCCTGCTTTTTTTCATTAAGATAAAGCAATGAAAAATCCTTACCCTGCATGGTTTCAGGAATTGGCTGTCCTGTAGCTGCAATAATAGCAGGTGCAATATCGATATTAAGAACAAACTCTTCATTGACTTTGTTACGATCACTTTTGCTGAGTCTCGGATCAAAGACAATCAGAGGCACTTTTACAGACTCCTGATAAGGATACCATTTGTCAGCCAGTCCGTGTTCTGAATGGAAATATCCATTATCCCCCATAAAAATGATTAACGTATTATCCAGTAATCCTTGTTTCCTGATCTCTTCAGTTATTTCACCCACCGCAGCATCAAGCTCTGTGAGCATCCGGAAGTAGGCTTTCATATACTTCTGGTATTTTTCGGGTGTATCGAACCTCCAGTGCCACCTTATCCGGCCTTCATTTTTTTCATTGCTGAGAAATGGGGGAAGAAGGTTAAAGTATTTATCAGAAGCTGTTTCAGGGACCGGGATTAACACATCGCGATAATATTTCTCACTTTCGGGCTGATATAAATACTGGTCGGGGTGGTTATCCTGGGCATGTGTTGCGAAGAAACCAACTGTAAGCAGGAATGGTTTATCCTTTGGCCTCTCATTCAGAAACCTAAGTGCATCAAGTGTATTTTTCCTTGTTACATGAATCGAATCTCCATTTTCCTCCTTTAGCCAGTGTATTCCCTCATATACTATGCTGTAATCGAAGCTGTTGTCCCTTATTTTTCCGACACCGTATTTTCCTACATACCCTGTCCACCAACCTGCCTTTCTTAAGATTGCAGGATATGTTTGTGAGAATGCCTGTTCACTGAGCTGAACTCCGAACTCCCTTATTTTATGACGGCTCATATATTGTCCTGTAAGAAGATTGGCGCGGCTGACCATGCTGATTGATGTGGTTACACAGGCATTAGAGAATCTGACACCAGATCGTGCAAGCGCGTCGATATTAGGTGTGGTAAGTATCCCATTGCCCGCACAGCCCAGGGAGTTCCACCTAAGGTCGTCAGCAAGGAAGAAGACCACATTAAGCTTCCTGTCGTTTTTTTTGACGTTATCACCTGAACAGGAAGATGAAAGGAGGTACAGGCCTCCAAGAGCAGTCAGTCCTGCGCTTTGCCATGAAGATATAGGATATTTCATTTTGTGATAAATTAACTTCAGAGAGACAAATTTAAACAGATATTAATAAGCATCAAATTTTACCAGATGGTTTATTACCCTGAAAAGGTCTATTAAGAAGGTTAAAATTAAAAAATGCCTCGCGATATTAAAATTTCTAAATCCCAATTCATAGGTGAAATTTTAAGCAATTTACTGCTCCAAATCCTACTCCGATTCACCTATTTGTCCGATCTTACTAAATATGATTATGTTTCTCATTCCTGTTGAGCCGTAGATCAGAGAGTTCTGCAAAGTAGTCATATTAACTTGATCTTATGGTCGTTCAATCAAAGGCGATAAGGTTAAGCTATGAAATAACTTTTTTAGGATTAGTTCTAGTTTTTCTTCGCTGCCCTTTTCTTAGCTTGATAAATGCGCTAAATTCTTTTTTCT
The DNA here is from genome assembly GCA_903824785.1 of uncultured Bacteroidota bacterium. Taxonomy (GTDB): domain Bacteria; phylum Bacteroidota; class Bacteroidia; order Bacteroidales; family VadinHA17; genus LD21. The sequence goes on from CAIJYD010000125.1 coordinate 7,613, forward strand.
CTTCCTCAGTCCAAGGCTTGTCTAAGAAAGTGAAATCTACCTTTTTTGGTTCTCTGATAAGTCCCATTTTATCTATTTTTAAAATATCTACTAACTAGCTTGTTTGCAGCTGGCGTTTCTATCATCATTTTAGTTCCTTTGAAATGAGTAGCATAAAGAGTTTCCTGATAATGCTTAACCAATGCTGTCTTGGCATCCAAAGCAAGATAGCCATCATAACCATTATCAAATGATACTTTGCAAGCAAAAGCAACTCAGTTGCCCGGAACACCTGAGTAAATTTTAGTTTTCCCTCTATTGAATTTGGCACCTTCAATAAGATGTATGTAAATATGGTCTCCCTGGTCGCTTAAGCTTAATAGTCCTTGGATTATTTTTGGATTGTCTTTAATTACAAGTTTATACGTTTCTCTACCAGTGAGTTTAATCTGTTCATGCCAGTTGAATTGCCAATCAGTCCTTTTAATCAGCTTAATGTCTTTTGAAAAAAGCTGAAAAACATCAGTGTCGAAAACATCACCTGAAACAGAATTTTCAATAGAGTTAGTCAGCTTGTCAATCTTAATGTCAACTAATATATTTCCTTGTCTTTTCACTCGGTAAAATTATGAAATTGGGGTCAATAAAAAGGGCTTTTAATGAATAATTGTTCAAATTTTGCAGTACAAGGTCAATTCCTTCTCCTTTTCCGAGGTTACGCGAGTATTGCTTGTCCATGGGGTTATTCCAGTGTTCATGAACCCCGAGGCCCTTCATAGGGATATTATCCCCATTCGGAGCATAGACGATGCCTGCAGGCCAGTATTTCGGATCGGCCGCCTGATGCAGGTAATCATCCACACCGGGCTCGATGATATATGGCACAGTATGCTCAGGATTTGAGAACTCGGTTCTGAGAAAATCCGAAATGATTCTTGGCGCAAAGAGTAATTCCCGCCAGATTATGCCCTTTCATTGCCGGAAGGTTGATCAGGTATTCAGCGACTTCTATTACAGTATAAAGCTTATCCGAACCGGCTTCGCCGGGGTCGCAAGCTCGGTTCTCCTGCTTGCCGATGAGCTTCAATTTTCAATTCTGTAAATATGAGTATCCGAACGCATGATCAGCGAATTTTCAGACACGACCGGAGGTGCGATGAATTTACCTTCCAGTTTATTCTCTGCCACTATCTGGAATTTTTTTTCTGCCTTTATAACAGTTGTAACGCCATCCATGTCAGTTAAATATATGTTGCCTTCAATAGAAACAGGGGCAAAGTTAAAACTATAACTACCCTGTAATTTTTCTTTCCAGATAAGCTGTCCTGTTTTTGCATCAAGACAAGATAAAATCCCCTTATCATTTATCATAAATATCAATCCGTTTGAAATAACCGGTGTTGAGATACCCGGAACATTTTCTTTGCATTTCCATATGACGTTTGAAGCAGTAACATCTCCATTCCCATCGGGTCGTACAGCCCATAACTCCTTTTTACTAAGTCCGGTATTAATAAATGCAATCCCATTCCAGAAAAGCGGACTTGAAACAGTTCCATCACCTCCGGCATAGGTAACCCGCCATATTTCCTTACCAGTTTCAGGGTCAAAAACCTGGCATAGCTGTGATGATTCGCTTATCAGTTCATCTTTCTTATTTACTGAGATTATTATCGGCGAGCTTTGCGATTTGCGCCAATCTTCCCGCAGATTCTTATAAAACTCCGGAGGGCGATTGACCTGCCATACTGTAGCACCAGTTTTCCTGTTGAGAGCAGTAATTTTATGAGAAACACCTGCATCATGTTGAAGAAATAACAGATTTTCATAAATAACTGGTGATGATGCAGGCCCATGCGGTATATTTTCCATGCTAACGTCAGTTCTTTTCCATATTATCGTGCCCGATTTTGCCTCACTACATACTGTTCCGTAGGGTCCGAACTCTGCATAAACATACCCATCCCCGACAACAGGTGAGGGTGTGGCATAAGTATTCATTTCGTTTTTCCAATTTACCTTTTCATTTTCCAGTACCAGAATATCATGCAGGATTTTTCCGGATTTTTTACTGACACAAACGGCATACATTTTTTTCCCGTCTTCAGTGGCTGTGGTTATCCAGATCTGGTCCCCGATTATAACAGGTGTAGACCATCCTTTTCCATGAATTTCAGTTTTCCATTTAACGTTTTTTGATTCATTCCATGTCGTTGCAATATTTCCCGGAGCATAGGAGGTGTAAGTATCCCTAAAAATCCTACAAGTTAAAATTGGACAAAAGTGTCTAACTTTAAACTTGTATATGAAAAAGACGAGATTTACCGAGAGCCAGATAACCGGAGCCCTGAAGGAGCATGAG
>CAIJYD010000126.1 GCA_903824785.1 uncultured Bacteroidota bacterium
CTATAATTACAAGATAATTTGTTTACTATTCCCGGAAATATTATTGAGCGCAGAGCATATACTTCGCGAATTGAGCCATTTATACGGAAACCAATTATTAAAGTTTTCACTGGCCAACGCAGGGTAGGAAAAAGTTATATGCTGTTTCAAATAATAAAAAAAATATTGAATGAAGAGCCGGATGCAAACATTATCTATATAAACCATGAAGATCTTCAGTACGATTTTCTTGTCACCGCAGCGGATCTGGTGGCATATATAAAAAGCAAGTCGGTTAGTGAAAAGGTAAACTATATCTTTATTGATGAGATTCAGGAGATTCCTGAATTTGAAAAAGCTATAAGGTCATTGTTACTTGATAATCAGAATGACATTTATATTACCGGCAGCAATGCAAAATTATTATCAGGTGAGTTTGCCACATTTCTCGGAGGCAGAACTGTTGAAATAAGGGTTTACAGTCTCTCTTATTCGGAGTTTCTTCAGTTTCATAAAAAAGAGGACTCAGAAGAGAGTCTTGAGCAATATTTTCTTTACGGTGGACTTCCATTTCTGGTTAATCTTAATCTTACCGATGAGATCGTTTTTGAATATCTGAAGAACATCTATAATACAATTGTTTATCGGGATGTTGTAACGCGTCATAATCTTAGGAACACCCATTTTCTTGAACAGCTTATCCGCTTTCTGGCCGATAATACCGGTTCTCTCTTCTCTTCAAAAAGTATCAGTGATTTTCTTAAGTCGCAGAAAGTAATGATTCCGCATAATCAGGTGCAATCATATAATGGTTATCTGAGTGATGCATTTCTGCTAAACAGAGTGTTGCGATATGATATTCAGGGAAAACGGATCTTTGAAACAGGCGAAAAGTATTACTTTGAAGACATTGGTATTCGTAATGCAATTATTGGTTATAAACCTGATGACAAAGCGAAAATTATTGAAAATGTTGTTTGTAATGAACTGTTATTCAGGGGATATGATATAAAGACGGGATGGAAAAAGGGCCATGAAACGGACTTTATTGCAACAAAAAACAATGAGAAGATCTATGTTCAGGTAGCTCTTCTTCTTGACAGTAAAGAGACAGTCAGACGTGAATTCGGTAATCTCCTGGAGATTGATGATAACTATCCTAAAATGGTTATTACAGCTGATAAAAATTACAGAAATACCATCGATGGTATTGAACACAAGAATATAAGAAGCTTTCTGATGGAAGCGATATAATTGCCACCTTAACCTGACTAATAAAACTTTCGACTCTCGGCACTCCGCACTGACGAACCATACGGTTGTCAGCATCAACCCTTTGTACTGACGAACCTCACGGTTGTCAGCATAAACCCTGCGCCATCACCGGTCTTTGCCAGTGATGTTTTTAAATTTTTCTATTGCCTGCATTTCTGATATGCATTGATTTTTTATACTTTTAACCCCGATAAAATTCTGTTATGTCTCAAAACATTCGTAAAAAAGTCTTTGTCAGCGGTTGCTTCGACATCCTTCATTCCGGCCATATTGCTTTTTTGAAGGAAGCTTCCCAATTCGGTGATCTGTATGTTGGATTAGGCTCCGATAAAACCATCTGTGATCTTAAAGGAAGGAATACTGTCAACTCTGAGGATGAGAGACTGTATATGCTCGAAGCATTGTCGTGTGTGTATAATGTGAAGATCAATAAAGGAAGTGGTATTCTCGATTTTCTCGACGATATGAAAACTCTTAAACCTGATTTCTTTGTCGTTAATGAAGACGGACATACCCCTGAAAAGGATCAGATCTGTAAAGATTTAGGAATTGGATATAAGGTCCTAAAGAGAATTCCGCATGCCAATTTACCTGTTCGTTCCACTACCTCATTAAGAAAGGAGACTCCTATTCCATACAGGATCGATCTTGCCGGAACCTGGATAGACCAGCCTTACGTTTCAAAATTCTGCCCGGGCTGGGCTATAACAGTTTCTATTGAGCCTACCATTGAGTTTAATGAGCGTTCAGGAATGGCTACTTCTACCAGAAAAAAGGCAATAGAGATCTGGAATGACCATCTCCCAATGGAAAATCCTGAAAAGCTTGCCAGAATTCTTTTCAGGTATGATAATGATCCGGGTACCAAAGATGTCAGCGGATCTCAGGACTCTATCGGGATCACCCTTCCCGGTATTAACAGGTTTTTCTATGATAAGGGTAAATACTGGCCATCTGCATTTGAGTCAATTTCTGATATTTCAACGATACGCTGGCTTGAAGAACGACTTTATATGGTAACTCTCTGGCCAAGACCTGCAGATTTTGTAGTACTTGAAAATACAAATATTACAGAAGAGAATGTCAGAAATCTTACATCCGCTGCTGACCTGGCCTGGCAGGGATTGAAGGCAAAAGATATTTCAACTTTCTCAAAAGGTTTTTTGGCCTCTTTCAATGCTCAGGTTGCAATGTTCCCTAAAATGATGAACGAAAAGGTTGAAAATATTATCGATGTGCACAGAGATAAAGCCCTTGCCTGGAAACTTTCCGGAGCGGGTGGGGGAGGTTATCTGATCCTTGTCAGTGAGGTACCTATTCCCAATGCTATTAAGATAAAGATCAGGATTAAAGACTATTGGATATAATTAAGTTTTATGTTTCAGATTATTTAACAATTCAGATATAATTATAAATAATGAAAAAAGTTGCATTAGTATCAGGGATAACAGGACAGGATGGTTCTTATCTTACAGAATTATTATTGGATAAGGGTTACGATGTTCATGGTATCATAAGGCGATCGAGCTCATTTAACACCTTCAGAATCGATCACATATATAATAATCCCGATTTTCTTAACAAAAGGTTTTTCCTTCATTATGGCGATCTGACCGACTCCAGCAACCTGAACCGTCTTGTCGAAAAGGTTCAGCCCACTGAGATCTATAACCTGGGAGCACAATCTCACGTCCAGGTCTCATTTGAAGTTCCTGAATATACGGCAGAGGTTGATGGTGTGGGAACACTCAGGTTTCTTGATGCAATAAAAGAGGTAGGTATTAAAACCAGATTTTATCAGGCCTCCACATCTGAGCTTTACGGGAAAGTTCAGGAGATACCACAGACCGAGCGTACACCGTTTTATCCCCGGAGCCCCTATGCTGCCGCCAAACTTTATGCCTACTGGGTTGTTGTTAATTACAGAGAAGCTTATAATGTGTTTGCAAGCAATGGAATACTTTTTAATCATGAAAGCGAGAGAAGGGGAAAGACCTTTGTAACCAGGAAGATAACTGTTGCAGCATCAAAAATTATGACAGGACAGCAGGATAAATTATTCCTTGGGAACATCGATTCAAAACGTGACTGGGGTTATGCACCTGAATATGTAGAGGGAATGTGGCGCATACTTCAGGCTGATGAGCCTGATGATTTTGTTCTTGCAACAAATGAGACACATACAATACGCGAATTTGTGGAAGAGACATTCCGTGTTCTGGGCGAAGAGATTATCTGGAACGGTAAAGGGGTAAATGAAAAGGGAATATTGAAATCAACAGGTAAAGAAGTTGTTGGTATTGATCCCAGGTATTTCAGACCAACTGAAGTTGATATTCTGATTGGAGATCCGGCAAAAGCAAAGGAAAAGCTGGGATGGGAGCCAAAAACTACTTTTAAGGATCTGGTAAAAATTATGGTTGAATCGGATTTTGAAAAAGTAAAGCGCCGCGCTGAATGACGATCTTGAAATAAAAATATAAAATCAGAAAGATGGATAAAAACTCAAAGATTTATATCGCCGGGCACAATGGCATGGTTGGCAGCGCAATCAGGAGAAATCTGATGGCATCAGGATATTCAAATCTGGTCTTCACTCCATATCCTGCTTATGACCTTACCATTCAGCAGACAGTAGCCGGTTTCTTTGAAAAAGAAAAACCTGAATATGTCATTCTTGCTGCTGCAAAAGTCGGAGGGATTGTTGCAAATAATACATATAGGGCTCAGTTTCTGTATGAAAATCTGATGATCCAGAATAACATTATTCATCAGAGTTATCTTAATGGAGTTAAGAAACTTTTGTTTCTGGGAAGCTCATGCATTTATCCCGGAAATTGTCCGCAGCCAATCAAAGAAGAGTATATGTTAACCGGAGAGCTGGAGTACACCAACGAGCCTTATGCCATTGCGAAAATTGCCGGCATTAAGATGTGCGAATCATACAACATTCAGTATGGCACAAATTTTATTTCTGTCATGCCTACAAATTTATACGGACCTAACGATAATTATAATCTTGAAACATCTCATGTACTTCCTGCTCTTATCAGAAAGATCCATTTAGGCAAATGCCTCGAAAACAATGATTGGGTTTCTCTGAGGAAAGACTTTAAAAAATATCCGATTGCAGGTGCCACTGAATCCTCCTCCGAACAGGATATTCTGGATTTACTCGCAAAATACGGAATCCGGTATTTGGAAGACAGCCGGACCCAGGTTTCCATTACCCTTTGGGGCACAGGAAGCCCTTACAGAGAGTTTCTGTATGTTGATGACGTGGCTGAAGCGTGTGTTTTTCTGATGAGTAATGTTAATTCTGATGATCTGAACTCTCAATATCCGGTTCCTGACACCGGCCAGACGGCAGTGGCTAAAGCCACCACTAAGCCCTTGGCGAATATTAAGAATACCCACATCAATATCGGGACAGGAAAGGATCTTACAATAAAAGAACTGGCTCAAACAATAAAAAAGATAGTTGGATTCAATGGTGAATTGAATTGGGATTCATCAAAGCCGGATGGCACATTTCGGAAGCTTCTGGATGTTTCAAAAATTAACCGGCTGGGGTGGAAGGAGAAGATAGTCCTGCAGGAAGGATTAGAGATGATCTATAAACAGTATCTGAAAGATTCCTGACAACCACCCGATCGCTTTGCAAACCATCATTCTTCCAATCAGGAGATCCCTTATTCATTACTAATAACAACATTTTCTAACTTACACATCATGAGCTTTTAATCAATTTCGTCATAAGAGAGGGAGATCCCTCATTCATTCGCCCATTTTGGTATAGAGGTTGACTTAAAATGAGGGTGGCGAAAGAATTCGGGATGACAATTCGTATCATAGGGGGGTGGGGGAAAGAAGTGGCGATTCGCCACTTTTTTTCCCCACCTTACCAACAATCAATTCGTGTCATCCTGAGCGCCAGCGAAGGATCTCC
>CAIJYD010000127.1 GCA_903824785.1 uncultured Bacteroidota bacterium
CTAAAAAAAAATAATATATAATTTACTTACAATACCAGAATCGTTGAGCATTCTAAGATGAAAGTGCGATTATTTATCTTCTTAATAATGAATCATTCAGATCTTTAAATTCTGAATAACCCATGGACATATTGATGCATTTAGAAAGACTAGATCCAATAAGTTCAGCAGTAGCCTTCTTACCGGCTTCATCATTATCCAGGAAGAGTAACACTTCATTATATTCCTTTATCAAAGCTTTACCTTTGTTCAGGAATGAAAGAGTATTTAGAATTAAGTAATCATGCTTTCCAGTAAAAAATAGTTTGCAACTAAACCATGATAGGAAATCTATAAATCCTTCAAATATTAAGAGCTTATCAGCATTATTCTTAATTTGAGTTACATCTTTAGGTGAGCTGGAACCTTTGAAATATTTGCACCTGAGTTCATACCCTTTTGAATCGTTCTGGAATCCAATGGCGTAATAGTTTTTATCATTAAGAATAAATGAAACTTCTTTACAATACTCTTTTGCCAGTTTAAGATTTAGTTTACGTGATTCTAAGTAGTTAATGAGCTGAATATTTGATATTTCTTTTACATTAGTGATTAATACCTTTGAGTCTGCCTCATATAAGCCTTTTTGATGACTAGAATAATGGTTCACAGATAAAATCTTTAGCGCATTCGAACTATCAACCTTAAAAAGCAAGCTTGTAAGTTTGATGATATCTCCTCCATCTCCGATTCCAAAGTCAAACCAGAGATTTTTATAAGAATTTACTTTAAAGGAAGGATTATTTTCATCCCTGAGAGGAGATTTGTACCAATAGTTGACCCCTTGATTATAGTCAGGATTAATTCCATTTTTTGCAAGGAAACTAATTATGTCAATTTTTTTGGCTTCGTTACAGTTCATTCTGAACTTATTAATGATTTATAGCTCCTCTGACCAAATTGATAATTGGTTTTTATTTGACTCGGATATCTTTTTTTTCTTCTTGATATAAGAATCAGCAAACGTTATCCTGTCACCATTGAATACAACTAAAGGGTTCATATAATATTTATAGGGATTTGTTGATCTGGCAATAATTCCCTGTTCTACAAGACACGACAATCCGGCACGAATTATATTATTGGCAGAATAGCCTGTAAAGTCCTTTGCTTCACCAAAGTCTATATATAATATATCCTTGTTAGGTATTACACATTTCGTAAGAATATAACCGAATACCTTCATCGCAGCTTTATTCAAATCATAGAATGCGGCAAACCGACTTAAGTAGACCTTAACAAATTGGCTTTCATCGACTTCTATTGTTCGCAAAAAGGCACTGTGGGCGACGATCTCTCCATTATCGTTGATTACCTGATTTAACACTGATTTATTCCCTCTTACAAACACCTTTTTTTGAACAGAATGTTTATTTATCTCCTGTAAAGCATTCTCCATGAATGGATTTTCGTCATACTCCGGAAATTTATTTAAGGGGATATATTTCATACAAGTAACTTTTTCACTGTAAAATGATACTTTTCGCACAACTTCTATATACCTGAAAAGTATCCATTTAGGTTAAAATAAATACCTTATTAGTATCTAGTGCATACTTTAAAAGTATCTCATAGATACTTTTGCTATACTGATTATGAGTAAGTTCCATCATCTCTTCTTATATTCTTTAATACCGTTTTTAAGTAGATCTATTATTTCGCTTCGAAAAAAGAAAAGACTTTCATTAATATGATGGCCTTTAATAATATCGGCCTCCATCCAGTTGTAGATTGTCTGTTTGGATTTTTTGAGGAGTTTACAAACATCTTCTATAACCAGGATATCCTCCCCATTTTCCTTTTGTGGGTTTTCTTTATCTAATTCTTCCCTTATAACTTGCTTGGTTATTTCACGATGCTTATCCCAAAAGTCATTCGGATTAACAATAATGATATTTTCCATGTTGTACTGTTTTTTAAGACCAGTACAAAAAAATGACAATATCTTATCTATTTAAGTCAAATTCAGGTCTGAAAAGACTTTGTTTTTAGGTAGTTTTATCTAATGTATTAAACAAATTTTCAGTATTTTTAGTAGCAACCTGAAGTATTGTAATAGTATTTCGTAAAGATTCTTTTATTGCTTCAACTTTTTTTAACTCACTGGCCTTCAAATCTTCTTTGTTTTTTATTTTGTTTAAAACATTCAATGATGTTTTTACATTCGGGAAATCGGAATCACTTATCCTGAGAATACTCGAAAGCAGCAAGGC
>CAIJYD010000128.1 GCA_903824785.1 uncultured Bacteroidota bacterium
ACCTTAGCTGCATTGAATAAAGGAAGGTACCTTCCTTTATTCAATGCAGCTAACAACAAACAACAAGAATCTTTTTATCTTTATCGAGTGATATATTATTTAACTGAAATGGTGGTATATAATTGAATTGAAATTTACAAATTATAGAGATTTTAAGAAACACCATAGAGATATTGAAATTGGATCAGAAAAATTTAATACATTTTTATTGAAAAAGATTAATAAAGGCAGCGTGCCTTTATCATCAGAACGAACTAATTCAGATATTGAAATGTATTTTAGATATACAAAAAAAACTAGAACCCATATCTACGATTTTATCGAAAATAACCTTCCATTTGATTTGCTGACAAAGATTGACACCACTAATGAGAATAAAATTTCCCTCTTTTTCCAAAAAGGCCTTGCCAGAGAGATTTCAGTCTACCTTAATTTTACCAATATGTCTATAACTCAAAAGCAGTACTTTCTTGGTTGGTCATTTTTTTTCTGTCAGCTAATTTATAATCGAGAAGAATTTATTCAAAAAAAAATGGTTAAGGATAAATATTATGAATTTGCACAATCAGATTTTGATGAGTTTCTGAGGACTGAAGGGTATAATATTTATAAAACACTGTAAATAAGCCCGGTAATTTTCTCCAAAATAATTATTTTTTACCCTTTCTCCTTTCTGCTCGTTGTCTAATTTTGACTCTTAAAGCGTTGAAATTGGTACTTACTATTTATACATTATTCAAATGACGGAATTAATAGTATTGGATAAAAAAGAGTGGGACGAGATAAAAAGGGATATAAAAGAAATAAAGGATGTTCTTCAAAGTCAGGGCAAGATATCAGTACCTAAAAAATGGTATACCGCGAAAGAAACATCTTTGCATTATAACTGTGCTGTCAGAACTATATATCACTACTGCAATAAGGGACTATTGAACCCCAAAAGAATCGGCGGGATACTCTTGTTCTCTAATGAAGAATTAGAAGGATTTCTAAAGAAGTGATTATGTTAGTTTTACAAAATAAAACTCAACATCGAATCTTGAACCATAAAAGCAAAAGAATGAAACGGATAAAAGTTAGAAAAGATTTAATAAGCAAAAGTGAATACTCAAAGAGGTACAATGTAAATCGTGTTCGGATTGATGTTATGATTGAATTCGGGGATCTTTCAGTCGAAAGAATTTCCGGAACGGATTACATTGTTTTGAAAAAGGATTTGATTTTAAATGATCAGCAATAGTTTTTTTCATGTCTGAAATTTTACAAACTGTTAAATGGATGGATATTTTAAAGTTCACAGAAGAATCTTAACCAGTCAGGTATTTGCAAACCAGATAGCTTTGAAAATTTGGATTTGGTGTTTGGCTAAAGCGACTTATAAGAAGAGGTATGTTTCACTTAAAATTGGTAAGGGGGAAAGAACAGTTCCTTTAATGCCAGGGCAGTTTATTTTTGGCAGATTTAAGGCAGAAGAAGAACTTAGTATCGACGGTTCAACAATTTATAAATGGATTAAAAAATTTGATGGTGCTGAATATGAGATGATAACTATGGAAAGTAACAACCAATATTCTATCATAACTATCTGCAACTGGGAAGAATAACAGGGCCGGGATAGTGATGAAGTAACAACCAAAGAACAACCAAGTAGCAGCCAAATAGCAGCCAAAGAACAACCAAAGAATAACCATGTAACAACTAAGGAACAACAGCGTAACACAAACAATAAAGAAAAGAAAGAAAAGAAAGAAAAGAAGGATAAGAAAGTTAAGAATAATGAATCCGAAATTAAAATTTCCGAGGATGCTACTCAAATGAATTTGGGATTGTTCCAAACTCAACTAAAAGAAAAGAAAGATTCTGGCAACGTAGAAGATTATCTATCGGAAATTGTCAGCCAGTTTTGTGAATCTTTTCAAACACTTAGACAATGCCCTTATGTGATAATGAATCCTGTCAAAGAAAGGGCTTCTGCGGCCAAAATACTTAAAGTCTATAAAGATCAATACCCGGAAACGAATTTGGCAGATGCGCTAATTGAAATTAGAATATACTTTGATCAATGTATCAATGTCAATGATCCTTGGCTTTTCAAAAACATGAGCCTTCAGCTAATTGAAGGCAAGTTTAATCAAATAAATACTGTATTGAAAAATGGAAACAATAAAAAATCTGGTGGAGCAACAGATGAACAAATTGCCGGAATTATTGCAGCCAAATTTGGCAGCGATTCAGACAAACGAAATTAGCATTTACAAAGGCGAGTTAAGCACCAAGTGCGTAATTTCAAATATAGCCAAACTAAAAAAAGCATTTCCAACTCTTCCGGCTGGGTTCTATGATGTTTTTTCTGATAGGTTAATTGCAAATGGCTTTTGTGACACAAGGCTTAATGATGCGGTCAGTGATGTCATTGATAACTGTATTTACCCTACACCAACCATTGGGACCTTTATTTCTTTTGACCGCAAATTTAAAGTTTACCATTATCATGACATGATAAAAATGTCAGACGAGATCGGATCTGAAATCTGGAATAGCTATAAGCCAGTTGCTTTTCCTGAGAGAGAAACTACTGTATGGGTTCATGTTGACTATATCAAGAGATATAACCTTAACCAAATTAATTCAAAAAGTTATGACAAGAAAAGTAATGAAACTCATTGATCCTTCATCAAGTTTGATGGAATGTAAAGTTTGCGGTAAAAGGCATATTGCATCTTTACAAAGTGGTGATAAACGCAAAGATGGTGTTACACGTTATTTCCGAGGCTCATGGCAGTGTACTGACAATTGCGAACTTCTTTCGCAGCAAACTATTCCCAGGGGGACTGAACCAAGGAAGGCAAAATTATTGCGGTCGATAAGAAAGAGTATGAGGGAAATGGAGAAAGATATGCCATTCAAAGACGATATGTTCGATATTTAACAGTCACATCGGACTTGCTTGCTTAGTGTTCAAGAGCGTGCTTTTCATTGTTGGGCGTTATAAACAATTAGATTAGAAAGGAGCCATGTTCAATAATATTAACTTACATTTGTATTATAAGTTCTTTGTAAACGAAGGTAACAAATTCGAGGTGGCTCAATCGGTGGACATTACCATTGAGGATTTTGCATCAACCCGACAAATAACATACTGGAGAAAAGGTTCGAATCCCTTTCTCTCCGCAACACCTGAACAAACCATCCGCCAAAAGGCGGATGGTTTTGTTTTTAAATGACCGAATAAAACAAAACATACCGCGAAGCGGGTTTGTTCAGGTGTTGCAAGGCTCCCCCCTGGGGATCACCGAAGGTAATCCCGGAGATTATTTAAATGCTCCAGAGCTGTGGATTTTAAAGAGATTCCAAAGAAAGCTTGCTTTATGAAGGAACTTAGGAAACAAAAATATTAGG
>CAIJYD010000129.1 GCA_903824785.1 uncultured Bacteroidota bacterium
AGACTGAAGAATTTATGATGGATTATAACTACTACCATCCACATGATAGTTTAAGCAATTTGAGCCCAGTGCAATTTTTGAAAACAAAATATCAGAAAAAAATGTCCACTTTTACTCTGTAGGGAAAAGGGGGTACTTACACCCAAAAGTCTCAATATCTATAAATCTAACTCTTTTCGTATCTGTTAACCTGTTAATATTTGCCGTGGGTTTTAATACATAGCAGTCTATTGTTTCTTCGTAGATTTCATTATAAATGATTTTAAATTTGACAAATCCTTGCATTAGTGACGTTTCAGAGGAATAAGGCTCAAAACCTCTCATATTTGGTTTTAGGAATTGAACTGTATAGTCATTGGAATTAATCAACACTGCGTCTGAAACATTCCCGTCAATAAAAGAAACATCTAGCGTAACAGGTTCCTTTACCAAATAAACAAAACTTACTGTTTCTTCCTCCACATAGGACAGCATACCAACTTCATTATACACTATTGTATTTTTGAACAAATCTTTATTCTGAGGGTACACATCGATAGATCCATTTTTCTGATACAGCTTATGCGTCTTCCCATTTTCTATTATCTCTAACTCTTTGTGGATAATTGCCCAATAATACTCTTGTTCTTTTGATTTTACGGTTATTTGTTGATCACCGTCTTTTGTTGATATGTTGTTTTTTAGAAATAATACTGAAGATCGAGCTCCATTGATTTGCCGATTTGACCATTCGTCATAGCCAGAGTTCCATAATTGAATATAATTAGGTACTTTTTCTGTTTGAATCGTTTTTTCAAGATCGCCGGATTTCAATATAAATTCTATTCTCTCAAGATTCTTGGGATTTTCGCAAATTCGCCATTTTATTGCGCTCCGGCATAAAAATTTGCCGTTGGTACATCTGTTTAAATAAAATCCACCCTTTTCAATCGGTTCATCTGTGTCTGAATATTTCAATCGAATCACAATTTCAAAACTTGACAGAGGCTCCTCAATGCCCCAATCATTCAGTCGTTTATCATAGATAAATCGATGATCTTCTCCGCTTTCCTCAGGTTTTAATTTAACACAAATAGTTGGATAGATATAAACAAAGTCGGGGTGTTGTCTAACTTGCCAAAAGATTGAAAATTTTTTGGATTTGTTTTCCTTGTATTCTTTAAGCCCGGTTTCTACAAAAGCAATAAATTCTTTAAATGGAGGCTCTTCTTTGTCGATTTCAGCAAAAGGGTAATTTTCATTATTCAATTCATGTATGTATTCGTAAATGCTTCCTCCTTGCTGGGCAGATTGTCGCATTGCCTGGTTGTTTACATCAAGTTCGTTCAGATCCGGTTTTTCACCGGATCTAATATCATTGAATATTTTTGTAAAAACACGTGAAGGATTATTTTCTCCTTTTGTTAAATAGCTTAGCGGTAACCCACCTAATAATTTCAGGGAGTCATCCCATCTTGTAGTTTTATTAACGTTAATCAAATATTTTTCTTGAATATCTTTTGAAAGATGGCACCAGATTCTTTGTGCAGAAATAGGTTCAAAAGTATCATCGATATCCGAATCGTTTCCTTTGTATTTTCTTTTATACCATTCAGAATAATATAAGGCAAGTTTAAATGAGTGATTATCTATTACATATTTTTCGCCCTTGCTTTTTAGCAATGCTATTAATTTTCCTTCTACTGAATTAAAATCAGCTGTCGATATTTTCCATTTCCAAAATGGAAACAGATTCTTTCTTACTTCTGTTTCCAGGGTCTTCCAGAATTCATTTAATTCAGTTTCTTTCAAAATTATAAAGTTGCTTTTTTTGGTATTCGCTCTTTTAGTGCCGGCAGCTTTCTTAGAGATGTTTGATGGAGTTTTTATAGAAGCTAAAGAATATTCATTTATACCGTAATCTGTCCTGAGTGAATAAGTCTGATTTTTAACAATTTCTAAAAATTTATCGGTAAATATGATATTTTCCATATCAAATGAATAAATAGCTTTTGCTTCAAGCAATTCACGTTTTTTATCAAAAGTGAAATTTTGAAGGATTTCTGTTTTAATCTTCTCCAGGAGACCTGCTTTATTAAGTTTTTTATAATTCTTGACACGGAAACAAATATCAGCCCAAGGTTTATAGGTATCTGCATTTTTCTTATTTATATAACCAAGAATTTCTGCGATAATTAAAGCCATACAGTCATCTAACCTGGCTGATCTGTTTAACCTGGCTAAATATCGAAATACATTTTGTCTTACATTTATTAAGTCCATATGGTGTTTTATTACTATATTCAGAGATAAAAAAAATTAATTTAAAATGGTTTTGAAAACATTACAAAGCTTTTCAATTGAAATTGATACATCAGTTCGCATGGGAATTGCAGCAAGCACCAGATTGATTTTGCGATTTCCTGCATAAACTGAGGCTTTATGGAAAATTCTATCCCTTGAAAGCATTGATTCCCAAGTTGATTCTTTGCATGGATAAATTAAGCAACTAGTGATATTTTTTTTGTCTGAAAGTGTAGAATATGCAAGAATTTGAAGTAAATCCTCCCTATGTTTCTCTTTTATTTCTTTTTCTACATTGACCCAGCTATTAAAACTTAGTTCTTCCCAATGTCGTTTATATTTGGCATCAAGAATTATTACGTCGTTATCTCTTTCAATAATAACATCTGGTAAAAGAAATTTTTGGGATCCCACATATGGAGGATCCCAAGAAATAGGAGTTATTGTTTCCCTCTTTCTTCCAGTCTTTATTTGACCACCAATTTGCCTTATAATTTGTGCCGCAACTGTTTCAACCCAAGCTTCAAAAAAAACTTCCATAGGCATAATCCAAGGTAGCCCTTGTAGATTTGCCATCCCTGCTAAGCCCCTATCTTCGACGGTCCATTCGATTGCCTGTAAACCTTCTCTAAAAGCATCGGTTCGAATTGGTAAGTTGTTCCAATGTTGAAAAGTCAATCCGCTTATTTGTTTAGGTATAAACTTATTTACCCTTGAAATTAGATTCTCACATATTTCGATTAGTTGCAAAACAAATATTCCTGCAGTTCTCTGACTTTGCAATGATGATAAAATTAGCTTAAGAGTAAAATGGATCCCAGATTTTAGTTCATCATTATCTTTCAAATCGGGGTATTTACAGGGAATATCAAGGAATTTAGCAACGGGTATTCGACAGTTAGCATATAAATTCCAATTAACTGTTCCTTTAGGAGCTATTAAATCAGCTTCACTAAAATTGAAAGTTCTATTAATCTGATCTAACATTAATTGAATGCGCCTAAGCGAGATACTTGAAAGAACCCATGGTGGTACTTTACGCTCTGTTCCTGGAATTAAAGGAAGTCTTAATGGAGTTGGAACAATTTTCCAACCCATTATGGATAACATTGGTCCTAATCCAGCCCACTCAAACCTAGGTTTAATAATTAATCCATAATCAGGTTTCCCTGAAGTTGGAGATAATAAAGGTAAGGCACCAATAAAATTTGTAGAAGTAAATGAAAGTGATACTGTTTGTCCGTCAAATTTGCTTTCTACACTTACACCATAATTATTTAATAAGCCTCTATTGTCGCGAATAAATTGGGTACTTAATCTAGCTATCTGAGTTTCTGGGTTTCTTGCTTTATCATCCCTCATTAGAAAATAAGCAGGAACATTCAGAACTGATAAATCAGTCATCTCTAAACATTTCGAGTTAGATTTATCTAGTTGGCATAGCGGAACCCTAGTAAATGTAATTCGCCTTCTTATTTGCTTAGGCATTAATTTAATTTTAGGTGGTTAAACTTTCAATCCATTGTAGATGTCCTTTTATTGCATCAGCAAAAGATGTAACATAGCCCTGCGCTATATATTCTTCAAGTAGCGGTGCAAGTTCAACCTTTAATAATTTTCTTGATAAGATAGGGTCTGATTCTAAAAAATATGAATGGCCTGGTACTAAATTAAAAGACTCTTCACTAGCATATTCCACAAATATTGTTGTTGTTTTCATAAAGGCTTCTTGCATCAATTCACAAGAAATATTCTTTACAACTTCCATTTGAGGCCACAATTTTAAATATGCAAAACGTCTTCTTACGGCAACATCGACAATAGCTATACTTCTGTCTGCCGTGTTCATTGTACCTAGTATGTGGAGGTTTTTTGGGATTGAAAGTGAGCCTCTAATTGGCTCATCGTAGGTGTAGGCAAGTTTTACTTTTCTTGGACTATCACTTTTTGGCTCAAATAAATAAATAGCTTCTCCAAGTACTTTTGCTAGGTCGGCACGGTTAATCTCATCAATGTGGAGTAAATAGTTTTTAGTTGGGTTCTTAAGAGCCTCTACTACAGCCTCCATTAAATCACCTTTTTTAGGGACAAAATGGAATCCTAAATCTCCAGTATTTTTTTCAGGAAAAAGACCTCCAATAAAGTTTTCATAAGTTGTATTTGGGTGAAATTGAATAGATATGCCGTTGTTATTATAAATATTCTCTAAAATATCCACAGCCATCCTTGTTTTTCCTGTTCCAGGAGGACCTTCTAATATTACATATTTTCGAGTTTCTAAAAGGTTGACTACCTCCTCCGCAGTTACCTTTGGAAACAAGTGTTCAAAGTATTCAGAACGAATACTTTCATATTCCTGTTTTGCATTTGCACGTGGAAAGATATTTCTTTCTTCAAACATTAGATCTAGAAATGCTTTCAATACTTTATCAGTAGTTTCCAAATTATCAGTAGGAGCGAAAATTCCATAGAGTACTTTTCCGTACTTATTGAATACTGATTCATAATTATCAAAAAGGTGTTTAACATTAGAAGGAGCATCAATATCAGTTCTAGTTGGATCCTGCTTTGCCCATGCAATCATCTGTCCATTACCATATTGTGAATTCATTAAGTTACAAATAGCTCTTACTTTTCTTGCATGACCCGGCCTTCCAAGTATCTCCTCATCTGGGCTTAATCCTTGAGTTCCAATGCCCATAGCAATGAGACAAGGCCCATTATTGATAGGGAATATTACGAAGCACATTCCTCCATAAGCACCTGAATCAGGATTAGATGGATGTATTAAAGATGCAAATGGCACCCCACTTTCAGTAGCAAAAGTAGGTGCTCTTAACGTTGCAGCTTTTTTTGCTTTTTCAGGGTATCTGCTGTTTTGTGTATCATAAAGCTCATCAAATGCTTCTTTACAGCGATGTGTCCAATTTTCTGTAGTCTGACTATGAATTAGTTGTATTAGTTTTTCCATAAATTTTTTATTCTAAAAAAAACTTGTATGTGGTCTTCATTCATTAACAATGGTATATTAATCAATAAATGTAACAATAAATTGATTACAAGATTTACCGATGGACTTTAGTTGTTGGTTATTTCATTCATAAGAATGATTTTAATTTAATTCGTTTCAATGCAATGTATCAAGTTAAATTTCTCCATTTCCTTCTCCCATCTCCAATTCCTGATCAGTTCAAATTGCTTTTCCTACAACGCCTTTGATTGCACAGTACAAAGTTTTTGATTTGGTTATAATCTTTCCCACTATTTTTCGCGGGTACTCCTGTTCTTCATTATTGTCATCATATTAATTCAGAATCATCCGGTTTACCAAGATCATATTCAACCAGATTGTAATAAGTAACTTTACCACCATCGACCAGATGCTGCATTTCTATTTTATCAAGGAATTTACCTTTTGCTGGTTTTGAAGTTTCCCTGGCGGTTTTCTCAAAATGGAAAAGTGAGAAAAGCTGCCTGAATCCTGTAATATCCAGACCAGTAAAAGGTTTTTCAGGGGTAAACCCTTTTCCTTCCAGAATTTGTCTGCACCCAACGGCTATGACTTCCAGATCACCCTCCTGCCATTCAATATCAGGCATGCTAAAAAAATCCTGTCGCCGGTATTTCTCGGGACCCATTTTCAAATACATGTTAGCTTTAGATATTATATATGAAAACCGGCTATCTGTGAATAGTTTACGCTCTTCCTCACTTAAAGCATCGATCATCTTATTCATTATTTCTAATTGTTTGAACATAGCGTTTTATTTATTTCCATAATTATGAGAACTGTTGTATTGCAATTCGTTGAGCCATTTGAGCCATTTATGAGCCGTTGTAATAATTCCGTTAAGCCAGTAAGATCTCGGCCGGAATCTTTAATCCCTTATATAAGTTTTTTATCATCCCGAGAGTTAATTTTCTTCTCCTGTTAAGGACCTCACTCACCCTGCTTTGACTTCCAAGATATTGTATCAGGTCGGCTTTAGTCATATCCATTTGTTCCATCCGGAATTTTATAGCATCAACCGGATCGGGAGGTGCAATAGGATAATGTTTCATCTCATAGGATTCAACTAAAGTTACAAGCAAATCCATTTCATCTCCACCTGGGGTATCTTTCGTTGCTCCCCATAATACCTCAATTCTTTGAATCGCTGCATTATAGTCCTGCTCTGTTTTAATAGGTCTGATTTCCATAATTAAATCGTTTTAACATCAATTTTATCATACTGCTTATGAGTTCCGATGAACCTAACAAAAATCACCTGAAATTCATAATCAATCGCAACAACCAATCTGTAAGTATTGCCTTTTATGTTAAAGACAACCCTCCCTTCTCCGACAATACTCGCATTTTTGTATTGTTGTTTTAATTCATTTGAACTAGTCCACTCAGCTGTCTTTGAATCATGATACCATGCCCGAAGTGAAGCCTCAGAATCAGCATACTCTGGCTTTTCAAAAAAAACTCTCAAGGTTCTGAATGCTATAATTCTCATTTTGCAAATTTAAGAATTAAATTATAATATATCCCATTTTGGGATGGGCTTTTATCATTCAATATTTTTCCCAATATCACCTTCTCCCAACTCCAATGCCTGAACAGTTCCAATGGCAGCTCCTGCAATTCCCTTAATTTTTCCATACATTCCGGATGTATTTATAAGCACCTTTTCGACCTGTGCCTCCCTCTCCTTCCATAGTTTTTCCATTGCTGCTCTTTCTTTCGTTATTCCGCTTTTTATCTGGGTAAAGCCCTCAACAATTGCTTCTATCTGATCTTTGAATTCAGAACTTATAAGAAAATCATAAAGCATTACCATCTTGTCGCCTTTATTTTCCTGACTGGCATTGGCTTCACTTATTCTTATTACCGCATCACGCATAAAAGTGCTGAGTCCCTTGAACTCTTCATAGCTGCATATCCAGATACCTTCTCTTATTCCCATCCTGTCCATCTCTTTAGGCATTGCCTGGGTAACCAATATACCGGCATTTATTCCCCTTGCACGCATATCTGCCTTGAACTTTTCGATCCAGTCATTTGCAAATCTATCGGCCCTCTTGCTCTCATAGTAAATTTTCCCGCAGCCTTGTTTGGCAGGTGTATTTATTATCTGGATGCAATCTGCCCCACGCTGTCCTTTTTTTATCTCTTCAATTGTATCGAGCTTAAAGGCTGTTTTAAGCCACTCTTCAATTGCAAGCTCCTGTACCTCTCCCTGGAGCTGCATCGACCCCTGCTCATGCTTCCGCTGCATCTCATCTGTCAGCTTCTTCTGGTCGTCAAGCTTCTTCTGAAGTTCCCTTATAACCAGTTCATTTCTATCTGCCTCAGTTTTTTTGATTTTTTCTTTTTCTACCAGAATCTTTTCGTTTAAAGTTTTCTCTGACTCAGCCTCAATGGACTCCTTAAGCTCATTTTTCTCACGCTTCAGCCTCTCAATCTCTGCTTTTGCAAGACTAAATTCCTTGAGTTTATCCGACTTCTCATTCAGTTCTTTCTGAATTTTGTCATATTTTTCTGCATCCTCTTCATCCATTTTTTTCCGGATCTCTGATTCAAAAATCACTTTTTCAGCCTTCAACTTTTTACTAACAGCTTCATTGATCTCTTCGGACACCTTTTTTTTATCCGCCTCAAGTTTTTCCCTTTCGCTTTTCAATAGGTTTGCCTGGCTCTCATATTTCAATCTCTCTTCATTCAATTGTGAGTTGAATTTTATCTTCAGATCATCTTCCATCTGGTGATAAAGAATCTCGTTAACCTTAAGTTCAAAACCGCAATTGGGACATTTTATTTTTGTTTCATTTTCCATATCTCTGTTTTTTTTGAATTTATGAGTTTACTCTATCCTTCCAATATTCATATATCATAACCATCGCCATGGTATCTAATTCGCAATTGCGGAGAAGAGCCTCCTTTGCCAGCTTCCGTTCCTCATCACCCATAAGGGAGAACTGCATCCTGGCATAGGCAGTCATGGCTGCCCCGCCACTGGCTATTGTGTCATCAACTGTAAAATCCTTAATCTCATCCGGTGTCATATCATTGAATACTGTACCAAGTAGTTTATATGGATTAATAACCTTCCCTCCATCATCAGGTTTGTACCAGACATGATTTTTAAAGTTTCTGCTTTCAATTCCGCCTTGCACACCATATACAGGCTGGGAATACTTTTCCTTTACAAAGGTGCTTGTTTCAAGAACTGCCGGAAGAACAACCTTTATCGAGTTCGAACCTTTCATCCCGATGTGATAAAAATAGTACTTCACTAACTTAAGCATATCCACCATGTCTCGTTCCCCAATCCATTTCTCTGTTGCATCTGCACCTGAATGTGTTATGGTCTTAATGAAATCCATCAGTGCTCTTCTGTCCGGAACAGAAGCATCAGTCTCTTCACCAAGCTGTCTCCATATTTCAACAAGGAATGAATTCTCATGATCGGCATACCTGAAGATAGTTCCATTATCTTTTTCAAGTTCTTTTTTCAATGCTCTTATAAACTCGAAATTAGGGAAGAAGCCCGGTTCAACGTTTATGAATTCCCCTGCATGCTTTACCAAACCATTAGTGTCGACTGTATGATGGCTGAATTGAAATGCAATACCTTCATAAGGCCTCCGGTTCCGGTAAAAAGGTACAGCCACCCTGTTGGTCTCAAAATCAATAAAATGCAGGGGATAATTCCACTTTGCCATCTCATGTCGCATTCCATCATGGTCCAAATGAGGTTCTCTACTATTTTCTCTGGTCATTTCAATCTGTAGCCATTGTCTTTCATTGGTCGACATTTTTCCGTCTTTCGACAGTTTAAAGTCTCCAATATGGTTTTTAGTAACATCCTTTAGATGATATACTTTCTCTTCTATCAAATTTTGCTTTCTGCGGAAGTTCCAGATCTCAAATATGTGTGGATCCCTAAACTGGTCATCGGTCCAATTAAGCTGTCGCCGCCAGCAGGATCTATAACCTGACTTCAATCCCTTTTGCTCATCTTCGAAGGAGCAGTCAAACTCACATTTACTGCACTGTGCCCCTACAGGCGTGTTAATGATTTGGTCATTTTCATAATTATCAGCATACTTTTTAACGACAGTGGCAAAATCTTTTCCCGGTTCAATCTCTCCATAACTGTCGGAAATAATTCCATCAGCTATTTGATCTACATTGATCTTCCTTAGAATCTTCCCACCTAAAGCATCCAATGTTGTTTCACCATGTGTCACAACATAAACCTTGTTTTCTTTGTCGCGGCAAATTATAAATTTCTGGTTGAGACCATCCACAGTAGCCTTGGTATCTTTGTCTGCCAGCATAAGATGAGCTTTGACCCTGAAACCGGGAAAAGCACTCATAATGACATGCTTCTGAAATGCAACATCGTACAAATAAGGGCGCCATGCCGACATCAATCCGCCTCCGGCACCCAACATTTTTCCGATATCATCACCCTCGAAGGATTTTGATTTCACTTCAATGAGGTCTATGTTATTACCATTTTTAACAATAATATCTGCCCTTATA
This sequence comes from uncultured Bacteroidota bacterium, assembly GCA_903824785.1. GTDB lineage: Bacteria > Bacteroidota > Bacteroidia > Bacteroidales > VadinHA17 > LD21. The sequence continues at coordinate 9,821 of CAIJYD010000129.1, forward strand.
AAAAGATTTTTATGCCGGAAGGCTGCTTCAAATATTACAACACTATCATTCGCAAGCAGGCCGGTAGTTTCCAAAACAGATTCATCATGGTTGTCTGATATTATCTCTACACCTCCCGGGTAATAGAGTTTAGCAAGTTCTCCAACCTGAAACCCTCCCTCGGCAAGAGCAGCAAGGAAGTCATCCTCCTTTTTCTTGTCGGGATATTCTTTATTACCGGTATAGAATAGCTTTGCAGGACACTCCAGTGCCAGCTTGAATCGTGATTTTGTAAGGTATCTCATATATTTAAAGGTATTAACAAATATGACTTATTCAAATTATCGCTATTATTCAGGTAACTTTTTTCTGAGTTTAGAAAGTTCTTCAACGGTAATGTTAACCAGCTCAATACGGGCTTTTTTATATGCTATTTCAATATTTTCAAAAACACCTTCTCTCTGCTCAGCAGATACTTTCTTGTTTTCAGAAGGGGTAACCAGATTATACTTACCATACTTTTTTTCATATAGCTCAAGCAATGAAACCTCTTTGTTTTCTGCCCTGAAATAATATATCAGTTCTTTTGCTGCAATCTTCCTCGGAAACTGGTGCTCCTTGGTGAGAGTAGTCTTTGGGTCGAGTTTAAGTGCTTCCAATGCAACCAACGAAATTTGTCCTGTCCAGTATTTCTGTCCCTGCGGAAGGTAGAATATAGCAGCACCGATTGTGGTCTCGATTAACCTTCGCTGATTATCGTTCGTTTCCTTGTCAAAATAAACCGGAGAGAGGGCAACTAATATTTTCTCCATAATTAAGCATCGCTCATTTAGTTGATTTTCTGTCTTTGTCATATCTTTTTGTATTTATTTTTTTATCAAAGGAAAGTACTATTTCTTAAATATGGTTTGGGTTGACTAGCTTGTTTTATTAATGCATGAGGCGTGAGGCATGAGGGGTGAGGCGTTAATTGTGAAAAAATATATTCTCTGCAATCTCAGAAAATACGCCGGGGTCTTTATGAATACCATAATCGATCCTGAGCTCAACTATATTGTCGAGGTTGTCACCATAATTGGTCTGATCGGTATCCCTGCTCCATATCATTCCGGAGCCGTCAATTTTGACCTTTCCGTTTACGGCGATCTCCTTGCCTGATTCATCATATTCTCTGATTATGACCCCTGTATAGAAAACACTAAAATCATTTTTTCCGTTTTTTACACCAAAAAGTTCGGTGATCTCCAGATCCGGCTCAGGTCTCTTTTTTTTCGGTTTATTGTTTGATTTCTCTTTCATATCATTAATTTTTAATTAGTTACATTTTAATAATATTTTAAAGATCACCCCATTATGCCCAGTCCTTCCCCATACTATCGGCAGCTATGGGAGCTATCCGGACACTCCGGTTCTTTCAAACTCCGCCATAGTTTTCTGCTATAAATATGTTACAAAGATATACCCTTCCATTGCAGCCTATCTGCAACGATAAAAAAATGAAATAAAAATGAATAATGTTCTATTTCAGACTTATCAGATTCAATAAATCCTGTTCAAAATATTTGAAAGTCTGTCCTGCCGGCTCCACAAAAGACTCTAATTCTGCAAGTTAGAGTCTTTTTGTTTCCCTCTCGCAGTGCAGGAATACTGAGCGTTTCCGCTACTCAGTGCAACGCAAGCGTGCAATATGATCCCTAGTAGATAAAAAACGCAACATGAAAAGGTTTAACTTTCCCTACTCCAAAGCATATTATTCTGTCTTTTTTTGCAAACAACTATTTACTACATTTGCATTTATTAACCTAATCAAATACTTGAGTGTAATATTTTGGAAATCGGAAATAAAACTGGCTTCAGCAATTAATTAAAAATAGTGCCATGAACTTACAATATATTACAGATACAAAAGGACGTAAAAATGCTGTACAACTTCCCCTGAAGGAATGGGAACAGATACAGAAAGACCTTGAAGAACTTGACCGTTTAAGGAACAAAAAGCTTTTTATGGCCGACCTGGCCGAAGCTGTTGAAGAAATGAAGCTGATAATGGAAGGTAAAATACAAGCCAGAAACGCTGAAGATTTCATCAATTAGCTTTAATATAAAAACCATATCAGTTTTTGAACGACAAACCAAACGCCTGGTTAAAGAATACCCGACCTCCCATAGTCCATTTTAACTTCAGTTGCTTGAGACCTTCTTATCCATGGATAATTTTGGGTATAGTTTTTTCACAGATTCAGATAACAGCTTGAAAACTCTCATGTTGCATAGAATTTGTCACGAAAATCGAAAATCATCAAGGTTTCCAGTCCCGATTGAGAGTCAGGAGCTGTCCTGATAGTGATATTTTATTAACAACCTAAATGTGGTCTGGTTTTGTCCTATAAGTCCATTGGATGAATGTGAACAATCTTGCCGTTATCTGAAACAACCAGATCAAGCTTTCTATCTTTTTTTGACTGGATCAATTTTTTATGTACAATTTCCAGTCCCTTTAGAATTTTAGCTCTTATTAAATTATCTTTTTTTGTCATTTTGAGATTGTCGTTTTAAGATGTCAAAGATATTAATATTTTTTATGTCAAGGTCTTTATCAAAATATCCATCAGCAACTAGTTCTGAAGGTGTTTTAGAATTGTTAAATACCATCCAATAGTCACAAATCGGAATATAAAGATTGAATAGGTTATTAAGTCCTGAGAAATATCGTCTGGAGATAACAGAATTGGGAATATTATGTCCCCCTTCCAGAACCCTTGTTTTAACCCTTTCAATTGCTAAGTCAACAGAATCAAGCCAGAAGAATACTAATGTGATTAGATAACCATTTTTTTGTGCTCTCATGATAGTCTTTACGTAGCTTTTTGTTGCTAAAGTTGTCTCAAAAGCAAAATCCTTTTGTTTCAATAATAAATCGTCAATTTTAGCAAGCATTAATCTCCCTGCATCAATCGCGGCTCTGTCTGGATTGAATGGTGAAAGTCCACGCGCTATTTCATCGGCATTGATAAACTCATCACAGTTTAACATTTCAGGCAAAACTGTAAATGATGCCGTAGTCTTTCCAGCACCATTACAACCTGCTATTATATATAGATTCGGCATAAGAATATTATCAAATCCTAAAGATAATACTTTTGTCATAAGAGTTTCATATTCCATAACTACAATATTTGATTGTCAGATTTAAAACAAATTTAGTGTTTTTGGATAATCTAAGAATAGTTAGAACTGATCTGCAACGATAAAAAAATGAAATAAAAATGAATATTGTTCTATTTCAGACTTATCAGATTCAATAAATCCTGTTCAAAATATTTGAAAGTCTGTCCTGCCGGCTCCACAAGAGTACACTAAGGCCACCCAGAATTGAGGGTGGTCTTTTCTTTTAACCCTTTAATTTAGGAATATGGATTAGGTGACAAGATAATATTTTGCACAAAATAATACCTGCTCAATGCCAGGCGCAAATCCATAATATTTTTCTATATTTGCTATCACTAGTGTCCGGTTAAGGACGGTTAAAAGTAATGTAATTTATTAATATATAGTACCTTAATTAAGGTCAAAAGTTTTTACGACTTGAATTTATACTTTCGCTCAAACAATATTTTGAGCGATTATGTACACCGGGAAA
>CAIJYD010000130.1 GCA_903824785.1 uncultured Bacteroidota bacterium
CAAAAACAGGAAGACAATTTTTAATGAAAAAATTTAACCTATTTTTGACTACGTAAAATGTACATCCGTGTTGCCATTTTCTGTACATCCTTGATTACCGAAAACTGTACATTGTCAATTTCTGGTTACACTGTGTCGTACTGACCAAAATCACGACCACATTTATCACATTTTCCGCTTTGTATCACAAGCATAGATGCATATTTTATAGGGTTTCGACTTCCTTTTTTAATATACTTTTCAAGCGATTGGTTTAAATATTTATTACGAACAGAGGGTTCTGCAATATCCCCCGTAAATTCCCAACGGTTTCCCACAGAATGCCACTCTTCTATCTTATATACTTCACGAACTAAACCACGATAAGCCGCAATTGCATATTTGACTTTGTTCCGTTTCCGTCCAACAACCCATGATGAACGAGTTGCATCGTAGAGTTCCTGCGAATCCATAAAACGTTTGTAGCGTTTGTTTATATTAATAATTATTGTTGGCTCTTCAATAGTTATTACCTTGGCATCATACAATTGTGTTATCTCATCAACAGTTTTTATTCCTCTTTCCCAACAATCGAATCCTTTCACAGCGTTAGTTAGGCTGTCTAATCCAAGTAAATCAATGCAAGCACTTTCAATTTCCAATGCCTGTTCTTCAGTCAACCCATGTCGTAATATGTAGTGTTGTACATTTTGTGCTCCAAGTTCTCTAAAAATGTCAAGTTTATCAGACTGTAATGCAGAAGCAATTGCTCCATGAATATGTTGGAAAACACGATTAGACTGCCCCTTACCTATATAAAATATTTTATTAGTTCGGGGGTCTTTTAGAAAATATACATAATAGCCAATATTTTCACAAACTGCTTGTGAGAAACTGTTCATTTTCAGCAGAATTCGGTTTAACTAAAGATACTAATAAGTTTTTAGATAATACATATTATTGTGAATAAAAATAAACACTTCCTCTGCTTATTTTTAATGCTTTAGAAATATTCGTTATGCTTTTACCACATAATTTCATTTGTCTAACTTTATCGATTTTGTCCTTATCAATGGTTGGTCGACCACCAATCCGCCCCTGTTGCCGTGCTCTGGCTAATCCAGCATGTACACGTTCCGAAATTCGTAGTCGTTCCTGCTTTGCCAATGTGCTTAACAAAGCAATTATCACATCCTTAAAAATGCCGCTTGAGTCGATGTATTGCTCTGTAAAACTCTTGTACATTACATTATAATCATCAAGCATTTGCAGATAACGTATTGTGTCACGAGTGCCAGAGCGACTAAACCTGTCCAGCGAATAAAAGAGTAATAAGGAGAATCTATGCTTGGAAGCATCCGACAGCATTCTACTGAACTCAGGACGTTTTGGTGATGCTCCTGAAATTATATCAGCGTATATGCCGACAATCTCATAATGCATTTTATCACAATAATCCTGAAGCACCAAACGCTGGTTGTCAAGTTCGGATGATTCTTTTGAGATTCGTAAGTACAGTGCGACTTTCATATGGTTGTGGTATTTGTGTTCGTTAAACGGATGTATTTCGGACAGTTAATTTCGAATTTCTGGATGCCCATATTTCGGGCACTTCAGACACGTAAAATTTGCATGGTTTTTTGAACAGTGTTTTCAGGATGTATTTGTTTTAATTTATGGAGTAGTAATAATAAACGTTGGCATTGCTTCCTTCAAACGGCACATAATTAATTTTAAATTCCAGTTCCACAGCAACTGTTTGTACAATTTTACCATCTTCAATAAACATTAATATCAGATAGCATACTTCATAGTTCTCGGCAACAGGGTGAACGATTTCATGCATTATTCTTTTATTCTTGTATATCATAATGTGCCTATTATAATAGGCAAATATACGATAATTTTTGATTGCCCAATAAAATAGGCAACATTTATTATCTTTGTTAAAATATTTTATATGAAACCTGCTGAAATTGACCCCGACTACAGTGAACTGATGACGCAAATTGGGGAACAGATTAAGGAACTACGGAAGAAAAGAGGTATCAGTTATACCGAAATGGCTGAAGAAATTGGTCTCAGCAGGAACGGTTACAATAATATTGAACTTGCAAAATCAAACTTCCAGTTCGTGACGCTGCTTCGCATTCTTAAATATCATGACGTTTCCATTTTTCATTTTTTTGAATCGCTAAAGCATTAGTAAACCTCTGTGTGGGGCATACAAGCAACATTTTTTGCATTAAACTGACTGAAATTTGCCAGATTCAGCGTTCAAATGCGTATTTAAGCCTTCGACCGTCAATTAAATCGGAACATTAAAGCCGAGTTTTCTTGCCTCTGAGAACACTTTACAGAATTTATGGTACATCAGAAGTCACACGCTAATGTGATAGTATTTATTGTAAATGATTACCCAAAATGAACAAGCACGAAATACCAGAACACCAGATTAAGCGCATTGAAGAAATTGGCTTGTTTCTGAAGAACTGGCGATTGAATGAAGGCATGTCGCAACGTGAATTCAGTGAAATGGCAGGAATTCACCCAAACAGTTTGCATTTCATAGAGTGTTCCGCAAAAAACAATTTAAGGCTGTATAACATCCTTACCTTGATGAAATGTATTTCCGCCACAGGCTTAACAGTTTCTCAGTTTTTTGACGAAATGGAGTAATGGCACTATGCATCCCGAATATCAATCAGTTTACTGATTAATTTGTTTGTACCATCCTGAAACTGCGGTATAGGATAATTTGACTGTAGATTGGCGATATCTTCTTCTACCGCCAGTTGCGCTTCCATGCTAAGTCCGTCCAGTTCATATATTTGCCATAGCGTGTCCAAACTTACATATTCAAAATAATCGTCCTCTTTGAACTCTGGCAGCGTAATTTCCTGAAATTGTTCCCAGAACAACTCATTGTCTTCTTCATCTTCTTCTTTACCTGAGTCCATCATACTATAAAAGAATATTTCATCGTAATCCTCGATATAATCAACATAATCAGTTTCATTAACCAGTCTATGCATTATTTCATCGGTGTTAAATTCTTCGTATTCCACACGATAAATAAAATCGAATGAACTGAAAACCGCACCGATGATTTGTTGAACCTCTTTTCTTTTGTTTATCGGGAAAACCAGTGAGTCATGACGTGTGAAGCAATTTATACTTTCTTTCTTCGCCTGCTTCCAGATATGGTCAATGAATATTTCTGCTTCAATCCGTTGAAGACCAATGGCAAACTGATTATAACCACATTCATCTTTGAAATCATTTATTATACTGATAACTGTCGGATAGAGTTGGCGGAACTGGCGTACAAGTTCATTTTCTGGTTTCGGCTTTGAAAAAACAGTACGAAACGCTATGCCCTTCCCATGCTCTCTCAGTGGAAGACCCAATTCACTTTTGATTATCTTGTAGAAATCATTTAGCAGAGCATCAACCATGAATTTGTAAACATCATTGGTGATGAACTGATTTTCTTCGGGATTGCTGGTATCCAGTCCCGCTTCGGGCATTTCATCCTTATGCTTATCAAATACCTTTACAAGACTCGCCACAAACTGCTTTGCCTGTTTCTTGTGGAACAGTGCAATTAACTGTTCGCCTGAATGATTCAGATAGTAGTTAATAAGGTTAGCAAACAACGTAAACTGACTGCATTTTAAATCTGCCTGCTGTATATATTGCCCATTAATACGTATAAACGGGAGTAATGCTGTCGGCAACGATGATAATTTACTATATACCCTGAGTGTGTTTTTATTCCTGCTGAAATTAAAACTGTCGGGATGAAAACTCTTTACCTGCCAGTTATAGTGTGCCGTCAGATTCTCGACCGCTATGCGATTGAACTGCTTCTCATCTGCAATTACGAACTTGTCCTTGTAGTAAAGAAGTGTCTTCCCCTGTTCTTCCGCAATCTTCTGTGCTGCCTCTATGCTCATGTGACTTGCAGTAAATCCATTCTTGTCATTGTAAATCCTGACCAGTACAGGAAGGGTCTTTGGTATGCCATTGATATAACCGTTGTTCTGATAGCCATCCACAACCTTCGGAATGCTGATGCTAATCCATTCCAAAGCCTGTTTCTTCTGCAAACAGATTAATTCAGGTTTTATTCCAAGTTTGGTTACAGGTTCGTTACCGATTGCTTTTGAATGCAGCATATCTGCTGATGCACTTTGTGATTTTGCACCTGAATACTTTATCAGGGTGAAATCATCCTGAAGAAAATCGGGATTAATACGATACCCCATTACACGAGAGGAATTGCCGAAATCATCGACATATTGAACCCAATCCCGTTGAAGTACTTTCTCCTGAACCAGTCTTTCAATATATTTTGAATAATGTGAGCCAACAACTGTACGCCAGTATTCACGTGAGAGTGGTGAGTAATGAAGGTAAGAAGCATCATCAGACATCTGATGGCGATATACCAAACCAACAACCAATAAATAGTTATCATGGGTTCTGTATTCTCTTTCACAGACTGTAATTTCCTTCAGAACCTTAGCAATCTTCCTTGGCAAATACTCATTGTAAAAATTTAACTTACTCATACATCAATTATATCAGATAAGATGTCCATGTTTGCAGCCAATTCTCGCAAATCATATGACCAAGACACGGCATATGTATGTGTTGTACTGTGCATTACAAGGATTGAACCTTGATTAGTATGCATAATGTTTTTTGCAGTTTTGGTCACGAAATACATAGTATTTTGGTCTGTCAATTAATATCGTTAATGTCTTCTATAATAATACTATATAATATGTATATGAAGTAATACATTATATAATCATGTTATTTGCCTGATATACCATTGATAAAAGTTTCGACAAAACTAACAATCTTCCTCAGAATCCTGTCACCGATTGTTTTTCGCTGCAATAATGTCGGCTTGTCACCAATGAGTAGTTCCAGTATCTCGTCTCTCATCGGCTCTTGCTCAGAGTACAGGTAGTTCTCAACTAATGCCTGAGTCTTATCCTTCGATAATTTTTCTTCTTCAACCAGTTTCTGGAAGGCTTTCTCCTGCTCAACACTCCAGAACTTTTCAAACTCCTGCGGAATATCATCCGTATCCATGATAACAGGCAAATTTTCCCTGATGAACCTTTCAATCAGTTCCTTTTTGCTTCTTAACTGAACCTCTGTATTCAACAGGTTGAATATTTCTTTCTCTATCTGTTCCGCATCTTTCTTCTGGTTTGCTTTAAGTTTGATGAGAAGTCGGATAATGTATGCAACATTAATTTCATCACGATGAATGAGTTCCAGTTCAAAATCCACATCCTCAAGGATGCTGACCTTTTCCTTTGCATGTTCACTTTTTACTTTGTCATGCAGGTCAAGGTATTTGCTTTTATAATCTTCAAACTGTTGCTCTGTCATGGACAGGTCGTTCCAACTAAAATCAGAAAATGATGTCAGAACGTTCTTTATTCGCATCAAGTCCCTGAATGCAACAATGAATTTCAGTTCATCGTCTTCGGTGACCAGATTATTAACACTTTCGATTGTTGGTGCAATATGAAGCAGGTTAATGTATGCATCATTAAATGCTTTAGTGTATTCATCATATGGCTTCATGATGATTTCTTCTATTGCATCTTTGTTGCTAAACAGTGTTATTGCTTCATCTGTTGCATTTTTCAGGTTTCGGAAAACCACAATGTTCCCCTGCGATTTCAATTCATTCAGGATGCGGTTGGTTCTGGAATATGCCTGTATCAGTCCGTGATACCTGAGATTTTTATCGACATATAACGTATTCAGTGACGGACTGTCAAAACCAGTCAGATACATATTTACCACCAGTAGTATGTCAATCTTGCGCTCTTTTACCTTTTTACTGATGTCGTTGTAGTAATTGTAGAAACTCTGGCTGTCCTTGGTAGAATATGCAGAACCAAACATCTGGTTATAGTGCCCGATAAACTCATCCAGTTTTTCACGGGTATGTGGATTAGTAGCATATGCTATCTCTGGTTCTGCTGCCACAGACACTTCTTCAGGTATAAATCCATTGGCATCCGCATCATCCTCATTTGCGATAAAACTGAATATGGTAGCAATCTTTAAATCGTGTTTCCCAAGCATTTTCTTGCGATGCAGCAACTCGTAATACTTTATGAGTGCTGGAATACTGCTGACACAGAACATCGCTGTAAACTCTCTGCTATGCGTTTTTTTGTTATGGTAGGCAATGATATAGTCAGTTATCTTTTCCAGCCGTACTTGTGATTCCATCAGTTCATCGACATCAATGTCCTCGACTTGAATATCAATTTCATTAGCACTCTCCCTGTTTTTGTACCTGCCGACATATTCAACCGAAAACTTCAGAACATTTTCATCACGAATAGCATCGGTTATAACATATTTATGCAGACATTCCCCGAATAATTCCTTTGTGGTTCGCTTACCCAGTTCATTCTTTACCGCATTATCCGCAAAAATCGGTGTGCCTGTAAACCCGAACATCTGGATGTTTTTGAAGAAGGATGTGACCCGATGATGTGTTTCCCCGAACTGGCTTCTGTGGCACTCATCAAATATAAACACAATACGTTCATCCTGAAGTTTCTGCATCCGTTCAAGAAAATGTTTCTTACTTATTGCAGCATTTAGTTTCTGAATGGTTGTAACAATAAGTTTTGTATCATCGGTGAACTGCCTGACCAGTTGACGTGTATTATCAGTTCCGTCAACACTTCCTTTGCTGAAACTGTTGAACTCTTTTGTTGTCTGGTAATCCAAATCTTTCCTGTCAACAACAAAAACAACCTTTTTTATTTTCGGCAGGCGTGTAAGTATCTGGCTTGCCTTGAAAGATGTCAGCGTTTTTCCAGAACCTGTGGTATGCCATATATAACCATCCTTACGACTGTGCATCACTCTGTCAACAAGTGCTTCAACTGCATAATACTGGTAGGGACGGAGAACCATCAGTGCTTTTGATGTTTCGTTCAACACTATGTACTTGCATATCATTTTTGAGATATGGCACTTCTCCAAGAAATCGGATGCAAAACCGTTTAATATGTTAGTAAGCCGCTTGTTTCCCTTGTCAGTCCAGTAAAATGTCTGCTTAAAAGACTGGAAGCGGTTATTAGCGTAATATTTTGTATTGACACCATTGCTGATTACAAATATCTGGATGTACTGGAACAATCCGTAACTACTGCTGAACGAGTGTCGCTGATACCTGTTAACCTGATTAAATGCTTCTTTAAGTTCCAGACCCCTGCGTTTTAGTTCAACATGAACCAGTGGAAGACCATTTATTAACAATGTAACATCATAACGGTTCTTATATTTCCCTTCCATCGAGACCTGATGAGTTACCTGATATTCATTCTGACACCACTGCTCGGTGTTGATGAACTCAAAATACAGGTTATCCCCGTTATCCCTTATGATATGCTGTTTTTCACGTAATGTTTTTGCCTTCTCAAATACTGAACCTTTGCTGAGGATATTAAGAACCTTTCCATATTCTTTATCGGAGAATACAATATTGTTGTGCTTTTCCAACTGTGCTTTCAGGTTTGTAATCAGTTCTGGCTCATTTTTGATGTAAATAAGAGCATAACCCAGTTCCTGAAGTTTTAAAATCAGTTGTTCTTCGAGTATTTGTTCAGGCTGCATGGAGTTCATTTACTTTATTTATCATTTAATTCCCGATATCTTAACGGTCTTGGCTGCCCCCATCCCATAGATTTTTCCTGTCGCACAATTGTTTTTGCAAGACCCTCTAAGTCAGGAAACAAAGTATAGTTAGTGATTCCTAAATAAGATAATTTGGTTTCGAATTCTCGCTTTAACTCTTTCGGAATAATATATCGTATAAGAAAGGTTTCGTCAGTAATGATATCGGGTATTGTATATCCTTCAGTCGGTTTGGGGTGAATTGTAAAACAACTTTGTTGGGCAGCATACCTCGGATGCTTTAATTGTGGTTGAAGTGCTAATGGTACTTTTGGGATGTTCGCTAATTTGTACTTCTCTGCCAATTTTGCTGGATTATTATGGAATATTTCATGTGATAAAAATTTCACAACTTTGCTTTTACCCAATAATGGTAATCCATAAAATCCATGACTCTCATTTAGTTTCCAAGGCAGCATTGTCCAAAGTTCACCATCCTGACTTTGATTATCGGTTACAGCAAAAAATGTTGCAGCAAGAATGTTTTCAGTCCAGTCAAGTAATCTGGTTGGTACTCCGTGATGTTGCATTAAAAATAACCATTCAAGATGATTGTTTTCTTTTGGCAATTTGGTGGCTATGGAAGGTGCTTTCCTCTTGAAATCTGTGGCAATTTTAAATTCAGGATTTGGATTAAAAGCAAGGTATATATCGTTTGAATATTCTTTTCGGAAAATACATGGGGTTAATTCTCCAACAACAATTGAATGACCCCTATACCAGTTACAACCTAATGTTGTACCGATTTCAATGATTTGCTCAAACTTGTCAATGACGTATGTTTTAGTCATGGGTTAATATATTTTTGTTTCAAATCTTAATCCATCATTTTTCATTTGTGTCTGTAAATAATTGATTTTATTATAAATGGCAGATAATAAATTTGCTATCTTCTTTTGCTCCTGTATGCATGGAAGTTTTAGTTTTATTTCAGAAAAATATTTAAAACTTATCATTTTGCCATCCCTGATACCTTCCAGTTTTTTATTAAGTTCATTTATAAAATTATGGGTCTTGAAGTAGTATTTGAAATAATTATCATCTATTTCTCGCTTTGAACGTAAAATAATATATGCTGGACTACAAATACCTCTGTAGTTTGAATACTCAATGCCGCCCTGAAATGACCTTAAACTGATAATATAGTCCCCCTTTTCAACAACTTTGTAAGATTCAATGCTCTGTTCGGTTACAGATATTTTATAATCAATTAAATCTCTTGGAATTGCTCCGTATTCTTGTGTTATAGCCAGTATAGGTAAATCAGAATTATGATTTTTGTTTGATATTGTTGTAAAAATTGAATCTCCATTTAATATTTCCCATTCTGGAAAGTCTTTCACGTTATCATTTTTAAATCGTATTTCGCCTGAGAATATCTTTTGTTCAATACCCTTTTTGTATTTCTGTAGTAGGTGCAAATTACTTCCAGAAGGGAATGGCAAACTGACTTCTTCACAGATTCTCTTTAAGTTTTTATCATTCCTAATGGATTCTATTTCTATATCTTGCAGCAAATCACATGTTAATTTAAGATTAATTGCTTCTTCTTCTTCAAGTAAGTTTACATATCGTTGAATATTTAAATTGTAACCATTATCCCTGATTTCATTTAAACTGGCAACATGACAAAATTTATCAACATTTTTGCGAATGACAAATGCTTCCACAATACTGTCGACATCTTCATCACGCAAATAATTCTGAGTCTTAACCTTTTCATAATGCTGGCTGGCATTTATAAATAAAATATCTTCAGGATGTTCTCGACATTTCTTAAATACTAAAATACATGTTGGGATGGATGTCCCGTAAAATATGTTTTCTGGAAGTCCGATTACGGCATCCAGATAGTTTTTTTCTTCAATCAAATATTTCCTGATATGACCTTCGGCAGCACTCCTGAACAGAACACCATGTGGCATAACGACAGCCATTACTCCATTTTCGGAAAGATGGTACAACATATGTTGAATAAAGGCAAAATCTGCCTTTGATGAAGGAGCAAGTTTCCCGTATTCACTGAATCTGTCATCGGTCATGAACAAGGGACTGGCACTCCATTTTGCAGAAAATGGCGGGTTCGCTACAACTGCCTCAGCATCCAATTTTTCATGCTGCGGGTGCTCAAGTGTATCTTCCAGTTTTATGTCAAATCTTGTAAAATGCACGCCATGCAGAATCATGTTCATTCTACAAAGGTTGTAAGTGGTGCGATTGCGCTCCTGACCGTAGAACTTCAGTACATCACAGACTTTACCTAAACGGAGAATCAGAGAGCCTGAACCGCATGTAGGGTCGTATGCCGACTTAATTTTGGTTTTACCCAATGTAACAATACGAGCAAGTATCTTTGATGCCTGTTGCGGTGTGTAAAATTCTCCTGCCTTCTTTCCTGCGCCACTGGCAAACTGTCCAATCAAATACTCATACGCATCACCCAAAACATCGAGTTCAGTGTGTTCCAGTTGAAAATCAATTTTATCCAGATGTGAAAGTACTTTTGCAATGACCTCATTTCTTTGCTCTGCTGTCTTGCCAAGTTTTGTGCTGTTCAAATCCATATCTTCGAACAGGTGGTCAAAGTCTTCTTCGCTTTCAGTCCCCAGCGTACTGTTCTGAATACTGATTAGTATCCGTTGAATGTCTTCAATAATGAAACTGCTTCCACTTTTCCCATTCCCATTGCCACGTTTTGCCACCTGATTAAACAGTTCTGATGGCTTTAAAAAGTACCCCAGTTTTGCCAATGCTTCTTCATTGATTGCTTCAAGATATTGCATCCCGATATCAGTATTCTCATCAATATCCAGATACTTTATTTTGTCTTCTCTCAGGATATTATTGGCATATAATCCCATTTTTTCCGACAGATATTTATAAAAAATGAATCCGAGAATGTAATCACGGAATTCATCAGCATCCATCTTTCCACGCAGGGTATTTGCAATGTTCCAGAGTTGTTGGTTAAGTTGTCGTTTTTGGTCTTCAGACATAATTAGTTTTTTGTAATCACGAATATAACATTAAAAGAAGAATCCTTGCTCACATTTTAGCAACATTAATTAACGGAATAACCTTTATTATTATATTTGCACAAATATATGTAAAATGGTCGGGATTTATTGCAGGATAAGCAAGCACAAAGAGGAAGGCAAAGACGTTTCCATAGCAGTTCAGAAAAAGTACGGAACGGAGTTTGCTAAATCCATAGGCATGGAGTTCAGGGTATTTGTTGATGAAGGTATCAGTGGAAGAAACGAAAAAATTTCTGAGCGTCCTGAATTTGCACTACTCCTGAATGCAATTAAAAATAAGGAAATCACACATGTGTATTGTTACGACCAGTCCCGCATTGAGCGAAATAACATGATATGGAACATGTTTGTATCACTCATGCTTGAATACAAATGCAAATATTACCCAAGTGGAAAGTTCCTTGACTTGGATGTTCCAGAAAACAAGTTTTTTACTGGTGTAATGTCACTGGCTAATGAATTGTATGCAACACTCACTGGAATCAAAGTAAAAGAAGCCATTGCTATTAATGCGAAGAATGGCAAGACACATGGTTTATGTGCTTATGGTTATAAGAAAGGTGATGACGGTAAATTTGAAATCGTAGAAAATGAAGCAGACGTAATCAAAAGGATATTTCAAATGTCATTGGACGGACTCGGAACATATACTATTGCCAAAAGACTTAATGC
Source organism: uncultured Bacteroidota bacterium (assembly GCA_903824785.1). Taxonomy (GTDB): domain Bacteria; phylum Bacteroidota; class Bacteroidia; order Bacteroidales; family VadinHA17; genus LD21. The sequence goes on from CAIJYD010000130.1 coordinate 11,424, forward strand.
AGAGCATATTCCAACTAAATTCAACCAATTTTCGGGTAATTTCAGACGTAAAGACAGGTACACAAAGCAGATTACCACCTATAAAAAGGAAAATATAATTTGGCGGGGAAATGTAGTTCACGATATCATAACTAATCCAGTTTATAAAGGTGTACGGATGTGGAACGGAGAACAAGTGCCCATTCCTGCAATTCTAACTGAACAACACTGGCAGGAAGTAAATGATAATCTGGAAAACAACAGAAAGAAAGTAGGAAAGCGTGATGAATACCATTATTTGTTAAACGGAATAACATATTGTGCCGATTGTAAAAGCGAATTCCGAGGGAAGAAACGTCTCAAAGGGAAAGACAGTGCATATAAGTGCAAAGGCAAATCAAAGCACTATATCAAATGCAACTCCAGAGGCATAAGCATTGCAAAAATTGAAACCTTTATAATATATCATCTGTTCTTGGCAAAAGGACTGCAATACTTTCTGGCTGGCTTACCTGAAAACAACCAGAAGTTGGATGAACTGACAGAAAAAATCAGCAAAGAAAAAAAGGAACTTGAATATCTTCGGAGAGCGGAAGAAAAAGCATATAAAAATCTGTCAGACCCCGATTTTGAAGATGATGAAAACATAAAGGAAGGTCTGAAGACCACGAAACGAAAAATAAAAGAAAAAGAAAATGCCGTTGATATACTGGAGAACAGGCTGATTGAACGGTCAGGACAAAACAGGCTCAAGAGAGTTGAAAATATTCTCGGTCAATATCATCTGGATGCTGGATTTGACGAAACAAGAAGATTAGTCCATGCAATAATTAAATGTATTACGATTAAGCATGAACCCAATAAAAGGAGTGGCAATTTTCTTGTGAAAATTGAATATCGTGGTTTCGATGAGCAAAGCATCTTCATGACTAACTGGCAGGCATTAAACTGGTACTGTTTGTCTTATTACAGGTCGAGAGCAATCACGAAAGAAGACCTGAAGGAAGACAGGGAACTCGCAAGATATTTATTGAAATCAGCAGGCAAGCCAACTAAACTACCGAAGGATTTTGTTGGATTTGCAGCAGGTGGTGGCTCAAACTATGTGGATATCATAAAACTTAAACCGACCGAGTTAATTAATTTTGATTAATGGCTACACTAATTACCCGACTAAACATGTTTATTTTTTTAGCTGCTGAACCTTTAAACGGATCTGAAACATGCCTCTCCGTTCTTTTTTCGTGAGGAAGTTCAAAAAAGTTTGAATAAAGATTATGAATGGCAAAGTATAATGAATCGGGTTCCTTGTTTTGCTCAAATACAGTTTCCAATCCGCCTTTTGTTTTATAGATATGCTTCAATGCCTTCAGGAAGTAAATCAGGTCTGTTGAATTAAAAGTTCTGTGAACAAACCCTTCAACTCTTTTCAGATCAGATCCTTCAGAATTAATAACAAAGTCATACGGTGAATTATCCATGATCTCCATCATCCTTCCGGCATTCCTCAGAATCATCTTACGATTTCCCCAGGCTATGGTGGCTGCAAGGAATCCGGCAATCTCTATATCTTCTTTGCGGGTATAAAGATGCGGAATACTTATAGGATCAGATTCAATGAAAGCAGGCCGGTTATATAGGTCAACCTTTTCATCTAAAAATTCTTTAATCTCTGCTTTATTTAACTTCATATCCCTAACTTTTGTCTGGTAAAAGTAAGGAATTATGGCTAATGTTTATGATACCCTAATTATCCTAAGGTGCATTTTGATTTTCTTTGTCGCCGTGCCTTTGAGGGGATCTGAAATATGCTATAAAGTCAGGGATGTTTACAACAGAATACCTCTATTCAGGGTAAGGCAGGACAGAAAATCTCTCCGACCTTCTATCTTTAATTTGATACGGCTATATTTGCTATGTGCAATAATAGTTTCAATACGGAGGAATTATTAAACACTCATCATAAGCTGAATATTGATATTTAACAGATTCACTGATATCTTTGACAATAATGGCCGGTAATTCTTTCACTTTTAAACAGTTCACAATCCAACAGGATAAGTCGGCCTTTAAAGTTGGTACCGATGGTGTTCTGCTTGGAGCAGTTGCCGATGTAACCGGCGCTGACACTATCCTTGATATTGGAACCGGGACAGGAGTTATTGCAATAATGATGGCTCAAAGATCATATTCAGAGATTGTTGCAATCGAGCCGGATTATGATTCGTTTATCCAGGCAGAGGGAAATGTCACTCTCTGCAAATGGGAAAGCAGGATAAAAGTTGTAAACTGCTCTTTACAGAACTATAACCCTCCTGATAAAAAATTTGACCTGATTATCACAAATCCCCCTTATTTCAGTGATTCGCTCAGGAATCCTGATCCCCGTAAATCAGCCACGCGGCATAACGATTCATTAACTTCTGAGGAGATCCTTGAGAGTGTAATAAGACTTCTTGCACCTAACGGCCGCTTCCAGTTAATTATGCCTTACATTGAAGGTAATATCTTTATTGCTGAAGCCGCCGATTATGGGCTGTATTGTAACAGTATATTGAAAATTAAGCCATTACCCACTTCTGAGATCAGACGATTGATACTTTTATTTTCGCGGGAACGTAAGAAAGCAACGGAGAGATTTCTTACTATTGAACATGGTAAAAGGCACGAATTTACTGAGGAATATATCGCCCTTACAAAAGATTATTATTTGAAATTCTAACCTGCAGGAGGCTGCCGGGGAATCGCTGTGCCTGTGATGATTTTAATCCCCTTCACATTCCTCAGGGCAGTTTTCTTATCAGATTATCATTTCACTCTCAGGCAATCCGAACTCCTCCTTCATTTCAATTCCTAGAGTTTTTAATTCGTCAAGGAGAGGGTTATAAATCTGTGGCACCACAGGCCGGAAAACACCTGAAAGATCTATTTTCTTTTCGAGTATAAGTTTTACGGCTATCGCTGCCGGCAGTGCTACTGTCCGGGCAATGGAAGTATTTGTTGATGGCGATCCGAAATCAACCATCGATGATTTTATTACCTCTTTCGTTCCATCAGGATATGACGCGAGGAATATATGCTGAAGAATAACCATATCACGTTCATTGTCAGCCAACAGCATCCTGCTGATCATTCTGTCTGATGTGATCTCAAAGGGTGTAGTCTCATTATGCTGCATTATTTCGTCGCTGAAAAAGCCAAGATATTCCAGTGATTTAACAGGCGTATCACAAGGTTCTGTTTCAAGTTTCCGGGCTATGTTTTTCTTAAGGTCACCAATCTCTGTTCCACCTCGTTCAGCCAGAAATCCGGAAAAGCTCATTCCCGTGTAATCAATAACAGTATCGTCAAGCATGTTAAGTTTTTTCATTGCATCGAGTGTTTCACACCACCCTTTGTATCTGAACGTTCCACGGTACATGGTTTTTGTTTCCGGTATGCCGTAAATGTCAATGTAGCTTATTGAGTCCCTGTTTGGGTAAACGTCAAGATCGCCTATTCCGGGGAAATTGTAATTAAACCTTCTTTTGAACAGATCAGCCGGCGGGATGAATACTTTTTCCCCTTTTTTGAGATACAGAGCACTGTTCCTGCTTGCCAGAATTACTCCTTTTGGGCTCCATGAAAACTTATATTTCAAGGGGTTAGTGGCAGCTTCAGGAGACGGAAGGGCCCCGCAAAGTGAATAAAACTCCTCCACTTTTCCACCCTTATCATGAATGTGATCAATAATCTTCATTGCTGTCATATGATCAATTCCGGGGTCGAGGCCGGCCTCATTTAATAAGAGGATTCCCGAATTTCTGGCAGCTTCGTTGAGAGTCATCATTTCAGGTTGTACATACGATGTGGTTACCAGCGATTTTCTGTGCCGGAGACAAACAATGGCAACATCAGCATGATATTTATAGGGGAGGAGGCTTACAGTTATATCATATTCAGCGATAAGCTTTTCAAGCATTTCAGGGTCGTCCATTGACCAGTCAACAGCTGTTCCGAGAGGATTTCCCTTTATCATTTCATCAGCTCTCTCTTTCATTGGAGAGGCGATCATCAGCCTGTATCCTTTGTCAAGAAAGTATTCAACCATTGGCTTTACAACCAACCCGGCTCCGAGAATAAGTACTTTTTTCATTATATTGTTTTTCAAGCTATCAGCTGCCGGTTGTCATCCGGCATCATTATCGAATTGTAAATTAATGAGCAAGTTAGAAAAACTCTTTATAATTATTTCAAAAACCCTTTCATTAATATATCCGGGAGTGTATCTTTGTTATGAACCGGATGATTAGAAAGTAACCAGAAAAACCCAGTATTTTCCCCCCATGTCTGACTTTCAGAAGTATGTAGAAACACCGTTGATGAAGCAGTATTACAACATCAAGACCAAACATCCTGATGCTATTCTGCTTTTCAGGGTAGGTGATTTTTATGAGACTTTTGGTGAGGATGCCATAAAAACTGCGGAAATTCTCGGCATAACTCTTACCCGCCGGGCAAACGGGTCGGCGCAGTTTGTAGAGCTGGCAGGTTTTCCATATCATTCTCTCGACACTTACCTGCCCCGGCTGGTAAGGGCAGGCCAGAGGGTGGCAATCTGCGAGCAGCTTGAAGATCCGAAGCTTATAAAGAACATTGTTAAAAGAGGAATTATTGAACTTGTTACTCCGGGTGTCTCTCTGAACGAGAACGTCCTGAATCATAAGGAAAATAACTTTCTTGCCGCAGTTCATATCGACAAAAAAATTGCAGGGGTGGCATTTCTCGATATCTCCACAGGCGAGTTCCTTACTTCAGAAGGTACTATAGAATATATAGATCAGATGCTGAATAATTTTCAGCCAAAGGAGGTGCTGTTCGAAAAAGGGAAAAAGGATCTTTTTATCGAATACTTCGGTCCCAGATTTTACACTTTTAAATTAGACGACTGGATCTTTACGCGGGAGGCAGCAAATGACCGTCTTCTTAAACAGTTTGAAACGAGTTCACTGAAAGGATTCGGTGTTCATAATCTCTCCTTCGGTGTTATTGCAGCAGGAGCAATTCTTTATTACCTCGATATTACCCGTCACGAACAGCTCGGTCATATCACCAATCTTTCGCGAATTGAAGAGAACAGATATGTGTGGCTCGATAAATTTACAGTAAGAAATCTTGAACTGTTCCACTCACCGTATGAAGGTGCAAGAACTCTTATTGACGTAATGGATCGTACCATTTCACCAATGGGAGGGAGGCTTCTCAAAAGGTGGATATCCCTTCCTCTGAAAGATATACAACCGGTAAGCGAGAGACTTGATATTGTTCAGTATCTTGTGGAGAATACACCTGTCAGAGAAGAGATTGCAGACCTCATACGCCAGGTGGGAGATCTCGAAAGGCTTATCTCAAAAGTTGCTGTGAGCAGGATAAACCCCAGGGAGGTTGTCCAGCTGAAGAGAGCCCTTAAAGCTATCGAACCGCTCCGGGAGATCTGCAATAAAAGCAGCTGCCTTCCTCTGGTTCAGCTGGCAGAGCAGCTCAATCCATGCAAAATAATTTCCGAAAAAATAGAGAGAGAGCTTAATAACGATCCCCCTGTACAGATAAGCAAAGGGAATGCAATTGCCACAGGATTATCTGAAGAACTTGATGAACTGCGCACAATTTTGTACAGTGGCAAGGATTATCTTACAAAACTTCAGATACGCGAAAGCGAGCGGACAGGCATATCATCACTTAAGGTTAGTTTTAATAATGTTTTCGGCTATTATATTGAAGTAAGAAATACCCATAAAGACAAAGTTCCTCCTGAATGGATCAGAAAGCAAACCCTGGTTAGTGCTGAAAGATATATCACAGAAGAGCTTAAGGAATACGAGAGTAAAATTCTCGGAGCAGAAGAGAAGATCATCTCACTTGAAACGAGACTCTACAATGATCTTGTTCTTGCCATCCTCGATTATATTCCTCCGATACAATTAAACTCAACACTTATAGCCCGGCTCGATTGCCTTCAGTCGTTTGCAGTTATTTCTGAGGAGAACAACTATGTCAGACCTGAACTCAACGACACCAGAATTCTGGATATTACTGAAGGGCGTCACCCGGTTATTGAAAAACAATTGCCTGTCGGGGAGTTGTATGTGCCCAATGATCTTGTTCTTGATACTGATGACCAGCAGATCATTATCCTTACAGGGCCCAATATGTCGGGGAAATCGGCTTTGTTACGGCAAACTGCCCTTATTGTTCTGATGGCCCAGACAGGCTGTTTTGTTCCTGCCCGGGCGGCTAAAATTGGAATGGTTGATAAGATCTTTACCAGGGTAGGAGCATCGGATAATATTAGTCTCGGTGAGTCAACTTTTATGGTAGAGATGAATGAGACTGCCAGTATTCTGAATAACCTTTCCGACAGGAGCCTTATTCTGCTCGATGAGATAGGCAGGGGCACCAGTACCTACGACGGGATCTCAATTGCATGGGCCATGGTTGAATATCTGCATGAGAATAAACTTAGGGCAAAAACTATGTTCGCCACTCATTACCACGAGCTTAATGAGATGGAAAACTCATTTTCGAGGGTTAAAAACTATAATGTTGCAATAAAAGAACTTAATAATAAGGTAATCTTCCTGCGTAAACTTAAAAGGGGCGGGAGCGAGCATAGTTTTGGTATTCATGTTGCCCGAATGGCAGGCATGCCAAGGAGTGTTGTAAGCCGCGCCGAGGAGATATTAAAGGAACTTGAACAGAGTCACGAGAAGCAGGAACTCACCAAACCAATTGCCGGTATTGCCGGCCACAGGGAGGGAATGCAGTTGAGTATTTTTCAGCTTGACGACCCCGTTTTAAAACAGATTCGTGACGAGATTCTTGAAATTGATATTGATAACCTCACACCTGTAGAGGCTTTGAATAAACTTTATAATATCAAAAGACACCTGAAATAACAGAAAAATTTAATGAATTAATTTTCAAATTAAAAGCCAATTATGATGAAACCGTACATCCGTCCTTTAGCAGCTATTCTTATTAATTTTCTGGTATTTACTGTTCCTTCTTTTTCTCAGGGGGGCCCGGTAAAACAGATCAGATTGAGTAAGTTTGAGCTTCAGTCTTCCTCCCTGATTAAAGAATCGGGAGAAGAGCTTTCTACAACACAATACAAATCAAATGTTTACTGGTTTCCTGTAACCGTGCCATCGACTGTCCTCACCGGACTGGTTGCCAACAAGGTTTATCCCGACCCTTATACCGGTCTGAATAATATGCTGATACCTGATGCTTCGGATGAATTTAATAAAAAGTATAATCTTGAACAGTTCAGCCATCTTCCGAATGATCCTAACCCATGGAAGAAACCCTATTGGTACCGGACTGTTTTCAGAGTTCCCCAGTCTGACAATGGACGTCATTTTCAGTTGATCTTCAAAGGTATAAACTACAGGGCTGCAGTTTGGGTAAATGGGAAACAGGTAACCGATTCTACCCAGATGGCAGGGATGTTCGCTGAATACAGCCTTGATGTCAGCAATTATATTAAAACAGGTGGAGAAAATGTTATGGCTGTAAGGATCTATCCCCTTGATTATCCGGGATTGCCTGATACAGAACAGCTTACTGCCCTTGGTGATTTTTTTCTCAATGGCGGCCCAACAGGAGATATTGGTAAGAATGTTACAATGCTCTGCTCGGTTGGATGGGACTGGATGCCCCCGGTAAGAGACCGTAATATGGGTATATGGCTTCCGGTTTACCTGAGAACTTCCGGCGGTGTGACCATAGCCAGTCCTAAACTGGTTACCGGCCTGCCAAATCTGCCTGATACAACAATTGCAAAACTATCTCTGAATCTTAAACTCATTAATCATAATCAGGTTGAGGAAAAAGGTAAACTGACAGTAACCATCACTCCCGAGAGCTTTAAAGGCAATTCTCTGATTTTCTCAAAAGATGTTTCAATATCAAAAAATGAATCGTTAACTGTCGATCTGAATGCAGAGAATACCAAAGAGCTGAATATAGTCAATCCGGTTTTATGGTGGCCAAATGGATATGGGAATCCAAACCGCTACAGGATAAGGCTTCAGTATGCTAACCTTTCGGGCATTTCTGATGATACTTCATTTGTTTTTGGTATTCGCACAGTAAGTACAAAAGCGGTTAATGTAAACGGAACCTGGCGTCGCGATTTTTATGTAAATGAAAAGCGTGTCCATTTAACAGGAGGAGCCTGGGTTCCTGATATGATGCTTAACCGCGATTCGTTGAGATATGATTATGAAATGCACCTTTGCCGTAACGCAAATATCAATCTGGTGCGGATCTGGGGAGGAGGAGTAACGCCGTGTGATGAGTTCTGGGAAGCAACAGACAGGTATGGATTACTGGTCTGGTCAGATTTCTGGGTAACTGGAGATACACAGGGTGAGTTTAAAGGATCGCCTGACTGGCCACTTGAAGGGAATATTTTTATCAAAAATGTAATCAGTACCATTCTGCGGATCCGCAACCATCCGAGTCTGCTGGTATGGACAGGAGGAAATGAGGGACATGCAAGAAAGGAACTCTATGATGTTATGAGAGAAAGTATTATTACTCTCGATGGCACAAGACCTTATATTCCAAGCTCCTCCGGTTTTGCGAAACTTCCTGAGGGATGGAACGGCTCGTGGCCCGATAATCTCCCCTCCGGTGTCTACAGCGGTGGTCCTTACACCTGGCAGGATCCATTGGTTTATTACAAAAAAGCCATCGCCGGGAAGGATTGGGTATTTAAAGATGAAACCGGAATACCCTCTCAACCACCTTATAACATTATGTCAAAAATTATTCCGAATCTGGTGTGGGATAAGAATCTGCCATTCCCTTTAAACAATACGTGGGGTTACCACGATGCTGCTACCGGAAACGGGAAGTGGAATCTTTATTATGAAGAGATGGTTAAAAGATATGGAGAACCTGTGAGCATGGAGAATTTTTGCGATAAGATGCAGTTATTAAATGCAATAGGTTATCAGGGGATCTTTGAAGCTGCCGGCCATAAGCTGAACGATATCGGAGGGGTTATGCTCTGGAAGCTGAATGCTGCTTTTCCAAGTGTGGTATGGCAGGTTTACGATTGGTTCCTTCAACCTAATGCCGGTTATTATTTTATGCAGAACGCATGCGAGCCGGTTCATATTCAGCTTAATCTTAACGATTTGAAGGTTCTGGTGCTCAACAGAACTCATCAGCCGGTACAGGGGCTGGTTGCTTCGGCCGATATTTTCAGTCTTAATCAGGAATTTCATATTCATCAGGAAAAACCCATCAGCCTGTTACCAACTGACGTAAAGGAAACGGCATCTCTGGGTAAGGTTCTGTCAGCAGCAAAGGGGGTGAACTTTGTAGTACTCAATCTAAAGAACAGTAGCGGGAAAGTTATCTCGCATAATGCCTACTGGCTTTCGAATGATGGTAACTATAAACAGCTTGATGAAATGGCTAAAACTACTGTAGAGGTTACCGTCATTAAGGAAGAGACAGTAAAAGCAGAAAGAAGCTGGACAATTAAAATTAACAATGCATCAGGCAAGCTGGCTTTTTTCACCCGGGCTCAGTTAATGGCTGATGGTGAAGAGGTGCTGCCAAGTTACTGGTCAGGAAATTATATTACTCTGGCTCCTTCGGAAAGCACGACTCTTACAGTCACTTGTCCTGTTCAGAAACTGGGTACGGCAACACCGGTTCTGAAAGTTTCGGGCTGGAATGTTGCTCCAAATGAGTTTGATTTGACTAAATAAATATTCAGGTTATTATGGCTCTGTTGGGTGTAGATCTTGGCGGTTCAAAGCTGGCACTGGCTGTCTTTACTGAAACCGGAGAGATATTATTTAAGGAGGTATTTGCCATTGAAAACAGGAAAGGCAGAGAAGTGGGGAAATTTATTTGCGACCATATTGCTGCATCTCTTCAACATACTGAACTTAAAGGGAATGAAATAAAGGCTATTGGAATTTCGGTTCCCGGAATCAGCCATATCTCATCAGGCACAGTCTGGGCACCTAATATTCCCGGTTGGACCGATTATCCCTTACTTAATGAGGTAAAGGCTATCTGCGGAATGATGCCTGTTACAATAGACAGTGACAGAGCGTGTTACATCCTTGGAGAATCATGGAAGGGCAATGCCGGGGGTTGCAGCGATGCGATCTTCCTCTCAGTGGGTACAGGTATCGGAGCCGGTATACTGATAAACGGAGAGATACTTCGCGGCAGCAGGGATATTGCCGGCTGTATAGGATGGATGGCCCTGCAAAAACCATTTGATAAAAAATATACTGAGTGCGGTTGTTTTGAATACTATTCATCAGGTGAAGGTATTGCAAGGGTGACCAGGCAATTCCTGCTGGAAGATATTGATTACATGGGTGAACTGAGGAAAAAGAAGATTGAACAAATTACATCACACGACCTTTTTTCAGCTTATGATAACCTCGATCCTCTGGCAGTCAGGGTGATTCAGTTGTGTGTGGAGTTCTGGGGTATGGCTGCAGCAAACCTTGTAAGTCTCTTTAATCCTGAAAAAATTATTTTTGGAGGCGGAGTATTTGGTCCGGCAATTCCCTTTATTCCGGCCATAAAGGAAGAGGCCTTAAAATGGGCACAACCTGTAAGTATAAATCAGGTGAGCTTTGAGGCTTCAGGTTTAAAAGGTGATGCCGGCGTTTATGGAGCAGGATTTCTTGCCTTGAAACATTTAAAAGAGGTTACTAAAACAGGATAATTATGGCTTATAGCAAAAAAGTTGTTTTTTGGGCAGCCTGTGCAGGGATGCTATTATTCGGGATCAGCCTGATCTCCCTTGGCTCCGTTGCCGCCGAACTCAGGGAGAAATTAAACCTCGATAATATTGAGGCAGGAACATTGTTTTCTATTTTACCTCTCGGAATATTAACGGGATCATTACTGTTCGGTCCGATTGCAGATAAGTATGGCTACAGAGTCTTATTGTCTGTCTCATGCGTTCTCATGTTTGCCGGCTTTGAAGGTATTGCCTACTCTCCGTCAGCGGGGCTCCTGAAAATATTTATCTATTTTTTCGGACTTGGAGGAGGTGCAGTTAACGGAGCAACAAATTCGCTGGTCTCCGATATCAGCGATAAGGATAAAGGGGCCAACCTGAGTCTGCTGGGTGTATTTTTTGGAGTAGGGGCATTAGGAATGCCACTTATCTCGGGGATTCTTAAAAGCCGGTTCAATTTTGAAGTGATTCTAACCGGCGTTGGAATACTCACACTGGCGGCAGCAATCGTTTTTCTCCTGATTAAATTTCCACCCCCAAAGCAAAAAGAGGGTGTGCCTGTCTCTAAAAGTATCTCACTTATTAAGGACAATGTGTTGATAATGATAGCATTTTTTCTTTTTTTTCAGAGTGGTTTTGAAGGGATAATTAATAACTGGACAACAACATTCCTTGTTGAACAGTATTCAATTCAACAAAGCTATGCCCTGTATGCTCTCTCAGCATTTGTTGCCGGAATGACAGTAATGCGGTTACTTAATGGCAGCATTTTAAGGTCGGTTCAACCCGGGAGGATACTGACAGCATCATTCGGAATGATTCTGCTGGCATTAATATTATTGAAAACCGGACATTCAATTACTATCTCGGTGACAGGATTAATCATTTTAGGAGCCGGATTAGCAAGCGGATTCCCTGTTATGCTGGGTTTTGTGGGGAACCGGTTTAATGAACTTTCAGGAACTGCTTTCAGCCTGGTTTTGTTTATTGCACTTTTCGGAAATACTCTGATTAATTATGGGATGGGGATAATCGCCCAGAGTTTTGGTATTCAACATTTGATTACATTTGCCTTTGCAGAAACCTTTATTATGATGGTTTTATGCTTTATCATCCTTGGAAAAGTAAAAATCAATAATTAAATATTTAATAATCAATTATTTATGTTAGCAAAACAATGGCTTAATAATTCACGGGATATAATGGCCCGTATTGAAGAGACACAGATGGATAACATCCGTAAAGCGGCTGAAGTAATGGCTGATACAATTGAACGTAACCGCTGGGTTCATACATTCGGATGCGGGCATGCCACAATACCAATCGAGGAGATGTATCCAAGGATTGGCGGCTTTGTAGGTTTTCACCCGATGGTTGAGCTCCCTCTTACTTTTTTTACAAATATTACCGGTGAGATGGGCGTACATCAGTTCCTCTTTCTGGAGCGAGTTGAGGGCTATGGCGTTGAGATCATGAAAAGTTATGATTTTGATAAACAGGATACTATGTGGCTTTTTTCTCACACTGGCATTAACAATGTAAATATTGACATTGCTATTGAATCCAAGAAAAAAGGGATGAAAGTAATAGTATTCGGTTCGGCTGCTGAGGCAAAAGGCAAGCAGACAAGACACTCCTGCGGGAAAACAATATTTGATCTGGCCGATATAGTTGTTGATACCTGTGCTCCACTTCAGGATGCTTCTGTGACTCTTAAAAATCATCAGGATAAGATAGGACCTGTTTCAACAATGGCATTTATAACCTGTGTCTGGATGACAGTTACCACAGTTGCCGAGATCCTTGCAGAAAGAGGTGTGAAATTATTCATTCATCCTTCGCACAATGTTCCGGGTGATACTACCTCACGGGCACGACTGGATGCGGCTCTCGCAGAATATAAGAAAAGAATTGCAGGAGTATAATAACCGGTTTAAAATGTGCAGACTGGCTGATTATAAAATATTTATCTGCGATTTTTTTCGGGATATAATTTATCAATCTTCTGTTCCAGCATTTTCATAAAATAGCCACCTATTACCGATCGGGCTCTCATGGCGATTGATTTTCCGTCAGTCGTTTCATGCCAGTCCGATATCGGTATCCGGCCAGGTGTTTCGTTGACATATTTCCATATAGGATCAGCGATTTTTCTGAAAGTTTCAGGATCATCGCTGAGTGTTGCGGTCCACATAACCCAGTCCGATTTTGTATAAGTTTTCCTGCTGTCGAGAGGCAGGCCGAAGGTGAGTTGTTTTGTCAGATAGTAGTCAACTTCTGTTTTAATGACCTCTTCCGGAAAGAGATTGAGCCTGAATAACTTGTTCCATATCAGGTTATATTTCTGGCTCCAGGTTCCTGCCTGATCAAAGGCAAGCTTATAATGATCGTTTTCCTTTGCCATAATGATCCATTCTTTTGCCATCTCTCGGGCTTTTGCTGAATATTCTGCTGCAATAACGGTTTTTCCGAGCATTTCAGCCATTTTACCATATCCGGCAATAGCCATTATGGCTTTTAACGAGAGGTTTACATTGTGTGCAAGGAAGCCGGCAAAATCGTCGGTGCAGAGCTGGTTGGCCGGATCGAGTCCGTTCTTCAGCAGATAATCTGCCCAGAGCGAAAGAGAGGCCCAGTGTTTTTCAGCGTAATCTGCATTCCCTTCCATAATGGAGATTGCAGTTACCAGAATCAACATGTTTCCAGATTCCTCCACAGGCATTAATCTTTCACTTCCATTTTCACGGTTTACCTGTCCGTTTGCAATAGGATATATGCCAAGATCATGTGGCGCAAAAGGTTTGGTCCATTTCCCGCTTTCACTGTAATAAAATACGCCATTAAGCATACCCTTCAAAAGATCAGGATTATACAGCAGGTAGAGCGGCGATGAAGGATAGGTTACGTCAACAGTGGCAATACAACCGTTGCTGAAGTTTTCTTTTGAAAAGAAGAGAAGTTCGCCATCCTTTCCTGTAGCAAGCTTGTGTGCGGCAACAGACTGACGGTATGCAAGGGCACATAACCCGGCATACTTTGATCCTCCTGCAGCCGTGGCATCACTCATCAGCTCTTTGTTGAAAGCGGAACATTTGTCCATTACCGGCTGATATTCATCGGCCGCCATTCTGAAGGCCTGTAATATGTTAACCTTGCCTCCCTTTTTCCAGTATGCCCCGAGGTTCTCTCCGAAATAGGTGATTGAGCTGATATCATCATATCCGATCATTACATACCCCGAAGCAGTTTTGGTGCCAACCATTCCCATATCGTTTACCATCGAAAGGGCAGTCATTTTCCGATACATTTTCTCCGGGAGGGTCTTGTCAATATTGGCTGATAACCTCCCTTTTTTAATAAATTCATCCTTGAGAATTTCAGGATCGCCTACCGACATGGTTACTGCTTTTTCAGTTTTCCCCGCCAGATATAAATAGCCCCAGTCAATCCGAAGGTCATCTCCTCTTTTTTGAAGAACAGGCTGTTCAATGGTTCCCGTTTTGAGATATGTAATTCCGTCATCAGTAAACCTGTCACTGGTAATGCTTTGACCAATAGTGTTTACTGCCCATTCAGGTGTAACTTCAATATAAACCTGAACGGAATGATCCTTTGAGTCAGTCGATTTTGCCTGCCATGTGAGATAATTGACAGGCCGTGAAAGAAGATCGAGATCATTGGCAAGCAGCGGACTTGTGAAAATAAGGTCCATTGAGACAGCTCCGCACTCAAAAGAGTACCAGGTTTGTAAAGGCAGAACGTTTACAGATTTCTGAACCGCACTCTGGTTGAAACGGATTTTGAGATCTGATTTTCTGACTATTCCGAAATCGAGTATTGCTATTCCCGATTTATTGTACGAATGTGCGGTTATAATATTCTTTCCTGTTTTGAGAGATTTTTTTACGATTTCTGAAATGGGAACAAGCTGATCTTTATTTCCTTTCTCGTCGGTTAACAATACAGGAATACCGTTTATGCGTATATCCGCAGAATCGTTAAATGAATATTGAAGCATTAGATCCTGTGATGAAATATCCTCTGTCAGAATAAACTCACGCCTAACCCAGATCTCTTTTGTTATCCAGATGGTTGATACACCGGCTGCACGCGATACAAAAGGTGCTTTTCCCTCTTTCCACTGCGAATCGTTGAATGAAAGTTTTTCCCAGCCTGAAGATGGTTGTTCAAAAGTATAACGACCGCTCCAGTTTTCATATCCGCAGGTATTAACAACAGGTATCAGGGGAGTCTCTTCTGCTCCCATGAACCTGTATATTTTCCCGTCAACTCTTGCTGCTCCGGTAAATGTCCGGTTAGTTCCTGTCCAGTGTTTTGGTGTTTCATCATAGAGCTTGTCGGTGAATGACCATACGCTTGTGTAGGGATCGATAGTAACAAGAGGGTAGGCAGGCGCCCTGAGATTATTTACTGACGCAGGAGAGAATACAACCTGCTGCCCGTGAAGTGTAATGGATACAAACAAGAGACACAATAAACCTGATAACTTATTCATAATAAGATTTATATGGTAATGAATTATATTAATTTACATTAACCGGAACCAGCAGGTCGAAAAAAAAGACCGGGTTACTATAACTCCTTTATCCTGATATTTTTCCACATAGATTTCTTATCTTTTTGCCAGACAAATGAAGCTCCGTGAAACTGAAGTCCCAGAAAGCCGGATGCTGACATATCATCAGTTGTATCTACTGTGAGAACATCATTCACCCAGGTTTGTATCTTATTACCTTTCATTAGTATTTTAAAATGATTCCACTCCATTGGTCTGAAAGCTTTTCGTGCAGTTTCATTGCCGGCGAGTGTTACGATCCATCCGCGGTTACCGGGTTCATATAATCCGCCCGACCATGCCCGTCTTGAAGGATCAACTTCAATCTGATATCCCCATACATAACCGGCTCTCCATTTAGTTACCACTCTTGTGCCTTTGACGTCTCCGGCTACATAGGTTGTTGTAGTATCCTTCTCCCACATCCTGCTCCGGCATTGAAGACCTGAGTTTAGAGACGAGTCAATCTTAACATCAAATTCAAGAATAAAATCAGAATACGATTTTTCAGTAACCAGATAGCCTCCTTCATTGTCCATGGTGGTATTGCAGACGATCATACTGTCTTCAATGTAAAAATCAGGTTTACTTTCAGGGTTTGTCCAGTCCTGGTTCAGCACCTTCCAGCCGGTTAGTGTTTTTCCGTCAAAAAGATTCTTCCACTCATCCGGTTTTGCAGTGCTATTCTTGCATCCGACGGTAATGGCAGCTAATGATACAATGGAAATCAGGGCTGATCTCCTTAAAAAATTGATTGAGTGCATACTTTTTTGTTTTAGGTTATGGTTTTATTTTAACTTTGTGAAACTGCTTAAAATCAGACTGATACAATTTTTATTTATAACGGTTTCAGCCATTTGTTCATGAATGTTACTCCGCTTTCAATTATGGCTTCATGCCCTCCTTCATGGATGTCGACCTGAAATCTCTCTTCAATTTTTAGTTTTTCATAAAATGTTTTTGCCAGGTTAAACTCCTCAAGCACCTGAGGCCAGTAGGCAATACCATCTTTTTTTCCGTGCTGTATCAATAGTGGACGCGGGCAAATAAGTGAAACTACATCATGATCGGAGAATTCGGTCAGCCATCCAGTAAAAAATGCATGATCTTCAGTAGTTACAAGAAAACAGGAGTATCTTTCATCGGGTATTACCATCTTATTCTGGCGGTTATTGAACCATCCGGAAACGACACCTGCCTTAATGCGTGGCTCCAGCGGCATCCAGAACATGGTTGCCATTGCACCTAATGAGACACCCCACATTCCAACATTTTCTGAGTCAATGGCCGGCTCCGTGAGAACAATATCCAGAAGGTTCTGAACGCGGGCAAGTTCAATTCCCGGAAGGCTTATATCAGCCAGGCGGCAGAGGCGTTCAATACGGTTACGCCGTTCAATAGACATAAGATTCATTGGGACAAGTACTGCAAAACCTGCTTTGAGAAGCTCTTCAGCATAAGCATGATAGTTTCCTCCTCTGAAGGTAGTTTCAGGAGTACTGCCTATTCCGTGCTGTACAATTACCAGCGGAACCGGTTTCTTTTTGCCTGGTCCGGGAGGAAATGCCAGGAAAGCCTGAGCTGTGAGTGCCCCGAGAGGAAGTTCAATCCATTCACCTGAGATATTCCCGATTGAATATGGTCTCCTTGTCAGTGGGCCTGACTTAGTGAGAACAGGAGGTTTGATTACTGCCGATTCCCATCTTCTGCGGTTTGGTTCAACGCTCCTTTCAAATGCGTCAATTGAGCTGTAATCGCGATGCCAGGCCTCTGATGCACGAGCATCATACTGATCAACAAGATATTGTTTAAGATAATTCTCTAGCTGTGATGCGTAAGCGTTGGTACGATCAGTTTCAGCCTGTTGTGTGGCCGGCTTAATATCCTGGCCTGACGATATCAGTGAGCCGAAAATGAGCCGGAAACAGATTAGAAAGGTTAGAATTCCTGATGGTTTTAGTTTATTCATGAATTATACTTTTATTAATAATGAGTTTATGTTCATTCTGCCAAACCGGGAATATTTCAGTTAACAGGCGATTATTATTACTTTAAGTTGCCGGGTTTAAGCCGGAAATCTCTTGCACGATTTAGGTAGTCATCCAGAAGTTCAATTCCGGATTCTTTGACCATCCGGGCGGCTGTTACATTTTTATCTTCGCTGGTTATCAGCACTGAACCCAGTTTGCCCGGGTCGGTAATGGTGACAGCACTGCCATATTTCTCTTTTAGCTCAATAAGTTTAGCCTGATTAAAATCAAGGTGAACCAGTTTGTAATCGAGGTTAATTCTGGCAACTGTAAAATTGTAATAATTTGTATTGGTAGCTATAATGTCGCCCATTGGATTCCGGATTTCGGAAGGGTTTTCTTTGTACACCGACCCCACGAAGTATGACCTGCATTTATATGCCCAGATGCTTTGTGCGACTCCTCCGTGATACATCGAAGAAAATATAATAAGATCAGGTTTCTCTTTTGCATATTGTTCGAGTAATTCATCAAAATTAAGATCAAAACAGATTGCAACGCCGACACGTCCAAAATCGCAATTGATAATTTTTGCTGCAGAGCCTGCTTTGATGCCATCTTCCATCTCGCCGATTGTAGGGAAATTTTTATCGTAGATACCGGCAATTCCCCCTTTTCTGTCTAAAATTACACAGGAATTTCGCCATACCCCCTGGCTCTCTTCCCTTTTCATTCCAAAGGCAATATAACAATGGTTTATCCTTGCGACGGAAGCAAAATAGTCGAGAACCTGATTTTTACGCACTTTAAGGTACTGGTCTCCTGCACCCGACATATCGCAGAATTCAGGTAAAACAATCAGGTCAGGACGGTCGGGGAGTACCTGTTTTAACTGCTGCTCCCAGAATGTTATTACCTGGTTTACAATTTTCTGAGGTTCCTGTGTCTTGTCGAGTGATGGTGCCGCACCGATTGTAGCCACCGTTATTTTATTAACAGCCAGCGCATTGCCTGAAGCAATTAATAAAAGTATCAATACAAAAGGAACCCTGATTATCAATTTCATTTTATTCATATTTATAGTATCAAATCTCATTAACCATTAACCATTATCCCATTAACCATTAACTATTTACTGTTTCCTGCATCCCGGCTTAAATTATTCAACCTGATTTTAAAGACTCTGAATTTTATTTTTATCAATAAGTTTTGGTTTTGGACGAATAACGGAAATCTGAATTTTATCGAAGACCTCTTTTGCTGTGGTAATTCCTTCGCTTAAAGGTTCAATTGTTGCAACACCATCCTCCCAGACCGACTGGGCAGAAAGAACGGGAGTAAATACCATATTTTCCGAAGCCCTGACATCAGCCTTAAACAGCAGTGCAGGTTGTCCGTTACTGAATTCATCTTCCCTGAAAGCCTCCCTGTCGAATTCAGGGAACGCCTCATTGAAATCACCGGCAAGATTCATTTCAATCCAGCAAATCCACTCTGAACCGGGTTTTACTTCGACCCTTATGGAAAAATAGTCGTCTTTTGGTGTTGCCCCTGTAATGACCATATCGGGTCCATCTGACTTAGCCGACTCTTTTCCGGGTTTCTTCTTTCCTCGGAACTGTTTGAACCATTGGGGCAATGCCACAGGGACATTGGCTTTTCCTTCCCAGTCGCCGATTGCTACCCGGTGTGTGACAAATACGTTTTTTAATTCCCCGGATGAGGGGTCTTCCAGCCAGATGGCAAATTGCGGAGGTTCAGCAAAAGTTGAAAGATGAATAAGTTTTTTATTCTGATGAATATCGACCTGAATAACTGTTCTTCCGCGTGTTTTAATTATCAGAGTACCGGCTGCGATGAAAATAATTAATAATCCGACTGAAAGCAGGATAATTCCTGTTTTGATGATCTTCTTCCGGGAAAACGCCATATGTTAAATTTTTTCCGGTATTTCGTAACCCTTGCTGTAAATGCCTTTTGAAATTATGTTTGCCTCTTCGGAGTTTGTAACCCTCTCTTCAGTGCTGTCATAGAAAAGTTGCTTTTTGCCAACCCGGTATGAGAGGTTGGCCAGATGAACCAGAGTAGCACTTTTATGACTTTGTTCGATATTTGCATTTGGTGTTTTACGGGTTTTGATACACTCGATGAAATTCTGCTGGTGAACCTCATCAGGGAAATATCCAAATTCCTGAGCCAGAATTTGTGAGTCCTTTCCAAGCACCTGCCATCCTGCCCCGTGGCGGCCAAGATACATCATCCCTTCAGTACCGTAAATTTCCATCCTGTCGCTGTTTAACGGCCAGTTTGGGAACAGGTTGCCATATCTGACTTCAGGTGAAGCTTTTGACAGGTACTCTCCGTATATTGAAGCTTCAACTGTCATTGGGAAATCACCAAAATCATAGGTTATGGTTTGATTGTCGGGTATATCCCTGGTGTCGTTGTATAACACACGTCCTCCTGCACAGAATGTTGATTCAGGATTTTCCGGATCACCCATAACCATTCTGGCCAGGTCTATTACATGGCAGCAGTCGGCCAATGGCAGGCCACAGGAATACGCCCACCATTCGTTATATCCTTTATGACGGCTTACATTATAAGGCACACGGGGGGCCGGCCCCAGCCACTGATCCCAGTCGAGTCCTGCAGGTACCGGTTCATTCTCTTTAAGGATCCATGGTTTATTGCCGGGCAGCATGCAATATGCCTTAACCAGCGCTATTTTACCAAGTTTCCCGCTCTGAATATAGTCGCGTGCCGATATAGTATAAGGTGCGCTTCGGTTCTGGAACCCGCATTGAACAACCCGTTTGTACTTTTCAGCTGCTTCTATCATTTTTCTCCCCTCCGGGATATTCAACGATATGTTTTTCTCAACATAGACATCTTTTCCTGCCTGGCATGCCCAGATGGTTGCCAATGCGTGCCAGTGTTCAGGTGTGCAGATTACAACAGCATCAACATCTTTATCTTCAAAGACATGCCGCATATCATCAGCCCTTAGAGGCTTGGTTTTTTGTTGTTTTCCAAGCTCATCAATAACGCGTCCTCCTCTCTCCTGATCCACTTCACAAACATATTTTACCTCCACCCCGGGGCAACATTTCTTAAAGCTTAGAATATTCTGTGTTCCTCTTCCTCCTGCACCAATAAGTGCCAGAACTACCTTATCGTTAACGCTTGCCATAATACTGGTTTATTTTATATATTACTATTATTCTGTTTTACACTGAGCATGGTTTGGTTCTGAACATGCAATAAACATATATTCATATTGTTATACATTGTCCGGTACAACATAGTTTTCGCGATATGATCTTTTCAGCAGTTTATTTGCATCTTCGTTGTCAATGAACTTTTCATTCTGACCATCAAATAGGAGCTGTTTGTTTCCTGTACGGTATGCAATATTTGCGAAATGGACAAGCGAAGCGCTCAGATGTGCCTGCTCAGCATTGGCATTTGGTTGTTTACGGCTCCTGACAGATTCAATAAAGTTGATCTGATGTTCTATGTCGGGAGTGAATCCGCCACCCTGGGCTACGATTTTTTCTCCGGGACCAAATACCTGCCATCCTCCTCCGGTTCTTCCGAGGTACATGACACCGAGTGTTCCATAGATCTCAATTCTGTCGGAATTGGTTTTCCATTCCGGGAAACGTGTTGGATCGAGGCGGATATCATTCGGAGTCTTTGACATGTAATTTGTAGCATTTCCGCTGTCGCATGTCATTGTAAATTTCTCATAGTCATATGTAAAAGACTGAAATTCAGGAGTTTCACGTTCAGAGTTCCAGATATGGTTACCTCCCCATCCGTAAATTGACTTAGGGTGACCTGGATCGCCCATTATCATACGGGCCAGATCGAGCTGGTGACTTGCGTCATTAAGTGTACCTACATTATACGCCCAGAAGTTGAGCCAACCTGTCATTACACCAGGGTTATAAGGGCGATAGGGTGCCGGCCCAAGCCATCTGTTCCAGTCCAGACTTTGCGGGATCTCCTCATCAGGTACCGGAAGCCATTTGGCTCCTCCGAGGAGGTTGTAAATTCTTATATGTACCACCTGTCCGAGTTTTCCGCCTTGAATATAATCGCGGGCAGCTGCAGTATATGCCCCGCTTCTGTTTTGAAAGCCATTCTGTACTATCTTCCTGTATTTTTTTGCAGCTTCAATTACTTTCTTTCCTTCCCAGATACAATTATTCGGGGTCTTCTCAACATAGACATCTTTGCCTGCCTGACAGGCCCTGATCGTTCCAAGAGCATGCCAGTGGTCGGGAGTTGCTATCCAGACAGCATCAACGTCCTTGTCATTAAATACCTCATCCATGTTTCTGGTTGTCAGTGGTTTGTAGCCAAGCTGCTTTTCTATTTCACTTACAGCTGATGTTGACCTCAGGTCATTTACGTCGCAGACAGTTTTGATAGTAACGTTGGTATTAACCTTACAGCAACTGATTATTGTGACCAGTCCCCTCGGTCCTGCTCCGATAAGGGCCAGTACCACTTTGTCGTTTGCCCCTTTGCAGGAAGCGGTGAGCAGGCCTGATGCTCCAACTGCCAGACCCGCACTTCCGATAAGTGTTTTTCCCAAAAATTCACGTCTTCTCATAATTATGGTGTATTTATTATTTGTCCCCGGATAATCAATAATATAAAAGAAGTTTAGAAAATAATATGAAACTAACCTTTATGCGAAATGAAAACTTCATATGTTCTAAATATAAACATTTTTCTATTATGGAGAGCAAATCTGAATTATTGCCTCTTATAATATTTTTTTCAAGGTATGAGACGGAAATTCAATAATTCCTTCCCAGATCTCCCTTTCAGCAGTAACCGGAGGTATTCTGAAGGGTACAAAAGCAAAAAGCCTGTCTGAAAGTTCAAACAGGCTGTTATTTATGAGAGTAAGGATGAGACTAAAAGGGCACTTGCTATTTTTCCCTGGCTTCAATACCGAATTTAAAGCCGCCTTTTACCCGTTCAATTAATTCAGGCAGGATATCAGTATATTCTCCGACAATACCAAAATCTGCATTATGGAAAATGTGTGCTTTGGGATTATGATCTATGGCAATGATCTTCTCAGATTCTTTCATTCCGGCAACGTGTTGAATTGCACCAGAGATGCCAACGGCAATATATACTTTTGGACGTATTGTTTTACCTGTCTGTCCGATCTGTCTTGCATACTCAGCAACACCTTCGTCCACAACAGGACGGCTGCAGGCCCATTCAGCGTTTACCCCCTGGTTTTTTAATGCTTCGGCAAGAGCTTTTATCAGATTCAGATTATCGGTTGTAGTTCCTCTTCCACCAGAAATTATTATATCAGCGTCGAAAAGATTTTGTAATCCCCCTTCACCTCTGACTGTATTCAGAATTTCCACGACAAAATCATTCTCATCCAAAACAGGTTTGAATTCTGAAATAATACCCTGTTTGCCTTCAATCCGTTCAGGAACTTCAAATGTTCCGGCTCTTGCTGTTGAAATCTGAGGACAGACAAATCCAAGAATAGTTGCCAGTTTACTTTCACCATACGTAGGCCGGCGTGATTCAAGAATAGGTTTATAAATCACTTTTTCTTTTTTATCAACGTATTCTCCTATCTCAAGCCCGGTGCAGTCTGCAGTTACTCCGCTATCTGTTTTCATTCCGATTCTTGGAGCCAGTTCTCTTCCTGCGGTAGTAGCAGCAAATAGAGCAATTTCCGGTCTCCTTTCGGTGATAACCTGTTTGAAAATTGAAGAAAACGGAAGAACCAGATACTCTTCAAGCCTATTATTTTCAACAAAAATTACCTCATCGGAACCATGTTCAATGAGAGTCTGAGCCAGTGGTTCAACGTGTTTTCCGATAATTAAAGTAAGCACACGGGTGTCGTTACCTAACTGATTTGCAAGATATCGTGCGGGAGTTAATAGTTCGAGGGAAGGTCTTGAGATTTTGCCGTTGGTTACTTCAGCCCATGTTATAATACCCCTGGCTCCGTTTCTGAAATCTTTATCCGGAAAATCGGGATGTTCAATCTCCTTCTTAACCACTTTCTCCCGTTTTTCAAGAACATTTCCCCCTTTTTTTAGGTTAGCGATCAGGCTGTCGACAAGTGAAGCTTCACTGTTGCCTTCTGACATTGTTATTGGAGGGCGTTCGCTTACGATGTTAATTACTTTTGCTACAATTGTAGGAGAGCCATTGATCCCTATTTTCTCAGTTCCAAGACCAATATCGTCAATCCCGAAGGTTGTAATTTTCAGGTTACGGGCTTTGATGGCACCGCTTAATGAAGGTTTACGAGGAGGAATGCCTGTAGGAGTCAATGATATAACACAGGGGAGTGGCAGTTTCAACATCTGGTATCCTCCCTCAATAATCCTTCTGGCAATTACATTCCCGGTACCGTCGGCTTTTACACTCTCTACAAAAGTTGCTTGCGGAATTCCGATATTTTCAGCTACCTGAGAGGGAACATGAGCAGTATCTCCATCGCTTGTTTGCCGTCCTGCTAAAATAATAAAGGGGTCCTTTGATTCTTTGGTAAAGCCCAGGTGCTTAAGCATCGTGGAAATAGCCAGACCTGTAGCATAAGTGTCGCTTCCTCCGAGTTTCCGGTCGGATAAAAGGTAAGCTTCATCATAACCCATTGAAATGGCAGTTTTTAGAGATGCCTCGAAGGATTTCGGCCCCATTGAGCATACTATTAATCTTGCATCAGGATGAAGTTTCCTGAGTTGCAAACCTGCTTCCAGACCAAACTGACAATCAATATTGATTATAGATTTTGCTTTTGTTCTGTCCATCAGTCCATCCTCGCCCATTCTCATTTCACTGGGGAGGGGAACCTGTTTTATTAAACTTATTATTGTTAAAGCCATTATCTGAGTATATTTTTTTACATATTTTGAAAATCCGGACCATTTCCCCCATTTGGTACGTTCCAGGTAATACCTTCTCCGGGTGATTTTATGTCACAGGTTTTGCAATGCATACAGTTTTCAGCATGTATCCGGAGCTCTTTTTTACCGGCCTTGTTTATATGAAGTTCATAAACCTCCGACGAACAATAAAACTGTTCAGGGGCACCGTACTGGTCAATGTTGACGGTATTAAATTTCTCTTTGTCGTTAATCTGAAGATGCACAACCTGTTGCTCGTCGTGGTATACACCTGAATGGTAAACATCGGTTGATTTATCGAAAGTCAGAATTTTGTCGAACTCCAGTTTTCCCTTAAACCGCTCTTTAAATGGTTTCTTCTTTAGCTCGCTTAATTTAAGTGTTGTCTTATAGTCGGCATGAGATCTCAGTCTGCCAAAGAACCCGGCTCCACCGGTTATCAGCTGAGTTCCGAAATGTAATCCTCCGGCGATAAGTCCTTTTGCAAATCCTTGTCTGAAATTTCTGACAGGATACATCTCTTTGTGAATATCACTGTTATTTATGAGTGTCTCATATTGTTGAAGAGCGTTTTCCGAGGTATCGTTGTTCGACAATGCGTCAGCTGTTGTACGGGCAGCCAGCATTCCTGATCTTACCGCTAAATGTATGCCTTTTAATGCCGGCATTACAACCAATCCCGCACTGTCACCAACTATTAAAGCATTGTCTGTGAAAAGTTTGGGTACTGCATAATATCCTCCTTCGGGAAGTGTTTTGGCGCCATATTCCACAAGTTTACCTCCTTTTAGAATTTTAGATACAAAGGAACTGGTTTTCCAGATCTGGAAGGCATCATGAACATCGAAGGAAGGATCTTGATAATCGAGTCCGACAACAAGGCCTACAGCTACTTTATTATCATTTAAACCGTATATAAAACCGCCCCCGAACTCATCATTGTCGAGCGGGAAACCCATAGTATGGTAGATCTGCCCTGCCTTAATGTTGCCTTCCGGAACACTCCATACCTCTTTACATCCTAAAGAGTAAACCTGCTCGTTCCTCCCATAGTCAAGGTTGAACTTTTTAATAAGGGTTTTGGTCAGACTGCCACGTGTTCCTTCGGCAAGAATAGTAATTCTGGCTTCAATGCGTGTGCCTGCCTGAAAGTTTTCCAACTGGTTTCCGTGGTGATCGAGACCTGTATCTTTTGTTTTTGCACCTGCTACTTTTCCCTCTTTGTATAAAAGCTCATCAATGGCAAAGCCTGTATAGATCTCCACCCCTTTTTCCTCTGCTTTTACTGCTAAGTACCTGCAGATCTGTCCCAATGATGCGGCATAATTGCCTGAATTGCTCATATATGGCAGATGGAACGGCAAGGAAATGGACATCTTTTCCGTGAGCAAAACCGTTTTGTCTTTAGTTACCCTGGCATTGAATGGTATTTCAGAGAAATCAACTTCTGGCAATAATTCTTTAAATACAGAAGGTTTTATGATAGCACCTGATAATATGTGACTGCCTACTGAAAGGCCTTTTTCAATAAGTAATATTCTTGCGTTCTGGCCTCTTTGTTTCAATATATCAGCCAGATGAATTGAAGTGGCTAAACCGGAAGGACCGCCTCCGATAATTAACACATCGGTTGATATTGTATCTGGAAAACTCATTCTATAACCTCCGGGTATTAGTAAATCTATTTCTTTAGTTAATTACTAAACGTTGATTGTATGAAATAGTTCAATCAGATCTTTGAAGAATTTTTCGAAGATTTTTTTGTTAGTCAGCCAAATCCGGTTAACTTCTTCAGCTATAGAAAAAATGGTTTGTGAGGAGGAGAGAATAACTGATGGAATACAGGTGTTTATGCTGGTGCATTGGTTTGAACCATTTTATTTTGTTGGCTTCCGAAATGAGTTTCAGATCCTTTTATTTTTTTTATTGCAGATATCCTGGATTACCAGTCCGGCAATGGTAAAGCCGAAGATGGCTGTGATATGAGAAACGGTTCCGTTTATCACCGCTTTCTTACTGCACCATTCATGATCGGCAAGTTCCGGATCACCGGGAGCATTCTTTGTTTTTGGGCAAAGACATTTCTCGGAGCCGCAGGATGTGCCTGATCCTTTATTTTCGACCATTTCTTCGCTGTAAACGCATAGAAATTCTTTAGCCGGCAAGTCACCTTTTCTGATATTTTTTCTGACTTTTGAACCTAATGGACACCCTATAACATCCCAGAATTCAGCTACCTTCACCTTTGTGGGATCGATTTTCATTGATGCCCCCATTGATGAAAAAAGTGTGGCACTTGTGCGGGTAGCTTTCCTTATAAGATGGATTTTATTTCCCAGGCTATCGATAGCATCAATGATATAATCAAACTGTTCGATCTGAAAAAGATCGTGATTCTGCTGGTTGTATATTTTTTGAATGTCGCTGATTATGGCAGAAGGATTTATAGAAAGAAGGCGGTTTTTAAGGGCATCAGTCTTAACTTCTCCAACAGTATCAATTGTTGCCTGCACCTGACGGTTAATGTTGGTTACACAAATCCTGTCAGAATCAACAATTGTAAGATTGCAGATTCCGGATCTTATAAGACTTTCAGCACACCAGCTCCCAACACCTCCTATCCCGAAGATTATTACCTTCTTCGAGGCAATTTCCGCCATGATTTCTGATCCCAGCAATAATTCGGTCCGTTGAAAAATCCCTTTCTCAGATACCATTTATTTCTTGTTTAATTTTGTAATCACTTACCATAACTCACGAACTTTGAGAACATTCTGTGAATAATTGTCCATTTTTTTAATCCTGTTTTTTAAGATCAGCATCTGATAAATAAAATTCCCTGAAATCGGGTACAAATAAAACAAATCCTGTGCTTTCAATCAATAGGTAAAAAGGCTACAAAAAATCCTGATAAAATTAAATGTTTTAAACTATGTCCACGAGCCTCAATTTACCTTTGATAAATGAAAATCTACTGAATACTCAGTTTCTTAAAAAAATTATTACATTGTGATCATCATAATTTTATAATAGTTTCAATATGTCTAATCAACGAAATCTGGTCAGGACTCTGGGAATGGGGTACGTCGTAATTTTTGTAATTGCAAATATCATCGGATCAGGTGTATATAAAAAAATAGCACCAATGGCCTCAGAGCTTCACTCTTCCATCTGGATTCTTATGGCATGGATAGTGGGAGGGATCATTACCCTTTTTGGGGCACTAAGTAATGCGGAAGTGGCAGGATTACTGGCAGATACAGGAGGCGAGTTTATTTATCTGAAAAAAATTTATAATCGTTTTTTTTCCTTTATGTACGGTTGGTCGCTCTTTACAGTGATTCAGACTGCCACGATATCTTCACTCGCATATGTATTTGCCCAATCTCTGAACAGCATCATTCATATACCTGATATTTTAAGCTCTTTGCAGCATTTTACGATAGGTGGGGTTTTTTATCCATTTCTGGATTTCGGTGTCAAGCTGACAGCAATTTTGTTGATTTTGATCCTGACAGGACTGAATATCTCCGGATTAAAAAGCGGAGCCGGTGTCAGTAAAATTATTATGTTCCTTGTTTTTGCAGGCTTGGCAACCATTGTCCTCTTTGGTCTGGGAAGTATTAAAACGATGCCTTCAAATTTTCTGAATGTTAAAGAATTAACAGCAGGAACCATTACGATCTCCTCTTTTTTTACTGCTATGCTGGCCGCCTTCTGGGCCTATCAGGGATGGGTTTCTGTAGGATTTATCGGAGGGGAGGTTAAAGACCCGACAAAAAATATCCCAAAAGGTATTGTTACCGGAGTTTTTATAGTGATATTCGTTTACCTCTTGGTTAATGTGACCTATCTGTCTCTTTTATCCATTCCGCAATTAGTTAACATTCATGAATCAGGCAATCAGATTGCAGCAGTTGAAGCGGTGAGGAGTTTCTGGGGTGCCGGAGGTGTTATGTTTATCTCAATATTAATACTTGTTACTACTCTGGGATGTACCAATGCCAGTATACTTACAGGGGCCCGTCCATATTATGCTATGGCCCGCGAAAAGCTTTTCTTCCCCGGTATCGCGAAGATTAACAAGGCAAATGTTCCTTCCAATTCGCTTTTATGGCAGGGAATATGGGCCTCCGTGCTGGTGTTATCAGGAACCTTCGATCAGCTGACAGATATGATTATTTTTGCTGTTTTTATTTTTTATGGTGCCACAACTCTCGGGGTATTTATTTTGCGCCGCAAGATGCCCGATGCACACAGGCCCTACAAAGTATGGGGATATCCTGTCGTTCCGGCCATTTTCATACTGTTTTGCATCGGCCTGTTTTTCAATACAATTATAACCAGACCCCGCGAAGCAGCCATCGGTATAACCCTTATCCTTACAGGCATACCGGTCTATCTCTTCCTGAAAAGAAAATATTCAAAAGAAGATTCAGAAAACTCCTGAATCCTTTAGGCGATTCTATTGAGGGAGGTGCTGATAGTTGCCTTTCAAATAGAGTCCATGCTCTGTTTAATGAGTTTAGGTCGGAGGATGCAGCCGCTTATTGAACCATGTGCGTACTGAGCGCATCTTTTCAAGTTGGTTTAAAGGAGCCTTTCGATGACATCTGCCCCTTTCATCACTGTTTTCCGGCGCACCCCAGCGGATTTCAATCCCGTCATTCGGATTATAGGCCATCTCAAAAGCATCCCTTCTTTTAAGAATTTCACTGACAGTAAGTTTTTGCAATGAACCATCTGTTGCGGTATAACTGATAAAAAGTTCTGAAACTTTACGGTCGAGAACTGACTGAAGCTTTTTCCTGATCTGCTCCGGAGAGGCCAGTCGTGAGGTATTAAAATCCTCCGGCGAGCGGGCCACGAGATCCGGGAAATCAACCACTGCATCCATAGCAATCAAAAGTCTCAGGTCGCGGTTAGGAGTGGAAAAATCTTCCCATTGACCACCTGCCTGAAAGATTCCGGCAGTACCAGAAGGCATTGGAATAACGGCTCCCGGATGTAATTTGAAATAGGCTTCCCCATTAGCAACTGAAGTTATCCGTACCATAAGTTGTTCGTAAAGAGCCTGTATCAGTCCTGTTAATGCAATTTCAGAATCGAGCGGCTTCGGGTTTATTAGTCGCTCCATAGAGTGGTAAAAGAGATCGCTTTCCATCTTCCTCTGCTGAAGCGAAAAGGGGATATACCCTTCTTTATCTGTAAGCTCTTTATTCTTCATCAGGCGGGGCACTCCTTTTTCTACAGCAATAGGCCGAAATGCCTTGAAACCCGGTTCTCCTATAACCCCGGCGGTATTAAAAAGGAAATTCCCTTTCCAGAACCGTTTAATACCCACCGTTCCATCCGGCTGGGCATCTACTGAAAGAAGTAATCCGGGATGGTCGCCGGTTTGTGGGATCCTGCCAATCAGGATCAGTGTATGTCCGTAAGGGTCAGCAAAAACGGTACCCGGACGCAAGGCTTCCTGTTCAAGTGAAACGGGATAATAATCTGAATTTTCATTGTCGAGAGCAGTTCTTGCTGTGCCTGAATGAACGCCATCCTTTAATTTCCTGAGAAAAGCATTGAATGCCTGAACCGGGATAGTTTTAGAGCTGGCTGTTTCATTTGTGATCCATTGGCCTGTATTGGGACTATGGCCGAGACTGCCCCTGTTGCACACATGGTAACCGAAAGGAAGTCCCAGTTTCCATGAAAAATATGCTCTCAGGAAAAATGGATTATCAGCGCAATCAGGCTGCATGATCACAGTATTCTTTCCTTCAGGATCATCTTCCCCCATGGAAAGATAGTTGTAAAGGAAATTCTGATTCTTATTCCGGGTTACTTCATGGAGTGCAGTCCAGGAAGCCTGTTCGTCGAAATCGTGAAAAAGTGCGTTTATCCAGACTGAATAGATAGTCTCAATGTCGCTGTCCCATCCACCGAGAGTCTTCCAGACAACACTATTTGATTGGGCAGTCTCCACTTGAGAGATCTCAAACTTCAGATTACGGACAACCGAATTTTTCAGAATTAATGTAACTTCATATTTTCCGGCAGAACTCCCTGCAAAATCCTCAATTCTCCAGCAGGGTAATTCCTCACCGGTTTTACTTTTAAGTGACTCCGGATTTCCTGACTGGCCGTTTACAATAATCCTGCATTTCAGGACGCTTTTCCCTCCGGCTGCCAGAATACGGAATGGTTCCCCCGGAGCCGGGTTCTTTGGTAAAACCATTAATGAATATCCCGACAGGTATTCACCATGAACTTCATCTGCATTGATAGAATCGGCTATTGCTGAAGAATCTTTGCCTCTTTTAATGTCACGCGGATCACTTTTACAGGCTGAGAAATTGATTATTAAAGTTATTGTCAGGCAAAAGGCCAACTGCTTCAGGGGTATTCCGGCTATCGATTTTATTCCTGGCATTTTTGATTTAAAGATAAATTAAATCATGTTAAAAAGCTGAATTCATTCTATTAATATGGTTAAGGAATATTCAGTTCTTTTGTGTGTAAATTATTGTCAATTGGCAAATTTTCCTATTTTTGAGGTGAACCAATATTTTCAGAAATCAAATATCAATTATATGACCCGGACATGTTTATCTAATAACTTAAGCTTGTATAAACAAAATCAAAATGCGAGCTCCCTTCAATTTGTAAAAAATAATTTTGTAAAGATGAAAAACTTCAGAATCCTATTTTATTTTTTCCTGTTAATCTGTTTTAATTTTATATCTGTTGCTGAGGCACAGAACTGGCCTTGCTGGCGTGGTCCTTCGGGAGATGGAACCAGTCTGGAAACCAATGTACCTACCAGATGGGACTCAGTAACAAATATTGTGTGGAAAATTCCGGTTCCCGGCAGAGGCTATTCATCTCCGGTTATATGGAAAGACAAACTTTTCATTACTACCGCCATGGAAGAAACTCAGGAGAAACTCCTAATTTGTTACGATTGTAAGAGTGGAAAACTTTTGTGGCAGAAATCTGTGCTCAAAACAAAGTTTGAAAATAAGCACGATAACAACAGTTTCGCCTCAGGGACTCCCGCGACTGATGGCACTGCTGTTTATGTCTCATTTTTAGATGGAAAGGATGTGGTTGTATCAGCCTTCGATTTTTCAGGGAAGCAGATCTGGCAACAGCGCCCGGGTACATTTTTCAGTCCTCACGGCTACAGTTGTTCTCCGGTATTATTTGAAGATAAGGTAATTATAAACGGAGACAGTCAGGGTGATTCATTTGTGGCTGCCTTGAATAAAGCCGACGGGCATATAGCATGGAAAGTTGTACATGATAAACCGGCCCATAGTTTTAGTACACCTATTATCAGGAAACTGGCTGGAAAAACACAGATGATTTTTTGCGGAAATAAAGATATTGCTTCCTATAATCCTGCTAATGGATCAAAATACTGGTTTGTAAGCGGCCCTTCAGAGGACTTCTGTTCAAGTCCGGTTTATGATGAAAAAAGCGGATTGGTTCTGGTGAGCAGTGCATGGCCACAGCGTACTCTGGTCGCCGTCAAACCTGACGGACAGGGTGACGTTACCAAGAGTCATGTCGTATGGCAATCAAGGGAAGGTGCCTTTTACGTACCCTCACCAGTTTGTCAGGGGGGCTATCTGTTTACTACAATGACTACGGGTAAGGTTCACTGCATAGAAATTGCTACAGGGAAGATTTTGTGGATTGAAGATCTTGGGATACAATATCCTTCACCTGTTACGGCAAACGGCCTGGTATATATGCCAAATGATAATGGTGTCATAACAGTAATAAAACCTGGAGCTAAATTTGAGTCTATTGCAAAAAATTCTATCGGAGAAAAAATGTATGCATCACCGGCAATAAGCAATGGGAAAATATTTCTCAGAGGCTATAAGAATATCTATTGCATCAGCATAAATGGAAAACTTTGATTCGGAGTAAAACAGGTGAGGTTATTTTGATTTATTATTCCTTTCGGGTGAGAGTTGAAACGTGAATAGATTCATGGAATTAAAAAGCGAATAAAAGAAGGTATGATCACTCATCATACAGAGATACTAACTCTTTCTGATGATTTTACCGAAATCGATATTAAGGCCGATAAAAAATCGTCTTCCGGGGGAGATAAAGTCTATATTCTGAGGGATAATCAGATTGAAGATATTATCAACTCCTGTTGAAAACCTTAACCATCTGTACTCCTGGGAAACAGTCAGACGCCATGTGCTGAAGGGTCTGTCGCGGTAAGTTTTGTCGGTAGTAATCTCATAGAACTTTTCGCCCATCAGCTTGCAGTAAATCTGGGCATTGAAAGAATAATCGTTTTTTCTGAAATTATAATCGGCTGCAATGCTTCCTGAATGTTTTGTTGTCCCATATAATTGAAGATCTGTCTGATTATCATGGGAATGAACATAACTATAGCTTGTGTTGAGCCAAAGGCCGGTGCAAATTTTCTGTTTCGATAAAAGATCGATACCATAAACTGAAGCACTTGCGATATTCTGATATTGACGGGTCATCTGAACCGAATCTGGCAACCAGATATCAGTAATCATATTCGACAGGGAATTCCGGTAAACAGTCAGGGAAGAGTTGTTCCAGGGTTTTTGAAACTCAACCGAGCCTGAAATATACTTTGAAGATTCCGGT
This sequence comes from uncultured Bacteroidota bacterium, assembly GCA_903824785.1. Taxonomy (GTDB): domain Bacteria; phylum Bacteroidota; class Bacteroidia; order Bacteroidales; family VadinHA17; genus LD21. The sequence goes on from CAIJYD010000130.1 coordinate 44,277, forward strand.
TTTAATAGTTTGTTCCCAATTATATACCATTCTCCAAAGTGGTCAAAATTCATATATAATTCTTTTAAAGATGGTGAACGAAAACCGGTTCCTGCCGATGTTCTGAAATTAAATGATCCCTTTTTTAATAACAGGGATATCTTTGGTGCTGCATTTAAACCATAACTGCTGTGATGACTGGCCCTTATTCCGGCAATCAGGTTCCAGTTCTCTCCCATGCGGAGATCTTCCTGAATATAAACCACTGCTTCCCCTTCTCCTTTGATTCCTCCCTCATTCCTTATAGAAAAGAGATTTTCGTAATTATATTCCAGCCCGGCAATCAGATTTGATTTATCTGAAATAAGGAAATTACCTTCAGCCCTTGCCGTCTGAAGGATATCATAGGATACCCTGTCTCTTTTATTATTAAGAAGTTCAAGAACATTGAAAGTGTTGTACCTGTCGCGGTAATATGAAAAGTCAATAAAGTGTTTTCCGATGTAATATTTCCCTTTTAACCCCGAGTTAAGGTCCTGATAAAGATCGTGGGCCGGGCGGGCACTGATATTTCCCCTTTCAAACTGGTAATAGCCGAAGTAGGGAACAAGAAAAAAGCGGGAATTTGGTATTAATTCGAATTTCTGATTAATACTGAATGAAGAATATGGATTCTGAGTCCAGTCATGCGGACTTTCAGGTGTTATATCGTAACCACTTGTGCTATTGTAATTAAAACTTGTTCTTGAACCAAGAATACCTTTCTTGAAACCGATACCGCCGCCGGAGAATAACTCATTGTACTTTGAGTATCGCGAATAAAATTTGCTTTCAAACGGTTCGGTTATCTTTTTTGTAATGATATTAATAACACCTCCAATTGCATTTGACCCATAAAGAGAGGAGGATGCACCTTTAATTACTTCAATCCTGTCAATATTCTCAAGGTTTAGCATTGAATAATCAATATCGCCATTTACCTCTCCTGCAATCCTTTCTCCATCCACGAGGAATAATACATACTTTGCATCCATACCCTGCATGGTTATGGCAGTTCTTGTTCCAAACTGACTCAGATCAAGACCGGGCACCATATTCTGCAAGGCTCCGGTAACACTGGTGATGCCCAGATTGAGCATCTGCCGGGCACTGATAACCTGCGTTATTACAGGTACATTCTTCAGCGTTTTTTCTGACCGTGTTCCTGTTACAACGACCTCATTTAAATTAATATTTGTCTCCCTCAGGATAAAATCTTCATTAATTTCATCTTTTAGAACATTGATTGTTTTCTCAAGAGTCTCAAAACCAAGTATTGCAACTCTAAGCATGTAACTCCCGGGCTTTAATTTATCAAAATGATACAATCCCTTATTGTCAGTTACTGTTCCCAGAGTTGTTCCTTTTATTAAGATTGTTGCACCCGGAATGGAATTGCTGTCAGTGTCATACACATGACCAGAGACACTGACCTGCTGGGAATAGGTGAGAGCGGGAAATAAAATAAAACAGAGAACCAGGAGTTGTTTTGCAATGTAATCAACCCCTTTATTCCCTGAATTTATATTTGTTTTTTTAAAGTTCAACAATTCAATCTGCCCGGTTTCCATATTTTATTCAAGCTTTTTTGAGCCGTCAGATTGATATTTATACTGAAAAGTAACATAGCCAGAAACATTAGCAGCACTGTAATAGCTTTTGAACCAGACTTTTGCATATTTTCCATTAGCTGTTTTAACAAAAAATATGTAATCTGAAGGGACAATTTGAGTTCCCAGAGCTGCCAGTTCAATTGAGAACCATGTATATAATTCCGGATTAACAATATAGGTTGTGTAACCCTGCTGAACCGCAACATTAACAGACCCATCATTGGAAAAAGTTGCAGTATCCGGAATAATTTTGAGTGCATCGAACCCCGTTTGCCCTTTCTGATAAGAGTTGGCGGCACTTCCTGATCCACTTCCTGACAATCCGCCATTGGTTTTTATCCGGTAACGCTGAAAAGCAAGATCCCACTCCGAAGAGGTGAGAGGATCGGAAACTGTAATTGTGTCGTTCTTTGCGAAGCTGAAATATTTCCAGGTAGTTGATCCTGTGGAATTAATGACGAATGTCTCAGATTGAATAGGAGGATTGCTCTCCTCTTTATTACAACTGATTGTTAAACCCGCTATTATAAGGAACAGGTAAATTATTTTTCTCATTTTCTATGTGATTTATTTTCTGCAAATGTAAAACCACATAATTGGTGAAAATGGTAAAATTCAGAGTTTTTATGGTATTAATTTTTTATGAATATCGCGGAAACTCTTTGGAGTAATGCCGGTTTGTTTTTTAAAAACCTTATTGAAATAGGAATCATCCTCAAAGTTCAGTTTAAAAGAGATCTCTGAAATGGTAAGCTCAGTGGACCAGAGGAGTTTCCGGGCTTCCTGCATTAAACGATCAATCAGTATTTTTTTCAACCCGCAATTAAAATGGCGGTGGCAAATATCATTCAGCAGTTTTTCGGAGATATTAAAGGCTGAGGTATAGAAACCGATATGATGTTCTTTGATAAAATAAGAATCTATGAGGCGGGATAATTCATGGATAAAAACAATGTCGCCCTCATTTGGCTTTTCAGATTGTGCATCAAAAAACGCAGAAAGTCGTAAAAGCATGATATTCAGTAGAGAACGAATAATTACGTGAGAATTGTTTAACGAAGTGTAGCTTTGGTATTCCTGATCAATACTCTTAATAATTCCATTAACCTGGCTAAATTCACTATCTGATAAACTTATGCAAGGGTTACATATGCTCCCCATTATCTGTGAAGTACAGGAAAATATGTTCAGTAAACGTATAAAGCTGAACTCCTCGACATAGAAATCCTGGCAGAAGAAAAAGATGATACCATCCATCTCTTCGAGTCCTTCAAATGAATGCGATTCGTTCGGAGCTATAAGGCAGATGGACTGAGGCTGAACTGTATATGTATTATTCTTAATCCGGATTGTACTGTTTCCGTTTGTAAACAGGATAATGGAATAAAAATCATGGAAATGCTCTTTCCTGATAAAAGGATATATACTTAAATACCGGCTGAACGAGTTGTAATAGATCCCGTTTATCTTAATATCCTTTAGAAAGCTAAAGTGATAAAATGGTTTATCGTTATGTGGGCAATGCTGCACTCTTGGTTTTTATAGGTTGCAAAGGTATAGTAAACATTAGATATCTATCAGATATTCTGTTTTATATCATATTTATCAGGTTATTTTATCTTTATCTGTTATCCATTTACAGAAAATAGTTAAACAGTATGCGTATAATAAATAATGAATAAAGGGCCATTTGTTTTCAGAGGATGTGTTGTTTCTTATTCATACAGTTGTCAAGTACAGGAGATTACCTTCGGTGAACTCGTTCCTGAAAACAGCTTCCCCTGATATCACATAAAATACTGTCATTATGAGCGTTAGCGAGGAATCTCATAATTAGTTGCTTCGAGATTATTATTGATTTCCGACACTCATTTTAAACAAAATCCCCGTCAATATACTTCTGGAGTTTTTCTTTGAACTGCTGGCTGACAGGGATATATACTTTGCCATCGAAAACAATACTGTTATTCTCCATCACTGAAATCTTCGATAAATTAACAATATAGGAACGCTGAACTCTCATAAATCGATTAGCCGGCAGTTGTTCTTCAACAGATTTCATGCTCAGCTTTGTCACAACTGGTTTCCCGCTGGTCAGGTGAATTTTAATATACTCGTGCTGGCTCTCAATGTATTTTATATCATCAAGCAGAACTCGGATAAGTTTGTAGTCTGATTTTACAAACAGGTGATCAGTAGTTGTTCCGGTACTTTCCCGTTGACTGTTGGTTTTTAAATCTATCAGGTTTTTCACCTTATTTGCAGCTTTCAGTAAGTTGATGAAGGTGATAGGTTTTAATAAATAATCGGCAGCATCAACCTGAAAACCTTCCACCGCATAATCGCTATATGCTGTTGTGAAAATAATATATGGTTTGTTTGCAAGAGATTTTACAAACTCCATCCCGTTCAGATCCGGCATATTGATATCGATAAACAGGAGCTGGATTTTGGTTTTGTTGATTATTTCCATCGCTTCAAATGCACTTCGGCACTCAGCCACCAGTTCCAGAAAAGGAATTTTCCGGATATAACCAGCGATCTTTTTTACCGCCAGAGGTTCGTCATCAATAGCCAGACAGGAAATCTTCATAATGGAATTCTCAGGGTTACCTCAAATTCATTTTCTTTATCCAGTATATCGAGCCGGAAATCATCCGCATAAAGTAACTTCAGACTCTGCTTAATGTTTTCGAGACCAATACCTGAATATTCACCTTCATTTTTTGAGGTCATTTTATGTTTGCTGTTTTTTATGCTGCCATTCAGGTATTTATCCGTGACCTGTAATTCAAAGTGAATATATGACTTAACTGGATATTTAACACCATGTTTAAAAGCATTCTCCAACAGGGAGATGAAAAGCATCGGGGGGATTTTCACTTCAGGGATCACATCCGGGAGCACCACTTTCACTTCAACCTCATCCGAGTGCCTGAGTTTCATAAGTGTAATAAAACTATTGATAAACTCGATCTCTTTTTTCAGTCCGATCATGGTTTGAGCCGAATCATACAATAAGTACCGCATCAAAGTGGAAAGGCGTTCTATGGCTTCCTGGGCTTTTGCTGAATCAATTTCAATAAGTGAATGGATGTTATTGAGAGTATTCATAAAAAAATGAGGGCTCACCTGGTGCCTCAGTAAGGCAAGGTTTGTTTTGAGATGTTCCTTTTCCGCATCTTTCCGCAATTTTTGCTCGCTCCGCCATTTGTATTCAAGTTCAAGAGCTGTGCTGCTGCCTATAATGAGTAATGCTGCAATCAGATTGTTAAGAATTGCACCCATTATTGATTGAAGGTTGAAGGGTGGATTCTGCAGATAAACAGGGTTAGGATTACCCATTTCAGGATGCGGGGGGGGGCCTATAAAAGGATTAAGAATTATATTCACTACTGCAACCACAGATATAATAACAATTACAATTATAGCATACTGCAATCGTTTGTTTTTTAACAGGAATCCGGGCACCAGTACAAATAAATTCAACAGAAAGACCAGGAAGAGCAAGGAAAGATTTGTCCAGTCCCCGATCATTCTGTTCCGGCCATTAGGACTAATATCCTGAAGATAACGTAAATAGGGCGAAATCAATACCAGTACCCAGATTAAAGCGTACAGCAGGAGAACCACTTTTCTTGTTTTAAACATTTTTTTATTAATTCAGGTTTTGAAATGCAATAAAATATGGAGAATCATAAATTAGTTTAAAATTTTCCGGAACCGGACGCCCCATTGGTTGTCCTATCGGAGGAAGACCACCTTTGGAACCGCTGGGCTTAGGTAGCGGCATTTTTCCTAATGGCTTTTCCATGAATTCTTTTTTTTGCTGCAAAATAATAATATTCCTGTATTTTTCCGGCACTAATTTATCGAATGCCCTGTCATTTCTAACTTTTACATTCAATGTCCATGCTGTCCAGAATTCTAAACCATGACTTGCAATAATGATAGTACTGTCTCTATTGGCTGGAATATATCTGATAATATTCTGCAAATCCTGTAGAGCAAGTTTGTCAATAACAGGCTTTTTCATTTCACGAAGATTCATGGAAATTGAAAAAGCTGCCAAAAGAACCAAAACAGTTGAAAAAGGAATTGCGAGATTTTTATTCATTCGTATTAAATTAAGAATCAATAAACTCTGCGGAATAAAAAGCAATATCTCAAATCTGTGAAAATATTCAAGATCAAAAAATGGAAATGCAAAAATCGAAATTAAAACAACTAGTATGAGTACCATCTGACCGTTAACTTTATGGTTGTTCTTTCTGTATTGAACCATGGCAAAAAGGACCAGGAGATAAGAAAAGAGGACATTGAACAAAAGGAGCAGTGGCATAGGGCCTTGCAGCATTGCAGGTTTTTCAATTATTACATTCCAGAAAGTGATTAACCGAAGCGCTCTGTTAAAATCAAAAAATGAGATAATTGCTATTCCGATGAGAAGGGTTAGTACTGAAGGAAGGATTGCTTTTTTTTTATATACAACGAACAGTGAGACTATTGTAAAAGCCATGCCAAACACAAAAACGCCAAAATGAGTTAGTGCTATAATAAACAATGTTAATATTGAGAACAGAAGGTTCCTCTTTTGGCCGGTAACTAAGTAATTTTCAAAGAAATAAATGAACATAAACAAAAACGGAACGGCAAAACCATTTTTTTGTAAATCACCAAGCATAATAAGTGGTGAAAATGAGAATACTACAAAAAGCAGAATGGAAATCTCTGACAAAAGAGGAATATGGCGATCTTTTACCGAAACGAGTTTTAAAACAGGAACTGCCAGTAAAGGCAATACAATACAATCTATTATTTTGATAACCAATATAATTGTTTCATTGGTTATTGCAAGCCCAAAAAGGGAAGCTGTTTTTATTACAATGGCACAAAAATAGAAATAGAGGGGAACATCATAAAAAACGAGGTGTCCGTCATTCAAAATACTCCTTACCTGCAAGGGATAATATCCGCCATCAACACCATTAAACAAGTCGTTGGAAAAGCTTATGTAAAACCTTGAGATAATAGCTGTCAGGGTTATTATAATGAATGCAAGAACTCTGGCTGAAAAAATATTCTCAGAGAAAAACGAAATTAACTTCCTACTCTTTGTTTCCATTCTATAATTGGTTTATTCAGTTAAATAAATAATTTTCTTATAAAAACGGGTTTAATATTTTTCCTTGAATTAAAATTGAATTTTGTAAATAAAATTCGGGAAAAAGCCAAGCTGGTATGTTGTGCTTATTGACTGGCTTCTGTCATCGTAGCTTTGTGAGAAAACGTTTTTATTATTAGTGATGTTTTGCAGATCCAGAGAAATGGATTGAGACAATTTTTTTGTGCGGCTATTAAGCGTATATCCCAGCTTGAAATCCAAGCGGAAGTAATTTGGATAAAAAGCCGAATTTGTCTCTGTTGATAATTGTTCATGACCTATTGCACCTGAGGCTTCCAGATCAATAGGAGTGTAGGCTCTGCCTCCGGCATAGGTGCATTTTATGTCTGTCGAAAGTTTGTTCCGGTTTTCGCTTCCTACGTTCCATTCTTTTCCGCCCAGAATATTGAAAATGTATTTTCCGTTAAAGGCAGTGTTTCTTTCTGTGCCATCGCTTCCTTTGTATTTGGAACTGTACAATGATGAGGTAAACAATCCATAATACCCTTTGCTGAAAAATTTCTCAACGGTCAATTCGATCCCGTAATTTTTTCCGGTGCCATTATTCGTCAGGCTGTCTTCCAGATCAGTTTTAAAGCTTGCTCCTGTATTAAGCATGGAATAGCTGCTCGAAAAGGTGTTAACAGGAACATTGTAAAGCGATTGATAATAAGCTTCCGCCTTTATCCGCCAGTCTTTGAATGGCTGTAAGTCGTAACCCAGAACAAAATGATGGCTTTTGGTGAAATCAAGATTCTTATTATTGTAGCTGTATGAACCGTCGGTATTTTGAGTTTGTAAGAAATATACATTGATCGGTTGCATTTGAGAATGAAGTCCATAACCAAAATTTAAAGAACTTTTG
>CAIJYD010000131.1 GCA_903824785.1 uncultured Bacteroidota bacterium
ATTTAGATATAATATTAAATATTATCCAATGTGAATACATTATAAGGGTTAAGACGTCTTTAAGTAGTCTTAGTGACATCCATAATACAAACCTGTTATTTGATGTATTTTCAAATAAATTAAATCCATTTAGTCCGAATTGGACTCGATTTGTAAATGCTATCTTATTGACATTAATTACATTACATATATTATTTCGGATTAAACCTTCAACCCTTCTACCCTCGATCAAAATAAATTGTAATTGGTATGTAAGTCACTTTAAAAGTCGGACTGTAAATTTCAATTATATACCACCATATCAGTTTATGATGAAAGCCTGAATTACATAGTTACGGCATCTTATTAAAATTCTCATAATTTACGACCCAATTGCCATTTTCAGGAAATCCGGGAGCATTGCCCACAGAGCCATCCCAGCCGGCAGCCATCATGGCTACTGCGGTAAGCAATCCTCCGTTAGAAGGAAAATAAGGAAACGGGCCACCAGTAGCCAAACCATGTTCATCAAATTGAAAGTTCTGATAAGGATGCAGCACCATGTCAACGGCAAGTTCCGGATTACCGATTCGCGCAGCAGCCATAGCCAGCATCGGAAAATCCCAACCCCAGGTCCGATCAAAATGCCATGTTGCCATAATTTTATCTAACGTCTTTTTGAAACAGGCAGTATCAACCCCATCACCCGGCAAAACTCCGTATACTCCTACGAGGCCCGGATGCTCAAAATTAAATTTTGTCCACATGCTGTCGATATTCTCATGCGTAATGTACACACCTTCTTCTTGCGGTAATGGAGAAAGTTTTTTCAGCACATCGTCCCATTTATTATCTCTCGCCAATCCCAAACGTTCTCTCCATACCTGCGCTGCTCTTAAACCAAACCGCCAATAACCAAGTTCAAAGGTCGGATTAAAGGTGGTTTCAGGATTTGTATTTTCAGAAACGATGTAGATCGGAGGACCTAAGATGTAACGATTGTTCTCTTTTTCAAAATAGGCATAATCGGCCATAAACCCGGCAGTTTCAAAAACAATGTCGCGCCATTTTCCGAGTGTCTCTTTTCCAGGATGCAAACGGTAATCCAATTCGGCAAAATAAATCGGATGTGGTTGCTGCCAGATAAGCTGCGCATGAATGGGGTGCGGCCAATCGCGATCAACATCAGCTGTACACTTGGGCCAGCGGGCACCTGTGTAACCTTGCTTTTTTGCACGTTCTTTTGATGTAGGCAGATAGTCGCTTAACAGATGCAAACTCTTTTCGAAAATTGGCCATCTGTTCCACAGAGCGTAGTGTACGCTGTGCCACCAAATCATTTCGAAATGGAAACGACCATACCAACCGTTGTTAACTAATCCTGATTCTTGCGGGGGAAAAGAACCCGCTTCATTTACTTTCATTAAATATTGCGACAGAACAATCCTGCGTTCAAGTTCCTTCCACCTTAAATCTTTACTTTGTGACAGGTCAATAGCAGCTCCTGATTTCCAGAATTCCGGCCATGCTTTACAACTTTCCGTAAAAACTTTAGCCGGGGTAAGAAACTGTTGGTTACTTTTCCCGGGAGAGAATGCGCATGTAAATGAAATTTCAGTGGTTTGGATTGGATCAAGATAAAACCTGTGTTGTGATGAAATGGTATCGCCAGATAAGAAATGGGCTTTTGAAGTCCATGCCAAAGTGACAAAATATTTTGTGTCGTCCATCTTTCTGGCTATTGTAGCCGAATTATTGTTTTGTTGTTCAATTGTCGATAAATGGGCTTTCCATTTATTGAAATCACCAACATAATCTGCTTGTGCCCGGGTATCGGGATATGGAAAATCGATAAACACTTTGATTTGCCCGTTTTTTATCAGATCCGATTTTACCGAAACTCCAATAATATCAAGTGACGGATGACATGCCGTTTTAACGGTTACCTGCTTGCCTTCCAAAATAAAATAACTGTAAATAATCCCCTCCCACATATCAACTTCCTGACGCGTATTTTCCAGGTCATCCTCTGTGGCTTCGGTGCCATCAGACTTTAAAATGAGAAAACCGATGCGTCCCAGATTAAAGCGATGCGGATTGCCTCCTAACCAGGAAGATAACTCAACCTGTTCTTTATTTTGTATGTCATATCTGATCATTCTGCCATGAGTATCCAGATTCAGACCTTTGAAATCTTCAACACGCTGCCCCTCCGGTAATTGAAAACTATGCCAGCTCCATTGCGATAATGTATTGAAAGGAACAAATGTTTGAAGACCCGTAATATCAACTCCAAAAGCAAACTCCCCATTACCAACCTGAGCCGGGCTTTTCGGATTGGTTGCTGTAGTAATGATTTTATGCCTCTCAACAACTACTTTTCGATCAATCTTCTCATGATTAACCCAATTTTGGTTGCTTTGCGAAACTCCTGTCAGCGATAGAAAAAATAATAGAAATGTTGATATCATAAATGTCAATCCACAAAATATTAATTTGCCAAACAGTTTTAATTTTAGTTTCATAATATCTGATTTTTAAATTTTAATATCGCCATTTCTTTTGGGCTTTCCGGTATCGGCCGGGGATATTACAAGTGCCGGAATAAATTGTTGCAAATTGTCAACCAGTACAAATTTATATAAATTGCTTATTGTTTCAACGATCTCGCATTATCGCATATGTTATTTCCTTCGAGGATGCAAAACCCGGGACACCATGACCACTTCTTACCGGTCCGGTTATCACATATTCCGGGAAAATTCTGAATAAAATATTGGTGGGACCATTTTTATGTAAAGGTGTGACCCGAAGTATATAAGCAAGGCTGGCAGGATTTGATAAACATATTGCACAGTTCTTTGTTATCATTAGTATTATAACCAACTAAATTTTACCCATGAAGGATAACATAATATTTACCTCCTACAAGTTAGGAAAGATCGATCTGAAAAACCGCGTTGTTATGGCGCCTATGACAAGGTCAAGGGCAATCGGCAATGTTCCGAATGAACTGATGGCAGAGTATTACACCCAGCGGTCAGGGGCAGGCTTAATTATTACAGAAGGAACATCTCCATCTCCGAATGGATTGGGTTATGCGCGCATTCCAGGTATTTTCAATCCTGCCCAGATTGAAGGCTGGAAGAAAATAACTTCGGCAGTACATAAGAATGGAAGCAGAATCTTTGTACAGATTATGCATACCGGAAGGATTAGCCATAGTCTTAGTCTTCCTGATGGAGCCAGAGTACTTGCACCATCTGCAGTTCAGCCTGCAGGTCAGACATGGACCGACCAGAAACAGATGCAGGACTTCCCTATTCCGGAAGCCATGTCTTCAAAAGATATTGCCTCAACAAAAAATGAATTTATTAATGCATCAAGGAACGCCATAGAGGCTGGTTTTGATGGTGTGGAGCTGCACTCGGCAAACGGGTATCTCCTCGAACAATTTCTCTCACCTGTAAGTAATACCCGTACAGATGATTATGGAGGGAGCATAGAGAACCGATGCCGTTTTGTGTTAGAGGTGGCAGCCGAAGTTGCCGCGGCCATCGGGAAAGAAAAAACTGGAATACGACTATCCCCTTTTGGTGTGGCAAGCGACATGCCTCATTACCCCGAAATTGATGCCACTTACAAATATCTGGCAGAGCATCTGAATAAATTAGGAATAGCCTATATACACCTTGTTGATCATTCTGCAATGGGCTCTCCCGAAGTTCCTTTAGAACTAAAAAAACAAATCCGCAATATTTTTAAAAACACCCTGATTTTATCGGGTGGCTATGAACCTGAGAGAGCTGAAACCGATCTTACCAACGGCCTTGGTGACCTTGTTGCATTCGGTCGGCCATTTATTAATAACCCTGATCTTGTTGAAAGGTTCAGAAATAACCATCCACTTTCTAAAGATCTTGATTTTAACCTCTTTTATTCTCCGGGAGAAAAGGGTTATACTGATTATCCTGAATATAAACAGGTAAGTTTATAAAGCGACTGAAATGTTTTATACTCTTGTGGCAGTGACAATTTACCGGCATTAGCTACCATATTAAAATCCCCGAAACGGTGCCTGAGCACCGTTTTTTGTTTTAGGATACCCGGTAACCACAGGATGAAAGCCCTCCCCAATAGTTTACAGAAATATTAAAATTTACGTTCATTTTATACCCGATAATGTATAATATATTTAATTCCATACATGACTAATCAACAAGTATTTAACTTCGATTTTTGACGATCAATCTGATCCGGCTGATTATGGATAAGGCTACTGGCTTTTCCGGCAATAAAGAACTGATCCAAAATGCGTGTTTATTTTTTGAATTGACCTTAGACCACTTCTCCCAAGGAAATTGATCGACACAGGTCATAAAATATTAACTATTCCGGACAAATGACATTTAGCAACTGCAAAAAGCAGTTTTGCAGTATGATTCTCATAACCTGTCTCTGTAGTAATCATTTTAAATATTTGAAACATACATTTATATATCGCCAATTTCACTACTTTAGTCCTATTAATAAAATTTCAATGAGTGATATTCAAATAATTATAGAGGAACTTGTTAAATTCCGTGACGCCCGGCACTGGGAACAGTTTCATAATACGAAAGACCTTGCTCTGGCTATCTCAATTGAGGCTGCTGAGTTAAACGAACTCTTCCTTTGGAAAACGACTGAGGAATCAGAACTTGTTGACCAGAATAAGCTAAAGGAAGAACTTGCTGACATACTTGCATTCAGCCTCTTACTGGCTGCAAAACACGGTTTTGATGTGAAAGAGATAGTCCTTGATAAGATCAGAAAGAATAATGAGAAGTACCCCGTGGAAAAATCAAAGGGGACAGCCAAAAAATACAACGAACTATAGCCGATGCTGATCTACCAGGCACCGTCCGACCGGTTTATTGATGATGTCAGGGAAAATACCATCTCTGATATCATGAGTGAAAATTATAAAACAAGACTTGGTAAGGATCCCGGAATACCGGAGTTTGTTTCCTGGCAGAACAGCCTTTCAAGAGTCAGGGATCTTCTTGAAATAGGTAAAATACACGACACTTTTGTTGCTCTCGAATATGAGGTGCCATATAACCAGAGCCGTCTCGATTGCCTCCTTTTCGGTAAAGGGGCAAACGACATTTCGAATGTTATTCTTATCGAACTCAAACAATGGTCGAATGTAAAGGCACTTGCTGAAGAGGGTAACTTTGTTGAGACATATACCGGTGGCAGGGAAAGGATTGTTCCTCACCCATCACAACAGGTAAAAGGATACCATAATTATATGCAGGGTTTTATCGAGGAGTTTGAAAAAGAACCGACCCTTTCGCTTTTTAGTTGTGCCTATTGCCATAATTATTCAAGATCAGATGGAAAAGGTCTGCACAGTGCTGTTTACAAAGATCTGATTGCAGAATTTCCGCTTTTTACAAAGGAAGACACAAAGCTGCTCGGGCAAAGGATTAGGGAACTGCTTGAAAATGGGTATGGTTTTGAGATATTTAACCGTTTTATGCAAAGTCGTCTGCATCCTTCAAAGAAACTGCTTGAGAATGTGCATAAGATCATTAAGAATGATGTTGTGTTCTCGTTGCTCAACGAACAGTTGGTTGCAAAGAACCTCATCTGGGCAAGGTACAGGATGTCAGAAAAGAAACAGGAAAAATCTGTAATAATAGTCCATGGCGGACCGGGTACCGGCAAGTCGGTTATTGCTTTAAATATTCTTGCTGATGCAGCACTAAAGAAAAAGAACGTTTTATATGGCTGTAAATCAAAACCTTTCACTTCAGGCTTGCAGAAACTTGTTGGAAGAGGAGGTGAGATAATGTTTTCAAATCTGTATCGTTTCATACCCAGCAGGGCCAGGGAAAATGAATTTGATATCCTTCTTATTGATGAGGCGCACAGGATTGAAAAGAACAGTAATCATCAATACACAAAACCTGCAGACCGAAGTGATATCCCCCAGATGGAACAACTGGTAAGGTGTGCAAAAACAATTGTATTCTTCATCGATGACAGGCAGAACGTGCGATCATCGGAGGTGGGTAGCTCCGCCTTGATAAGAGAATCTGCAGCAAAATATAATGCAGATATTTATGAGGTTACCCTGGAAACTCAATACAGGTACATGGGCTCGAATGACTATCTTTTATGGCTTGAGTCGGTTCTCGGATACAGTGAAGAAGAGAAACTTTTCAGGAAGGATGACCTGTTTGACTTCAGAATTTTTTCCTCCCCTCAGGGAATAATGGAGATCCTTAATGAAAAGGAGAAAGAGAAACCAAACTCTGCCAGGATGGTTGCCGGTTTCTGCTGGCCATGGAGCAGTAAAACTGACAATAATGGTGAGCTTGTTAAAGATGTGAAGATCGGTGATTTTGCAATGCCCTGGGAGACACATGATAAGATAACCTCAATACCAAAAGGTTATGTAAAGTGGTATGAATGGGCCTATCGTCCGGAGGGGATTAAGCAGGTTGGATGTATTTACACTGCGCAGGGATTTGAATTCGATTATATAGGAGTGATAATAGGGAATGATCTGTGTGTTGACAAGACTTCCGGAAAATTATCTGCAGATATAACTGCCACCAAAGACCCTATGCTGAAAAGAAACATCGATAATTTCGAAAAACATGTAAAGAATATATACAGGACACTTCTTACCAGGGGCATGAAAGGATGTTATGTTTATTTCACTGATAAAGAGACGGAAGCGTATTTCAGGGAGAGGATGGAGCGGTAATTTCAGCCATTATTTTTGATGTTGGGTCTGTAAATGCCAGATAAATTGATAGTTCCCACTTAATAAAATTACCCTTTATATTAAAATAGATTGAATTAAAATCTATTCATATCCGGCAAGTATATCAACTTCGATTCCTGGTGGCACCACGAATTTTGGATAATAATAAAACTGAAAGCGTTAATTATCAATGCTTTCAGTTTTTTGTTTTTACATATTTGCACAACCATTGCACGGTTGATTATAAAACTGGCCATTTTTAGTGCTCCCTGACCGTTCTTAGACATTATCTCATTCAGGCCGATAGATTGGCAATAGCCATTTATTGGGACAGGCCCAAGGATAACGCTTTGTTAAATCCGATTTAAACCCTTCTGCGAATTGCTAAACTTTAAACCACACCTGCTTCAATGTAATGCCAACTGATCGCTGACGATATTCAGCAACTCATCTTTTCTTTCAAGATCAACAATAAAAAGCCGGTTCAGAACGCCATTCTTTTTCAAATAATCAATTTCTGCCTGAAGAGGTGCGTCATCGAGCCAATAGAAATCTTCGCTAATATCTATTGCTTCGGTTTTTAACATATTCCAGCTTGTCGGTTGTATCTTTTTCAAATTTTCAATTGAATGGCTATCAAAAAAACCTGACAATGATTCAATAGTGCTATGAACGTCCCCCTTGCAGCGAGTTGTAAGCCAATAACAATCAAATCTGGCTACAATGTATTCCAGAAATTCGTCACAATTATCTGCCGGGAGTGTTTGTTTATTTGTCAATAGAACGCCGTCAATATCCAAATACAGCTTAATCATCTTATTGTTACCGGTTGTCATGTTGCTTATGTGAATTGGAAAGTTAAATATTATTTGCAGAACAGTATAGTGTCGGGTATGAAATGCTGAAAAAACAGCTTGTGCTTTTTTTGCAGATAGGATTACTCAAAATAGAGTATATTTGAAATAGTAAAATATTTGTGAGGCATTACTTATTGTTAACGCAAGAAATCTGGAGATTTTCAAAGGTTATGTGCAGTAAGGAATACTTCACGCTGTATGGCGTGGAGCTTCCTTTTCATAACCTGGGTTCTCCAGAACCTCTTGTGTGGAATAGGTTTGTTCCACGCTTCTTTTGTTATAATACTTAGAGGCATAAACTTATTAAGTCATTGTTTACTAATTTGTGACAAGTGCATATTATGTTTCCAATTTCTTTTTCTAGATAACCTAAATACACTGTATATGAATACTAATAGCTTCATAAAAAATAAGGATTTATTACCAGTTAATGTAAAATGGGAGAAAGATGAGGTAAATTACTATTTTGAACAAGATGTTGAAGATTATGTATTTGGATTCCTAAAAACTGAAATGCCCGGATTTATATTAGTTTGGGAAGATAATGAGATCCTCATTTCCGTTACAAGAGATAATAATTGTTTTCGAGGGTATCAAGGACAAGTCTTTTCAGTATCTTATGATCGACAATTAGGTTCAATTAAAGAAATTTTTTATGTTGATAACCAGTATGATTTTTATAGGAAGATTTTCACGTTTAGCAGTTACTTTGAAACCTCAATGATGAAGCAATTAGGAATCATGACCCTTGAGGAAATATTTTACGACGAATTTAAATTATTAGGTTTTGAAAAAAGGAGCATTTCAAAGTACATGACAGATAGTGGTTTTGACGAGGTTACAGTAGTATTTAAGAATAACAATGGGGAAGAGATTGAAATAATTTACCCGGAATTTGACTATGAGGAAGGAAGCGGATATAATTATTTGAACCGTGAAACCAATCCAAATTGGTTCGATTTCTTTCGCTCACTATATAAAGGTGATGTTATGTTATATATGACTATAGGTGATGATTAATAGTATTTAAATATCGCAGTTCATAATACTCTCATGGTCAAAGACAAATAGGGATAGAAAAACTATGAAAACTTTAAACCCAGTTAATAATACAAGGTAAGAACGAAATAAAATTAAGTATTAATATCATGAAAGAAACATCAACACCTGAAGGGAGGTTCCTTTTTGAAAGATTAGAAACAGTAACCGAATTTCTTTGTCAGAGGTGTAATTCAATGAAAAAAACGAAAATCGTTGTGACATGGTTAACAAAAAGCGGCGAAGAAAGAAAGATTTGTAATGGCTGCTACGGATTTTTGTTAAGCAAGAGAGTTCAATAACAACTATTAAAATAAACCAAAACTATAATAATGAAAAAGATTCTTTATGTTGACATGGATAATGTTCTGGTTGACTTCCCATCAGGAATTGCGAAGTTAGATAGTGAAACAAAGGATAAGTATCTTGATAATTATGATGATGTACCGAGCATTTTTTCG
Source organism: uncultured Bacteroidota bacterium (assembly GCA_903824785.1). Taxonomy (GTDB): domain Bacteria; phylum Bacteroidota; class Bacteroidia; order Bacteroidales; family VadinHA17; genus LD21. Next base: position 9,099 of record CAIJYD010000131.1, read on the forward strand.
TTAATGGTTCCAATGAAGGATGCTATTTCTTCATTTAACCTATTGGCTGAAAAATATGATACCTACATTCTATCTACTGCTCCCTGGAAAAATCCTTCAGCATGGTCTGATAAATTGGAATGGGTTAAAAAACATCTTGGCGAAAAAGCTTATAAACGCCTTATTATTAGCCATCATAAAGACTTAAATAAAGGTGATTATCTGATAGATGATAGAGAAAAGAACGGAGCAAAAGATTTTGAAGGTGAACTAATACTATTTGGCTCTGAGAAATTTAAAGATTGGAATGCTGTGAAAAATTATCTTCTTTTCGATAATAAATTTGATGAATAAGGAAATTGATGGGAACCCGATTATCCATAATACAAAACTGATACACAGGATTCATAGTTTATGGGAAGCAGGAAAGAAAGAAATTAAATTTTCTGAACTTATTAAACACAATGTTTTTACCTCTACCTCAGAAATAAAGATTGGTAATATTCTACTCTCGAACTATCTCGGGATTGACAAATCCTACGATATTTCGCTAATTGATAAAGAGAAAAACATTGAGGATAAGTGGCTTGATAGCGCAGTAACTATGGATAGAGTAATAGATATTCTTATGGATTTTCATTATGGTCAAAAGTTATTGGAATTACCAGAAGTGCCTTTGAACAAAGTACTCGAAGTATATTTCAAGGAGCATTTCGAAAGCGTCAAAAAAAGTGACACATCAAATAAGGGGTGTAAGTACCCCCTTTTCCCTACAGGGTAAAAGTGGACATTTTTTTCTGATATTTTGTTTTCAAAAATTGCACTGGGCTCAAATTGCTTAAACTATCATGTGGATGGTAGTAGTTATAATCCATCATAAATTCTTCAGTC
>CAIJYD010000132.1 GCA_903824785.1 uncultured Bacteroidota bacterium
GGAAAGAAATACAAAGATCAAGACATGGAAAAAGTGTGTAAAAGAGCACTGGCATATAATACTATAACCTTTCGCTTCATTGACAATGCACTAAAAAATAATGTTCACAAAATGGATGAAGATACTGAGGTGAACTTAAGACTTCCCTTGCATAAAAACATAAGGGGACGGGAAAATTATAAATAAATCATTCTTTAAAACAAACATATTATGAATCAAACAGCAACAATGCAAAAACTTGAAGAAATGCGCCTGAGTGGTTTTACCAGGGCCTATCGTGACATGATGGCTACAGGCATGAATAATGACTTTACTATTGATGAAGTAATATCGCATCTTGTACAGGCTGAATGGGATGAACGATACAATAAAAGACTTCAGAGATTAATAACCAATGCCAGGTTCCGTTACCAGGCATGCATGGAACAGATCGATTACGTTGAAAAAAGAAATCTGGATAAAACCATCATGTTACGACTATCATCCTGCGATTGGATAGCAAAAAAACAAAACGTACTCATCAACGGGTCCACAGGTCTTGGGAAAAGTTATCTCTCCTCTGCTTTGGGTCATCAGGCGTGTCAGCAGGGTTATAAAGTCTTTTATCGTAATAGTATTAAGCTCTTTGATGAGTTGAAGATCGCCAAGGCTGACGGCAGCTACAATAAAGAGCTCAAAAAAATAGAAAGCCAGGATTTACTTATTATCGATGATTTTGGACTTAAGCCTTTTGATAGTGTTCAGCGTTTAATACTACTCGAGCTGCTTGAGGACAGACACGGAGAAGGATCAACATTAATAACCTCACAATTACCTGTCAATAAGTGGTATGATGTTATCGGAGACCCAACAATAGCTGATGCTATACTTGACAGACTGGTTCACAGTTCACACAGAATTGACCTGGATGGAGATACTTTGAGAGATAAATATAAAAATTGCTAATTTTAAACGAATAATATCTGCGAAAATGAATGATGAAACAGGTGTCCGAAATCCGCAGGAACAGGTGTCCGCTTTCAGCGAGACTAACTGTCCGTTTTAGTCAGGACTGACTGTCCGTTTTCAGCAGGACTGAGTGTCCGAAATCGCAGGAATATGCACTCTAAAAGGTTTTCGACTGAATCTGGCAATTCAGGAAAGAAATCGATGCCCGTAATACTTTCAATATAATCAACTGAAACAACAAAAGACTGCAGTGGGTTATTGCTGCTTTCGTTTGGTATAATGAAAGCTATCATCTTTCCCTGCCCTCCGGGGTCGTAAATGACCTTGTAAAAGTTTTGTGGTACTGTGACCCCACTGCTGCCTATTTTGCTCAAATTATTTGTTAAAACACCAGCGGTGACAATCTATAATTTGTCCTTGGTAAGTGCCCAGCCTCTAACCTTATTCTCTAAGTCATTCCAAATACCAGCATTGAAATATTTATCCTGTGGTGACATATTAGATAAATAGAAACTTTCAGTCATTGCCTGAAGGTTCTGTTTCATATCTCCTGCCGGACACAGATGTCCTCTATCATAACCGGAACCCCTGTAATCCTCAAGCTGTGCAGAAATTGTTCTGACCTTGTCATCAGGACGATAATCATCAGTACGTTTTTGTTTACCTCTTACCATATCCGCAGTGAGTTCGTAATAGACCCATTCAGCTTGTTCGTTCTTTTCCGAATAGGATAAGGTGTAATAAGTATGCCTGACTATTTGATGTGTAGTTGAGGAAGGCAGTGATTCCTGTGCCAATGAGGTGAAAGAAAATCTTAGGAATAATATTAAAATGGTAGTGATGCAAGTATAATATTTCATCATGCTTACAAAGGTGGCATAAATAACCATTATTTATCACCTACCCTATTGTCCCATTTCGTACCCTGCCATTTGCTTATCAGAC
>CAIJYD010000133.1 GCA_903824785.1 uncultured Bacteroidota bacterium
ATAATACAAATCTAAATGATGTGAAAAATTACAAGGCAAGGCAGAGTGAATTGACCAACCATGATCCACTAGCGAAATTATATTAAATTGACGTTGATAATTAGAAATTGCAAATATTAAAAATACGAAGGTTACATTTAAAACAGGAAGTAACATATAGGTTTTGAAACTCAATAATTTACTTTAGAATAAATAGTTGCTTTGTAAATGGAATATGCTATACACAATTTGACAGTAATTTTAGACTGTAAATATTTATTTTTAATCACTGTTGTCCGGTAAAAAATTAAAAAGAGGGTTGGCCGGTTAAGACCAACCCAGAAGGTTATCTTTGAAGTTACGACACAACAATGGATAACCATGAGTAAAAGTACAAATTTTACCGGACAGCCGATTCTTAATCAACTATTATTGTTTTTAGATAAGGGAAAGATTAGAAAAATAGTTATGCAACACCAGTCAGATAGGTATGTTAAGAAGTTTTCCACCTACAATCATGTGGTAGTCATGCTATTTTTGGCTTTCGAAGGCTATCATTCAATCAGAGAAGTGGTTTTAGGATTACTGGCCAACGCACATAAACTTTCTCATTTGGGATTATCCTATGTAGTAAGGCGCAGTACTTTTTCAGAAGCCAATCAGCGGCGTAACAGTAATGTATTCGGTGATATCTATATGAGTGTTTATCGTAAATATGCATCAAGTTTAGCGGACAGCCGGTTGAGCGATACTGATATGAAGCGTCTTTACATAATGGATTCAACGACTATCGGTTTGTTTAAAGATATTTTGAAAGGTGTTGGCCGTAACCCAAAAGAAGGCAAGAAAAAAGGTGGAATAAAAGCACACACCATAATAAAAGCCGATGAGAATGTTCCTTTTTTGATTCGATACAGCGAGGCTGTCCGTCATGATCACTCTTTTTTGAAAGAAGTTCATCATTTACCCAAAGGTTCGATTATTACCTTCGATAAAGGATATGTCGATTATGCGCAATACGAGAGGTTTACAGAATGTTCGATTTGGTATGTAACAAGATTGAAGGACAATGCTCTTTATGAAGCCCGCAAGGAATATGATATACCGGATGATGCTGATTCAGGTGTACTTAAAGACGAAGAAGTAATCCTTTATTATGGACAGAACAAAAAAGAAGAACATAGGGCAAGGCGTATCGCTTACTGGGATAGTGAAAACAATCGCTTATTTGAGTTTATCTCCAATAACTTTGAGCTTTCAGCCGAAAAGATAGCATTGATTTACAAGCGCAGATGGCAGATAGAGCTATTATTTAAGCAACTCAAGCAGAACTTTCCGCTAAAATATTTCGTGGGGGACAATGAGAATGCAATAGAAATACAAATATGGGCTGCCATGCTTGCCAACTTGCTAATAACACTAATAAAGAGCAGAATCAGACATCCATGGGCTTTTTCAAACTTGGTATCCATTATCAGACAGCAACTAATGAATTATATCAATATATTCAGCTTTTTAGAAGACCCGGAAGGAAGTTGGCGAAAAATAATCAAGGAGGATGAACTTGAATATCAAAATTCGTTATTCCCGCAAATGCAGAGGGCTTACTTTTGAAAAGCTAAAAGAGCATAGCTGATTATCAGACAACTAAAAAGAAAAAATAACTATTTTCCGGTTTTACCGGACAACAATGATTGGTTTTCAAAGAATAGCAATCCATAAACGTGGTTATGGCAAACATGGCTACACAACCCTGCCGGAACATATGCCTGAAAGACATCAAAAATACAATGAAACTCTTGGCTGGGATGCCAGCTACTTCTTATCGATTGCA
>CAIJYD010000134.1 GCA_903824785.1 uncultured Bacteroidota bacterium
CCGGTTTTAATTAACCCGGCAAAGTTGACTTTTCTTTCTTCTGGGGCATGCCCCAGAAGAAAGAAAACTGTACATTAGTGTTACCAAAAGTTGTACATCCGTTCTTACTGAAAGTTGTACATTGTTATTTACCGATTACATCTGGCCCACATCAACATGTTTTCCAATAATTGATTTATAATTTTTGCCGATTTATTAATATCCTTTGCTATATCTTTAATTTCGTCTTTATTGAGACTCTCAATCTCGTCAGTCAGAAATTCAGAAGACCCAAGCAGATTATTGAAAGGATTTTTCAAATCGTGTCCGAGAATAGATATGAAGCGGTTTTTATTAATATTCAGTTTTTCTAATTGAACATTGGCTTCATTGAGTTCTGCTAAAGTTTTTTCAAGCAAATATTTCTCTTTTATCAGTTCACGTTGAATATTATTAATTTCACGGTTCAAATGATGCATGATTTCATTTTGTTCAAGCAGAGTTGCAGCATTAACACCGCCCAGAACGAGTAATTTATCCTCTTTCCGATATACTTGTGTCCATAAAGAAGTATTAATTGAGGAATAATCGCCTAATGTCAAGAAACCTTCAAAAATAAGAGGAACAGAATTGTCCGATAGTAAAAGATTGTCAAACGTAGGATTAATAAAACTTTTTATCGGCTCTGTTTTGAAAAGAACAGACATTGAATCATTTGCAAAAATCAGATCTCCATTGGTTGAAAATAAGGCGACACAAAGAGATTTACTTCTGATTAAGGTTGTAATAAATTCATCTGTCCAATTAGATAAAATATTTGATATTTCTTTTTTTGGCATTTTTTAATGGAAAGAATTTGGTGCTTCAAGTTTTTCATCAGAAACCTTAACGAATAGAGGAATATTTATCTGCATCCATTCATAGTATGGAAATGCTTCAACAAAACTTTCGGAAGGCAGTACCTCTTTAATTACTATTATCCACGTATTTAACTGAGCCGCAAAATAATTAGTGGTGAATCCATGACTACGATAGGCCCTGAATACCCACAAAACGGTATCAACAAAAATCTCATGGTTAAAATTTTTAAATATAGAGGCAATAAACCTGACATGATTGGCATTATTATCTTTCAACATGTTGATATTGTTTATACCAACAAGGCTATCTATGTCGGGTCTTTCCAACATAAGGGCATTTCCTCTGGCAATAAGTTTTTCACCATTTTGATAATAATCTTCAGCAGTTTTAACACTTACCTGTTTTAACTGCTTGGCTGTTTTTAAAAGAAAATCTTTATCCATGTAGATTATATTTTTTAATAAATAGCTCCGTGCTAATCAAATCGGGTAAATAAATTACATTTTCATACTTCAATAAAACTTCCTGTCCCCCAATCCGAAATGCCTGACCGCCTACTAAAATTGGCAGCTCAGGAAATTCTTTTCTAATATCTGGAATCATCTTTTCAAGTATCGGTAAATGAAAATAGATGCTCAGAGAAATTGCGAAAATATCAGGCTTAATGGTTTTTGAAAAAGAAATCAGTTCGTTTGTTGGAGTATTTGCACCAAGGAAATATGAATTCCACCCATTCATTTCGAATACATCACTAATCATTTTTATACCTATCTGATGAAATTCATTTTCAACACAGGAAACTATAACGGTCTTATTAATTTTATCGGTTGAAATGATTTTAATGTATAACTCGTTTAAAATACCTTCGACTATTGCCGAAGCCAAATGTTCAGTTGCCACACTTATTTTATTGTATTCCCATAGTTCACCAACTTCATAAAGTGCTCTTTTAATAATGGTTTCATAAAGTATTTCTATTGACATACCATTATTCAGATAATTCCCGGCTAGCTCAGAGCATGTTGAACGATTTCCTGATATCAACGCATTAAGGAATTCTTTATGCGTAATATGGCCTGATCTATGATTCATTATTTTAATTAATAAAATGCTCTAAGATTAACGCCATCAACAAAGTATTGTCAATTGGTTTTATTATATAATCGTTGCATCCTGCTCCTATTGCCTTTTCTCTGTCACCGGTAAAGGCATTGGCTGTTTGTGCGATGATAATTACATCTTTGTTAAATTTACGGATTCGTTGTGTGGCTTCCAATCCATCCATTTCAGGCATTCGGATGTCCATTAAAATCAGATCGATGTCAGGATTTCTCCGACAAGTCTCAATAGCCTGAACTCCTGTTATGGCGTGTAAAACTTCTGAACTGATATTCTGTAGTGTTCTGGTGAGGAGTGAAAAGGATATTTCATCATCTTCAACAACCAATATTTTTAGTTTTTTATCCTGAGTCTCTTCATTTTCAGTAAAAACTACATTTTCAATTGTTTGTGTTTCTTCCTCCACTGAATCATAAGGAATGGTAAAATAAAATATTGAACCTTTCCCTTCTTCGCTTTCCACCCATATCCTGCCTCCAAGCATTTCTACGTAAGATTTACATATTGATAATCCCAAACCACTGCCTTCAAAATCTCTGTTATTCGATTCACTACCTTGCCTGAATCTCTCAAAAATAAATTTTTGCTGATTATGGGGAATCCCAATGCCTGTATCTTTCACAAAGAATTCAAGATATTCACCTTTCTTTTCATACCCGAATTCAATTGAACCTTCTGATGTAAATTTAATTGAATTTTTCAAGAGGTTCGTCAATATTGAGAATGCTTTTTCTTTGTCAGTTTTAATTATAGATTCTTTTGCAGTTAAGCTGTTTCTAAATAATAACTTCAATCCTTTACTTTCAACTTCTGGTTTGAAGAACTTATAAATGAATTCAAGTTTCTCGTTAATATTGGTTTCATCGATATTAATATTCATATGTCCTGATTCTATTTTAGACATATCAACAATGCTGTTTATTGTATTGAGCATACGTGTTCCGCTAATCAGGATGCTTTGAATAAAATCCTGTTGGGATTCACTTGATAAGTTAGGTTTTTTCAGGAGTGCAGCAAAACCAAGTATACCGTTCATCGGTGTCCTGATCTCGTGGCTCATATTGGAAAGAAAAGCAGACTTCAGTCGATTGCTTTCTTCGGCTTTATCTTTGGCTATAGTTAGTTCTAATTCAGTTTGTTTGCTCTCAGTAATATCATTATTAAAGCCATACCAGGTAATTGTACCATCAGCCAATTTCTCTGGTATTGATTTAGTATAAATCCATTTGATTGGTTGGCCCTCAATTTGTACTCTATATTCGCATGTAAATATAGACAGGTGCTTCGCTGAATACTCGATGTCTGCAACGATTCTATCAAAATCATCCGGATTAATAACTTTAGCAATTGGAGAAAAGTCCTCGAGTACATCTTCCGGTGAACAACCATAGATCTCTTTAATGCCTTCTGAGGCTATAGGAACGTAATATGTTCCGTCAACTCTTCGTGAAAACTGATAAATCAACCCTGGTACATTTTTAGATAGTTTAGTAAATTGCATGTTCGATTCCCGCTGTTGTTCTTCTATCCGTTTGCGCTCGGTTATGTCTTGAAAAATTTCCAGCATCGCCTTCTTTCCCTCATACATCATACCAGTGTGAATAATCTCAAATATTTTGTTGCCAAGAACACCTTGCGACTCATAAGTCTCAGTTTTACCAATTGTGATACCTTTATTCAATGGACAATCAAAGCATTGTTCTTTACTGTCTTTATACAAATCCCAGCATTTTTTCCCAATAGCATCCTTTCTAAAAATTCTACTAAAATTTTCACTCTGAAATAAAACTGTTCCAGTTTCATCAACAATATCCATCCCGAAAGGAATAGTTTTGAGTAAGGTCTCGCTGAAAATATATCCTTGCTTAATTTCTTGCTCAGCTCTTTTTTGCTCCGTGATATCATTTATAATCCCAACCAGAAATTTGTTGCCATGAGCATCAGTATATAATGTTTTTTTTGTGATTATTGTCCGTATTTGACCTTTCCCATCGGTAATAAATTCTTCGTTAATATTTTCCTTGCCTGTATCAATAACTTCCTTGTCTTTGGCAATAAATACATCAAATTGCTCTTTAGGAAAATTTTCATACCCGGTTTTTCCAATAAGTTTTTCAGCAGAAAGGTTAAGGAACAAACAAAAAGCAGTATTGACGAGACAGAACTTATGCTTGTCATCTTTAACGAAAACAGGTGACCCTACTGCGTTTATGATATTTGCCAGAAAATCTTTTGAAGCCTGTAAAGTTTTTTCCGATTGCTTGCGAACTGCTTGTCCCTCTTTTTCTTTCAATGCACCTCCAACTGCAAAAGCAAGCCTGTTAAGCCTATCCTTAATCACATAATCTGATGCACCTTTTTTAAGTAATTCAACCGCCTTTTCTTCTCCTATTGTACCTGACACACAAATAAAAGGGATTTCGGGTTGTAAAGCATTAGCCACCCTGAGTGCTGTAAGTGCATCGAACCTCTTAACGGAGTTGTCAGCAAGTATCAGGTCATATTTTCCGTTCTTCAGAAAGTCGACAAACTCCTTTTCGCTTTTGGCAATGTTCATGCTAACGAGATACCCTGCATCAACAAGGTTTTCATTTAAAAGTTCAGCGTCTTTTAAATCATCTTCAAGACACAAAACCTTTAGGGTTGTTTTTGATTCTGCTTTAGCTTCCATCTAACTAATTTCTCTGGAGAGGTATTTCGTTTAAAACTGCCCAAAAACTGCCTATCTGTTTTACGGCTTCAATAAACTGCTGAAAACCAACTGGTTTGACCACATAAGCATTCACGCCCAGATCATAGGTATTAATTAAATCTTTTTCCTCGCTTGAAGAAGTAAGAACAACCACTGGAATTCTTCTTAATGCTTTGTCAATTCGGATATTGCGAAGTGTCTCAATACCATCCATGCGGGGCATTTTGATGTCGAGCAAAACCAAAACGGGATTGCCATGTTCACGAAGTTTAAACTTGCCCTGGCAGCGAAGAAATTCTAACGCTTCTACACCGTCTCTAACCACAACTATTTCATTAGCCAGATTATTTTCTGCCATTGCTTCAAGAGTTAATTCTACATCTTTCGGATTGTCTTCTGCCAATAGAATTGTTTTGATTTTTGCCATGATTAATCCTCCTTGTTTTTAGGTAATGAGAAATAAAATGTTGCTCCTTTATCTAGTTCGGCTTCCGCCCAGGTACGCCCTCTGAGTCTTAAAATAATATGTTGCACATTGGCAAGACCAATGCCTGTTCCTTCAAATTCGTCGGTAGTGTGCAAGCGTTGAAAAACGCCAAATAAATTTTGAGCATATTGCATATCGAAACCCACCCCATTGTCACTGATAGAAAAAGTAAATTCATCTTTCTCATCAAGAAATTTAATCTCGATTATGGCTTTTTCTCTGGTACTTGTAAATTTCACTGCATTGCTTATAAGATTAGTCCAAACCAAACGAAGCAAGCCCTGATCACCATAAACCAGGGGCAGCATTGCTATACGCCAATCTATGTTTCGTTTATTGTTCTCCTGTTTAATAACAACTAAAACTTCATGAACAAGTGTATTCATGTCAAAGATGGCAAGTTTCTTTTCTTGCCGCCCGATACGTGAAAATTGCAACAAATCATCAATCAGGATGCCCATCTGGGTTGTTGAATCGGCTATGTTATTTAAGTAATGTTTTGCTTTGTCAGGCAGGGAATCAGAAAAACGATTTAAAAGTAAGTCAACAAATCCATTTATGTGTCGCAACGGTGACCGTAAATCATGAGATACCGAATATGAAAACGTCTCCAGTTCTTTTATAGCAGCAATTAATTCATCGGCACGTTTTTGCTTCTCTTCATTTTGAAAGGCAAGTTCTTTGTTAGCATTGAATAACTCTTCTGCCTGCTTTGCAGTTTCCTTGATTTGAAAAGAAAGTTCGTTATTAGCGATTTCTAATATTTCTTCCGCGTGTTTGATTTTTGTGATGTCACGAGCAGCAGCAAAAACGCCAATAATTTCACCGTTTTCGTTCCTGTAAACACTTGCATTATATAATACATCAATTAATTTGGTGGATCTATGACGAATAGTTAAAGGATAATCGATGACAGAACCTTCTGCAAAAACCCTTTGATACACAATTCTTGCTTTATCGGGTTCAGTAAAATATTCAGAAAAGTCTGAGCCTATCAATATCTCTCTTGATAAACCGGATGCATTTTCAGTTGCTGAATTGGCATCAGTGATTTTTCCATCAGCATCGATTGTCACGAAGGGATCAAGACTTACTTCAATAAGATTGCGGGAATATTGTAATAAGAGCAGTTTATTTTCTTTTTCTTTTAAAGCTTGCTGTGCCTTTAGCAACGTAACCCCTAAAATTGACGATATTTTGATAACAATAAGGATTGTAATGGGGATAATTATTAATAAAACTATTGCTATTGATAGCGCCGGGTTAGAATTAGCATCAGTAAAAATTGTTATTAAAAATCCTTGAGTAATAACAATCAGAATAGCGAAGGGCAAGAATGATTTTAAAAGTATAAATTCAGTTGAGTCTTTATTTATCCAATTGAATGTCCAATATTTCAATTCTATTTCCCGAAGCAAAGTAATACTTAATAACCAAAAACAGATTGCGGTTGGTAAAGCAACTGGAATAATATTACTCCCGAATAAAAGTGGTGCTCTTAATAGATATCCGATTAATAGGAGGGAAGATAAAGAAAATGCCAATAATAATAAACTACCACCGAAATACTTGATTGTGTGTTTGTTGTTATTCCTGCCAGCTAGAATACTTATGCAAATTGCAATAAACAATCCCGAAGCTACCTGCGACATTATACCTGTTTGAGAGCTCCCATATTTATCGAGATTTTTTACTAAGATCTTTTCAATTTTGAATTCGAAATTGAAAAAGTAACCCAAAAGAATTGCACTAAAAAAAAGTGTGATAATAATTATTGAAAATGTCACAACAATTTTAGTCAAACGGGATTTTTCAGAATTTATCTTTATTAGGAGCAGAATACTTACAGCAATAAAAGTTACTGCAACAATAGGTGAAATTGGTTTAAAACTGGAAGAAAAGGCTGCTAACGAAACATTATTAAATACCCATCCAAGCAGAGCTATACCAGCAATTAAAATTACAAGAGAAAGATACGTCTCTTTTCTGTTTATAATTTGGGAAAACGTTGATTTTAAAGTATTCATGATTGTTTTATCTTCAACCTTCAACCTAACCGGCGAAAAACCTTTTTATAATAACGCTCCAGAAATGATTTAGGATTCCCTGATGAAAGAAATAATTTAAAAAACTTCTTTTGGTCATCATAGGAGGTTTTTAGTTTTGAATTTAAATTAGTTGGATTACTTTTAATTTTCATTTCTGATTCCTAAAAACTTTCTTTAACCTTTCTGTTCATATGGTATTAATTTTTTATTATCAGGTTCAAATAATTTCAATTATTGGATAACATGGTAAGTTTAGTTTTAGTAACTAATAGATTGTTAAATAAATACTATTAAATGTTACATAATTATATTTGAAATTAACGGCATTTAAACAGTCCTGTAATCATTGATTATTCGTATCCGCTTTTTATGGTTGTCGAAATCATTTTAAAACGTTCATTTGCTTTCGCAGTATTTGATGCATGTGCCGGGATAACAATTGACTGGCCCGTATTTAATAAATTCGATATGCCATCAATTATTATCTCAGCTTTGCCGTCAATGATTTGTACAAAAGTGTCAAATGGCAGTATTTTTTCAGTCAGTGCTTCACCAGTATCAATTGACACTACACTGATATTGCCGGTTGTCTTCTTTAATATTGATTTACGGACAACTGAATTTGGGAGATATTCAATAATCTCAACAATAATATGTGCTTTTGCCTTTTCAACCTCGGTATTATCCATCTTTTCCAATTTAAATGTGTCAGCTTAAATGTCTGAAATGAAGAATTAAGGCTGATTTTCAACCTTACTTCCTTTCAATAGGATACAAAGAAGTATCAAAATACACCACGAAGGTATTGCTCTTATTTATGAGAAATGTTACATGATTTCAAGAAAAAGTTACATCATTTTCAGCGATAAAATGTGCTGCGTCTTTCCTGTTTGAGTTTTTTGAAGTGTGATGGTGTTAATCCTGTCATTTTTTTAAACTGGTTTGACAGATGAGCTACACTGCTATAATGTAGTTTAAACGCAATTTCGGTAAGACTGAGTTCATCATATACCAATAGTTCTTTTACCTTCTCTATTTTATGCCACAGGTAATAATTTTCAATAGTAGTACCTTTAACTTCAGAAAAAAGATTAGCAAGGTATGGGTAATTGTGATGAAGCTTTTCACTCAGGAAATCGGAAAGATTTATTTTGATTTGTTCATCATTATAATGAACCAGTTCGATGATAATAGTTTTTATTTTTTCAACCAAAATGCTTCTCGCATCATTCATTAATTCAAGTCCGCTCTTTTTGAGGGCAATATCCAAAGAAGCCAGTTGCTCAGCTAAAATGTCATCTCTGATTTCAGCCTCTCCCAATTCAACTGAAATGTAATGCAATCCAAGTTTTTCAAGTTCAGATTTCACTACCATCTTGCACCTGATGCAAACCATATTTTTAATGTAGATTTTCAATCTACTTGATATTCAGGTCAAAATTCTTCTTACATAGCAAATCACTGCTGTCCGGTTAAGAATCCCAGAGTGACAACTGGTTCTCATCGGACAAATTATTTAAGTTTATATTATTATTAAAAAGTTCTTTGATAGGAGTCTTCTCAAAAAGAGTTAGACCCATTGTTTGAGCGAAAGTGTA
>CAIJYD010000135.1 GCA_903824785.1 uncultured Bacteroidota bacterium
TGAATAACAGGTAGCAGCACTGGCTATTGCGACGGTTCTGCGCTGAAAACTGGTTGTGGCCGTCAGAGCCGGCGGGGAATAGGTAGCGTCGATTGCTCCGCTGATAGTAACATAACTCCCGCTTGCATTCGTTTGCCATTCGTAAGTTATAGTTCCTGTTCCCGATCCGGCAGTAACGGAGGTTAATGTAGCAGGTATAGCTCCGTTGCAAATGGTTTGAGCAGTGCCTATGGCTCCTGCAACCGGAGTTGCATTGACAGTTAAGCTTACTGTATTTGAGTTTACAGTTCCGCATGTGCCGCTGGTTACCGCACAGTAAACAGGAGATGTTGCTGTTAATGCACCCGGACTGTAAGTAGTTGTTGTTACTCCTGTAGTAGATCCATTCAAATACCATAAATAGGTATAGGAACCTGTGCCACCAGATGGCGCCGCTGTAAAAGTAATTGCAGAAGGAGACGCGTTATAGCAGATCGTCTGTGCTGTGCCTACGGTTCCGGCTGTTAATGCTGCATAAATATTTATTACTCCCGAAACACTGCTTGTTACTGTTGGAGTACATGTGCCACTTACTATGCAATAATAATATTTTGTACCTGCTGTTGTTGTAAGAGGTCTATAACTGCTGGTTTGAGCGCCTGTGGCTGTGCCAAGTGAGGTTCCTCCGCTATTGCTTGCACTTGTGTTGCTATACCATTGATAAGTAATACCTGCACCGGATGCGGTAACAGATAATGCGGTTGCCGATCCGTTAAGGCAAATGTTCTGGGCTCCTGATGATGGCTGAGTTGTTATAGCCGGCGTTGTATTTATTGTTCCGCTAACGGCAACATTCACGGTTGTTGCTCCTGTTGAGGCAAGTGTTACATTCCCGGAAGGGGAACCACTTGCCGAAGTTGTGGTACGGACATATATTGTTGTTGAAGCAACGGTTCCTCCGGTTTGTGTTAATGTTACAGAGCTCGTATAGGTTCCGCCTGAAGTGAGACACACCCCAAATCCTGAAGGAGCTGTAACAATAATATCTGCAGTTAAATCTGAACCGCCCGCTGTAAAACTTTGTGCTGTGGAGACAACTCCGGAACAGGCTGTGAATGCTGAAAGGGTTCCGGAGGTTGTAATAGTTTTGTTTAAAGCTGATGCATATGTAATTCTGGCATATCCTGATCCCGACCTTCCGACCATTAAACCACCATCGGGATTTGGCATTGTTGCGTCACCTGCTGTTAAAGTGCTATTTGCAAGCGTTCCTACATAACCGGAACCGCCACCACCACCCGTACTGTTTTCTCCGGCACTTCCACCATAGTAACCACCGCCACCTCCACCCAAAAGATTAGAATTACCCGCACCACCATATCCAAAAGCAAAGCCTGTTGATTGAGTTGCACCGGCACCAGGTGTTCTAAGCACATACTGAGAGCTATTAGCCATTGTTATACCTGAAGTTCCTCCACCCGCGCCACCATTACTTAGTTGTGTTGCATCACCTGCATTACCACCACCACCTCCTCCTCCGGCAACAATAACACGTGAATTTAGTGATGTAGCATCCGTATTATAATACATGTTGTTTTGGTAAGTTAAACTCACCGCATTTGTCCGAATATCTGTAGCCCCTCCACCCCCGGCCCCGCTAGGACTCATATTTGTAATAGCACTTGCGGCTCCACCATTCCAACCGCCATCTTTATTCGGAGCATCCATATAAGTAGATGGTGTTGCATAACCAGCACCTTGTCCACCAACATAAATATAAATGTTTTGTCCTGCGGTTAAAGAAATATTCCCTTTTGCATAACCTCCATTACCGCCTGTGCTTGCGTAACTACTCGAAAAGTGTCCTCCTGAACCGCCCTGAGCACCCCAGACTTCAAGAGTGTATGTGCCTGTGCCAGGAGCAGTAAATGTCTCGTAATTTCCTGTGTAACTATATGTCTGTGTTGCTATTGCTCCTGTAGTCCAAACTGGCCCGTTGTTTAATGTCCCCGGGTATGAACCAGCTGTTGTATTATCGCTTAATGTAGTTCCGCTCCCGTTACTCATTTTATAATAAGCCGTGAGGCCGCTTTCGCTGCCGGCAATCTCATTCGACATATTGGCCTGTATTTCTGCCTGTGTGCGGGCCGTGTTCCAGATACGAACTTCGTCAATCAATCCCGGAAAATACCTGTTTTCCTGAACTCCATTTTCATATAAATTCCCAATATCAAATGTATTGAGAGCCGGCGACCCATTAACAGTTCCACTTGCTTCGGAAACACCATTAATATACAAAGTTGAAATAGTGCCGTTTTTTACAACAGCAACATGCACCCAGTTTCCGGTATTTATATTAGTAGCTCCGGAAACCGAATTCCAGGCATAACCAGTATTTGTTGCGTCAATTCCAAACTGGAGTCTTGCAACGCTTCCGCTTATAACTAACCTGAATTCAGCAGTATTATAAGCACCACCACCCCATGATACAATCCCAGGCTCCGCAATACTGTATCCCGAAGGAATCACAATCTTTATCCAGGCTTCGATAGTCATAGTTGAGCTATACGGAGGGATTGTGCTGAAACCAACATAATCATTAACCCCGTCGAAGCTAAGTGCATTCCCTTGTGCCGCCAGCTGCTGGCCGCTCAGACATACCAAAAGCAAAAGCCAGAGGAACGATTTCTTCATTCTCCCTGCTAATGCAACGATGTCTGATACTCTAACCATATATCAGTTTTACTTGATCAAACTCTTTAATTAAAATTGTAACCTTCATTTAGAACCTCCCACCCCGGAACAGTTCTATACCTTTATATATATGTCAACTAATAATTACACTGTTTTTATTACCATTTACCTCTTTCAGAACCATACCTGCAACAACCATCGATAGTTTATCAAAATCATCTACTTTAGTAAAGAAATAGTCGGCTCCTGCCTGAATAGCCATTTGCCGGTGATGGTCGGAGGAATAGAAGGTAAGGATAATGATCTTAACAATCTTGTTCTCTTTCCTTATTTCACTTAATACTTCCAACCCGCTCAAGCCGGGCATCTTTATATCAACTATCGCAAGGTCCGGTTTCAAAGACCTTAAAGCAGCAAGGGCTTTTGTGCCGTCCTTATACGATCCTATCAGCTCTGCCTGCTTATACATACTAAGCATCTCCTGCAATCTGTCAAGAATTAAGCCTGAATCGTCTGCTATTAATACTTTCATGTCAACGGTATATTTTTAACATGGTAAAAGTAAATCCAATATATAATACTTCTTGTAAGGGAACTGGTAAATGTTTGTAAGGGAAACGCTCAATCTTCTGTAGTACTTCTACTACACGATGTAGTACTTCTACTACACGATGGAGGGAATCTACTACAAAGGATGAGGAGTGAGGCGTGAGGCGTGAGGAGTGAGGAGGGTCGAAGAGCAGATGTTTGAGGAGCTACTCTAGTTTCAGGATTTGGCTGCGCCGAGCTCGTCCCGCTGGAGCGGTACGGTTAAGCAACTTTAGGTAACCGTATGATTTCGAATTCAGAACCTTTCTTAATAGATTCCAATGCGGCTTGATAAACCTGTTTTGATACGGCTGAAGAGTAGTAAACCTCACCACAATTATTGCAAACACTGGAAGGGACATCTTTGAAAAAAAACAAATGTCCCTTAATATCAACGGTTAATGTTGATTTTCCAATTTTTGTTGTTCCTAATTTACACACCGGGCATTTCATTTTATCTCTTTTTTGTTTTAAACCCAACATTCCAAATCTTATTATCAGGTACATAGGTTGTGATAATAATACAATTCCCTTCTATATCTTGCGAAAGCACAACATGTATCGGTCTTTTACCTATAAATCCGAGTACCAACCAACTCTTAAACGGATCATCATCAGGATATTCATTTATTATTTCTCCTGTTTTTATAGTTGCCTCCACATCATCAGGGCTAATATTTCTACTTAAAAGTCTTTCTAAAGCATGCTTTCTGTAAATGAAGTCCTTGCAGTTAAAAACCATTTAAAAATAGTTTAAAGATTTACAAAATTACATAAAATTTTGAAAGCACTTCATCTTTAAATAATTAAAGTTTAAGATTTCAAGAACACTGACAACCGGAAGGTTAGTGAGGGCTCTGTACAGAGTCTGTGATTCAGATCAGGTTATTTTCGAGGCAGTACCTTGTAAGTTCGTTGTTTTTATGAAGCTCCATTTTCGCCAGAATACGGCGTCTGTAGGTACTTACGGTTTTATCGGATATGCAAAGTTCTTTAGATATTTCCTGAAGTGATTTTCCGTTTGCCAGCTTGATGAGTATCTCAAATTCACGTCCTGAAAGAACTTCATGTTTAAGCCGTGTTGTATCTTTATCAATATGAAGGGCAATCCTTTCAGCAAGTGACAGTGAGATGTATTTTCCCCCCTCCGATACTCTTTTTACAGCCAGAAGTAACTCCTCTGATGCAGTGTCTTTTGTAAGGTAGCCGGATGCTCCGAGATTCAGGGCACGCATTGCATACTGCTCCTGTGGATGCATGCTCAGCATCAGTACATTTGTTGATGGCCATTTTGACCTTACTGTTTGAAGAATCTCCAGTCCGTTTTTTTCAGGTAATGTAATATCAAGAAGTATAACATCAAAGGTCTCATTTTTTAAGATGTTCAGGAGTTCATTTCCATCTCCGGCCTCTTCGATTGAAGTAACACCTTCAAGTCGTTGAAGAATCTGTCTTAAACCGTCGCGAACAATCTTATGGTCATCACAAATCAGTATTCTCATTGGAGTCATTATGTGTTAACGGAAAAATAAGTTTAATCACAGTTCCGGAATTTTTCATCCGGGATATTTTAAATGTCCCACGCAGTGAGGCAGCCCTCTCATTCATGCTGATAATTCCAAAAGATTTTTTTGATTTTATCTCACTTTCAGATATTCCAACCCCATTATCAGAAATGGTGAAATTAATTTTGTCCTCTGTACTTTTTATCGAAATATTAACACGGGTGGCCCCGGAATGCCTGGCAATATTAGTTAGCGATTCCTGCATAATTCTGAATACAGTAAGGGAAGCATCGGGTGGTATCACTAATTCTGGTTCCAGATCAAGAATAACCTCAACTTTATTTCTCTCGGCAAACTCTTTAGTGTACCAGTCAATTGCTGCTTCGAGACCAAGGTCGTCAATAATCTGTGGCCGAAGCTGTGATGTAAGCCTCTGTACTGTCTTGATAGTTTCGCCCACAAGATCAGAGACTTTATTAATCCTAAGGGTAACAGCAGGGTCGGAAACATGATGCTTTATCGTTGCAAGATCAATTTTTACGGCTGTAAGTGCCTGACCCAGATCGTCATGCAGTTCACGGGAAATTGCCACTCTTTCAGTTTCCCGTACTTTCTCGATATATTGTGTCAGTCTGTGTTGCTGCTCAAGTGAACTCTGAAGTTCCTCTTCCACCTTCTTTTTCTCACTTATATCGGAAAAGAATCCTTCAACAGCTATAACCCTGTTTCCCGAAAATACTCCTCGTCCTTTTTCCCATACCCATTTTATATCGCCCTGCTCCGATACAATCCTGTATTCCACAGTAAAAGATATATTTTCTTCAAGAGCATTTGAAATATTTTTTATAACCCGCTCTTTGTCTTCCTTGTGTATAAGTGAAGCAAAAGATCTTACCCTGTTCATCAGAAAATCCCAGGAGGGATAACCTGTCAGCTCCCTGACACCCTCACTGATATATTCCATTGTCCGCTCAACATCGGGTTTGCATCTGAAGACAGCGCCGTTAAGATTATTAATTATTGAATTTGTTTTCCTTATACTTTCCTGAAGGGAGATCTGAAGCAGCTTCTGTTCGGTTATATCCCAGACTAACCCGTTGAGTCGTAGTGGAATCCCTTTACCGTCAGAAACTGTCCTTGCCCTGCATGTCAGAAACCTCACTGCACCACCTGGCAGGATAACTCTGAAATCTGTTTCAAGATCTGTATTCCTGTTCACGGGTCCTGAAAGAAGCTCCTTTAACGATCCTTTGTCTTCCGGATGAATACACTCAAAAAACTCTTTTTCAGTTCTTTTATATTGACCAGTTGAAAACCCGAGCAATCGACAGGCTTTGTTATCAAAATATCTTTTGTTTCCTGCGAGATCGAAAACCCAGGTGCCAATCCCGGCTGATTCCATAGCCATATCGAGAAGGGTGAGCTTTTCTTCAACGAGTTCATAATCTTCGAACCCGGTTCTCTCAGGTTTAAAACCTTCACCATTTTCTTTACCCCTGGTTTTATCTTTTACCAGAACCTGTTCATCTTTAGAGTGCTGCTGAGAGACATCCAGTTGTAAAAGGAAAAGATTCCGTTTAGCAAAAGCATTTTTTATTGAAGAGATAAGTTTTGTAAGGCTTGTTTTCAGGATATAATCATCTGCTCCGGCTTTAATGCATTCAACTGCAACCTCTTCATTAACTGATCCGGTAACAACAATAAAAGGAGTCTGAGGAGCAATCTCATTCCGGAGGGATAAGGCATTCATCCCGTCAAACTGAGGAAGACAATAATCAGAGATAATCAAATCGGGAACAATGGAAACTAAAGCTTCAATATAATCACTTTTAGTCTCTACAATTCTATAGGTAAAATCTATGTCGTTTTTTGAAATCTCATGTAAAACAAGCTCCGCCTCTGCAGGAACATCTTCCACATAAAGAATCCTGATTTTCTTAAACATATAGCAAAACAAAAAATTCCTATTTCATTTCAAAGAAACGGATAATTCAGGAGAATTTTAATAAATCAGATGAAAATTTATTAACTGAAAACCTGAAAGGTTCGTAAGTGACGGAAGTCGAAGACTTAATACAGTCTGGAGTGTTAGCCTCTTTTGTTTTTCACAACAGAAGCAAGTATCGATATCAGCAGGATAGAAATAATTATTACTAAAGAGAGGATTGTTGGTATCTCAAATTTAAAAAACGCAGCCAGCATTTTCAATCCGACGAAAGTAAGAACAAAAGCAAGTCCTGTTTTCAGATAATCGAAGTATCCCATTATGCCGGATATGGCAAAATAGAGAGAGCGAAGTCCTAATATTGCAAAGATATTCGAGGTGTAAACAATGAATCTGTCCTGACTTATTGCCAGTATTGCAGGAATACTGTCGACCGCAAAGATAAGATCCGAGGATTCAATGATAATCAGAACAAGAAACAGTGGTGTTGCATACAGCCGCCGGTTCTTTCTGACAAATAATTTATCGCCATGCAGATTATCAGTAACAGGAAGAAACTTTTTGAAAAACTTTACTATGGGATTCTTTTCAGGATCAACTTCAGCCTCTTTCGGGAAGAGCATCTTTATTCCGGTAAAAACCAGAAACCCACCGAAAATAAGAACTATCCAGTGAAAACGGTTAATGAGGGCAACACCTGCAAATATGAATATACCTCTCATTATCAAAGCTCCCATAATTCCCCAGAAGAGAATCTTATGCTGATACTGATCCTTAACGGCAAAATAGGAGAAGATGAGAATGAACACAAAAATATTATCCACACTAAGTGAGTATTCAATTACATAACCTGTAAGAAACTCGAGAGCTTTTGAAGGACCGAAATCAGGGTCGAGATAGATAAACAGATTAAATAAAAGAGCCAGACCTACCCATACAAAACTCCAGATGACAGCCTCTTTAACAGGCACTTTGTGGGTATTTTTATGAAACACACCCAGATCCAGTGCAAGCATTATGAATACAAACAGATGGAATCCAATCCAGAAATAAATGCTCGTTCCCATTATTTTAATTTCAGGCAGCAAACATATGAAAATATTTCCTTAAATCTTCATTAACTTTACCACAATAAAAACAATTACCACGAATAGACCAGAGGTATGAAAAGAAGTATAATATTGGTTATAGTCATTATATTGACTATAACCACTCCGGAATCTTTGTTCTCTCAGAAGATTGCCGGCTCAAAAAACCAGATTACATCCTCCGATCTGGAGAGCAATCTTTCCTTCCTTGCCTCTCCTCTGCTGAAAGGCAGGATGAATGGAGAAGAGGGACTTGAAATAGCGGCGCAATATCTTGCTTCACAGGCAAGATTAACAGGGTTGAAACCTGCCAATGGGTCCAGTTATTTTCAGCCATATTCTGTTTTCATGAAGACCATGGACAAGGAAAAAACTTCAGTCCGGATCATCTCGGGCAGCAAGGATACTGTAACATTAAAAGCACCTCTGCTGCAGCTGCTTCCAACCGGTCCTTCAGATTTCATTCTTGAAGGTGAAGTTGTTTTTGCAGGATATGGCATTAAGGCCGACAAGTATAAATACAATGATTTTGAGAATCTCAAAACGGAGGGAAAGATACTGCTTGTAATGGACAGGGCTCCGATGTCGGAAGATGGCAAAAAATCTCTTTTTGAAGAGAAGAGCTGGAGTTCACCAATGAGTTTTCAGATGAAGCTTACTACCCTTATTCTCACAAAAGCAAAAGCTATTCTTATTGTTTCTGATCCTAAATCAGGGTTTCAATCCTTTGCTGAATCAAGTCCCGGTATAGCAGTAAGCCTTTCTTCAAAAGCCACACTTACAGAGGGAAAAGAAGAAAAAGTAAATCCTTTCATGTCGGCATTACCGAAGATAATCTTCATTCACAGATCTATTGCAGATGCCCTTCTTAATGGATCGGGGTTTACTCTTGAAGAGCTTCAGAATGGTATTGATGCGGCACTTAAGCCCCACTCTTTTCCTATATCAGAAAAACAGTTAAAAATCACCGAAGTATCCCTCACCGAGAAGAAAGAACTCAAAAACGTTGCAGGATATGTTGAAGGAACAGATCCGGTATTGAAAAATGAGGTGGTTGTGTTCTCAAGCCACTATGATCATATCGGGGCTTCGGGGAATAAGGTGAATACAGGAGCCGACGATGATGCGTCCGGCTGTGTTGCACTTCTTTCGATGGCTAAAGCGTTTGAGAGTCTGGGGAAAAAGCCTTTGCGATCAGTCCTGTTTCTTTGGGTTTCAGGTGAAGAGATCGGGTTATTTGGCTCAAAATCATATGTTAACAACCCTCTTTTCCCGATAGAAAAAACTGTTGCAGATCTTAACATGGATATGATCGGACGAATAAAAGGGATTGCCGATTCAACCTCAGAGAATCCAATGACAGAAGCCAATTCAGTATTTGTCATTACAGACAATCAGAGCAAAGAGCTCAGAAGAATTGCCGATGACATAGACAGGAAGAGCCCGCTTGAATTTGATTACAGCCTTAGCGGAAAAGATCACCCGCTGCAACTATTTGCCAGAAGCGATCACTATAGTTTTGTAGAAAAAGATATTCCTGTTCTATTTTTTACAACTGGTCTGCATACCGATTATCATACCCCGGAAGATGTTATCGGAAAAATCGATTTTAAGAAACTGGAACTGGTAACCAGGACAATGTATGAGATAGGGTTCACAATAGCAAACAGAAAAACAAGGTTAGTTGTCGACTATCCTTTCAGTTCGTGGTAACCTGAAATAACCGTGTTTTAATATCTGGTTTATCTGGCAGTTACCGGGAAGAAACATTTTACCGGAACAGCATATTTCCTGTCAACATCAGGAATCCCGTTTCCATTGGTATCTTTCATTGAATGAAGAAATTCCATCAAAGCCAGCCACTCCTTGCCTTCCTGGAGGCCCTCCTTATTTTCTTCCATATCAATTATTGCATTTTTCATGTCTGTTACAGGGTTCCCTTTTGAATCTTTAGGAACAACATTTATCAAACCGAAACTCATTTTCTTTATGATCCCGATAAATTCGAGCATATAGGAATTGGCTGTTACAGAATAGAGCGAATTGTTCTTTTTTGAAAAATCCACATTCACATTACTGCCGTCAGAATGAACTATCTCAATTTTCATTATCTTCTTAAGCAACCCTTTTGAAGGATCATAATCTACCTTCACCCCTGAGTAGTAGCAATAGTTATCAGGACTCGATTTATAAGCAACCTGCAGAATTTCAAGAATGCTCTTGAGCTCTCTGCCAGTAACATATAGCCGCGAAAGAGGATAACCCGGAACATTATCTTTACCTGATCCGAGCGACATTATTCTGAAAATATCGGGTGCCGTCTGAATACCCGGGACAATTTTATCGCGAATAACACCTGCAGCAACCATACTCAGATCTGTCCCTTTGCCGCCATGGCTGTTAACATAATACTGGATAGCATCTGCAACAAGCGGGCCCATGGTGCTGGCTGCCAGATCTCCCATCTCATTTCCCTCTACCGTAAAAGCAGATTCAACGGCGGGACTGCTATAATCCATTCCCAGAGGTTTCAGCACCTCGGTAGTTATCTTCTCTTTTTGCTCATCAATAAGTTGACTAATATTTTTATCTCCCGGGATCTTGTCATCGACAGGAATAAGTTTATAATCGTCAACTCTCAGTTTACCGGCTGAATATGTTAATTTCAATCTGCCCACGAACTGGCCGTACTCCCCCGCCTGAACTATAGGAACTCCGTTTACAATCAGAGGCTGATTGAGCAGTGTATGTGTATGACCACTGATAATCAGATCTATTCCCTTCACTTTTGAAGCAAGCTCAGCGTCTTCCCCTCCATACGGACCATCTTTTACAAGAGAGAGACCCGAGTGTGAAACACAAATAATAATATCACATTTTTCACTCTTAAGCTCTTTTACCATTTTCCTGGCATAGGAGAATTGTTTTGAAAAGGTCACAGGTGAAGCATTTGGGGAGACACGTTCAGCATCCTTCCCGGATATTGAAAAAAGACCGATCTTCAAACCATCATTTATTATTATCTTTTTTCTTACGAGAATATTATCCGATAAAAGTTTTTCGAGACCATCATCCCTGCTATCTTCTTTGTCGAATACCGTATTGCCGGCAAGAAATGAGGGGATCTCTCCGTTCTGAACTGAGGAGCTTATTATTGAAGCAAGTTTTTCCGGACCAAAATCGAATTCATGGTTCCCCAAACAGGTTACATCATAACCCATTGATTTCATAAGCCGGAGCTGAAAGCCTGTTTTTGCTTCAAGCGCCGGAAAGAGTGTGCCCATCAGAAAATCGCCGGCATCAATTGCCAGAGTGGTTCCTGGATTACTCTCTTTTTCACTCTTAATAATGGTTGCGATCCTTGCAAATCCCCCGATTGTTTTATCGTCATTTAGTGTAAAGGGAGTATAAGCCGATTCGGGTGAATAGCCGATAAGACGCGAATGAAGATCGTTGGTATGCAGAATGGTAATCTTCTTTTCTGTTTGCCCTGCAACAGGTATTGTAAGAGCAATAGTCAATATTAATGGCAACAGTTTTTTCATAGGTTCAAAGTTTTGATATTCACAAATCTAATTAAAATATTGGAAAATTACATCTATGCTCCTTTTCAATCTTCATGAACTCACCCCCTTCGGCATCAGAATCCTCATGAACTCACCCCCTTCGGTTCCTGCTTCGACTTCGCTCAGCAACCGCCTCTCTGCATCGCTAAGAGGGGGAATGCTCAGAGAACTTCCGCAACAATAAAGGTACTTCCCCCGATAAAGATAACATCAGATGCTGAGGCATTCAGACGTGCCGACTCCAGGGCAGTTTTTACATCCTTATAACACTCTCCATATAGACCATAATGAGCTGCTTCACTCTTCAGACCAGCTTCATTAAGAGCCCGGGGGATGGATGCCTTTGTGAAATAATAGCTTGCTGCAGCAGGAAAAAGAGGCAATACTGATTTCAGATCTTTATCATTCACAAAGCCAATAATGATATGCAGCCTTCTCTTTTCAATACGAAGAAGCTGATCAATAACAAACTCCAGCCCTTCTTTATTATGTCCTGTGTCACAAATAGTTAACGGATTATGGCCAAGTATCTGCCAGCGTCCCTGAAGACCAGTGTTTTCAACAACATTCCTTATTCCATCTGAAATATTTTTGTCTGAAATATTAAAAACCCCCTTCAGATTTTTTATAGCACTGAATACTGCAATCAGATTTTTCACCTGGTAATCGCCGCCAAGGGGAGTCTCTCCTGTGAAACACTTATTGGTCACAGAATCTGTAATTCTATAATTTCTCCTGCCTGAATGGCTGTCGCTTTCGTCGAGCCCGCAGGAAAAACTCTCATCAGCAAAGTGAATGTAAGAGTCTGTTTCAGTAGCTTTTGCAATAAATATATCTTTTGTTTCCGGATGTGTTTCACCTATTATTACCGGAATGTTTCTCTTAATTATTCCGGCTTTTTCAGAGGCGACTTTCCCAAGGGTATCACCAAGGAGGTCCATGTGATCGTGACCAATATTGGTTATGACCGATAAAACCGGGGTGATGATATTTGTCGAATCAAGCCTTCCGCCGAGACCTACCTCAATAACTGCAACATCAACTGACTCCTCTTTAAAAAAGTTAAATGCCATTGCCACCGTCATCTCAAAGAATGATGGTTTAAGCGATTCAATAATACCCTTATGCTCCTTTACAAATTCAACGACTCTGTTTTCAGGAATCATAACGCCGTTAATCTTTATCCGCTCTCTGAAATCCTTAAGGTGTGGGGAGGTATATAACCCTGTCTTATATCCGGCCTCATGGAGTATTGACGCAATCATGTGAGAAACAGATCCTTTGCCATTAGTTCCTGCTACATGAATTGTAGAAAAATTACGATGAGGATTCCCAAAATATTCATCAAGTGCAATAGAATTACTGAGGTTATTCTTATAGGCTGCCTTACCTATCCTGTGATATGCAGGAAGCTGACTGAAGAGAAATCCGAGTGTCTGTTCGTAATCCATTTCATTATATTAGAAACCGGCTGCAGAAGTATATAACCGGTTTAAAACTTTTTCAATACAAATAAACATACTTTACAAACAGATAACAATTTGTACCTTAAATTAGTTATTTTTACAAATCAGGTAATTTTCAATTATCAAGGTTTATAATATTGATTTTTAATTGATTGATGATGAAACGAAAACGCAATAAAAAACTTTTTATCATAGACACAAACGTTTTGCTTCATGATTATAAATGCATTTATAATTTTGAGGAAAATGACGTCATTATTCCAATAGTTGTTCTTGAAGAGCTTGACAAATTCAAAAGAGGAAATGATCTTATCAATTTTCATGCCCGCGAATTCACCAGGGAATTAGACAAACTTTCAGGCGATCTGCTTCTTACAGCCAATATCCCTCTTGGAGAAAACCTTGGAAACATGCATATTGAAACAGGCAAGGATTTCTCTGAAAAGGTCAATCAATCATTTCCCGAGAGAACACCTGATCATCGCATTCTTGCAATAGCCGATTATGTGAACAGTGCAAATAAAGATATGACAGTGGTACTTATTACGAAGGATATTAACCTTCGTATGAAAGCCAAGTCGCTGGGTATAATTGCACAGGATTATGAAAATGATAAAGTAGCCAATATCGACGATCTCTATAAAGGGATAAGAATACTTGAAGGGGTAGGTCAGGAATCAATAAGCAAGCTTTATGAACTTCCTGAAGGGGTGAGTGGCAGTGAATTCAATCTTGATCCAAATCTGACAGGCCATCAGTTTTTTATCATGAAGAATAACGGATCGAGCGCACTTGCACACTATAATCCTGTTAATAAGATGCTTAGCAGAGTTATTAAACAAACAACCTATGGCATCGACCCCCGGAATGCAGAGCAGACTTTTGCGTTTGAGGCTCTCTCAAACCCCGACATTCAGCTGGTATCATTAACAGGCAAGGCTGGAACCGGAAAAACATTGCTGGCGCTGGCAGCTGCTCTCCAGCAGCACAAAAGATACAAGCAGATTTTCCTCGCCCGTCCTATCGTTCCACTGGCGAACCGCGATCTTGGATTTCTTCCCGGTGATGTTAAGGAAAAAATGGACCCTTACATGCAGCCTTTATATGACAACCTTACTGTTATAAAACATAAATTCAGCCATCAGAGTCCTGAGTTCCTGAGGATTAACGACATGATGAAAGAAGACAAGCTTGTCATTACTCCGCTTGCCTATATCAGAGGAAGGAGCCTTTCAAGCATCTTTTTTATTGTTGATGAAGCGCAGAACCTTACCCCTCACGAAATAAAGACCATTATTACCAGAGCCGGGGAAGGTACCAAAATGGTCTTTACAGGTGATATTGAACAGATTGATTCACCTTATCTCGATACAGCCTCAAACGGGTTAAGTTATCTTTCCGACAAAATGAAGAATCAGGATATCTTTGCTCATGTAAACCTGGTAAAAGGAGAACGAAGCTTCCTGGCCGAACTTGCAAGTAAATTACTTTAAAAACAAATATTATGAGAAACAGAATCATCCTCCCAGCAGCACTTCTTATCATTTTACTATTTACAGGTAACGCTTTTGCAACAGTCCCGGCTGATGCAAAAAGTTCTGAAAATAAGAAAAAACAAAAAGAGGAAATAATCCCGCTTTTTAACGGAAAAGATCTGAGTAACTGGGAGTTTAAATTAAAAGACCCTGCAGTCGATCCTGCCACGGTTTTTACAGTACAAAACGGTGTGATTCATATTTCAGGGAATCCGTTCGGCTATATGCGCACAAAAGGGAGCTACTCTGATTATAAACTTCATGTCGAATGGCGCTGGCCGGTAGAACCAACCAACAGCGGAGTTTTTGTACACGGACAGCTGCCTGATGCTATCTGGCTGAAATGTGTTGAATGTCAGCTGAAAGCAGGCAATGCAGGTGACTTTGTATGCATGAACGGCGCCGGTATGAAAGAGATGAAAGACAAATCGAATATTGTCGTGGCTAAAATGGCCGCTTCATCAGAAAAACCGGTAACCGAATGGAACACAATGGAGGTTATCTGTAATTCAAATACTATTGAGGTGTTTGTAAACGGTGTGCTTCAGAACAAAGGTACAGAGGTAAATGTTTCAGAAGGTTCGGTTTGTTTACAGAGTGAAGGTAAGGAAATTGAATTCAGAAATATATACCTGACAAAACCCGGGAAAAAATAGTAGTACCGGCAATAATAGTAAAGTAATCCCGGTCTACGGAAAGTTCGTCTGTTAAATTTGGGATGCCCTGACTGAAACGACTGTATGTCATTGTAAATGAAGGCATTACAAAATATGACCTGAGTTATTGCAATACCGGCAGCCAGAGAAAAATATAATGGTTATCGAAAAGAAAAAAGTAGCATTTCATACCCTTGGCTGTAAACTGAATTTTGCCGAGACATCAACTATTTCAAGATCTTTCCCTGATGAGAAATTTGAACGGGTATCGCCTAATTCGATAGCTGATATCTATGTTATTAATACCTGCTCGGTTACTGATGCTGCGGACAAAAAATGCCGGCAGGCGATAAAAAAATTCACCACACTCTCTCCGGGAGCTTTTATTGCTGTTGTTGGCTGTTATGCACAGCTTAAACCACATGAGATCTCAGCCATTCCGGGAGTAGACCTTGTACTTGGCACAAATGAGAAGTTCGATATATCTGATTATCTGACCGACTTAAAAAAGAGGCCTTCAGTGGAAATTCACTCATGCAACCTCTCTTCATCAGATAACTACAACCCCTCATATTCTCTTGGCGACAGAACACGCTCATTTCTTAAGATACAGGACGGTTGCGACTATGGCTGTTCATACTGCACCATACCAATGGCTCGCGGGAAAAGCAGGAATCCTGAGATTTCGACAATTACAGCTGAAGCCGTAAAGATTGCAGAAAGAGGAGTGAAAGAGATTGTGCTTACCGGGGTTAACATTGGTGATTTTGGAAAATCGAACGGAGAATCATTTGTTTCACTTTTGAAAGAACTGGTTAAAGTACAGGGAATTGAGAGGTTCCGAATATCCTCAATTGAACCAAACCTGCTTACGGACGAACTGATTGAGCTGGCATCTTTAAATGAGAAGATACTCCCTCATTTCCATATCCCGTTGCAGAGCGGAAGCAACAGGATCCTTGGACTGATGAGAAGAAGATACGACAGGGATCTCTTTGCTTCAAGGTTAAAATCGATAAAAGAGAAGATGCCGCTGGCCGGTATCGGAGCCGATGTAATTGTGGGGTTCCCCGGAGAAACTGAGGAAGATTTTAATGATACATTCTCCTTTCTTGAAAAGATGCCTCTCTCCTATCTCCATGTTTTTTCCTTCTCGGAAAGGCCGGGTACCATTGCAGAAAAACTACCCGGAAAGGTTGCTCCACGAGAAAAAGATATAAGAAGTAAAATGGTTATGGCGCTTTCAGAAAAGAAGAATCGTGAATTTTACGAACTTAATAACGGACAGATAACAAATGTTCTGTTTGAGAGAACCCGTAATGAAGGGTTTATAACCGGCTTTACTTCAAACTATATCAGGGTAGAACATCAATGGCAGGCAAAGCTTGCCGGACAAATAGAAAAAGTTAAATTGAACAGGATATCGGATACAGGCAGAATGGGTATTGAACTAATTGACTGAACTATGATCGATCTTAAAGATATTTGTAAAGAAATTGAAAAAGCTGCCATTGAAACCGGTCGGTTTATTATGAAGGAGTCGAAAAGCTTTGATGTAACGCGTACAGAGAGAAAAGGGCTTAATGATTTTGTAAGCTATGTTGACAAGGGGGCGGAGAAAATGCTGGTTGAAAGATTAGGCCGCCTTCTGCCTGAAGCGGGGTTTAATGCCGAAGAGGGGACATCGACAAAAAAGGGAGAAAAATACAACTGGGTAATTGACCCGCTTGATGGAACAACAAATTTCGTTCACGGCATTCACCCCTATGCAATAAGCATTGCCCTGATGGAAGAGGAGGAAATAATTGCAGGTGTTGTGTATGAGGCTGGCGGAAACGAAACATTTATTGCCTGGAAAGATGGAGGTGCCTGGCTGAATGGCCGCCGTATTTATGTTTCAGCAGCTACAAAACTGGCTGACAGCCTTGTAGCTACCGGATTCCCCTACAGCGACTTCACCCATCTCGACAAGTATATGGAGTGTCTTACCCATTTCTGTAAACACTCACAGGGAATAAGGCGGCTCGGATCTGCTGCAATAGACCTTGCATACGTAGCCTGCGGTAGATTTGAAGCGTTTTATGAATATGGTCTGCATCCATGGGATGTTGCCGCAGGAATTCTGCTGGTTCGTGAAGCAGGCGGACGTGTAAGCGATTTTTCCGGAACAGAATCGAATCTTTCAGGAGAGGAAATTATTGCCTCAACAAACCATGTTTATCAGGAAATGCTGGAAAATGTTAGTATTTTTATGAAGCATCAGAAGAGATAAAATGATGGGAACTATCGGATTCTACATTTTTTACGGATTTTACCGGATAATGGCACTTCTTCCACTCAGAGTCTTATATATCCTTTCCGACTTCCTCTATCTGCTGCTCTATTACTTCCCTTCTTATCGCAGAAAAATTGTCGGAAACAATCTTAAAAACTCATTTCCAGAAAAGAGTGAAGAAGAATTGAAACAGATTGAAAAGAAGTTCTATAAACATCTGGCAGACATTTGTATAGAAGTATTTAAGGTGGGAAGAATGAGTAAATCGGAGCAGATGAAGCGGTTTACAATAACCAACATGGATGTTATTGAAAATCTGCGAAAAGAAAAACGGGATACCATTGCTGTTATGGGTCACTACAACAACTGGGAATGGCTTTCTGCCTGGCCGCTCTATTCTGATTACAAAGCTGTATCTATCTATAAACCTTTGCAGAACAAGCTATTTGACAAGTTCATATACGACACCCGCACCAGAAACGGAATGATCCTCACTTCAATGTCAAACATCATAAGGGAAATTATCAGCGACAGAAAGAATAATATTAATACAATCTCCGCCTTTATCTCCGACCAGACCCCCATAAAGTCTGAAATTAAATACTGGACCACCTTTCTTAATCAGGATACCCCCGTTTTTATGGGTACAGAAAAAGTTGCCTCAAAATATGATATGGCTATTGTATTTTTTCATATTCAAAAGATAAAACGGGGCTACTACAATCTTAATATTGAACTTCTTTTTGACCATACTGCAGGCCTCCCTGAGTATCTGATTACTGAAACACATGTCAAAAGGCTTGAGGAGATAATTATTGAAAAACCGGAATACTGGATCTGGAGCCATCGGCGGTGGAAACATAAAAAGCCTGTTCAGGATGAATAAAACTGCCATTGTAATACTAAACTGGAACGGACTTGAATATCTGAAGATGTTTCTGGGGAGTGTTGTAAAGTACTCTGCAAATCCGGAAACCATCGTCGTTGTTGCAGATAATGGCTCAACTGACGGTTCACCTGAATGGGTTTCAGAAAATTTCGGGGAGGTAAAACTTATCCTTCTTGGAAAGAATCACGGGTTTGCCGGAGGCTACAATCTTGCTATTAACCAACTGGATGCCAGATATTTTGTTGTTATTAACTCAGATATTGAAGTTACCAAAGGCTGGCTTGATCCGCTCGTCAGTTTCATGGATAACAATAGCGATGTGGCTTCGTGCCAGCCAAAAATACTCTCTTATAACCGGAAAGATCATTTCGAATACGCAGGTGCAGCAGGCAGTTTTATTGACAAATATGGCTATCCTTTTTGCCGGGGACGAATCTTTGATAAAATTGAAAGAGACAACGGCCAGTATAATTCCGGAATTGATATTTTCTGGTCGAGTGGTGCCTGTATGATCGTTTCCGCTGAGGCCTGGAGAGCATGCGGAGGCTTTGACGATGCATTCTTTGCTCACATGGAAGAGATAGATCTCTGCTGGCGCTTTGCCAAAGCCGGATACCGTGTTCGCTTTGTACCCGAATCGGTGGTATATCATATTGGAGGTGGTTCACTGCCTTATGAATCAGCGTTTAAAACTTATCTTAACTTCAGAAACAGCCTCTTCCTTCTGTATAAAAACCTGCCTGACAATAAACTGCACTCCACCATTTTCATAAGAAAGCTTTTGGACGGTCTGGCTGCCGTTATGTTCCTATTCAATGGTAATTTCGGTAATGTGAGGTCGGTATGGAGAGCTCATATTGACTATTATAAAAGCAAAAACGAACTAAAAGTGAAAAGAGGAGCTGTAAAAAAACTGGAAAAAATGAATTCTGAGGCAATGATTTTGAACAAGAGCATCGTTTTTGAGTTTTATATCAAAGGCATTAAAACTTATAACTGCCTGAAAACCGGAAACTAATTAATAATGAAAAAATACCAAATGCTCGTATTCTTCTCTGTCGTACTTACAATCTATTCGCTGGCAAATATTTATCTGTTTTTCAAGGGATATAACGCTTTCCCTCTCTTAAAAAACAACAGACTCCTCTATTCAATTGCCTTTTTCCTTCTTTCTGTAATATTTATAGCTGCTAAAATTCTTGAATCAAGACACTCTTCAGTTCTCTCTGATGCACTTAATATTGTCGGAGGTTTCTGGCTTGCCTTTATGCTTTATGGTTTTTTCCTATTTTTAATATCTGATATTCTGTTACTTACATTAAAGATACCGGGAATTATCAATACGGAAAATATTTTAATATTTCGCAGATGGTCATTTTTTACAGTGGTTGTTATTTCAGCATTGCTGATAACCGGGGGCTTTATAAATGCGTTAATACCTGTTATTAAAGAGTATAACATCACAATTAACAAACCTGCTGGAGATATAAAAACATTACGTATTGCAGCCGTTTCCGACATTCACCTTGGCAGTGTAATAAGGAAAAGAAGTATAAGGAAGCTTTCAGGAATGCTTAAGGAGATGAACCCTGACCTTATTCTGCTTCTTGGAGATATTGTTGACGGTGAGATCGGCCCTGTTCTCAGAGGCGATCTGCTTCAATACTTCACCTTTCCTGATTGCACCGACGGCCTCTATGCCATAACAGGTAACCACGAATTTATTGGCGGTGCAGGCCGGACAATTCCCTATATTGAAAGCAAAGGCATCAAAGTACTTAAAGATGAAATGGTTGTGCTTGATGGAGGTATTCAGCTGATTGGCAGAACCGACAGGGATTCCCGCCGTTTTTACGATAAAGAGCGACTATCTCTTGGCGAACTCATGAAACAGGCGGATACCGCTAAGCCGGTAATACTACTTGATCATCAACCGTTTAAACTTGAAGAAACGGCAAAGTACGGTGTTGACCTTCAGCTTTCTGGACATACGCATAATGGCCAGATGTGGCCACTTAATTATGTTACTTCAAAGATCTATGAACTAAGCTATGGCTATCTGAAAAAAGGGAACTCACAATTTATTGTCTCTTCCGGTTATGGCTTATGGGGCCCCAGGGTAAGGTCGGGCAGCCGGTCTGAAGTACTCCTTATAAATATAACATTTTCTGATGCCGGCAGAGAGGCAAAATGAACTCCTAAAGCAGGTTGTAGATTTTCTCCAGCCCTATTCCTCTTGAACCTTTTACAAGAATCGTTTTACCGGTAATGGGTTGCTTTTTGATAAATTCAATCAGCTTGCTCACATCAGAAAAAGATTTATACCCTGTTCCGGCTGATACTTTACTGAAGAATGATCCCACCAGAAGAGCACTTGCATAACCATAAGACTGAAGTTCTTTCAAAACCTTCAGATGTTCATCCTCGCTCTTATCTCCCAGTTCGAGCATATCGCCAAGGATAACAAGCTTATGTTCAGCCTGAATTCCATTAAAAGATTCCATGGCAGAATGCATGCTTGTCGGGTTTGCATTATAAGAATCGCATATAAGAGTATTTTTCGGCGTAGTTTTAATCTGCGACCTGTTGTTTGCAGGCTGATAGTTTTCCACCGCAACTGCAATATCCTTCATTTCCACATCAAAGAATATCCCGGCAGCAATTGCAGCTTTAATATTCTCAACGTTATAATTGCCAAAAAGGTTTGTGGAAATATTATAGGTTTGATGGAGATATTTTACTCTCAGCTTAAGATTCATTAAGGATTCCACAGGTTCCACCAGGAGTTCTGTTCCGGTTGGATCAGAATATGGCACTGCCCTGTTGATTATCTTGAATATTTTTTCTGTCAGCAATGGATTTTTGTCGTTATATATAGCTATTCCGTTAATTTTCCGGAGGTGTTCAAAGAGTTCTGTTTTTGCTTTAATCACCCCGTCGACCGATCCAAAACCCTCAATATGTGCCGTTCCTATATTAGTAATCATTCCGAAATCAGGTCTGGCGATCAGACATAACGTCCTTATTTCCCCGATATGGCTGGCACCCATTTCAATTATCATCATTTCTGTTCCGGCAGGTGCAGAAAGTATTGTAAGTGGAACACCAATATGATTATTCAGATTTCCTTCTGTAGAATGTACTTTAAGTTTTTTTGACAGTATAGCTGTAAGCAGCTCTTTTGTAGTTGTTTTACCATTGGTGCCGGTAATGGCTAGTACCGGAACCTTCATCTCTCTCCTGTGATGCCCGGCGAGAGCCTGAAGTTCCAGAAGACAGTCATCAACGAGGATTGTCTTCTCATTTTCATAGAGATGGTCATCTATTACTGCCCACGAAGCACCTTTTTCCAATGCTTCAGCCGCATATTTATTACCGTTGTATTTTTCGCCCCAAAGTGCGAAGAATATCTTCCCCGGCCCTGCTGTTCGCGAATCAGTGGTAACTCCGGAAGAATCTTTGAAAAGGCTGTATAACTGTTCTGTCTTCATCTTTCGAAAAAAATGCCTCATTACGGGTTAATAATGAGGCCATATTAAGTTAAAAGCTAACTTATATACCTGAAGGGCTCCCTACCCTGATCATAGCACATCTGAAACCAATATCATCACGTGAGCTTTCCTGATCGAGGAATCTTCGTGTTGATGGATTAAGCCAGTAAGCTCTGTCTTTCCATGATCCACCTTTATATACCCTGACATTATCATTTATGAGGGTAACAAAATCGCTTGTTCCGGAGGTGTTATCCTGGGAATACATCCTTTGAGAACCTTTTTTGCCATCTTCTGTGGTCCATTCGGTTCCTGCCGGAATTGCCGACTGAAGGTCGCCGTCTCTGTAATTTCTGTAATCGCCTTTCTGATAATTATATCTGTTGGCTACATCAAGGTCTTTTACTGTATCAACATAAAGATGTCCGAGTTTGTCTTTTCCTACCAGAGCACCATTAGCATCTCTTCTGACATCGGTATAAACGTTACCTCTGAAAGGATTGAACCCATCAACATCTTCCGAAGTAAGAGGGCGGTAAACATCCTGTACCCATTCGTTTACGTTTCCTGCCATACAAAAAAGCCCATAGTCATTTGGCCAGTACGATTTGACATCTGCTGTAATACTCCCATTGTCGTTCAGACTACCGGCTACTCCCATAAGGTCGCCTCTGCCACGAACAAAGTTTGCCATCATCTCACCTCTCGATTTTGTCGAGGAGTTTCTTACGTTATGACCATCCCATGGGAATATCCTGCGTTCGTAAATCCTCTCCTCAAAAGTATTGCCTGTAAGTGAATAGGCAGCAAATTCCCACTCAGCTTCTGTGGGAAGCCTATAACTTGGAAGCAACTCGCCATCTTCAAAGTTTGTACGGCGTTCAGTCTGATTTGGATTAAGACTCTCGCGTAACTGATTCACTACTCCTTCATAAAGGCCTGCCAGATAAGCTTCTGTATTGAAATTTTTATCATTAAGCTGATTAGGATCGGGATTTAATTCTCCGATATCAATAAGAATCTGTTCATTAACCCTGTCTGTTCTCCAGAGACAAAACTCCGTTGCCTTCAGCCAGCTTACACCAACAACAGGATAGTTGTTATACGACGGGTGCCTGAAATAATACTGAACATAAGGATCGTTAAAACCAAGAGGGCTTCTCCATACAAGTGTATCAGGAAGAGCCCTTCTGAAAACTTCAGGATAATCTTTATATACCCTGTTCAGCCAGAAAAGGTATTCGCGGTAGTCGATATTCTTTACCTCTGTTTCATCCATATAAAATGATGATACCGTTACTGTTCTCGGCTTATTATTCCAGTCAAACATTACGTCCTGCTGCACCTGACCCATTGTGAAACGGCCTCCTTCAATAAGTACAAGGCCCGGCCCTGTTTTCTGATCGGCTCCCAAGGCAACTTCAAATCCTCCATTATCGGGATTATTATACTCCCAGCCTGTCGATGTAGAGACATTAGGATTGTCTCCTTTCTTTTTCTTAAAAAAACAGGATGGAAACAATAAAACGACAATAAGAACAATCGGTAAGGCTCTGAATTTATACATACTGCTTTAGTTTTATGGCTTTTAAGACTTCCAAATATAGGAATTTTTCCTAAACCAATAATTTATTAATCTCAAATATAACTACAATTGAGGAAAATTTATTGTTTTAACTGCATTTCTTTTATCAACATTGTTTAAAATGAGAGCCATTCCTGTCTGATGAAGAAGCGATAATGGCAACAATGAATTCCCTGAAATAATATTAAACCGGTAGTTGTAAAAAAATCTTACTCGTCCGGCATTAAATGAAAAACCTGTCTGAATATTCATATTTTTTTCGCTGCTTCCAAACAATATAGCATTGACTGACAATTTATTAGTTTCGAATGCGGCTCCTGCGCCTCCGGATATATATTCACCCTGCATCCCGACAAACCCAACAGGTCTCATTTTCAATTCTTTAGTTCTGTTAATGTCCACATCACCTGTAAGATGTAAAAATAGTTTCCGTTTTACCCTGTCGTTCGAGAGTCCTGTTTCTGTTGGATCCGGTTCTGCCAGGTGATTAACGGAAAATCCTCCTGATAATTTTCCTGAAATAAAAACAAACCCTGCGCCGATATCAAATACTGTTCGTCCCTGTGCTGCAAGCAGTTCGGAAGAAGGCAGTAACGTTCCTCCCAATGGATCAATCTGATCAGGCAAAACCGCTTTTTCAAAGTTATAACCCCGGTGATAAAAAGAAGCAGAAAGCCCGGCATTGATAAAAAGGTCTTTTCCTGCATGTAAAAAATAGGAATATGACAATCCACCTTTTAGTTCATTCACGACCCCTCCAAGGTAATCGTCAGAGAGATAAAATCCGGCACCGCCATGCAGGGCAGGGAAATATGAATCGTAGGATAAAAACAGAGAATGAAGATTATAGTTGTTACCCGGATAAAAATTAAGATACGACATCCTTAATTTTCCATCACCCTCGCTTCCGGAAAGAGCCGGATTATTTATCATAACCATCTGGTAACCCGGACCCTCATCAATACCTTGTCCGAAACTGTCGGCCGTGATAATGATGATAAGGAGAAATATCTGTATAAACCGGTTCAACATATTAAAATATACTGCAATATCAACGTAACGGTGTCGTTATTATTATAACCTGATAACCTGTACAAAAAAACAAAATAAGTTAGCAAACAAAAAGCACATTTCTATCTTTGTCTGTAATAATGATAAGATTTCTTAAAATATTGCCGGTTTTTCTGTTGTTGCTTCCAAATAGCCTGTCAGGACAAAATTCCATTATTGGTACATCTTCTTCGTCCATCCTCTCTTCGGGCAAATGGTTCAAAATGGCAGTAACAGCTGACGGAATTTACCGGATCGATTACTCAAAAATAAAACAGCTGGGGCTTGAATATCCTTCCAATCCAAAGATTTATTGCAACAATACCGGACAGCTTTCTTATTTTAATACTGATTCTGAACCTGATGACCTTCAGGAGTTGCCAATATATATTTCAGGAAATGATTCCATCTTCAACGAAGAAGAATACCTTCTGTTTTTCGGAAAAAGCCCCCACAGGTGGATCTATAATGACACTACCGGAGAGTATAATTTCCTCAGACACAACTATTCCGACACAGCTTTTTATTTTATTACATCAGCCGTCTCAAAAGGAAAAAGAGTAATTAATGCAACTGATCCGGCAGGAGCTCCTGAAAAAATCTCATCCTCCTCAGACGCCCTGTTCATTCATGAAATTGATATTGAAAATCTGATAAAATCGGGAAGGGAATGGTATCAGCAGATTTCGGCTATTCCCATTAATCCGGGGTTTACAGACCTTCTTACCACTGAAAAAATAAAGTACAATATCAGGGTGGCAGCCAGAGCCTCAATTCCTACCTCATTTGGAATATATGAAGGAACATCTCTCAAAAAAAGCATTCAGGTACTTGGCACAAATCTGTATAATTATACCGGCACCTATGCCCAGACTACCTCAGATACCGGTTCATTTTTTGCCGGATCACCATTACCTATTTATGAAATCAGGTTCGCTGATAAAGGAGAAACTGCGGCAAAGGGATGGCTTGATTATATTCAGCTAAAAGGCAGAAGATCAAATTCATTTACAGGTAATGCTATGCAATACTCTGATTCAAAATCAGTTACAAAAGGTAAAATTATCGGCTATTCAATCAGGAGTAGTGTTAATGATGCCATCGTATGGGATATTTCTGACCCTCTGAAAATTAAAAAAATCCTTTACTCAAAGAACGGAGAAAACATAACTTTCAGGGATTCTTCCAGTACCCTTAAAACATATATAGCTTTTACTCCCGACAAAACCCTTTCTCCTGTGATAAAAACAGTTCCGCTGGCCAATCAGAATCTACATGGGTCGGATCCGGCTGATATGATAATAATAACTCATCCAATATTTAAAGATTATGCTGAAAAACTGGCAAAGATCCATCTGAATAACAGCGGAATGATTTCACAGATTGTCACTCCAGAACAGGTTTATAATGAATTTTCGGGTGGCACATCCGATATCTGTGCCTTGCGAAACTTTATAAGAATGAAATATCTCAGGCAGAAAAATTCTCTCCATCCGCTCAAATATCTTTTGCTTTTCGGAGATGGTTCCTATGAAAACAGGACTCTGCCTCCAAATAACCCGAATTTTATTCCAACCTATCAGTCGCAAAACTCAACTGTGATTGTATCTTCATTTACATCCGATGATTTCTACGGGCTTCTCGACAAAGGCGAAGGAGAGGCAGAAGGAACGGAAGATATCGGGATAGGCCGCTTTCCTGTTTCTGATACTCTCCAGGCAGGCATACTTATTTCAAAAATCATAAAATACCTCGATCCCGCAAATATGGGTGACTGGAAAAACGTTATCAGCATTGTTGCCGATGACGAAGATGGAAATATTCACATGTCTGATGCTGAAGGACTTTCTGCAATTCTTCATGACAGTGTTCCCTCTTTCAATGTTGAAAAAATATACCTTGATGCGTACAGGCAAACAACTTCCGTTAACGGCCAGACCTATCCTGAAGTCAATAAGGCTATCTCAAGCCGGATAAATTCAGGATGTCTTATTCTAAATTATGTGGGTCATGGCAGTGAAACAGGCCTTGCTGCCGAAAGGGTAATCAAGACAGACGAAATCAACTCATGGAATAACGGAGGAAGACTTCCGTTGTTCATCACTGCAACCTGTGAATTCAGCCGGTTCGATGATATTGATATTAATATTATGACAAGGAAAATGGACGGAAAAACGTCAGCCGGTGAAATGGTTCTTCTCAACCCTGACGGGGGAGGCATTGCATTAATGTCTACTACCCGGGTAGTCTACTCTGCTCCTAATCATCTACTTAACAGAAACTTATTCAATTATGCCTTTAGTCGCGACAAAGAGGGCAATACTCTCTGCCTTGGAGATATTGTAAGGATAGCCAAGAATAATTCCGGAAGCGGCCTTAACAAAAGAAACTTTACTCTTCTCGGCGATCCTGCCCTGAAACTCGCCTACCCCTGGCATGGAAATGTTATTACTGATTCCGTTAATAACGTTGCTATTTCGGATAAGATCGACAGTCTTAAGGCGCTGTCAATGATAACTGTTTCGGGCCATATTGAAGATCCGGAAGGAAACTTGCTGAATAATTTCAATGGAGTGGTTTCCCCGCTGGTGTATGACAAAGCGAGTAAAATAAAGACAATTTCCAACGACGGAGGGCTGATAATGGAATTTAATCTTAGAAACAATATTCTTTTCAGCGGAAAGACGATGGCAAAAAACGGGAGGTTCAGGTTTACTTTTATTGTTCCCCGCGATATTGACTATTCCTTCGGAACAGGAAAAATAAGTTATTATGCCAGCAACTCTTCAGAAGATATGTTCGGCAACTTTTCAGATCTTATCGTCGGAGGTTTCTCCAACACAACACTTCCCGACACAAAAGGACCTGATATTAAACTATATATGAACGATACGCTTTTCAGGGAAGGAGGAATAACTGATAGCAATCCAAGACTTGTTGCAATAATTGAAGATAAAGGCGGAATAAATACAACGGGCTCTGGTATTGGACACGACCTGACAGGATATCTTGAAAACAACCCCAACAAGTCATTTCTGCTGAATAACTATTTTGAAAATGATTTCGATAATTATATGAAGGGAAGGATTAACTATGACCTGTCGGATCTGAAAGAAGGAAGCCATACCCTTACTGTTAAAGCCTGGGATAATTATAACAACTCATCAGAAAAAACAATTATTTTTCTGGTTGAGACCGGAGGAAAATTCATAATCAAAAACCTGCTCAATTATCCGAATCCATTTATATACGAAACACAATTCAGGGCGGAACACAACCGTCCCGATACAGACTTTTCTGTCACAATTAATATCTACAACCTGAATGGAATGATAATAAAAACCATAAATACAACCGTACCATCAACAGGATTTACCTTACCACCCTTAACCTGGGACGGGAATGACGACAGAGGGAAAAGAGCGGGCAGAGGAATGTATCCATATTCAGTAACCGTAACAACCGCAACCGGAGAGAGAGCAACGGCTTCAGGCCGAATGATCATTTTGTGACAGTTGCACAATATTTGGGCTGAAAATTTGTTTTATATTTGCATAATCGTAGAATGATGAAGATCAAAATGAAAAAAACCTCAATTGTAATATTATTATTCCTGGCAATAGTGGCAGGTAACAGAGAATTATTTTCACAATCAAGCTCAGGTGAGCTTAACGCAATACAGACAGTCGTTCCCTTCCTTACGATAGCTCCCGACTCGAGGGCAGGAGGAATGGGTGATGCAGGTGTTGCTACCTCTCCCGATGTTTACAGCATGCACTGGAACCCTGCTAAATTTGCCTTCATTGACGGAAAAAGCGGAGTTGGAATTTCTTATGCCCCATGGCTCAGAAATCTGGTACCTGATATAAATATCGCATATCTTACCGGATATAAAAGGATCGATGCCAGACAGGTAGTAAGCGGCAGTCTTATCTATTCATCTCTTGGAGATGTCCCTTTCACCGATGACTTCGGGAATCTGGAAAGGGTCTTTAATCCTAATGAATTTTCACTTGATGCCGGCTATTCAAGGCTATTTTCCGATAATCTTTCAGGAGGTATTGCCTTCAGATTCATCTATTCCAATCTTACGGGCGGATTTTACTCCGGAGGCGTTGCAACAAAACCGGGAACATCATTTGCCGCTGATATTTCAGGATATTACCGGAAGGATATCTCGCTTTTAAGCAAGGACGGACAGTTAAGCTTCGGACTCAATTTCTCAAACATCGGATCGAAGATGAGTTATTCAGATCTGCAAACGGCTGACTTTATTCCGATGAATCTTCGACTCGGAACAGCCGCCACCATCCATCTCGACACATACAATTCCGTCACGGTTTCGATTGACCTGAACAAACTGCTTGTTCCTACGTCTCCCGTTTACAGTATCACAAATTCTGATAGCATAATTGCAGGTAAAAATCCTAATGTTGCAGTACCGGTAGCAATATTCCATTCATTTTACGATGCCCCCGGCGGTTTTAAAGAAGAACTTCATGAAATAACTTATTCGTACGGGCTGGAATACTGGTATAATAACCAATTCGCTTTAAGAGGTGGATATTTTCACGAAAATGAATCGAAAGGGAACAGAAAATACTTCACCGCAGGCGCAGGGTTCAGGCTCAAGATATTTACACTTGATTTCTCATACCTGATGCCACTGGCACAAAATCATCCTCTTGCACGGACACTGCGGTTTTCACTCGCATTCGACATTAATCCTTTAACCAATACCACCAAAACAAAAGAATGAATATCAGAATAGGTCAGGGTATTGACTTTCACAGGCTGGAAAAAGGTCTTGACTTATGGCTCGGAGGTGTAAAAATTCCATCAGAAAAAGGGTGTGTTGCCCACTCCGATGGTGATGTTCTTATTCATGCAATATGCGACGCACTTCTTGGTGCGGCAGGACTGAAAGATATTGGTTATTACTTCCCGGATACAAGTGCAGAATATAAAAATATTGACAGCAGGATTCTTCTGAAAAAGACACTGTTTCTGATAAAGGAAAAAGGATTCAGTGTGGTTAATATTGACAGTACGGTATGCCTCGAGAGACCGAAGATATCTTCATTTATTTCTGAAATGAGAAACACCATTTCTGCTGTGGTCGAAACAGAACCGGAAAATATCGCCATAAAAGCTACAACCACTGAAAAGCTCGGATTCACCGGACGTGAAGAGGGTATTATTGCTATGGCAGTAGTTCTGCTTACAAAATAATTTCATCAGCAGCTGCCACCTTCTTCGAAACTCACATTAGTTTAATAGCCTCATCAATTATCTCATCATCTGCAATATAAGGGACAGTTACCTTTAATCCGGGGGTACGTTCCATCTCTCTTTTCAAAGTACTGATAGCTTTATCATTACGTGCCCAGCTGCGTCGTGCTATACCGTTGTTCACGTCCCAGCTAACCATTTCGCGGAGTTTTTTAGCAGTATCAGCAGTTCCATCCAGAACCATTCCGAAACCGCCATTAATAACCTCCCCCCATCCTACTCCGCCTCCGTTATGCAACGAAACCCATGTAGCGCCCCTGAAGGAATCACCTATTACATTCTGAACGGCCATATCGGCTGTAAATTTCGATCCGTCGTAAATATCTGAGGTCTCTCTGAAAGGCGAATCAGTGCCCGATACATCATGATGGTCCCTTCCGATTACAACCGGCGCCGATATTACGCCCTCCTCTACTGCCCTGTTAAAAGCCTCAGCTATAGCCACTCTGCCTTCGGCATCGGCATAGAGTATTCTTGCCTGGCTGCCAACAACCAGCCTGTTTTTTCCTGCTTCTCTTATCCAATTAATATTATCTGCCATCTGGGTTTTAATCTGATCAGGCGAATGTTCAAGAATTTTTTCGAGTATCCCGGTTGCAAGCCTGTCGGTAGCTTCAAGATCGGCCGGATCATTTGAACAGCATACCCATCTGAATGGACCGAAACCGAAGTCGAAACACATTGGCCCCATAATATCCTGAACATAAGAAGGATACCTGAATTTGCCACTGGCATTCAAAATATCCGCACCTGCACGCGAAGCCTCAAGAAGAAAGGCGTTTCCGTAATCGAAAAAATAGGTACCCCTTTCAGTGTGCCTGTTGATCGCCTCAACCTGCCGCCTCAGCGACTTACGGACAGCCTCCTTAAAAGCATCAGGATCGTGAGCCATCATACGGTTTGATTCTTCAAAGCTCAGGGCTGAAGGATAATAACCGCCTGCCCACGGATTATGAAGTGAAGTCTGATCAGAACCTATATCAATGGTAATATTCTCATCGGCAAACCTCTCCCATACCTCAACTATGTTACCCTCAAATGCGATTGAAGTAACCTCCTTTTTTTCTATTACCTGTTTTACTCTTGCTGCAAGCTGATCGATATTATTGAAGACCTCATCAACCCAACCCTGTGAAAATCTGGTTTGAATAGCTTTAGGATTGACTTCAGCAATTACGGAGGTTATCCCTGCTATTCGGGCTGCCTTGGGCTGCGCTCCCGACATACCTCCAAGACCGGATGATACAAACAGTCTGCCTCTCATCTCTCTGCCATCTTTGCTGATCATTCTGCCTGCGTTGAGAATTGTAATTGTTGTCCCGTGAACAATACCCTGCGGTCCGATATACATAT
Organism: uncultured Bacteroidota bacterium; assembly: GCA_903824785.1. Classification (GTDB taxonomy): domain Bacteria; phylum Bacteroidota; class Bacteroidia; order Bacteroidales; family VadinHA17; genus LD21. The sequence goes on from CAIJYD010000135.1 coordinate 30,958, forward strand.
AAGAACCAGCCGTCATCTGGCCATATTGTGACACACCAAGAGCGTTGAATTTTTCCCAGTGATCCTGCGACGAATAGTTCGGGATCACCATTCCATTGGTAACCACCAGTCTCGGAGCATTTCTGCTGGAAGGGAACAGGCCTAGAGGATGTCCTGAGTATACTACAAGAGTCTGTTCATCAGTCATTTCAGAAAGATACCTCATCGTCAGCAGATACTGGGCCCAGTTCTGAAAAACAGCACCATTACCACCGTATGTTATCAGTTCATGCGGATGCTGTGCAACTGAATGGTCGAGATTATTCGAAATCATAAGCATGATAGCTGCAGCACTTCTTGTACGATACGGAAATTCATCAATATGCCGGGCTTTAATCTCATAATGAGGTATAAACCGGTACATGTATATTCTCCCGTAATTTGCCAGTTCCTGAGCAAACTCTCCGGCAAGAACCGGATGAAACCTCTCAGGAAAATATCTCAGAGCATTTTTTACTGCAAGCTTTTTTTCGGTAATGTTAAGAATATCCTTTCTTTTAGGGGCGTGGCTGAGGTTATAATCTAAAGTTCTCGGAGGGGGAAGTTCCTCCGGAATACCTTCTGATACTTTTCTCCTGAATTCACTATTTGTCATCGGTGCAAAGCTGAGATATGTTGTAAAGTTAAATAAAAAAAAAGCTGACTCTTTCGGAATCAGCTCTCATTGGTATAAATAATTCGTCTAAAGGTGACCTTCTTTTATAATCTCATCATCAACCAGAATCCGTCCGCAGTATTCACAAACAATTATTTTCCTTCTCGATTTGATGTCGAGCTGACGTTGCGGAGGGATCTGATTAAAGCATCCACCACATGCATCTCTCTGAACAGGCACAACTGCAAGTCCGTTATGTGCATTTGAACGTATTCTTTTATAAGCTGTTAACAACCGCTCCTCGATAATCCCCTCAACCTTTTCTGATTTTTTATAGAGACCCTCTTCCTCCTTCTGTGTGTCGGAAATAATCTCATCCAGTTCTGATTTCTTGTTTTCAAGGTCAGCCTTTCTGTCCGAAAGTGTACTTTCCGATTCAGCTAATACAAGATTCTTATCTTCAATCTGATAATTAAACTCTTTAATCTTTTTATTAAATAATTCTATTTCCAGATTCTGATATTCAATCTCCTTTGAAAGAGAGTCAAATTCCCGGTTATTTCTTACATTTTTTTGCTGCTCTTCATACTTTTTTATAAGAGCTTCGGCGTCTGTTATCTCATTATTCTTCTTTGAAACAGACTTTTCGAGGTTAGTAACCTCTTCTTTAAGATTCCCCAATCTGGTCTCAAGCCCTGCAATTTCATCCTCAAGATCCTGAACCTCAAGTGGGAGCTCTCCTCTAAGTGTTTTAATCTTATCTATCTCTGAATCAACTAACTGCAAGCCATACAATGCCCTTAATCTCTCTTCTACAGAAATTTCAGATTCATGTGATTTTGTTTTTTCCATCTTTACAAATAATTTATCGGATTCGTATTTGTTTCTGAAAACCGGACTGCAAATTTAGGGAATTTTTTAATAATTAAGTTGAATAAAATTTCTGTTGCGAATTTTTCACTTTCAAAATGCCCTGCATCGACAAGAAGTATCCTTTTATCAGTATCAAAAAAATTATGATATTTAATATCTGCGGTTATAAATGCATCAGCCCCCGAAGCAATTGCAGTATTTAACAATGAAGCACCTGAACCGCCGCAGAGAGCGACCTTTTTTATTTTTTTACCCGGGAGTTTTGAGAATCTGATCCCCCTTGCTTCGAAGATAGAAGAGACAAGATTCAGAAATTCTACCTCATCCATTGCTTCGTCCATGACTCCGTAACATCCTAAACCTGCCTCAGTATTCTCATTTTCCAGCGCATAAATGTCATATGCCACCTCTTCGTAAGGGTGAACCTCCAGAAGAGCTTTAATGATTTTTGTTTTCAGATGCGAAAACATGACTGTCTCAAACCTCATCTCCTTTTCAGTATGGAAAAAACCCTTCTGGCCGGCAAATGGATTTGAGTTTTCATTTCCCTTGTAGCTGCCTGTTCCTGATGAAGTGAATCCGCACCTTTCGTAGTTGCCAATGGATCCTGCACCTGCATCGAAAAGAGCTTCACTTACTTTTTTATAATGTGATTCAGGAATATATGTAATTAGTTTCAAGAGTCTGTTTTTCAGAGGGGATAAGACTTTGATATTCTGAAGGGAGAGCTTCTCTGCCATTTTTCTGCTTACCCCGTTGGTAAATGCGTCCAGATTTGTATGAGAAGAATAGATTGCAATTTCCTGTTTTATTGCTTTAAGGAGAATTCTTTCTGTATAGGTGCTTCCCGTAATCTTTTTTATTCCGTTAAAGATCAGCGGATGATGAGAAATGATCAGGTCGCATCCGGTATTAACAGCCTCATCAAGAACATCTTCAGTAACATCAAGAGTAAGGAGAGCCGAGGATATCTCTTTTCCCGGAAAACCAACCTGAAGTCCGGAATTATCATAATCTTCCTGAAATGACAACGGGACTACTGAATCGAGATATGAACTGAGATCTAATAACTTCATATTGAACTATTTCCTTACCATTAATATGTCTCTTCTTACCGGCATTCTGTTAAAAGAATAACAAAAGATGCGATATCCGGGAACAGAGAGGCTGAGCAGCTTTAAATATTATCCCGTAAATCGAGAAGAATACTTTTTATCTTTTGCAGCGAATCGTTTATTTCATATTTATGATCTGCCTCGTCCCACTTTTCCGATAGTTTCTTCTTAACCCCGGAAAGGGTCATTCCCTCCTCTTTCAAAAGGTGGTGGATGATCTTCAGATTTTTAATATCCGTTGGTGTAAAGAGTCTGTTCCCCTTTTTATTCTTCATAGGTTTCAGAACATCGAATTCATTCTCCCAGAAACGAACAGTTGAAACAGGAACTTCGAGCATCTCAGCAACTTCCCCAATAGAGTAATAGAGTTTTTCGACCTTTTTTTCCTTGTATGGCATAATAATCAAAAATAAAAGAAATAACGGATATAATAAAGGCTGAACAATTCAGCTCATGTAAAAGATTAATCAAATGACTGACCGGTTTTTGAAGCAATTTCGATCATTTTTTCATATTCTTCTACAGTGAGATCATTAAAATAATAGTTTACAGGGTCCACATTCGAGCCGTTTATTTTTATCTCGTAATGGAGATGTGGTGCCAGAGACATTCCGGTATTCCCGACAAAGCCTATTATATCTCCCCTCTGTACTTTCTGACCTGCTTTTACGTTGAACTTGTCGAGGTGTGCATAAACGCTTACATAACCAAAGCCATGATCAAGGATAAGATGATTGCCAAGGCCCCTTTTTGAAGAGAGGACATCTGAAACAATCCCATTCCCTGTAGCGTAAATATCGGTACCTGTTGACGCTGTAAAGTCCATCCCATAATGGAATTTTGTAATTTTATAATAAGGGTGAATTCTCAATCCGTAACCAGATGCTGTTCTTGTAAGATCTTTGTTTGAAATAGGAAGAATAGCCGGAATACACCTCATCATATCTTCTTTTTCCCTGGCAAGGGAGATAAGCCCGTCGAAAGATTTTGATTGTACATAAATCTTCTTCCTGATCTTATCGAGTCTGGTTGTTGTTTCAACCACTAGGTCAGTATTTTTATAACCCTCCAATGCCTTATATCTGTTTACTCCTCCGCTACCTCCTGCTCTCAAGGTGGAAGGAATTGGTTCAGCTTCAAAAATGGTTCTGTAAAGGTTATCATCGGTCTTCTGAAGACCGTCAAGGATATTTTCTATCTCACCCATCTCCCTGTGAATCAGATCGTACTGAATAGTAAGCTGGGAGACTTCCCTTTTAAGTGCTTTCTCCCTGGGAGAATCGAAGAAGGAAGCAAAAAGAACCCAGTAAGCTACAGCGACTAATACAGAGCCTAATAAAAAACCCAAGACTCTGATCAACAGAGCTTTAATTCCAAGTCTGACTTTATCAAAACTCAGAGAATCCGGATTATATTTATATTTTATGCGTGGCATAATGGGTCAAAGATAAACAATTCTGAAAAGAATGAAAATCAGAACTTCCTCAGGAAACAGAAAAAGAGGGAAGTAAATAAAGAAAATATTATCTCAACTTGGATTTGGAAGCCAGAGTCTGAATCATCTCATTATATTCTTCAACTGAAATATCATTATTAAAGAAATTGATAGGGTTCATATGCTGACCGAATTTATCAATTTGATAATGAAGATGAGGACCTGATGAAATTCCGGTACTTCCGCTCAATCCAATCAGGTCACCACGCTTAAGATTCATCCCGACGTTAACACTGATTTTACTGAGATGTCCATATGTAGATTGTAATCCGTATCCATGATCAATTACAACACAATTCCCGAAACCTCCTGAGCTCCGGCCAGACTCAATAACTTTACCATCGCCGGTAGCATGTACCTTTGTTCCGGGCGGTACCGGAAAATCCTGTCCGTAGTGCATCCTTGGAATGCCAAGTACAGGATGAACCTCACGGAACCTGAATCCATCGCCAAGAGGGAATTTAACCTCTACAGGACAAATAATAGGCTGGTGATTCATCTCCCTTTCCCATTCCAGCGATCGCTCTGAAACTGATTTAAAGGATTCATACTGAACATTAGCCATATTCTTTATCTCGTCAACTTTCGAACGGTATGAGATAAGAAAATCAGAATTGGCATACCCTGTAAGGTCACGGTATCTTAAAACACCTCCATAACCAGCTCTCCTGTAAGAATCCGGAACACTGTCCATATCCAGGATCGGCCGGTAACGGCTGTCGTCAGAACGTCTGAAACTATTAAGGGAATTTAAAGAATTATCAAGCTCCCTGCCAACAAGAGAGTACTGAAGCTTAAGATTTTCAACCTGCTGAATAAGCAGCTTCTCTTTCGGAGAACCAAATGTATTTTCAAAAACCGAACCATAAATTACTGCAAGAATTATAGATACAGAGGCCCATAATAAGAATTGCAGAAAAGTTTTTTTCCAGGGAAGTCTAACCTGCTTATACTGCAGATCACTTAAATCAAGTTCATATTTCCGGTTTCGTGCCAACGATTATCTTTTAATAGTTTATGACTCTTTTACCTGATATAGAAATATATGCCTTATTGGTACAACTGTATTCCTCTTTGGTATAGCAACTTACCAAATGGCATGCCAAAAAATAAATAAAACAGGAAAAATTCTGGAACATCTCCTTAACCATCTCTTTTTCAGTCACAAACAGTAAAGAAATATCTTTTGAATATTCAATTCTGCCGAAAGTCTGACGGGAGAGAAAATTAAAAATGAAGAGGAAAATCGCACAAATGTTCGAAAATGAGCTATACTTTTTAAAAATGACAATTATCCATTCGAGCACTTTAGTGTTAAAGTGTAAACGGGAAATCTTTAGAAACAAATATTTAACCGGCTTAATGAAGCCTCTAAATTTACTGATTTTCAAAATATAACTAAAAATTACAAATGGTCAAATTGAATTTTTATTTAGGTAATGGACAAAACTAAATCAAATAAATTAATTTTACAAGCTAAATCGCATGTAATTTTACATAACACTATGATAATTAAAATGAAGGCAGAGGAACTGAGGCAGATTTTTTTTGAATTCTTCCGTTCTAAGGGTCATAATATCGTAGCCTCAGCTCCGATGACCGTAAAAAATGATCCTACCCTGATGTTTACAAACGCAGGGATGAATCAGTTTAAAGATATATTCCTGGGGAACCAGCAACCTGCCGCCAAAAGAGTTTCCAACTCACAGAAATGCCTCAGGGTTTCAGGAAAACACAATGATCTTGAAGAAGTTGGACACGACACCTATCATCACACAATGTTTGAAATGCTCGGCAACTGGTCTTTCGGGGATTATTTTAAAAAAGAGGCAATTGAATGGAGCTGGGAGCTTCTTGTTGATAAACTTGGTATACCTGAAGACAGGTTATATGCCACTATCTTTGAAGGAAGCAAAGAGGATAATGTGCCTCGCGATAATGAAGCAAATGATTACTGGAAAAAATGTTTTTCAGATCCGGAAGGCAGAATTATTGATGGTTCAAAAAAGGATAATTTCTGGGAAATGGGTGAAACGGGGCCGTGCGGACCCTGTTCTGAGATACATGTTGACATCAGGGACGACGAAGAGAGGAAAAAAATTCCGGGCAATGAGCTGGTGAATAAAGGTCATCCTCATGTAATAGAGATCTGGAATCTTGTATTCATTCAGTATAACCGCAGGTCTGACGGAGTGCTCGAACAACTCCCTTCAAAACATGTCGACACAGGAATGGGCTTCGAACGGCTCTGTATGGTTGTTCAGGGGAAAAAATCGAATTACGAGACTGATATTTTCCAATCGCTTATCAAAGAAATTTCTGCAATTACAGGTAAAGAATACGGTGTGGATGAGAAATGCGATATAGCCATGCGTGTTATTTCAGACCATCTCAGAGCGGTCTCTTTCTCTATTGCCGACGGGCAGCTTCCTTCGAATAATAAAGCCGGATACGTTATAAGAAGAATTTTACGCAGAGCCGTACGCTACGGCTACACCAACCTTGGTATTGAGCAACCTTTTATCTATCAGCTTGTTCCGGTTCTTGCAACCACAATGGGCAATCAGTATCCCGAACTTCAGTCAGGGAAAGAACATATAGCTAAAATAATTTTCGAAGAAGAAACCGCTTTCCTTAAAACTCTCGGAAAAGGTTTGAAAATGATTGAAAAAACAGTGACCGGACTGAGGAATGAAAACAAGAATATCCTTCCAGGAAAAGTAGCCTTTGAGATGTATGACACATTTGGTTTCCCTGTTGACCTTACACAACTTATTCTTAAGGAAAATGAGATGGCACTCGATCTGAAAGGGTTTGAAGAGGAGATGAAAAATCAGAAAGAGCGCTCGAGAGAGGATGCTTCAGTGCAGACAGCAGACTGGTCGGTTGTAAGAGAAGGGGAAGCAACAGAATTTACCGGTTATGAAAAGAATGAAGATGATATTCTGATCTCAAAATACCGCACTGTTAAAATAAAAGGGAAAGAATGTTTTCATCTGGTATTTGACAAAACACCGTTTTATGCCGAATCGGGAGGCCAGACAGGAGATACCGGACGGATAACAGCGGGAAATGAAATAATTTATATCACCGATACCGTAAAGGAAAATAATCTTATTGTACATATTGTAAATAAGTTGCCCTCCGCCCCCTCAGCTCCATTCAAAGCATCTGTCGATATCGAAAAACGTCTTATGACAGCCAATAACCATTCTGCTACTCACCTCTTACATTTTGCGTTACGATCAGTCCTGGGAAATCATGTGGAACAGAAAGGCTCACTTGTTTCACCAGATCGTCTTCGTTTCGACTTCAGCCATTTCAGTAAACCGGGCAGGGAAGAATTACAGAAGGTGGAAGAGCTGGTAAACCGGATGGTAAGGCAAAATCACAGTTGTAAAGTAAGTCCTGATGTAACAAAGGAAAAGGCTCAGCAAATGGGAGCAATTGCTCTCTTTGGGGAGAAATACGGCGAAACTGTAAGAGTGGTTGAGTTCGGTAATTCGGTGGAGCTGTGCGGAGGAACGCATGTTAAAGCAACCGGAAGTATCGGAATGATTAAAATAATATCAGAAGGAGCCATCGCAGCAGGAATAAGAAGAATTGAAGCCGTTACCGCCCTGAAAGCTGAGGAATATATCAATGAAAGATTAAATACAATTGATGAATTATCATCCCTTCTGAAAAGTTCAGGTTCAATCACCGAAAGTGTTGAGAAACTTATTACTGAAAACTCTGCACTGAAGAAAAGTGTTGAAAAATTCCAGTCACAAACAACATCCGCAATGATAACCGACTTTGTGGAAAAAGCTGTTATGATAAACGATATAAGGTTTGTTTCAGGTATGCTAAGGACCGATTCCCCTGATGTGCTGAAAAACATTGCCTACCAGATCCGTAATTCTTCAGATAACACCGTAATCATCATCGGGTTTGAAACGATGGGGAAAGCCAATATTATGGTGCTGGTAAGCGATAATCTTGTTAAAGAAAAGAATATAAATGCGGTAACCATAATTAAGGAGATTGCCGGAGAAATTGACGGAGGTGGTGGCGGACAGCCTTTCCTTGCAACTGCAGGAGGAAAGAAGCCTTCCGGTATACCTGGTGCCATTTCAAAAGCTGCTGTTTTTCTTCAGAAATTCTGACGGAAACAGAGAAGATAGAGGCTGACCATCTGGGCCAGTATTTTTTTCATATCTTTGGCTCTTTCTTTTTGAAATGAACCGGGCATGTGTAATTAAAAACAGAAACTTTGGTGAACAGAATCAACATGCGGGAGCCATCCGACCTCTTAAAAATAATTTTGCGCGGATGAAAAACAGGTTTTACAGGTATATCCTTAAAATGTTTCTTTTTATAGCAATAGTTCAGCTATTCTCCTGCTCCCCAAAAGCTTGCTATGAAGATACTGAATCGTTGCTTAAGGCGAATTTTTATGGCTATTCAACTTTAAAGACCGCTGCTCCGGATAGTGTTACAATGTACGGTTTGTCGATGGAATCGGATAAATTATATAACAAAACAGCAAACCTGCAGCCGGCCCGAATACCATTAAATGCTTCCTCTCCAAAATGCACCTACATAATAAGGATAAACGGAGTAACTGATACTATTCAGCTGTGGTACAGCTCTTACCCCCACCTGATATCAAAGGAGTGCGGTTATGCTTTTTTTCATAATCTTGATTCCCTGACTTATACTAAAAATAAAATTGACTCCATATCAAAGAGTAACAGCAATATAACAACCATCAATGTTGAGAATATCAGGATATTTTATTAGCCTTTTGCTAATCTCTTTCTGCAGTCTGAAAACGGTTCAGGCGCAGGATACAATCCAGTTTCCGCTTAAGATAAGAGGCGGATTGGAATTATCCGGCCCTGCTATCTATCTGTCTGATAAAAATATTATGAGTTATGAGGGATATGTCTCAGGGGATATAAATGAAAAGGTTTCTGCTGTTTTTGCAGCCGGCTATCTTAACCGGAAATACTCTCAATCTGACATCGATAATAACTACGAATATCTTACAAGTGGCATGTTTTTCAGGACAGGACTTGATTTCAATCTGGTTAACCCAAAGAAATCGATGGGAAGATACTGGGCAGGAATAGGCCTCCGTTATGGAGTGTCTGTATTCAGTTCAGAAAATCCCTCAATAAAAAAGGAAAATTACTGGGGAATATCTGCCATGTCTGTTGCTCCTCAGACAAAATGGGGCCATTTTCTGGAGGTATCTCCCGGGGCAAGAGCTGAAATTTTCAAAAATGTCAGCATCGGATGGAATATCAGTATAAGAAGACTCCTCTATAATGGTGCAGGAGATGATCTGCGACCTGTTTATCTTCCTGGCTTCGGCAACGGCACAAAAAAATTCAGCTCGGGAGTAGCCTACTACATCGTCTGGAACATTCCTTACAAAAAAATAAGGGTAATTACCAAGGTTGAAGAACCTGAAACCAGTGATGAAACAGATGGTACCGGTACAACCGGCAGCGGACAGAACTCTCCGGGCATGGTTCAAAAGCCAATAAACAACAGATAAAACCTAAGCCTGACGGTTCTAAAATCCTTCAGGGGAAATTGAAATAAGTTTACACAGTCTGAGTTTCAGGCTTGTCTTTTTTTCTGCTGAATATCATCAGACCGGCAAATGTCAGTAGTCCGTTAACCAGAAGCAGCTCAAATCCAAATTTATACCCGTTAAATAATACTTCAGAATAGCTGCTCAAAAGGAAACATGTAACCGGTGAAATTACAGCAATAACCGGAGTTAATTTGTCATTAACGCTTCTTGTTGTAAATAGCCCGAAAGAGAATAATCCCAGCAATGGTCCATATGTATAACCTGCGATTGTAAACAGTTTATCAATAACAGCTTTATCTTTTAATGCGCTGAATGCCAATACACTTACAAAAAATACCATTGCAATGGAAAGATGAACAAAATACCTTATTCTTCTCTTGGCCTGTTCACTTATCCCTTCCCGTTTATCAAGTCCGAGGAAATCGATACTAACTGAGGTTGTAAGTGAAGTCAGCGCACCGTCGGCACTGGGAAAAGCAGCAGAAATAAGCCCGATCAGAAATACGAGACCAGCCACCGGTCCAAGATGACTGATGGCAATGGTAGGAAAGAGGTCATCGCTCGATCCTATTACCAACCCTTTGGTTTGTACGTAAATAAGCAGGATAGCTCCCAGAAACAGGAAGAGGAAATTTACAAAAAAAAGTATACCGCTGAATGTGAACATATTTTTCTGTGCTTCCCTCAGATTTTTACAACTCAGGTTTTTTTGCATCATCTCCTGGTCGAGACCCGTCATGGTAATTGTTATGAACATACCGCTAAGAAACTGCTTTAGAAAAAACCTTGGATGTTGCCAGTCCATAACGAATATCTTTGAAGCAGAGCTCTCTTTAACGATGGAACCAAGTTTAATAAGTGAGATATCCAGACTCTTTCCGATATAAATTACAGAAAGAACCACTGCAAGAAGCATGAAAGTAGTCTGCAGGGTATCGGTCCAGATTATTGTCCGTATTCCCCCTTTCATTGTATAAAGAATTATCAGAAGAATAAAAACCATGACATTTACCCAGAATGGAATATTCCATGCATCAAATACAAAAATCTGTAAAACATTTATAACCACAAACATACGCAACGAAGCGCCAAGTGTTCTGGAGATTATAAAAAATCCGGCTCCTGTTTTATATGACCAGAAACCAAATCGATGATTCAAATATGTATAGATAGATGTCAGTTTCAGTTTATAGTATAACGGTAACAGGACAAGGGCAATAACAAGGTACCCGAACATGTAACCCATAACAACAACCAGATAACTGAATTGTGTCTCTTTAACCCATCCGGGCAAGGACATAAAAGTAACACCTGAGAGTGAAGCCCCTATCATCCCGTAAGCAACAACAAACCATGGAGAGGCTTTATTTCCTATAAAAAATGACTGGTTGTCGGCTTTTCGTGATGTAAACCAGGTAACACCAAACAGCATTACCGTATAAATCAGGAATATAACAAGAATCAGAATTGGAGACATATTACAATTTATTTATTTACAAGGATAATAAAAAGAAAGCAGTACAAAAAATCAGGCACCAGATTAATAACCCCGGAAAATTGAATTAATTTTGGCAGAAAGTTTTATTTATGAGTTTTACAGAATTTCCTTCCAGGCTGCTCGAAAATGCAGTTAATGAATTTGCCACCCTTCCTGGAATCGGAAGAAAAACAGCATTCAGGCTGGTAATGAATCTGTTAAGAAGAAACAATGAAGATGTAAAAAGATTCGGAGAGAGTATAATAAAGCTGCATGGAGAGATTCTTTATTGTAAGAACTGTAACAATATTTCCGATACTGAAATCTGCAGCATCTGCAATGACGAGAAGAGAGAGAAGACGGTTATATGCGTTGTGGAAAGCATTCAGGATGTTATGGCTATTGAGAACACAAGGCAATTCAAAGGATTATATCACGTTCTTGGAGGAATCATCTCGCCGATAGATGGCATCGGCCCCTCCGATCTGAAAATAGACACTCTTGAATCAAAGGTCAAAGAGGGAGGTATCAAAGAGATAATCTTTGCCTTGTCGACAACAATGGAAGGCGACACAACAAACTATTACCTCTACAGGAGACTTAATAAATATAATATCACGCTTACAACTCTGGCACGGGGAGTGGCAATTGGGGATGAACTTGAATATACCGATGAGATTACGCTGGGAAGAGCTATCAACAACAGAAATCCCTACCAGCAATGATCGTTGAAATTAAATAGTAACGGATGGATCTTTCTGTAATTATCGTAAACTACAATGTCAGGGATTTTCTGAGACAATGCCTGCTTTCGGTAAAAAAAGCTTCTGAAAACATAGAGTGCGAAATATTTGTAGTTGATAATAATTCACCCGATGATTCCTGTTTAATGGTTGAACAGGAGTTTCCCGGAATTATCCTCATTAAAAACAGGATCAACAGCGGTTTTTCCGCTGCAAACAATCAGGCTATAAAGCTGTCATCAGGCAGGTTTATCCTGCTTTTAAATCCTGATACCCTTATTGAAAAGGATACATTTATCAGGTGTATCGGCTTTATGGAAAGCCACCCTGATACCGGTGCAATGGGAGTAAGAATGGTTAACGGAGAAGGAGTTTTTCTTCCGGAATCGAAAAGAGCCTTACCAACACCTCAGACAGCGTTTTTTAAAACTTTCGGGGTTGCATTCATGTTTCCGCGATCAAAGATTTTGAACAGGTATTACCTCGCGCATATCAACAGCTCTGAAACATCAAAGGCTGAAGTAATTTCGGGGGCATTTATGTTTATAAGCAGCGAAGCACTCAGCAGAACGGGACCTCTTGATGAATCATTCTTTATGTATGGCGAAGATATTGATCTCAGTTACAGATTTTTAAAAGCCGGATATAATAACTATTATTTCCCTGAAGTACAGATAATTCACTTCAAAGGGAAAAGTACCCCAAGAAATAACTTCGACGATATATTTCATTTTTACCATGCAATGATAATCTATGTCCGGAAGAGGTCCGGAGAAGGAAAATTCCGATTTGCTCATCTTATTTTCATACCTGCCATTTACATCAGGGAAGGAGTGGCTCTCATTAACAGGCTTTTCAGAATTATTTTTCACCGATGATCATATAAACTTAAGTAACCATCCTGATTTGTTTCATGATAAAAGGATTATCAGAAACATTTCCGCCTGATATTTGTTTAGCAGATAAGGATTTTTATTCATAATTTTAATGATCCTGAAAAACTAGAGTTATGGCAAGGATGAATATTATTTTACCTGCAATGGGTGAAGGAGTTATTGAAGCGACAATTAACAAATGGCTTGTTGCTGAAGGCTCAGGTTTTAAGGAAGATGATCCGCTCGTGGAAGTTGCAACCGATAAAGTGGATTCTGAAATTCCGGCACCTGCAACCGGTATACTTGTTTCTATTATTGCAAAAGAAGGCTCCGTTGCGAAAGTCGGGGATATAATTGCCCTCATTGAAAGCGATGTTCTGCAAACCCCTGAGATAACTGAGAAAGTTGAAAAGGAGGTTTTAAGAATCCGTGAGACGATTGATACTGTGCGTCTTGAAAAAAACAAAGTAGAGAAGTTATCGAATGAGATGAAGAGCAGGACCCCTTCCGGGAAATTCATATCCCCGCTTGTAAGAAGTATTGCCGCAAATGAAGGTGTCAGTTATTCTGATCTTGATAAAACAACAGGTACCGGAATGGACGGGAGAATAACCAGGGATGATATCTTAAAATTTATTGAAAACAGAAATAAAAGTAAAGAAGCCCTACAGACTGCACTGATCCGGAAAGATACGAAGAGCGAAAACGCTCCCCGCGATCATTCTTCCGGAGATGAGATAATCCCAATGGACAGAGTTCGCAAACTCATTGCTGACCATATGGTTTTATCAAAAAAAACATCACCTCATGTAACTTCGTTTATTGATGCCGATGTAACAAGGCTTATGAACTGGAGAAATGCCGTTAAGGATAAATTTCTTGCAACAGAGAAACAAAAGCTGACTCTGACTCCTGTTTTTATTGACGCGGTTGCAAGAGCGCTCTATGAATTTCCCCTTATAAACATCTCGGTTGAAGGCAATAATATCATTAAGAAAAAGAATATTAACATCGGAATGGCAACTGCTCTTCCCGATGGGAATCTTATAGTTCCTGTAATAAAAAATGCCAATGAAAAAAACCTTACCGGCATTGCAAAAGCAGTTAACGACCTTGCAGAAAGAGCCAGAAACAATAAATTAAAACCTGACGAAATCACAGGGGGTACATTTACAATTACGAATTTCGGAAGTTATAATAATCTTGCAGGCACTCCGATAATTAATCAGCCTCAGGCAGCCATTCTTGGAACCGGAGTAGTAAGAAAAACACCGGTGGTCATAGAAACTCCGGACGGCGATATGATAGCAATCAGGCAGATAATTATTCTCTCATTAAGTTACGATCACAGGGTAATAGACGGTGCCCTGGCAGGAAGGTTCCTTCAGAAAGTTAAAGAGATCCTTGAAAACTACTCGTCTGATATCGTTTAGATTGCTCGTCATTAAACCAGATAAATAGTTCCTTAAGATAAGTTTATCGAAGTGCCTAAGCAGGGATCAAGGGGGTAATTCATGAGAGAATTATTAACTGCATGAAGACCCATATTTTAATAAAATTCAGGCTATTTAGAAAAAGAGGGCTGGCAGATAGCGGTTCTTTCTTAATTTTCCACTATATTAGTGCCTTTGAGTTTTGACCCAAATGTTATAGATTTTCTTTCTGTTGAAAATGAAAATTTAGCACTATAGTCAGACTATTGCTATTTGACATCATTCTAATCAGATCCGTTTTAATATGATGAAAAGGTATGTACTAATAACGTTGATACTCACAGTATTTATCAATTGCGAGTTGTTTTCCCAGGCGAAAGTTGAAATAAAAAATAATTTTTATGATGCCGAAAGCTGGATTCTGTTTGAAGCATATAAAGATGCTTTGCCATTATATCAGCAACTCCTGAAAATCTATCCGAAAAACTCAAATTTCAAATACAGGATAGGGCAATGCTATATAAACACTCCCGGAGAAAAAGTAAAAGCAATAAGTTATCTGGAAGATGCTGTCAAAAATATTAATCCAAGATACAAGGAGGGAAGATTCAGGGAAAACGGAGCTCCTTACGATGCCCTGTATTACCTTGCAAATGCCTACAGAATCAATAATCAACTCGAAAAGGCCCTTGATACTTATGAAATCTTCAAAAAAAATCTCAACCCCGAAATTTATGATAGTGCAGTAGTCAGGCTTCAGATGCAATCGTGCCTTAATGCTCTGGAGCTTATGAGAAATCCTCTTTATGTCAGGGAGAAAAACCTTGGTAATATGATAAATGAAGGAAACTCAGAGTTTTATCCGGTAATTTCCAACAATGAAGATCTCCTGGTTTTTTCAAGAAGTGAGCCATTTTACGATGCTATCCTCTACTCCACGAAAATTAACGGCCGTTGGTCGGCTCCGACAAATATGAATGAGGTGCTGAAAGTTGACAAAGACCTCTTCCCTACCTCCATTTCAAATGATGGAAAAACCCTTTATCTATACAGTTCTGCCGATTTCGATGGTATTATTTACACATCCCGGTTTGAAAACGGAACATGGACTCCTCTGTTAAAACTCAATGACCATATAAATACAAAATACTGGGAATCTCACGCAACGATCGCACACGATGATAAAAAACTTTACTTCACCAGTAACAGAAAAGGTACAATCGGAGGACTTGACATATATGTTTCAGAAAGAGACTCTACAGGTGACTGGGGTGTTGCAGAAAACCTCGGCCCTGTTATAAATACGATCTACAATGAGGAATCTCCGTTTCTGACCAGTGATGATAAAAATTTATTTTTCAGCTCAAGAGGTCATTTTAATATGGGTGGTTACGATATTTTCTATTCCAAAAAGAAGGAAAATAACGAATGGTCAGTACCTGTCAATGCCGGCTATCCTTTAAATACAACCGATGATGATGTGTTCTTTAAACCACTGAATGAAGGTTATCTGGGGTATATTGCAAGGGAGAATGCAAATGGCTATGGCAAACAGGATATCTACCATGTAGAGATCTTCAGCAAGGATCATCCGCGAAAATTCCTTGTAAGGGGAATGGTCAAGGTTGCTGACCTTATGCGCAGTGTAAACGACAGTGTGAGGGTAAGCGCCATGAATATTACAAATCCAAACCAGATGCTGATTGTATATTCCGACCCGAAGACAGGCGAATATGAGTTTCAGCTACCTCAGGGCGATTTTCAGTTAACGTATGAAAGTGAAATAGGCGAAAAAATCGTCAAAAATATAGCCTTTTCACTTACAAACCCATCTGACAGCATTATCCTTGCGGGAACAGTAATGCCAAAAACCGATTTTGTTGCCGATTTTACGGTTGAAAGCAATAAAACCATTCCATTTACAAAAGGAGACACTATTGTCATCCCTATGAAGGTTGAACCGAACTCAATTCTCGTTGCTGAACACTGGACAACAGATGCTCTTGTCTCATCTGAGAATTTCCTGTTGAACAGCACAGTTTTTAACTACAAAATGGTTCCCGACAGTTCATATAACAAGATAGTTTTCAAGCTTACCGACAGATTCAGTAATACCACTACTTCAGAAGTATTTACGAATATGCAAAGAACCGTTACTGAACAACAGGTGGTAGTGCGTCCGGAATATACCAGGGTAATAGCGAAAAAACAGATCACAGCACTTACTGCAATGCTTATGAACCGCGGCGGCAACAGACTCTCCAGAATAGCAGCAGATACAACCATCAACAATCAGCAATTCGGGAAAATAGACGACATCATCTCTTATATGAAGGAGAAAGCTTCAAAGGACAATGTTAGCCCTGAGGAGCTGAACAAAATGGCGCTCAAAGTAGCTGTAATGGATAATGTGCTTACTCAGGCCGCCGTGGATCTTATAGCCAAAGATACCAGCAGTGATCTGAAAAAAGCGCTTTCAAATCTGGATATTTATAAAGCCAATCTAAAGAGCTGGAGTGATCTGCAGGAATATATTTCGAAAAAATCGGGGAGCAGGATCAGCCCGGAAGAGTTGAATAAAATTGCAGAGGTTGCTCTGACAGAAACAGATCCGTCTATTGCACTGCTGAGAGAAAAAATGCTGGCATTCGGAGATAATTCCAAAACAGGAAAGGCTATCAGTCAATCGGTTGCAACTGCCGATCTGTTTAATGCCAAAACAAAAAGTCAATGGATGAATGGCTTCCTGAAAGCAGCGGAATTAAATGGAGTTACAGCCGGCCAGATGACAAATATGCTGGTTCTGATAAGTTCATTACCAAATACTTCTGCTAAACAATACCTGAGCGATTTAGCTGAAAGCTCTGATGAGCCTTTGGCATCCTTACTTAAATCACTTAATCTTGAAAAAGAAAGAATTAAAACTTCCAATGACCTGATATTGTTTCTTCTAAAAAACAAAGAGAAAGGTAAGTATTCTGAAGAATCAGTTTATCAAGGCATTGCAAGTCTCGCGGCAGCAAAAGATATCAATATTGCAACCATTAGCTCAGAATTGAAACCAGTGAAAAAGAGCAATATTTGGATCTTATGGACTCTTGCCGGAATTGCTGTTTTAGTTGCCTTCCTGATTTTGATGAGAAGAAAGGGGAATGTAAAAAAATAGGCTGAGCAGGAACATGGTTATCAGGGATAAGGCTATATTTGTAAAGATGAAAAGTCATTTCTTTTGTTTCATTGTACTCTTTGAACTATAAAATAAGAATATCAGTTTAACCTTTTGCCATTATTTTAATTAAATTTGTTTGTCAAAATCTTTTGATATGAGCAAAAAAGCTCTCTTACTGCTTATTGTGTTCACTCTTTTCACCTCAGTTTTTGCTCAGGAGAATAAGGATCTTCAGGAAACATTCCTTGAAGCTGAATTCTTTTTAATGAATGAAGATTATTCAGATGCGCTTACCTATTACCTGCAGCTGTATGAGAAGCTTCCTGAAAATGAGAACCTGGCTTATTGCATAGGAGTCTGCTATCTTAACCTTCCGGGGAAAAAGAATCTCTCTGTTGACTTTCTTGAAACAGCCACAAAAAACATGTCGGCAAAACACAAAGAGGGAACTGTTAACCAGATAGCTGCACCCTACGAGGCTCTCTATGAACTTGGGAAAGCCTATCGTATTAATTTCAAATTCGATAAAGCAAAAGAGACTTTAACCCGTTACTATGGAACGCTCCTCCCCGATGACCGTGAGAATCTTGATTTTATTAAACATGAAATAGAAATATGCACCACTGCAAAAGATCTTATCGCAAAACCCATTTCGTTTTCAGAGGAAAATGCAGGGCCGCTCTTTAACGACGAAAAATCAAATTTCAATCCTGTAATTTCAGCCGATGGCAAATCCTTTGCCTTTATGGTCTCTCTTAAATTCTACGATGCTGTAATGTTCTCCCGTCTGGTTAACGGAAGATGGACCGTTCCGGTTAACATTACTCCTGAAATCCAGTCAGATGGAGATTTTTACATCTCTTGTCTCTCTGCCGATGGAAAAACACTGTTCCTTTCTAAAGATGATAATTTTAACAGTGATATTTTTTCCAGTTCATTTAATGGTACCAGCTGGTCAAAGACAGTTAAGCTAAATAAAAATATAAATACAAAATACTGGGAATCACATTGTTTTATGAATGAAGCCGGTGACAGGATTGTTTTCGCCTCTGACAGACCGGGTGGTTTCGGAGGGCTCGACCTTTATACTTCTGTTAAAGTAAACGGAGACTGGGGAGCAGCAGTAAACCTGGGACCGGAAATAAACACACCATTTAATGAGGACAGGCCATTCCTGATTAACAATGGGAAGATCCTGTTCTTCAGCTCTCAGGGGCATGAAAATATTGGCGGATATGATCTGTTCAGATCGGATCTTCAGTCAAATGCCTTATGGAGTGAACCCATAAACTTAGGATATCCGCTTAATACTCCGGATGATAATATCTTCTTTATGCCGTTTAATGATGGCAAATCAGGTTATTGTTCAGTATTCAAACCCACAGGCGGTTTCGGAAAAGAAGATATTTACAAGATAACCCTGAAATAAAAATTGACAGAATTTTTTTCAATTAATGTAGAAAAATAATTACATTTGTTTTGATGGGAATATTCAAAGTGAAAATGATCTTTTTAAAACTGCAGTTTTTTATCCTGCTTCTCTTGCCTGCAATTGCTTCAGCCCAATTAGCCGACGAGAGAAGAAAGATATTTGCACAGGCCGAGTCATATTACCTGTATGAAGAATATGAACTGGCCAATCAGCTATATCTTCTGCTGGAAGATCCTGACAATTCAAATATTAAATACAAAATAGGTACCTGTTATCTTAATATCCCGGGTGAAAAGGAAAAATCGATACCTTATTTACAGGAGGCGGTAAAAACAGCAACCTATGATTCAAAACCAGAATCATTTAAAGAAAAAAGAGCTCCTCTTGATGCCTATTTCTCTCTGGCAAAAGCTTATATGATCAATAATGAACTTGAAAAAGGGCTGAATACACTTGTTACCTTCAATAAACTTGCACTGGAAACAAAATCCAAAGGAGGAATGAAAAACCTCGAATATATTGAACAACAGATTAAGGCATGCCGTAATGCCATTCAGTTTCGGGAGACCCCTGTTGTTTTCAATAAATCAAAACTTGGAGGCGATTTCAGCCAGGGTTCAATAAACATAAATCCTGCTATAAGTTTTGATGGGAATACAATTGTTTATACAGAAACCAGAGGTGAAGTTAATGTTATTTTCTTTTCAAGGAAGGAAAGAGGAAAATGGCAAACCCCCATTGAAATAACCGCAGAGATAAATGCCGGAGAAGATTGCTCATCATGTTCCCTTAACAAGGACGGGACGGAGCTGTTTCTATATAAAACAGATAATTATGACGGCTCATTATATTCATCACAATATGAAAACGGAGCCTGGTCGCCTGTTAAAAAACTCAATAAAAATATTAATACAAAATTTTACGAATCCCATGCCTCAATTTCGGCTGACGGAAAAAAACTTTACTTTACCAGCAACAGGGATGGAGGCCAGGGTAACCTCGATATTTATGTTTCAGAAAAAGATGGGTCCGGTGACTGGGGCTCAGCTGTAAACCTTGGAGCTGCTGTAAATACACCATTTAATGAGGATACACCATTCATTACAAAGAATGATTCGGTACTCTATTTTTCTTCCGAAGGACATAGTTCAATGGGGGGGTTTGATAATTTCATGAGTCAGAAAACCGGATCGGGATGGAAAACCCCTGCCAACCTTGGCTATCCTATTAATTCTACTGACGATGATAAATTCTATCAGCCTCTAAACAATGGAATTAATGCCTACTATTCGATGATAACAGAATATAAAAAACGAGACATATTCTATCTGACAATGGGAGGAGCTGAAGAGAAACAATTTTTTGAAATAAAAGGAAAATTCAGCCTTAACGACACTACTCTCACCTTTGATGAAAGCTATTCAATTCACCTTCTTGATGGAAATACAGGGGATACACTCGACGTCGGTTTCCCAAACAAATACACCGGCCTCTATAGCTTTTCTGTTACCCCCGGAAAATTCAGGTTAGTTTATATCGGGATAGGATATTTCACTCAGAATATTGATACTGTAGTTTTGAAAGATAACCAGACCCTGGCAATAAATATTGATGTAAATCTTATACGGGATGTAACTGTTCCCAGAATAAAAGAGCCTCCTCCACCTCCGCCACCTCCACTGCCTCCGGTCGTTTATGAAAAATTAAATCTTTCAGACATACCGGTTGTTGCATCTATTGACACCAGTATTCTGATCAAAAACGTGAATCTCTCTGATGTCAGCGACGTTAACATAAAAGACTCTGATATTCTTTATTATACTGTTCAGGTGATTGCGCTTCGCTCTTCAGTGGATGTAAGCTTCTTTAAATATATTACTGATATGAAAGTGATGTATAGCGAGTCTGATAAATTTTACCGCTATACCACCGGTGTGTTTGCTACCCGAGAGGAGGCCAACACCTTGAAATTAGAATTAATAATGAAAGGATATCCGGAAGAAATCTTTATCAAGAAAGTCTCGAAACAATGATAGCTGCGTTCAGGAAAATAGTTATTTTTTCTGTCCTTATTTTAAACTTTCATTCTCTCTCCTCACAGATTCTTTCCAAAAAAGAATTTATAAAAACTGTACAGGAGGCAGATGTATTCTATTATTATAATGATGATTACGAAACGGCTTCCCATCTGTATGAAAAACTTTTTAACGTTTATCCCGATAATTGCAACCTTTCTGCAAAACTTGGAATATGCTATTTAAACATCGAGGGGAAAAAAGCTGATGCCCTACGACTTCTGGAAAAGGCAAAAGGAAATGTGGTAGCCAATGATAATGAGTACATTGAATATGGCGAAAAAGCACCATTGGACACCTATCTCTACCTTGCAATTGCTTATCATCAGAATGATAGTCTCAATAAAGCCATTTCCCTTTTTTATGAAGCCAAAAGAAAACTGGGGAAAACTGAAGTTTTCCGTGAGGATTATATTGACAACCAGATAAGAGCCTGCAGGTACTCCATTGAAATGCAAAAAAAACCCTTGCCTGTCGTAGCTACCCTCTTCACACCCTGGCTCGACAAATATCCGGGAGCTTCAAATCCGGTAATATCAAAAAACGATTCAGTATTTGTTTTCACGCAACAGGAAAATGATACAACCCGCATATTATGTTCCTATAAATCAGGCGTATGGAAATTGCCTTCAGATATAACAGCCCAGCTTGGATCGAAAAATAAGATATACTCCAACTCTATTACAGGTGATGGAAAACTGTTAATAATTTACATGGACGAAAATGGCGACGGGAATCTCTATTTCAGTCAGAGAAAAGACTCGGTATGGACCAGGTTAAAAAGTTTAGGTAAGAATATTAATACTATCTATTGGGAAGCTCACGGCTATATTACACCGGATGGGAAAACACTCATATTTGCAAGCAACAGGCCCGGAGGCGAAGGTGAATTAGATCTCTGGATCTCTGAAAAAGATAATAATGGTTTATGGAAAAAACCTCTCAATTGCGGCAAAATAATTAATACCCCCTATAATGAAAACACCCCGTTCTATGACCCGGAGACAAATGAAATGCTCTTCAGTTCAGCAGGACATCCGGGTATGGGAGGATATGATATTTTCCGGACTAAAAATATAAATGGAAACTGGTCGCATCCAATCGGATTACCTTATGCTCTGAATAATACAACAGATAATACCTTCTTTATTCCAAATGGCAATTCTGCAGGATTTATATCCAGCTTCTTTGATGTGAAAACCGGTGCACTGAATATCTATTCAATTGTCAAAGAAGACCTTGCAAATAAGAATATTCTTGTCAAAGGCTATATTTCCCTTCAGGATGGCATGCCGGTAAATCCCAGTCTTATCAACATACAACTATATGACCAGAAGAGCGGTGCCCCTCTGAAGAACATACCTCTTGCTGAGAAATCATCGTTCAAATTCGAAATAAAACCCGGTGACTTCCGCATCCTGGTAAGCCATATCGGTTATAAGACAGATACCATTAATCTGAATATGAGAAATGATACACTGGCATCCAACAAATTGATGAGAGATACAGCATTTTTTAATTTTGAAGTCAAACCGGGTGATTATATGCTTCTTACAAGCCACACCGGATATAAGACCGATACTTTTAATCTGAACATAACTGTTAATTCCACAGGCAACTATCTCCCTGTCAATGCCGCACTGATCCCCGATAAGGTATTCTCAGGTGAATTCCTGTCAGTTAAGAATATCCTCTTTGAATTCGACAAATCTGAACTGACAGATAAAGCTATATCTACCCTGGAAGTTATTAAGTCTGTTCTTGTAAACAATCCTGAATTAAAAATTGAAATTGCTGGTTATACCGATGAAAAAGGAAGTAACTGGTATAATATGTACCTTTCCGACAAAAGAGCTCAGACTGCTATCAACTACCTTTCTGCTTCAGGAATCTCAGCGTCTAGACTCATAAAGAAAGCTTTTGGAAAGACAAATTTCATTTCGATTAATACCAATCCTGACGGTACAGATAACCCTGAAGGAAGAAAATATAACAGGAGAGTCACATTTGGGATCATTGATCCGCACACCGGGGTAGTAATAAGGCAGGAAACTTATACTCCGGAGCATCTGAGACAACCCTCCTCAATAAAATATTATATCGTTCTTGCTAAATCAGAAAAAAATCTCGCTACTTCTTATTTCAAAGAACTTGAAATGGAAGAGCTGCAGTTTATGAAATCAGTTAAGCTCGATTCAATTTCCATATACACCCTTGGGGAATTTTATAATAAGGCTGATGCTTTAAAATATCTTGTTTATGCCCAGGAAAAAGGGTTCAAAGATGCTTATATCGTTACCCAGTATGAAATCAATAATACGTCAAAAACTTTAATGGAACCGGAACTGAAAAGCAGGAAAATCAGTGTGACAGGTTATACAATTCAGCTTAAGTCGTCAAAACAACAACTTAGTATGAATATGTTCAAAGATGTTGCAGGGGTAAAGGAAATAGCCTCTTCCGACGGATATTACAGATATATTTATGGGGATTATAAATCGTATATTAAAGCAAAAGAAGAACTTACAAAAATTCATGAATCAGGATTTAAAGATGCATTTATAAGAGATTCCGGCCCCCTGTTAAATAATAGATAATAAAGTGTGCTCATTATGAAATCTAAAGAAATCAAGCTTCGTGCTCTTGAGCCGGAAGATCTGGAACTTCTTTATATCTGGGAAAATAACGATTCCTACTGGATGCTCAGCAATACCGTTACTCCATTTTCAAAGTATACTCTCAAACGATATCTTGAAAATTCACATAAGAATATCTATGAAACAGGCCAGTTAAGGCTTATGATAGATCATATTCAGGATAAGATAACCATAGGAACAATTGATATTTTTGATTTTGACCCGTTCCATAAAAGAGCCGGACTGGGAATACTTATCGCCAACGAGGCCTACAGGAGAAAAGGGTATGCTTCCATGGCACTGAGTTCAATTATCAGTTATTGTTTCAAAACACTTCAGCTGCATCAGCTATTCTGCAACATCCTGGCAACCAACTGTGAAAGCATTGATCTGTTTAAAAAACAGGGGTTTATCCAGACCGGCGTGAAGAAGGAGTGGGTAAAGACATCTGATGGCTATCTGGACGAATCAATCTACCAGCTTATCAATAAGGATTAACAATTTACCATTATTTTAATCCGGCTGCCAGAAGTCCGCAGGCAGCTGAAATATCTGAGCCACGCGATTTGCGGACTGAGGCAGATATCCCTGAAACAATCAGGTTATGTTTGAAATACTGCATTCTTTCAGAGGAAGATGAAGTGTTTGGATCGTTCGTAACAGGATGATACGGCAGAAGGTTTACACGTATTCCTGATGATCCGACAAGAATCTTAAGCTCTTCAAGATGGCTGTCAGAATCGTTCCACGCATTTATCATTACATAAGCCAGACTGAATCTCCTTTTTTTCTCACGGGGATACCTTTTCATCATCTCAATTATCGTGTAAACGGGATAATGAAACTCTGCCGGAACAACAGACTTCCGTTCTTCTGCAAACGGTGAGCCCAGGCTCAGTGTCAGATTGCAGAGAGAACTCCTGAGAAAAGTCTCAACACCCGATGTTAAACCAACCGTTGAAACAGTTACATTCCTTGGACTCAATGCCAGACCCCATTCTGCAGTAAGTATTTCACATGCCTTCAGAACATTTTCAATATTATCCATTGGCTCTCCCATACCCATAAATACAACATGGGTAATTTTTTCTGCATCCGGTAAACTTATTACCTGATTAATGATCTCTCCGGCTGTAAGGTTGCCCCGGAAACCATACCTTGCCGTAGCGCAGAAACGACAACCCATGCGACAACCCGACTGGGTTGAAACACAAATTGTATTTCGTTTTGCGTCCGGAATACAAACTGTTTCATACTCCTTACCCGTATCAGTTCTGAAGAGATATTTTACTGTTTTATCGGCTGATATTTCATAAGCTGCCGGTTGGAATATTCCACTAAATGAAAATGATTCCAGCTCATCCCTGAGTTTCTGTGGAATTTTAGCGAAACCTGAAATCTCCTCTCTCCTTTTTTTGTAAATACTATTTGTTATTGAAACTGCATGGCTAAGGTTGAAACCTGAAGGACTGATAAGATTATAAATCTCCTCAGCAGTTAATCCACAAAGACTTTTCTTAACCATTTCTGACTGATATTTGCAAAAATAAGCCGATTATCGATATCTTGTCATTTAATATCTGAAGAGATGAGAGTATTCATTAAAAACCTGTAAAAAATGAATAACTGGAAGTCACTATATATCTACTTTATATCCGGAACCGGGAATGCTAAAGCTTCTTCAGAATGGATCGCGGATGAAGCAAAGAAAAAAGGATTAAAAACTGTTATACAGCAGATTGACAGGCTTGAGAACATTGTCATGCCCGATTCTGATGAGAAGCCTCTTATAGGGTTTGCTTTCCCCACCCACGGTTTTAATGCGGCTCCAATAATGCTGAAATTCATTGCCGGTTTTCCTCGGGGGTTGAGCAATGAAGTTTTTCTTCTGAATACACGGGCAGGAATGAAAATTTCAAGACTATTTCTTCCGGGATTAAGCGGTGTTGCCCTAATGCTTCCTGCCTTTATGCTCATGCTAAAGGGCTATAAATGCATTGGTTTCAGGCCGGTTGACCTTCCTTCAAACTGGATTCCTCTTCACCCGGCAATAAAGAAAAAAGTGGTTGAGTCGATTTTTGCAAGATGTGAAAAAATTGTACGAGGTTTTGCAGGGAAACTTCTTTCCGGAAAAAAGGTCTACCGCGGCCTCTTCAGTCTGCCTGTAGACCTATTGATAAGCCCTGTAGCCTTTGGTTATTACTTTGCCGGAAGGTTCTTTCTGTCGAAGACATTTATTGCCAGCTATAAATGCAATCGGTGCGGGTTATGTATCAAGGAGTGCCCGACTTCATCAATTAAGTATGTAAATGAGAGGCCCTACTGGAAGCTGACATGTGAAAGCTGTATGAGGTGCCTTAACAGATGCCCGGAGAAAGCAATTGAGGCTGCACATGGAATGGCTGCAGTTTTCTGGCTCATCTTCACTCTAATAAATGCCCGTATCATTATCCTCATAATAAATACTCTTAATATTCAACCGGAAGTCTGGTGGTGGAAACTGGCTACCGAGGTGATTAGTATAATAGGCATGATCCTTATAACCTCAGGATTGTACAGGATAATGCACTATGCAATGGGATTCAGGCCGGTAAAATATTTCATAAGGTTTACATCACTCACAGCCCTTCCATTCTGGAGAAGGTTTGTATTTATTAAAAAAAACAAGAAAAATCATAATCTCATCTGAAGGCGGGAAGAAGACAAATATTTATTATTTTTGTCGGCCTTTAACGGGCAAAAGGAGAGATGGCAGAGTGGTCGAATGCGGCGGTCTCGAAAACCGTTGTTCGCCTTCCGGCGAACCGGGGGTTCGAATCCCTTTCTCTCCGCAACACCTGAACTAACCATCCGCCAAAAGGCGGATGGTTTTGTTTTTAAATGACCGAATAAAACAAAACATACCGCGTAGCGGGTTTGTTCAGGTGTTGCAAGGTTTCACCTTACAACAGTATCCCGGCAAGGGAAGCAGAAATATATGACGCCATTGTTCCGCAAAGCATCGCTTTAAACCCAAGGCTGGCAAGATCGGCTTTTCGACCCGGGACAAGCACGCCAATTCCTCCAAGTTGTATAGCTATTGAACTGAAATTGGCAAATCCGCAGAGGGCAAAGCTTGCAATTACAACAGATTTTGCGCTCAGGGCACCTTGCTGTATCATAGGGGAGAGATCGGAATATGCAACAAACTCGTTTATCACCATTTTTGTCCCCATAAGTGACCCCACATTAAGGGATTCAGCCGGGGGCACTCCCATAAGTATTGCAAAAAGGCTAAAGAACGCTCCAACAACATCTTTGAGACGAAGATTATCAACATTCAGACTCAAGGCATCAAGGGAGACTCCTATCCATGACAGAAAATGGCCGAAGTATCCTAAAATTGCATCCACAAAGGCTATAAGGGCAATTACACCGATGAGCATGGCAATAACGTTGATGGAGATCTTCATTCCATCACTTGCCCCATGCGAGATGGCGTCCATAATATTTGAATGTTCCTTTTTAACCTCCAGTTTTATTATCCCTTTTGTTTCTGACTCTTCAGTCTCGGGAAAAACAATTTTCGAAATGACCAATGCCCCCGGAGCAGCCATAAGGCTTGCTGCAAGCAGATATGATGCAGGTACTCCCATAGAAATATAAACAGCCATTACACCACCTGCGATACAGGCCATACTGCCGGTCATCGATGCAAGCAGCTCCGATTTTGTCATTCCTGAAAGATATGGACGTATCATTATCTGGGCTTCCACCTGACCAACAAAAGCGCTGGCAACATTCGACAATGCTTCACTCCCGCTGACTCTCATTGCCCAATGTACAAAGCGTGCAATTACTGCAATTACCCTTTGCATCAGTCCAACATGGTAAGCCATTGCAACCAGTACGCAGACAAAGATTATTGTCGGAAGAAGAATGAATATAAAGACACCGCTTTTTACAATACCTTCGGGCAGGATTTGGGTTATTCTTGTAAGGTCGCCGAAGACAAACAGTCCTCCCTCCTTTGAAAAATCCAAAAGTTTATTAATTGCTTTTCCGAGCCAGTAGAAAATATCCTGACCAATAGGAACTTTAAGTATAAAAATTGCTAAGGTGATCTGCAAAATCAACCCTGTAATTACAAGACGGTAATTAATCTTCTTCCGGTTGTTCGACCACAAATAAGCCAGTCCGAGGATAACAATAATCCCTATAACGCCAGTAAATCTTCCCATTAAATTATCGGTTAAATAAAATAGTCTTCTTCAAACCTACA
Source organism: uncultured Bacteroidota bacterium (assembly GCA_903824785.1). Lineage (GTDB taxonomy): Bacteria > Bacteroidota > Bacteroidia > Bacteroidales > VadinHA17 > LD21. Next base: position 58,766 of record CAIJYD010000135.1, read on the forward strand.
TCTTTTTTCGATATGTATCACCGGGATGATGAAAAAAAACAGATTTTATCTTTGGTACTATTTATTAAGAAATTCTGTCCATTTCTTAATTATCTCAGACTGCTCTATTGTTGGAATTTTTTCCGAACTATCTTCGCGGAATGACTTTGGAGGCATGGAGCCACCAATAATTTCGGAATATATTTTTGAAGATTTTCCTTTTGTTTATGGTGTGAATATTGAGTCCATTTTTAAAAATTCACCCTTCAGACATCGGCCAATATAGCCCGCAAGAACAGGGTCAGGAAAAGGAGAACTCAGTTACAAAAAGTTTATCTCACGATAAATGTAAGGATAAATATGCAGATGAAAATAAAAATATTCAATTGCTATAGAAATACAGCAATCTGGCCATGCTTTGGAATAGCTCTGTATATTATTTTAGCATCAGCACTTGGAATTTTAATCTTTATGTAAGGCTGATATTCAGGTACCTTAAAAGCAGCGATCTCTTTCAAAGCAGCTTTAGTACTGATTAAACGATGACGCAGGTCGAACAGAAACAGATCCTTACTATCGCCATGTTTAATTTCTTCGCTCTGGTACACTATTATTTTTATACCTCTATCTGTTTCAAAGATGTAATTTACAGGTTCATAAAAAGCTGTGTCGGGTATTGCATCGGGTTTAAATTCAGAGGTGTCTTTAGGTGCAATTTTCAGTATAATTGGTATTTTAGCTATTGAAGATGTGTCGCTTACAATCGTCAGAGGTGAAGATAATAAGGAAGTAATAACAAATTCATCTCCATTGGTAATTATTTTACTGGCTTCAATTTCATTTATAGGTGCTGAATGAACGACAATACCACTTATTTCGATATTAATCATCCTTTCTGACATATTTAAAGTAAGATAAACAGAATCGGTTTCAGCCATCAGAACCTTCGACTGCAAGTATGCCTGCTCTTTGAATAATGAGAGGAAAGTTGAATCAGAAGTAATATTTTTGGGAAGCTTGAGTTTTTCATAATTTGCAGAACCATATTTAGCTGATATTTCAGCCATCTTTTTGGAAGGACTCATCATTTCCATTATACCATAATAGACAGCAAATGCTATAGCAGCCAGGATAACAATGGAAATTAAGATGATTACAAATAGATGAATTGGGTTTTTCCGAGTTTCTGCTTCCATAATAAGTACCTCCGGGTCAGAATATATATACTTTAGAGCCAATATTGAGAGTATTAAATACAATCTCAAGGTCTTTATCACCAAGCCTTACGCAACCATGAGTAACAGGCATACCCATAAGACGTTTATAAATTGTTCCATGAATCATATAACCATCAACCAAATCGAGCGCATAATCTCCCAGAACACCCTCCTCCCATCGTGAAGGATGGTCTTTTGGGGGCACAGGAAGGCCCTGTTCAATAAAGTCCCAGTCAGATCGGTGCCAATATGGATGCTTTCTCTTCCCTGTTATTGAAAATTTTCCTTTGGGAGTTTTAAACAAATAAGTTTTTTTCTCTGTCTGAAGCATTTTATTGGCCCCCGAACTGCATAACCCTTCTCTTACAAGCATCTTGTTTTTATAAAGGAAAAACTTATTGTCGGTAGTATTTATGACGATATATGATTGTCCGGAAGTATAAGTACTGTATTTTCTCGACAAGCGTTGAATCTCTTTCGACATCCGTACAATCTGTTTCTTGTAATCTGCATCCTTTTTAAATTCTGAGCTGGCTGAGATTTTGGACTTTCTGCCAGATGAGATTTCCTGAAGGTTTGGTGCCAGGTAAAGTACAAAAGCGAAGAGAAGAATAAATGTGAGCAGTAATGCAAATACCATCAGTAGATAGCGTAGCAAAAAAGAGATGCCTTTTTCCTTCATTGGAGGAGTAGTCAAGGGACTTTTTGAAGAACTGATATCGGTGTTATCATTCAAAGTCCGGTCAACACCAGTATTTTCATCCTCTCGCAGCATGCCTTCATTTTTATCATTTTCATTTTCCATCTCAGATAATTAACGGCTCATCACATTTTCCAGATCAACCATTGATCCTACAATTGTAACCGGAGTACCCACTTTTGCGATCCGGAAAACCACATCCATCTCCTTGTCAGTAAGGGCCACGCAACCTTCCGTCCAGTCAACCCCTTTTCCACCGTCACCATGGATCTCAATAAGGCCGCCTATTTTTGCTGTACGCGGGAGAGAACCAAGAGCAATTTCTGATCTGAATTTCTCCTTATCCTCCTCGTTCGGATAGTCTAATAAGAGAGCCTTATAGTATTTTGTACGATTCCGGTCGATTTTTTTTGTTATCTTATACATTCCTTCCGGAGTAGCCAGATCGCCTTTTACTCTCTTATCTCCAACCCAGTTTTTTCCCAGTTCAGCTTCGAATTCATATTTTTTTGAACCTGCCTGATAGATAAAAAATTTCCGTGAAAATTTATCAATAATTATTGAATAATCGCTATTTTTTTTCGATTCATTTATTGTTTTATCGGCCCATTTCTTCCAGACGGTATATGACTTAAAATAGTTCTTAAGATTTGCTGATGCATTTTCGTATGAAGATGTAAGCAGGTATTCAGAATCGGTGGTTTTTCTGTTTGCCTGAATATACTGACCTTTTTCATATGCTATCTGAGCCTCTTCCAGGATCATTTTTCCCTTGGAGATCCGGTTTCTGATCTCGGCACTTAAAGGATAGGTCGTGAATAATGCATCAATTTCTGAAACAAGATTATTAAGTAATCCTATTTCCTGTTTCAGTTTTATTTTCAGATTTGATGTACTGCTTATTGAATTTTCAGTTGCTTGTCCGGCTTTTTTTGCCGAGAGTTCAGCAAACATGATAACCTTCTCATAATCTCTGAGATAGATAAATTTTTTATTCTCCCTCTGCCAGTTAACCATTGCAGAATCGTAATTTACTTTTGCCTGGTTAAAAAGCTTTTTAGAATAGGTATCTGCTTTACTTGTTACTGCCTTTGAAAGAGTTTGACGGGCATGTTCCATCTCACCAACAGGAGGCTTTGGTGTAAGACGAATTAATAGTAAGACAATTAATGGAACAGTAACTGCCAGTACACTAAAAACAAGAACATTTTTCCAAAATTTTTTCATTGTATTCTGTCGCAACATTAAAAAAAACCCCGGGAACTTCCCGGGGATTTTATAATATTAAGAAAATAATTAAGAATTATTTCCTGCCTTTTACTTTTGCGATTGCTTCTTTAAGTTCGGTATTAATACCAACTGCTCTTTCTTTTGCAGCTTTAACTTTATTGTCAGCATCCATGTAGGTACCTTTATCATACAAACCCTGAGCTTCAACAACAGAAGCTTCGATTGTAACCATTTCGGTTTTAATCTGCTCAAGAACAGCTGCTCCTTCTTTTCCTCTTGGAGCTTTTTTCATAAGAGTTGTGTTCTCTTCAATAACAGCTTTGATCTCTGTAAGTAAAGTCTCAACTTCTTTCTTAACTTCTTCTTTTTTAACAGCAGCATTGGCAGCAACCTGATTAGCAAGAGCTAATGTAGCATCAAGCTTAAGTTTAGCAGGGCCAAATTTCTTAAATAATTTTGATTCCTGAGCAGCAACGTCAGCCATAATAGCAGTCATTGAATCCTGTACAGCTGCAAATTCAGCAGGTACATAAACTGCAGCTTCAGCAGTTTTGGCAGCTTCGATAGCTGCATTAGTTGCATCAATTTCAACCTGTGGTTTTTTGCCACAACTAGAAAGGACAGCGACCATTACTATAGCAGCTAATCCCATTAAAACTTTGTTCTTCATTTTTCTAATCTTTTTAATACTTTGTTTATTTAACAACTTCTGAAAAATTTAAAATTCTTTTTCGATTTTCAAATTACGGTGCAAATATATTAAAATTATGAAACTTAGCAACATAAAATTAAAAAAATCTTAATTTTCTTTAAAAATATGTTATAAAACAGAGGCCGGATTTTTCTCTGATCAGTATGAATAACATAAATTAATGGAAATTTTCAAGTACATTGCATTCACAAAATGATCATTTGAGTAAATGTCTTATAGTCTGAAAAAGAAATACTTAAAAATTAAATCAAAGTCATTGCATAATGAGATCGCTATTATTGTTTATCCTGAGATTGATTCTTCTAATAATATTAATGATTTTTAATGGCTGTGACATAGTAACCGTTGAAATAGTATCTCCTCCTCTTCCGGTACATCAGAAAGATGAAAAACCTGATACACCTGTACCCCTTGGTTGCATCAGGGGCTATTTCGGAGACTATTACAAAACGTTTACAGATAATATTGAAAACGTTCAGCCTGTTGATAGTTTTTCGAATATTTACTTTTATGGCAGCTGCAATAATGCTCTGAAACAGATTAATCTTAGAAGGCGCAATTCGGATTTTGTTCTTGCCATCTATATCATGGGTTATTCTTTGGATACATTGCCAGCATCACTTCCTGTGACTTCGGAGTATGGAAAGTTTTCTGAGATACAGTATTATAAATCCCAGGATTGGAATAGTACTTCTCCCGGGCACTATTCTCTGGACAACTTCTATGGGAACAGTGTTTTTATTACTGACATATCAGATGATATAGTTACCGGCACTTTCGGAGGTATTTTAAAATCACCTGCCGGAGAGAGCGTACGTGTAACTGAAGGAGAGTTTAAATTAAAGCTCTTCAGAAAATATTTGCCCTGCGCCCAGGGTAATGGAAAATAATTAATTCAGCCTGAACAAACCCTGACGGGTTATATGTATTTTAATAAGTAACCCAGACGGTGGATCGATTCATTAAAACTTGGCAGAAAGGGATTACCTGCAATTCAAGATGATGCCTTTTAAAAACAAATATTTAAGAAACTGAGAAATCAGCATTTTTTTATTAGGCAAAAAGAAGTTTAAGATAAAAATGATGTGTAGTATTTCAGGTGTGTTAAGAAGTGGTAGTTTTATGAAACCAATTGAATATCAATTTTTTCTTTATAAGCTTTAGCTATTTCTTCGTCTAAATTTGAATCGGTAATTATACAATGAATCTTTTCGAAAGGGTCTACTCTTATAAAGGCCTCCTTTTCTATTTTATCGGATGTGCATACTAAAAATATTTTATCGCAATTTAGAATCATATTACGAGTTATATCAGCTTCTTTACTTTCAAAGGAACTAATACCTTTTTTTAATGACACGCCATCGGCTCCTATAAATGCTTTGTTCGCATGGTATTCGTTAACATTTTTTTCAGCAATTGAACCGGAAGTTAATTTTCTACCAAAATCAACTTCACCTCCTATCAATATGAGTTTAATTCCTTGACTATTCGACAACTGATAAATAAGGGGCAAAGAGTGAGTAATTACAATTATATTGTTCTTATTTCTAAGATATTTATATAGATAGTACAAAGTCGTACCCCCGTCAATAAAAACAACATCATTCTCATTAATATAGCTTGCTGCAACTTTTGAAAGTTTTTCTTTTACAACTTTATCTTTACCCAATCGGGAGTCAAAATTCATAAAACCATATTGCTGCTTAACAACCATTGCTCCACCATGAGTTCGAACTAACAAGCCCTGCTCCTCAATACTTTTCAAGTCTCTTCTGGCAGTATTCTCCGATATTTTAAAATTAGCAACAAGATCTTTAACTTCGATTGAACCTTGAAGATTGAGTAATTCCAATATTTTTGATTCCCTGGTTTTCTTAATCATTTTATTAATGTTATTGAAAATAAAAATGGAGCCTCAGAAAAAAATAAGTATCTAAGTTTGCAAATATAAACGAAGAATTGAAAATCAAATTATTTAAAAATTAACCGCTGATAAAAAAACTTTAGTTTTAAAATTTTACCTCGAGTGCCCCATGTGAACGAATAAAAATCTCATGACAGGCCCCAGCACCAAATAAACTTTTCATTTTGCTTTTATATTCAACGGCCAAATGATTTGGAACAAAAGATTGTATTGTACCTGCAAATCCTCCTCCATGAACTCTCCAGGCTCCTTTGTCTTTCAATATTTCTTTGGTCAAAGTGAGAGCAATGCTAATTCCTTGTTTTTCAATACATTTTGATGAATAGCAGTTTTGACAAAGCATCCACGAACTGAGTCCAGATTCGTTAATTAATGAAAAAAACTTAGTTAAGTCATTTTTTTTCAATGCATTAACCTGTTCCGTTACGCGGTTGTCATCATCAAAGAAATGAAATGCCCGTAATATCGCTCTGTCGTTTATTTTTTCTCTTAAGAGTGATATGTTTTCAATTACTTTCTGTTTTGAAATTTCTCTTAGAACATTTCCTCCCAGAGACTTTGCAACAGTTTTCATTTCTTCTTCAAGAGCTGTATAGTCGTCGTTCATATCGGCATGGTTGCTCCCTGTATCTACTATAATAATTGAATATCCTTGTTCGGAAAAATTATAATCCATTTTTTCAATTATCGGATTGTTAAAATCTTTAAAATCTATAAAGACTAATCCCCCAAGGGAGCATGCAGTTTGATCCATTAAGCCACAAGGCTTTCCAAAAAAATCGTTTTCTGCATATTGGGCTATTTTTGCAATTGTTATACCATCAATCCAGTTTTGGTTATAAAGGCTATTAAGGATGGTTGCAATGAGCACTTCGAAAGCTGCTGATGAACTTAAGCCACTCCCATTTGGAACTTTCCCATCAATTAATGCTTTAAAACCTCCAGTTTTAAATCCAAGTTGCTTGAGGCGAGAAGAAACTCCCCTTACTAATGCTGCAGATGTAAATTTTTCTTCAGGTATAGGATTTGTTTCATTTGTATTTATTATGATATTTGCAAATCCGTCAGAATGGATGGTTATAATATCGTCATCAGATGGAGAAACAACAGCTAAAATATCCAAATCTATTGCAGCGGCCAATACCCTGCCGGCATTGTGGTCGGTATGATTACCTCCAACTTCAGTTCGGCCTGGCACACTATAAATTTTAAAATCGGTATCAAATGGAAATGTAGCCACAAACCTGTCTAAGAGATTAGTATATCTTGTTCCCTGGTTCTCAATTCTTAAATTATTGTTTCCGTATAGCTCAGAAAATAGCAGCTTAACATTATTATTCACCAGCATTTCTTTACTTTCAGTAATAGTCATAATAAATATTTTAATAATTATCTAATATTTAATTCAATGGATTGAGATTGACCTGTCAAAAAAATAAATTTCCACTTGCCACACTAATAATCTTTTATAATAGACATTGGTTTACAAACTTTTTTAATCCTGGCTTTTTAGTATTTCAATAATTGAATTTGCCAAATAGTCCAATGCTTCAAAAGTAAGAGTGGGATGCAAGGGGAAAGTTATGTACCTGTTAAAAGCCTCTTCAGCAACAGGACATTCTCCAATTTTGTGACCATCATTTACATAAGGAGTGGACATATGAATAGGAATGTAATGAGACCATGCTTTAATACCTTTTTTTGTATATATTTCCCACATAAAATCGCGTTTTGATATATTGATATTTGGGGCAAGCTGTATCATGAATAAATGCCAGGTATTTATACCATCCTTTTCATCCTCAGGAAGAATGATGTCTTTTACATTTTTTAGTTTACTTATTAAGTAATCTGCAAGTTCTTTTCTTCTTTTGTTATTATTATCAAGTTTCTTTAGTTGTACTATTCCAACGGCTGCCTGGGCATCAGTCATCCGGAAGTTATATCCAAAATCGTCGAAAGTAAGTTTCCAATATTCTTTTTCCATTGGATACTTTTCTTCATCAATTGACAGGTATTTTGAATTTGGTCCGTATATTCTGCAACAAAGTGATCTGTAGTTAATAATTTTCTCAAAGAACTCCTTCCGGTTTGTTGTTACTAACCCCCCTTCACCTAAGGTTGACATGTTTTTTTGCTGATGAAAGCTAAATACGCCAATATCTCCCATACTACCTGATTTGCGACCTTTATATTCGCCGCCAGGATTGTGTGCACAATCTTCTATGATTGGGATACTATATTTTTGTGATAATTCAATTAATTTATCCATGTTACAACATCGTCCATATAAATGAACAGGTACAATTGCTTTTGTTTTTGTGGTTATAAGCCTTTCTAATTTATCGGGATCCATGTTTAAAGTCTGAGGTTCAACATCGCAAAAGACAATTTTTGCACCCAACACTGAAAATGCTGAAGCAGTTGATATCCAACTAATTGGGGTTGTAATTACTTCATCGCCTGGTTTTATTCCTAATGCAATTCCTGCCAATGTTAATCCTGTAGTTGCTGATGTTACGGCAATTCCATATTTGGTTCCACAATAGGAGGAAAATGCATCTTCAAACTCCTTAACTTTTTTCCCACAAGAAGGTGCTTTGTTCTGTAAAACTTCCATCAGTGCAGCCGCTTCTTCAAATCCATAAACAGTGCCATAAGCCACTTCAAGATCATGAACAATATTTACTTTTTCCATTTTCATTAATTACTAAGTGAAAAACTATAATTCAATTCTTTCTACTGCATTTTTAATTGTTACTTCGATTGATAACATTTTTGTTTGTAACAGCTCGATAGCCTTCGTTACATTTAAACTTCCATTCTTATGCCGTTTTGCTTTAGGGTTTTCTGTCGAGATCGAGTCGAATGGCTTAATCCTTTGTTTATCAAATCCAAGTTCGTGAGCGAGTAATTTTGTTAATTCATACCTGCTTATTTTATCAAAACTTCCGAGATGGATTATTCCATAGAAATCGGAGAGGCCGAGTTCTAAAACTGCTGCACTTAATGTTTTAACATCGATAGGGGTTCTGATAATATCGGTTGGAGACTCGATATCACTACCACAAATAAGTTTTTTGTTAATATCAGCAAGGAAAGAATTGCCACCATCTAGCGGAAATCCAAGGACAAGCGATATTCTTACAATAACACTTTTGGGATTTACTTCACCTATTTTTTTTTCAGCCATAGATTTTGTAAAACCATAATAATTAATTGGAGACGTCTCGTCCGTTTCAAAATATTCCATTTTTTCTCCTGAATAAACTGCGTCACTCGAGATAAAAACATGGCGCATATTATATGCAGCGCATAACTCAGCAATTGTTAAAGCGCCTTGAGTATTTACTTTATGAGTAATTTCATTTTCTCTTTCTGCAAAATCGATATCAGCAATTGCAGCAGTATTAATCACCAGATCAGGTTTTGCTTTCTGAATACATGCTTTAATACTTGAAATATTGGTAATTTCACATTGAATAAACTCAAAGTTTTTCAATTTCTCCTTTTGGATTTTATCTGAAATAAAAATCCTATGTCCTAATTTATTTGCTAAGTGGGAAATATTACTGCCAACAAATCCACTACCCCCAAAGACTAAAATTGTTTTCATAAAGGAATAGGCATATGATTGAAATTGATTGTTTTTGATTGTATTTGATTGTATTGTGCAAATATAACTATTTAACTCCAAATTAAAATGATTTATTATTTATTCAGGGAATAAACCAGGTCTTTAATTTCTATTTAAGTCCCAGTTTCATCATTTCAAAGAGTCTGATAATCAGAAAACAGGATTAAATAGAAATTTTATGGCTACATGTTTATCTTCTGCTGCAGGTTTGTTCCTAATAAAAAAAGATTCCAAGAGTTGGGCTATTATTCATATTAATTGGTGTTTTTTATAAAACGTAATAAATTTCAACGAAACAAACCCACCAGGGTATATGGATTTTTGTAAATTTCAATTCAATTATATACCACCATTTCAGTTAAATAATATATCACTCGATAAAGATAAAAAGATTCTTGTTGTCTGTTGTTAGCTGCATTGAATAAAGGAAGGTACCTTCCTTTATTCAATGCA